>NZ_WMKA01000029.1 GCF_009711085.1 Cellulosimicrobium composti
GTCGGCGGTGCGCGACGGCGCGGCGCGCGCCCTCGTCGCGGTCGAGCGGTCGCTCGCGCGCGCCGGTGCCGAGCGCGATGCCGCCGAGGCGGCGCGGGCGGAGCGGGACGAGGCCGTCACCGCGGCCCGCCGCGAGGTCGACGACCTGTCCGCACGCCTGCGCGAGCTCACCGACGTCGCGCACCGCGACGAGGTGGCACGCGCCCAGCAGCAGCTGCGCATCGAGCAGCTCCAGGCGCGCAGCGTCGACGAGCTCGGCCTCGACCCGGCCGTGCTGGTCGAGGAGTTCGGCCCGCACCGCGACGTCCCCGTCCCCTCCGACGACGACGAGCCCCGCTCGGTGCCGTACGACCGCGCCGCGCAGGAGAAGCGCCTGCGGGCCGCCGAGCGCGACCTCGGCCGCCTCGGGCGTGTGAACCCGCTCGCGCTCGAGGAGTTCGCGGCGCTCGAGGAGCGGCACAAGTTCCTCGCGGACCAGCTCGCCGACCTCAAGAAGTCGCGCGCCGACCTGCTGGAGATCGTCAAGGAGATCGACGAGCGCGTCGAGCGCGTGTTCGCCGACGCGTACCGCGACACGGCCGAGCAGTTCGAGCGCGTGTTCGCCCGCATGTTCCCCGGGGGCGAGGGGCGGCTCGTGCTCACCGACCCGGACGACATGCTCACCACGGGCATCGAGGTCGAGGCCCGCCCGGCGGGCAAGAAGGTCAAGCGGCTGTCGCTGCTCTCGGGCGGCGAGCGCTCGCTCACCGCGGTCGCGCTCCTCGTCGCGATCTTCAAGGCCCGCCCGTCGCCGTTCTACGTCATGGACGAGGTCGAGGCGGCGCTCGACGACGTCAACCTCGGCCGGCTCCTGGAGATCTTCCGCGAGCTCCAGGAGGACTCGCAGCTCATCGTCATCACGCACCAGAAGCGCACCATGGAGATCGCCGACGCGCTGTACGGCGTGACGATGCGCGGCGACGGCGTGACGACCGTGATCAGCCAGCGCATGAACGACGCGCGCGACGAGGTCGCGGTGTGACCTGCGGCGTCGCGCAAGCCCGCGCCGCGACTCGGGCGAAAGCCCCCGAATCGTTGGAATTCCGCGCCTTGTGAAGATGTGGTGCTGATCGGCGCGGCCCGGCGTGGCTCGTCTGGCCCTCCGCGCGACGACCCGGATACTGGTCGTCATGGTCTGGATGTTCGTGTGGCTGGGGCTCACGCTCGGCGTCGCCGCCGTCGTGTTCCTGTTCGCGAGCGTCGTCGCGCGCTCCGACGCCCAGTCGTCGGGTGTGCCGGGGGACCGGCCCGACGAGCAGGGCCTGCGCGCGTGGTGGCGCGACTTCCGCTCGGGCGTGCGCCTGCGCCGACGGCGCGGCGCGCTCGAGGCGCACCACGTCGGCACGGTCCGCATGCCGCGGCCGGTCGACACCAGCATGGACGACTTCTTCACCGCGACCGAGGTGACCTCGAACGCGTACGTCGACGCCGAGGAGCTCACCGACGTGCTGCACCGCGCGCGCGAGCGCGTGCGCCCGCTGCACCCGGGGGAGCGCACCCCCGAGGCATGACGTCGGGCGGCCGCCTGGCCGCGCCGGGCGCCCGCCCGACCCGTCGCGCGCCGCGCCGGTCTGAGAGACTTCCCGGGTGAACGACCTCCTCCCGCTCTGGATCGTCCTCGCCGTCCTGCTCGTCGTCGGCCTCGTCACGCTCGGCACCGTCTCGGTCCGCCGGCGCGGGCGCCGCGACGTCGTCGAGCCGCCGCCGGCGCCGAGCGCGCCCCCCGTCGCGGTGGACGACGGCGCCGTCGCACCCGAGGCCGTCGAGGCCCCGCCCGAGGTCGAGGAGCCCGAGGCGGCGGAGGCAGCCCCGGCGATCGAGCGCCCCGAGCCCGTCGGGGGCCGGCTCGTGCGCCTGCGCGAGCGCCTCGCGCGCTCCGGGTCGCCGCTCGGCGCCCGGCTGCTGTCCGTGCTCTCGCGCGACCACCTGTCCGAGGACGACTGGGACGAGCTCGAGGAGACCCTGCTGCTCGCCGACGTCGGCGCGGGTCCCGCGGGCGAGCTCATCGACGCCCTGCGCACCAAGGTCCGCGTCCTCGGCGTCCGCGACGCCGCGAGCGTGCGCGACCTCCTGCGCACCGAGCTCGTCGCGCTCGTCGACCCGACGCTCGACCGCTCGCTCGCGACCACGCCCCGCACCGGCGAGGACGGCTCGGCCGTGCCCGCCGTCGTGCTCGTCGTCGGCGTCAACGGGACGGGCAAGACGACGACCGTCGGCAAGCTCGCGCGCGTCCTCGTCGCCGAGGACCGCAGCGTCGTCCTCGGCGCCGCCGACACCTTCCGCGCCGCGGCCGCGGACCAGCTCGAGACGTGGGGCTCGCGCGTCGGCGTGCCGACCGTCCGCTCCGACCGCGACGGCGCCGACCCGGCCGCCGTCGCGTTCGACGCCGTGCGTCGCGGCCGCACCCAGGGCGCCGACGTCGTGCTCGTCGACACCGCGGGCCGCCTCCAGAACAAGCAGGGCCTCATGGACGAGCTGGGCAAGATCCGGCGCGTCATCACCAAGGAGGCGCCCCTCGCGGAGGTGCTCCTCGTGCTCGACGCGACGACCGGCCAGAACGGCCTCAACCAGGCGCGCGTGTTCGGCGAGGTCGCCGGCGTCACGGGCATCGTGCTGACCAAGCTCGACGGCACGGCGCGCGGCGGCATCGTCGTCGCCGTCCAGCGCGAGCTCGGCGTGCCCGTGAAGCTCGTCGGCCTGGGGGAGGGCCCCGACGACCTCGCGCCGTTCGACCCCGAGCAGTTCGTCGACGGGCTCCTCGGGGACTGAGCGGGACCTGGCCGCGCACCGTGGCCTGTCGCGACGTGCTCGCGACAGGTCACGGTGGTGTCACGTCGTGATCACGGGAGTGTCGCGATCCGGACGTCGCGCGGCCCGGCCGGCCGGGTGAAACGGAACGTTTACGTCCGAGGAGTCCTTGTCACACCCGCGTAACACGGCGACACCGCGGGGGAAACCCGGCCGCACCACCGTAGTCCCCGACCGGCCGCCCGGCCGGCGAAGGGAGATGGATCCGATGGTCGTGGCTGAAGTCCTCGGGGACGGCAGTGCGCTGGACGCGGGGAACACTGCGTGGATGCTGGTCTCGGCATCGCTCGTGCTCCTCATGACTCCGGGGCTGGCGTTCTTCTACGGCGGCATGGTCCGCAGCAAGTCCGTCCTGAACATGATGATGATGTCGTTCGGCGCGATGGCCGTGATCGGCGTCGTCTACGTGCTCTGGGGCTGGTCGATGTCCTACGGCTCGAGCGTGGGCGGCCTGTTCGGCAACCCGGTCGAGCAGTT
The DNA here is from genome assembly GCF_009711085.1 of Cellulosimicrobium composti. Taxonomy (GTDB): domain Bacteria; phylum Actinomycetota; class Actinomycetes; order Actinomycetales; family Cellulomonadaceae; genus Cellulosimicrobium; species Cellulosimicrobium composti. The sequence continues at coordinate 3,325 of NZ_WMKA01000029.1, forward strand.
CGGGCTCAAGGGCATCTTCGAGTCGACGCCCGACGGCTACGTCTACGCGATGTCCGAGGGTCTGCCGGTCATCGTCGACGTCGGTTTCCAGGTGACGTTCGCGATCATCACGGTGGCCCTCATCTCCGGCGCGATCGCCGACCGCGTGAAGTTCGGCACCTGGCTCGTGTTCACGGGCCTGTGGGTCACGCTGAGCTACTTCCCGATGGCGCACATGGTCTGGGGCGGCGGCCTCCTCTCCGGCGACGGGCCGTTCGCGTCCATCGCCGAGCCGATCGACTTCGCCGGTGGCACGGTCGTGCACATCAACGCCGGTGCGGCAGCGCTCGTCCTCGCGCTCGTGGTCGGCAAGCGCAAGGGCTTCGGGTCCGAGCCGATGCGCCCGCACAACCTTCCCTTCGTCATGCTGGGCGCCGCACTGCTGTGGTTCGGCTGGTTCGGCTTCAACGCCGGCTCCGCGTACGGGGCGACGGGCGACGCCGGTCTCGCCTGGGTCAACACGACCACGGCGACCGCCGCGGCGATCATCGGCTGGCTCGCGACCGAGAAGATCCGCGACGGCCACGCGACGTCCCTGGGCGCCGCCTCCGGCGTCGTCGCGGGCCTCGTCGCCATCACGCCGGCCGCAGGCAGCCTGAGCCCGCTCGGCTCGATCATCCTCGGCGTCGTCGCGGGCGTCCTGTCCGCGCTCGCCGTCGGCCTGAAGTACAAGTGGGGCTACGACGACTCGCTCGACGTCGTCGGCGTCCACCTCGTCGCCGGCCTGTGGGGCACCGTCGGCATCGGCTTCCTCGCGACCGAGACGGGCCTCTTCTACGGTGGCGGCGTGAACCAGCTCGTCGTCCAGGTCATCATCGCGCTCGTCGCCGTCGCGTTCTCGCTCGTCGTCACCGCGGTGATCGCCCTCGCCCTCAAGGCCACGCTCGGCTGGCGGGTCAGCGAGGACGCCGAGGTCGGCGGCATCGACCTCGCGGTCCACGGCGAGACGGCGTACGAGACCATCCAGCAGGGCAGCGTCATCAAGGAGGTGCGGGCATGAAGCTCGTCACGGGAATCATCCAGCCGCACCGTCTCGACGACGTGAAGTCGGCGCTCGAGGCCGCGGGCGTGCGGGGCATGACGGTCAGCGAGGCCAGCGGGTACGGCCGCCAGAAGGGCCACACCGAGGTCTACCGCGGTGCCGAGTACACGGTCGACCTGGTCCCCAAGGTCCGCATCGAGGTCCTCGTCGACGACGCGGACTCGACCGTGGTCACCGACGTCATCGTCAAGGCGGCGCAGACCGGCAAGATCGGTGACGGCAAGGTCTGGACGGTCCCGGTGGACGACGTCGCCCGTGTGCGCACGGGCGAGCACGGCCCCGGCGCCCTGTGAGGCGGCGGACCACCGGATGACCGACCACGCCGACACCCCGATCACGGGCGGGGTCGCGGGGGGATCGGCGGAGGGCCCGGCAGGGCCGGGCGAGCACGGCGCGCAGGTCCCGCACCCCGAGGGGGTGCGGGACCTCCGCGCGCGCATGCTCGAGACCGCGCGGTCCATGAGCGGCCCCGGACGCAGCGGCGTCACCCGGCGGGCCGCCGTCGTCGACCTCGTCACGAGGTCCCTGCAGGGCTTGTGGGACGACGCGACCCGGGGCGTCGCGCCCGACGGGATCGCGCTCGCCGCCGTCGGGAGCCTCGGCCGCGGCGACATGGGTCCCGTGAGCGACCTCGACCTCGTCCTCGTGCACGACGGCCGCAGCCACACCGCCGACGAGATCGCGCGCGTCGCCGAGCGCCTCTGGTACCCGCTGTGGGACGCGGGCGTCGACCTCGACCACGCGGTCCGCTCGCTGTCGCAGTGCCGCCAGGTCGCGTCCAAGGACGTGCCCGCGGCGGTCGGCTGGCTCGACGTGCGGGCGGTGGCGGGTGACGCGCTCGTCGTGCACCGCGCGTCGTCGGCCGTGCTGACCGACTGGCGCTCGGCCTCGCGCCGTCGCCTGCCCGACCTGCTCTCCTCGACGCGCGAGCGCGCCGAGCGGTCGGGCGAGCTCGCCTATCTCGTCGAGCCCGACCTCAAGGAGTCCCGCGGCGGCATCCGGGACGCGGTGGTGCTGTCGGCGCTCGCGGCGACGTGGCTCACCGACCGGCCGCACGGGTCGGTCGACCGCGCCGCCGCGCACCTGCTCGACGTGCGCGACACGCTGCAGGTCGTCACGGGCCGGCACACGAGCCGGCTGCTGCTCGCCGACCTCGACGAGGTCGCCGCGCTCTCGGGGTACGACGACCCGGACGAGCTGCTCGCGAGCCTCGCGGCGGCGGGCCGGGAGATCTCCTACGCGCTCGACACCACGGTGCGGCGTGCCCGCCAGGCGCTGCAGCGACCGTCGACCACGCGGCGCCCCGTCCTGATCCGCGGGCGCCGCGCGGCGCCGCGCCTGCGGTCGGTCGGCGACGGGCTCGTCGAGCACGACGGCGAGCTCGTCCTCGCCGTGGACGCCCACCCGGAGTCGGACCCCCTGCTCTCGCTGCGCGCGGCGGCCACCGCGGCCCGCACGGGCCTCACGCTGTCGCCGGTCTCGGTCGCGAGCCTGGCCCAGTGCCCGCCGCTGCCCGAGCCCTGGCCCCGCGCGGCGCGCGCGGCCTTCCTGTCGCTCCTCGGGTCGGGGCAGGCCCAGGTCGCGGTCTGGGAGGCGCTCGACCTCGCGGGCGTCGTGACGACGTGGATCCCGGAGTGGGCGGGCGTGCGGAACCGGCCGCAGCGCGCGGCCGTGCACCGGCACACGGTCGACCGGCACCTCGTCGAGGTCGTGGCGCGCGCCGCGCGCGACCGCAAGGAGGTCGAGCGTGGCGACCTGCTCCTGCTGTCCGCTGTCCTGCACGACATCGGCAAGCGCGCGAGCGCGACGGACCACTCGGTCGAGGGCGCGCGCCTCGTGCCCGCGATCCTCGGGCGGATGGGCTTCGAGCCCGACGTCGTGGCCGACGTCGAGCGCCTCGTGCGCCACCACCTCACCCTCTCGCGGCTCGCCGTGAGCGAGGACCCCGACGACCCCGCGACCGTCGCGGAGCTCGTCGAGGCCGTCGACGGGCGCGCCGACCTGCTCGAGGTGCTGCGCGCGCTCACGGAGGCGGACGCGTCGTCGCTCGGCCCGAGCGCGTGGACCGCGTGGCGGGCCCGGCTCGTCGACGACCTCGTGGGCCGGGCGCTGCGCGTGCAGGACGCCGTGCCGGGGAACCCGGCCGCGCCCGGGTAGGCTGGACCTCCGCGGACGGCCCCGCCCTGCGCCCGACGGCGCACGCGGCACCGGGAGCCGCCGCGGACGAGACTTCCGACGACTGGTGAGGATGACGCGGTGTTCAACACGCTGTCGGACCGACTGACTTCGACCTTCAAGAACCTGCGTTCGAAGGGCCGGCTGTCCGAGGCGGACATCGACGCGACGATCCGCGAGATCCGGCGCGCGCTGCTCGACGCGGACGTCGCGGTGCCCGTCGTGCGCGAGTTCGCCGCGACGGTGCGCGAGCGCGCCCTCTCGGCCGAGGTCTCGGGCGCGCTCAACCCGGCGCAGCAGGTCGTCAAGATCGTCAACGAGGAGCTCGTCGGCATCCTCGGCGGCGAGAGCCGCGGCCTGCGGTTCTCCAAGAACCCGCCGACCGTCATCATGCTCGCCGGCCTCCAGGGCGCCGGGAAGACGACGCTCGCCGGCAAGCTCGCGCTGCACCTGCGCGAGCAGGGCCACACGCCGCTCCTCGTCGCGGCCGACCTCCAGCGCCCGAACGCCGTCACACAGCTCACGGTCGTCGCCGAGCGTGCCGGGGTCCCGGTGTTCGCGCCGCACCCGGGCAACCAGAGCGGCGTCGAGGTCGACGACGTCATCGGCGACCCGGTCGCCGTCGCACGCGAGGGCGTCGAGGCGGCGCGCCAGCGTCAGCACGACGTCGTCATCGTCGACACCGCGGGCCGCCTCGGCCTGGACGCGGTGCTCATGCAGCAGGCCTCCGACATCCGCGACGCCGTCCAGCCGGACGAGGTCCTGTTCGTCATCGACGCGATGATCGGCCAGGACGCCGTCGCGACCGCGAAGGCCTTCGAGGAGGGCGTCGACTTCACGGGCGTCGTGCTCACCAAGCTCGACGGCGACGCGCGCGGCGGTGCGGCGCTGTCCGTGCGCGGGGTCACCGGTCGCCCGATCCTCTTCGCCTCGACGGGCGAGAAGCTCACGGACTTCGAGGCGTTCCACCCGGACCGCATGGCGTCGCGCATCCTCGACATGGGCGACGTCCTCACGCTCATCGAGCAGGCCGAGAAGGCGTTCGACGCCGAGCAGGCCGCGAAGATGGCGGAGAAGGTCGCCACCGGGCAGGACTTCACGCTCGCGGACTTCCTGGTGCAGATGCAGCAGATGAAGAACATGGGCTCGATGAAGAAGATGCTCGGGATGCTCCCGGGCATGGGCCAGATGCGCGAGGCGATCGAGAACTTCGACGAGCGCGAGGTCGACCGCATCGAGGCGATCATCCGCTCGATGACGCCCGCCGAGCGGGAGAACCCCAAGATCATCAACGGGTCGCGCCGTGCGCGCATCGCGCGCGGCTCCGGCGTCACGACGAGCGACGTCAACCAGCTCCTGGAGCGGTTCGCGGGCGCGCAGAAGATGATGCGCCAGATGAGCCGCGGCGGAGGCATGCCAGGGATGCCGGGCATGGGCAACCTCCCGGCCATGGGCGGCAAGAAGGCGCGCGGCCGCCAGGCGCCGCAGCGCAAGGTCAAGGGCAAGTCCGGCAACCCGGCGAAGCGCGCCGCGCAGGAGCGGGCCGCCGCGGCCCGTGCGGCCGGCGAGGCCCCGGCGGCGCCCCAGGGCTCCGCGTTCGGCGTCCCGCCGACGACCGGTGGCGCGCCCTCGACGCCCGACGACCTGCAGCTCCCGCCCGGGTTCGAGAAGCTGCTCGGCCGCTGACGCGCGCCGTCCTCCGGACGGGCCCGGGACCCGGCCCGCGTGCGACCCGGCGCCGACCGGGCGCTAGGTTATGTCCGTGGCCCCGCCCGGGCGCCGCACCCCGCCCCGACCGGGCCGTCCCTGACCGTCCTCACCCAGGAGCCGCATGTCCGCGCTGGAAGGCCCCTCGCTGCACGTCCGCGGCCACGTCATCGTCGGCGACGACCGCGAGGTGGGCGACCTGTGGGTCAAGGACGGTCGGATCAGCCTCACGCGCCCGTCCGCGCAGGGCACGAACATGGTCGAGCTCGAGGGCTGGGTCCTGCCCGGGCTCGTCGACGTGCACTGTCACGTCGGGCTCGGGGCGCAGGGCGCGGTCGACGCCGCGACCGCGCAGGCCCAGGCGACGACGGACCGCGACAGCGGCGTGCTCCTCGTGCGCGACGCCGGCTCGCCGCTCGACACGCGGTGGGTGCACGGGCGTCGCGACCTGCCGCGGCTCGTGCGGGCCGGGCGCCACGTGGCACGCCCGAAGCGCTACCTGCGGCACTACGGGCTCGAGCTCGACGACGTCGCGCAGCTCCCCGAGGCCGTGCGGCGCGAGGCGCGCCAGGGCGACGGCTGGGTGAAGATCGTCGGCGACTGGATCGACCGCGACCTCGGCGCCGAGGGCGACCTGCGGCCGCTGTGGCCCGACGACGTCCTCGCGGAGGCCGTCGCCGCGGCGCACGCCGAGGCCGCGCGCGTCACCGTCCACGCGTTCTCCGAGGAGGTGATCCCGTCCCTGCTCGCCGCGGGCGTCGACGGGATCGAGCACGGCACGGGGATCGACCCGGACCTCATGTACGAGATCTCCGAGCGCGGCGTCGCGGTCACGCCGACGCTCCTGCAGATCGGGCAGTTCGAGACGATCGCGCGCCAGGCCGACGAGAAGTACCCGGTCTTCGCGGCGCGCATGCGCCGCCTGCACGCGCGCCGCTACGAGCAGGCCCGCGCCCTGTACGAGGCCGGGATCCAGATCCTCGTCGGCACGGACGCCGGCGGGACGATCGGGCACGGCCGGCTCGCCGACGAGTGCGCCGAGCTCGTCGCCGCAGGCATCCCCGACGCCGCGGTGGTCGCCGCGGCGAGCTGGCAGGGCCGCGAGTACCTCGGGTACACGTCGCTCGTCGAGGGCGCGTCCGCGGACTTCGTCGTCTACCCGCAGGACCCGCGCGAGGACGTCGGGGTGCTGCGCGCCCCGACGGCCGTCGTGCTGCGCGGCGAGATCGTCGCGCCCGTCACGGCCTGAGGGTCCCGCGCAGGTTGGTCGATGCCTGCCGGGTCTGGCACAATGTCCCGGTACTCGGCGTGCCCCGGCCCCTCTCTCCGGCGTGTGCCGTGTCCTGAACCCCTTCCTCGTCCTGTCCCCACGGGACGGGTCCGGGTTCGCCCGAACCAGAACCAGGAGAGACCACCACTGTGGCCGTCAAGATTCGTCTGAAGCGTCTCGGCAAGATCCGGGCGCCGTACTACCGTGTCGTCGTCGCGGACTCGCGCACCAAGCGTGACGGTCGCGTGATCGAGGAGATCGGCAAGTACCACCCGACCGAGGAGCCCTCGTTCATCGAGATCACCTCGGACCGCGCCCAGTACTGGCTCGGCGTCGGCGCGCAGCCGACCGAGCAGGTGCTCGCGCTCCTCAAGATCACGGGCGACTGGCAGAAGTTCAAGGGCCTGCCCGGCGCCGAGGGAACGCTCAAGGTCAAGGGCGAGAAGGCCGACCCGGCCGCCGCGATCGAGGCCGCCGCTGCCGACGCCGAGAAAGTGAAGGCCAAGGCCGCCGAGAAGAAGACCGAGGCTCCCGCCGAGGAGTCCGGCGACGCGGCCGACGAGCAGGCCTGATGATCGCGGAGGCGCTCGAGCACCTCGTGCGCGGCATCGTGGACAACCCGGACGACGTCCGGGTGAACGCGAAGACGCTGCGTCGCGGTGACCTGCTCGAGGTCCGGGTGCACCCGGACGACCTCGGCCGCGTGATCGGTCGCGGCGGGCGCACTGCCCGTGCGCTGCGCACGGTGATCGGCGCGCTCGCGACCGACGGGCCGGTCCGCGTCGACGTCGTGGACGTCGACCGCCGCTGAGGCCCGCGACGAACGACGCCCCTCCCACGGGGCGACGGGCAAGGCCCGGCCCGCCGACCGGCGGGCCGGGCCTTGCTGCATCCCGCCGACCTGACGTCGGCGGGACCCGACCACCACCACCACCCGAGGAGTCACGACGATGGAGCTGACCGTCGCTCGCGTCGGCAAGGCGCACGGCCTGCGCGGCGAGGTCGCGCTCGACCTGCGCACCGACGAGCCCGAGGAGCGGCTCGCCGTCGGCTCGCGGCTCGAGACCCGGCCGGCGCAGGCCGGGCCGCTGACCGTCGCGACCGTGCGGGTCCACCAGGGCCGCTGGCTCGTCGGGTTCGAGGGCGTGCGTGACCGCACCGCCGCCGAGGCCCTGCGCGGGGTCGAGCTCGTCGTCGAGGAGGACGCCTCCGACGAGGAGGACGCGTGGTACCCCCACGAGCTCGTGGGGCTCCGGGCCGAGGACACCGAGGGTCGGGAGCTCGGCCGCATCGACGGCCTCGAGCACCTGCCCGCGCACGACGTGCTCGTGCTCCGCGAGACCGGCGGCGAGCGCACGCTCGTGCCGTTCGTCCGCCAGATCGTGCCCGTGGTCGACGTGGCGGGCGGCCGCGTCGTGCTCGACCCGCCCGGCGGGCTGCTCGCGTCGGACGCCGACCGCCTCGAGGTCGCGGCGCCCGGGACCGACGAGCCCGCGCCGCGCGAGGGCGGGCCGGCCGCTGACGACGCCGAGGGCGAGGGCTGACGTGCGGATCGACGTCGTCACGATCTTCCCGGACTACCTCGCCGTGCTCGACCTGTCCCTCGTGGGCAAGGCACGCGCGGCGGGCATCCTCGACCTGCGCGTGCACGACCTGCGCGACTGGACGACCGACCGCCACCGCACCGTGGACGACACGCCGTTCGGCGGGGGCGCCGGGATGGTCATGCGCCCCGACGTGTGGGGCCGCGCGATCGACGACGTGTCGGGGGTCACGGGCGCCGGGGGCGCCGCGGGCGACGCGAGCGGCGTGCACCTCGTCGTGCCGACGCCGTCGGGCGAGACCTTCACGCAGCGCACCGCCGAGGCCCTCGCGCGCGAGGAGCACCTCGTCGTCGCGTGCGGCCGGTACGAGGGGATCGACGCGCGCGTCGCGGAGCACTACCGCGCCGCGGGGATGCGCGTGAGCGAGCTCTCCATCGGCGACTACGTACTCAACGGGGGAGAGGTCGCGGCGCTCGTCATGGTCGAGGCCGTCGGGCGGCTCCTGCCGGGCGTGGTCGGCAACCCCGAGTCGCTCGTCGAGGAGTCCCACGGGGCGGCCGGCCTGCTCGAGTACCCCGTGTACACGAAGCCGCCCGCGTGGGGCGACCTCGAGGTGCCCGACGTGCTGCTCTCCGGGCACCACGCGCGCATCCACCGCTGGCGCCGCGACCAGGCCCTGCGCCGGACCGCGGCGCGCCGACCGGACATGGTGCGCGCCCTCGACGTCGACGCGCTCGACCGGCACGACCTGGCCGTCCTCGCGGAGGAGGGGTGGGCCGTCGTCGACGGTCGCCTCGTCACCGACACTCCCGACGTCGAATGACGCGCGGGCGTCCCCGGCGGTCCGGACGCCGCGGCGCGACCCCGGCTGGGGCGCACCACCGCGCGTGTGGCAGAATGGTCGATCGGTGTGTGCCGCCCCGGACCTCTGCCACAGGGGAGACCGCGCCCGGATCTCGGGCGGACTGGCACGACCACGGACCCCGGCCCCGCGAGGCGGCGGGGCTGCGTGGTCGCACAGCACGGCGCACCCCGACGAGACGACACCGGCCCGGCGCTCCCGGGCCACGAGCACGCGTCCGACCTGTGGCGGGCGAGGAGAAGCATCATGCACACGCTGGACAGCGTCGACGCAGCATCGCTGCGCAGCGACGTCCCGGAGTTCCGTCCCGGTGACACGCTCAAGGTCAACGTCAAGGTCGTCGAGGGCAACCGCTCCCGCGTCCAGGCGTTCCAGGGCGTCGTCATCGCCCGCCAGGGCAGCGGGATCCGCGAGACGTTCACGGTCCGCAAGATCAGCTTCGGCGTCGGCGTCGAGCGCACGTTCCCCGTGCACTCGCCGACCATCGAGTCGATCGAGGTCGTGACGCGCGGTGACGTGCGTCGCGCCAAGCTGTACTACCTGCGCTCGCTGCGCGGCAAGAAGGCGAAGATCAAGGAGAAGCGCGAGACCGCGCCCGCTCGCTGATCGGCAGCCACGCCGCTCCGCTCGTACGACGGCGGCCGTCCCTCCGGGGCGGCCGCCGTCGTCGTGCACGCCGTCTGCCGGCCGGTCGCGTTTCCCGGATCGCGGCCCGAGGTGGCATTGTGAACGCGTGACCGACAGCGCCCCGCCCCGCGGCCCGCAGCCCGACGCCGGCACCGAGCGCGCGGCGCTCGGCGGCCGCGACGACGCGGAGTCCCCGCACGAGGACCTCGCCGACCACCGCGCGGAGGCCGACGAGCCCGCGCGCGAGCAGCGCCCCGCGCGCAAGGGGTCGCTCCTGCGCGAGACGGCCATCATCGTCGTGAGCGCGCTCGTCCTGTCGCTCCTCATCAAGACCTTCCTCGTGCAGGCGTTCTTCATCCCGAGCGCGTCCATGGAGGACACGCTCGTCGAGGGCGACCGGGTCATGGTGTCGCGGCTCGTGCCCGGGGCGTTCGACGTGCACCGCGGCGACGTCGTCGTGTTCAAGGACCCGGGCGGCTGGCTCCCGCCGCCCGCGCCGCAGGACGAGAGCCCGGTGTCGGAGGCCGTCCGCGCGGCGCTGACGTTCGTCGGCCTGCTGCCGCAGGACACGGGGGAGCACCTCATCAAGCGCGTCGTCGGCGTCCCCGGGGACCACGTGGTGTGCTGCGACGCCGAGGGCCGCGTGAGCGTGAACGGCGAGCCGATCGACGAGACCTACATCAAGCCCGGCTCCGTCCCGAGCCAGGACGAGTTCGACCGCACCGTCCCCGAGGACATGCTGTTCGTCATGGGGGACAACCGGCAGAACTCCGCGGACTCCCGGTACAACACGGGCAAGCCGGGCGGCGGGTTCGTGCCGATGGGCAACGTGGTCGGCACGGCGTTCGTCAAGGTGTGGCCGCTGTCGCACCTCGGTCTCCTGCGCAACCCCGGCGACGTGTTCGCGGACGTGCCCGAGGTGGAGCCGTGACCCTCGACGCGGTCGACGGACGGACCCGCACCGCCCGGCGCGGCGCGGCGCCGGCACGGCGTGCGCCCGCCCGACGCCGTCCCGACCTCCGCCAGGAGCGCGCGATGCTCCGCGACGGCGCCCGCCTCGTGGCGGGCATGGACGAGGTCGGGCGCGGCGCGCTGGCCGGTCCCGTGTCGGTCGGTGTCGTCGTCGTGGACCTCGGGACGAAGCCCTGCCCGCCGGGGCTCACCGACTCCAAGCTGCTCACCGCGAGCGCGCGCGAGGCCCTCGTCCCGCTCGCGCGCTCGTGGTGCCTCGCCTGGGCCGTCGGGCACGCCGGGCCCGCGGAGATCGACGCGCACGGGATCGTCGGGGCGCTGCGCCTCGCCGGCCGCCGCGCGCTCGCGCAGGTGCGCCGCACGGTCGGCGACGTCGACGCCGTCCTCCTCGACGGCAAGCACGACTGGCTCAGCCGGCCGTCGGCGGTCGACCTGTTCGAGGCGTTCGACCTCGACCCCCACGACGGCGAGAAGGTCGCCGACCCGCGCGTGCGCACCCTCGTCAAGGCGGACCTGCAGTGCGCGTCGGTCGCGGCCGCGAGCGTCCTGGCCAAGACCGAGCGCGACGGCCTCATGACGAGCCTGGCGCGCCAGTACCCCGCCTACGGGTGGGACCAGAACAAGGGCTACGGGGCCGCGGCGCACGTCGAGGCGCTGCGCGGGCTGGGGCCGACGCCGCAGCACCGGCGCTCCTGGCGGCTGCCCGAGCGCGGCGACCCGGCGCTCGACGTCGCGGCGTACGGCGAGCCCGTCGACGTCCTCGAGCTCGACCCGGACCTCGGCCTGCCCACGAGCTGACGCCCCTTCGTGGCGGGCGGGCGGGGCTCCATGGTCCATGATGGACGCGTGAGTGCCGAAGACCTCGAGAACTACGAGACCGAGATGGAGCTCGCGCTGTACCGCGAGTACCGCGACGTGGTGGGCCTGTTCTCGTACGTGGTGGAGACCGAACGCCGCTTCTACCTGGCGAACCAGGTGGACCTCCAGGTGCGTTCCGCCGCGGGTGAGGTGTACTTCGAGCTGCGGCTCGCCGACGCGTGGGTGTGGGACGTGTACCGCTCGGCACGCTTCGTGAAGTCGGTGCGCGTCGTGACGTTCAAGGACGTGAACGTCGAGGAGCTCGCCAAGGCCGAGCTCCAGCTCTGATCGGCCTCCTGGCCGTCCACAGGACCCCCGCGCGTGGGTTCCTTCCCCGGGCCTGACCGAGCCGGTGGCGCGCCGCCGCTCCCTGCCGCCACGGTGGGCCGCGGAGGTGAGCCCATGGGAGCGAACGACGCCGTCGGGCGGTACGGGGAGAGGGTGGCCGCGGCCCACCTGGTCGAGGCGGGCTGGACGCTGCTCGACCGCAACTGGCGCGGCACGCGCGGCGAGCTCGACGTCGTCGCGCTCGACGGCGACGTCCTCGTCGCCGTCGAGGTCAAGACCCGGCGCGGCACGGGGTTCGGGCACCCGGCCCAGGCCGTGACGCCCGCGAAGCTCGGGCGCCTGCGTCGGCTCACGGGTGAGTGGCTCGCGACGCACGACGTGCGCGCCCGCTCGGTCCGCATCGACGTCGTCGCGGTGCTCGTGGCCCGCGCGGGGGCGGCGCACGTCGAGCACCTCGTGGGGGTGAGCGCCTGATGGGGCTCGGCACCACGCGCGCCGTCGCTCTGGTCGGGCTCTCGGGTCACGTCGTCGAGGTGCAGGCGCACCTCGCGGCGTCGGTGCCCGGGTTCGTGCTCGTCGGGCTCCCCGACACCGCGCTCAGCGAGTCGCGCGACCGCGTGCGCGCGGCGGTCACCTCGTCCGGCATCCCCTGGCCGCAGCGCAAGATCACGATCAACCTCTCGCCCGCGGCGCTGCCGAAGTCCGGGACGGGCTTCGACGTCGCGATCGCCGTCGCGCTGCTCGCGGGGGCGCAGGTCGTCCCGGCCGGCGCGGTGGAGGACGTCGTGCACCTGGGCGAGCTGGGTCTCGACGGCCGCCTCCAGCCCGTGCGCGGCGTCCTGCCCGCGGTGGCCGCGGCCGTCGCGGCCGGGTTCCGGCACGTCGTCGTGCCGGAGGCCGACGTCGCGGAGGCCCGCCTCGTGCCGGGCGCGAGCGTGGCCGGCGCGGCGACGCTCGCGGACGTCGCACGGCTGCACGGGGCGACGATCGACGCCGCCGACGCACCGACGGCGCCCGTCACCGTGCCGCGGCCGTCCGGCGTGCGACCGCTCCCGGGCGACCTCGCGGACGTCGTGGGGCAGGACGAGGCGCGCCACGCGCTCGAGGTCGCGGCCGCGGGCGGGCACCACCTCCTGCTGGTGGGCGCGCCCGGGGCGGGCAAGACGATGCTCGCGTCACGCCTGCCGGGGATCCTCCCGGACCTCACCGAGAGCGAGGCGGTGGAGGTGACGTCCGTGCACTCCGTCGCGGGCGTGTTCGACCCCGGTACGGGACTCGTCCGCCGCCCGCCCTACGAGGACCCGCACCACACCGCGACGCCCGCGGCGATCGTCGGCGGGGGCAGCGGACTGCCCCGCCCGGGTGCCGCGTCGCGGGCGCACCGCGGCGTGCTCTTCCTCGACGAGGCGCCCGAGTTCGGCGCGCGCGTTCTGCAGACGCTGCGCCAGCCTCTCGAGCACGGCGAGCTCGTGATCCACCGGGCAGCCGGGACCGCGCGCTACCCCGCGCGCTTCCAGCTCGTCCTCGCAGCGAACCCGTGCCCGTGCGGCAAGGGCGTCGGCAAGGGGCTCGAGTGCACGTGCTCGCCCGTGGCGCAGCGCCGGTACTTCGGGCGGCTGTCCGGACCGCTCCTCGACCGCGTGGACGTCCAGGTCGAGGTCCGACCGGTCTCGCGCGTCGAGCGCGCGGTCTCCGACCGTCCGGAGTCCAGCGCGGTCGTCGCGCGGCGCGTGGCCGCTGCGCGCGAGGCGGCGGCCGAGCGTCTTCGGGGCACGCCGTGGCGGACCAACGCCGAGGTGCCCGGCACCTGGCTGCGCGAGCGGCTGGGCGCGGACCCCGCTCTTCTCACCGACGTGGACGCGGCGCTCGACCGGGGCACGCTGAGCCTGCGCGGTGCGGACCGGGTGCTCCGTCTCGCCTGGACCGTCGCCGACCTCGCCGGGCGCACCGCCCCGACCCGGGCCGACGTGGGGGCCGGGCTCGCGCTCCGCACCCGGGGCTACCGTGGCTGAGCGGCGCGTGACGCCCGCGGTCGCGGGGCCCCCGGTGTTCGACGTCGACGACCCACGGCTCGCGCGGGCCGCGTGGTCGCGCCTGGCGGAGCCGGGTGACGAGGTCGCCGTCGCGCTCGTCGACCAGCTCGGCCCCGGGCCCGCGCTCGCGTGGCTGTACGAGGCCGTACGGGACCCGGCGCAGGCTCGGCGTGCGCTCGTCGGGCTCGCGGAGGCGGGCGGTGCGGGGGCCGTCGCCGACGGCGAGGGCGCGGCACCGGACCCGCTCGCGGTCGACGGGGTGGTCGGCGCGCTGCCGGCGGACCGCGCGCCCGCGGGTGCCGACCGCGACGTGCGCAGCCGGGCCGTCGCCCGGCTGCTGCGCGCGGTCGCGCGCTGGGCGCCGCGGCTCGACGGGCTCGACCCACGGCGCGAGCTGCGGGTCCTCGAGCGGCTCGGCGGGGAGCTCCTCGTCCCGGGGGACGCGGGCTGGCCCGTGGGGCTCGACGACCTCGGCCCCGTGCGCCCGCTGGCGCTGTGGGTCCGGGGCAACCGCGACCTCGCTGCCCTGGCGGAGCGGTCGGTCGCGGTCGTGGGCGCCCGTGCGTGCACGGACTACGGGCGGCACGTGACCGGCGAGATCGCGGCGGGGCTCGCCGCACGGGGGTTCACGGTCGTCTCGGGCGGTGCGTACGGGATCGACGCCGCCGCGCACCGCGCCGCCGTCGTGTCCGGCGGCCCGACCGTCGCGTTCCTCGCCGGTGGCGTGGACCGGTTCTATCCGGCCGGGAACACCGAGCTGCTCCGGGAGGTCGTCGCGTCGGGCGGTGCGGTCGTCTCCGAGGTGCCGCCGGGCTCCGTGCCGAGCCGCGTGCGGTTCCTGCTGCGCAACCGACTGATCGCGGCGGTCGCGGGAGCGACGGTCGTCGTCGAGGCGGCGTGGCGCTCCGGGTCCCTGAGCACGGCGGTGCGCGCCGCCGAGCTCTCCCGCCCCGTGGGCGCCGTCCCGGGACCCGTCACGTCGATGGCGTCCGCCGGGTGCCACCGGCTCCTGCGCGACGGTGCCGCCGTGTGCGTGACCGACGCCGACGAGGTCGCCGAGCTCGCGGGCGTCCTGTCGCGGGACGCCGCGCCGTCCGCACCGGGGGACGCCCGCGGTGCACCTCGGCGGGCCGCGTACGACGGGCTGGACGACGTCGAGACCCGCGCGTGGGACGCGCTCCCGGTCCGGTCGGGCGTGCCGACCGAGGCCGTCGCGCGGTCGGCCGGGCTCGCGGTCGCGGACGCGGTCGGCGCGCTCGGGCGGCTCGAGATCCGCGGGCTCGCCGAGCGGACGCCCGGCGGGTGGCGGCGCGTGCGGACACCGTGAGCGGCCGTCGCCGGAGCGCCTCCGCCCCGGTGACGGCCGCCCGCGCCACACTGGGCGGGTGGCACGCAGCACCGCCGGCCGCGACGCCGGGTCCCCGACCGCCGAAGCCGCCGAGCCCCTCCCGGACGCGATGGGCGCGGCGCTCGCGGACTTCGCCGAGCACCTCGAGGTCGCGCAGGGGACGTCCGCGCACACCGTCCGCGCGTACACGGGCGACGTGGAGGCGCTGCTGCGGCACGCCGCGGGTCACGGCGCGACGGCGCCGGACGACGTCGACCTCGCGGCCCTGCGCGCGTGGCTCACGGAGCAGTCGGAGCGCGGGCTCGCGCGTGCGACGCTCGCCCGCCGCGGGGCCGCGGCGCGCGCGTTCTTCGACTGGGCGCGCCGCACCGGGCGCGTGCGCACCGACCCCGCCGTCCGGCTCGCGAGCCCGCGCGTGCCGCGGACGCTGCCGACCGTCCTCGCGGTCGACGCGGCGGGCGCGATGCTCGACGCGGCCCGGGACGCGGCGACGGGCGGCGAGCCCGCGCGACTGCGCACGTGGGCCGCCGCCGAGCTCCTGTACGGAGCCGGGATCCGCGTGGGCGAGCTCGCCGGCGTCGACGTGGACGACGTGGACCTCGCGCAGCGCGTCGTGCGCGTGCTGGGCAAGGGCGACAAGGAGCGCGTCGTGCCGTTCGGCGTGCCCGCCGCACGGGCGGTCACGCGGTGGCTGGACGTCGGGCGGCCGGCGCTCGCGACCGAGCGGTCGGGGCCCGCGCTGCTCGTCGGCGACCGCGGCGGCCGGTGGGGCCAGCGGCAGGTGCGCGAGGCCGTGCACCGCCTCGCCGCCGAGGCCGGCGTCGACGACGTCGCGCCGCACGACCTGCGGCACAGCGCCGCGACGCACCTCCTCGCGGGCGGCTCCGACCTGCGCAGCGTGCAGGAGATCCTCGGTCACTCCTCGCTCGCGACGACCCAGCGCTACACCCACGTCACCGCGGAACGGCTCCGTGCCTCGTTCGAGCAGGCGTTCCCCCGCGCCTGACGCCGGCGCGCCGGCTCCGTGGCGCTCGGTCACGACGGACGGTCGTCCCGGCGACAACCCGCTCGGGCACGTGCGTGATCTTGAGCAGCGCGCGCCACGTGTGGCTGAGGGTCGGGGAGACGGGCGACGGCCGGTCACGCGCCGGATCTGGTCCGGGCGCCTCAGGCGAGCGGCAGCAGGACGATCGGCGGGCGGTCGCCGAGCAGCGCGAGCGGGTCCACGTAGCGCTCGCCGCGCCGCACGCCCCAGTGCACGCACGCGTTCGCGCAGTGGCTCGCGACGGTGCCGTCGGCGACCTGCACCGTGCCGACGACGCCGCCGGACGCGACGCGCGTCCCGCGCGGCACGGTCGCCGTGACGGGCTCGAGCGACGTGCGCAGCCCGTCGTCGTGCGTCACCACGAGCACGTCGCGCCCGGCGACCGGACCGGCGAACGTCACGACGCCCGGCGCCGGCGACCGCACCGGCTCACCGGCCGCCGCGTCGAGATCGACGCCGCGGTGCCCGGGCAGCCAGTCGTGCTCCGGCGGGTCGAACGGTGCGATCACGCCGAGGTCGTCGAGCGACCGGTCGAGCGGAGGCACCCAGGCCCCGATCTCGGCGTGGGGCGCGGCGCCGGCGACGGGACCCGGCGCGGCGACGGCCGCGGGACCGAGCAGGGCGAGCGCCACGGCTGCGGCGGCGACGGCCGCGCGCGCGGGACGGACGGGGGCCGGGTGGTGAGGAGGCACCGGCCCAGGCTGCCGCAGCCCGGCCGTCGGGCGGGTGCGTGCGGGCGACGGCTGTGGACGGACGGTCCGCGCGTCGTCGGCCGACGGGCGGGGGAGGGCGGCTGTGGTCGCCGCTGCGGTCGGGTAGACTGGCCGCTGCGACCGGCGCGTTCGCCGTGCCCGGCCCGAGGTTCACACCTCGGCCGAGGACGGAGCCGGTCGACTTCGCGCGTCACGTCCTCGCCCCCTTTCCGGTCCTGCCGGTGCGGAGCGGGGCCGCGTCCGGCGTCGGTCCTGACCGTTCCACCCCTCGAGGGTGCGCGGCAGGCGTCGGCACGGGTGGCGCCAGGGGTGCGACCACCAGGGTCGTCACCGACAACCGCACCGCGGCCCGTCCTTGCGGAGGGGCCGCCAGAAGCGTGCGCGCACCGGGTGGATCCCGGGCCGCACGGTGAAAGGACGTGTCATGGCCGTCGTGACCATGCGCCAGCTCCTCGAGAGCGGTGTCCACTTCGGGCACCAGACCCGCCGTTGGAACCCGAAGATGAAGCGCTTCATCTTCACCGAGCGCAACGGCATCTACATCGTCGACCTCCAGCAGTCGCTGTCGTACATCGACCGCGCGTACGAGTTCGTCAAGGAGACCGTCGCGCACGGCGGCTCCATCCTCTTCGTCGGCACCAAGAAGCAGGCCCAGGAGCCCGTGGCCGAGCAGGCCGCGCGCGTCGGGATGCCCTACGTGAACCACCGCTGGCTCGGCGGCATGCTCACGAACTTCACCACGGTGCACAAGCGTCTCCAGCGCCTCAAGGAGCTCGAGGAGATCGACTTCGACGACGTCGCCGGCTCCGGTCTGACCAAGAAGGAGCTCCTCGTCCTGCGTCGCGAGAAGGACAAGCTCGCCCGCACGCTCGGCGGCATCCGCGACATGGCGAAGGTCCCCTCCGCCGTGTGGATCGTCGACACGAACAAGGAGCACCTCGCGGTCGACGAGGCGCGCAAGCTGGGCATCCCGATCGTCGCGATCCTCGACACCAACTGCGACCCCGACGTCGTGGACTACAAGATCCCGGGCAACGACGACGCCATCCGCTCGGTCACGCTGCTCACGCGCGTGATCGCGGACGCCGCCGCCGAGGGTCTGCTCCAGCGCCACTCCGGCCGCTCGGGCGCCGAGGCCGAGTCGGGCGCGTCCGCCGAGCCGCTGGCCGAGTGGGAGCGCGAGCTCCTCGCCGGTGCCGAGCAGCAGCTCGCGGCCGACGAGAAGGCCGCCGAGGCGAACGTCGAGGCCGCCGCGGCCGAGGGCGTGGCCGAGGCCGCTGCCGAGGTCGCCGCCGAGGAGCCCGGGGACGCCGCCGCCGAGGTCGTCGAGGAGGCCGCCGCCGAGGCTGCGGTCGTCGCCGACGCCGAGGCCGTCGTCGCCGACGCCGAGGCCGACGAGACCAAGTGACGCCCCGGGGTGCGCGGCGGGGGACCGCCGCGCACCCCGCGCCGTCCCACCGTCTCCGGGCACCGCAGCGGTGCCCCCACCAGCACGTCCCTTGTGACGACGTACCCGTGACGAACCACGAGTGAGGAACCACCATGGCGAACTACACCGCCGCTGACATCAAGGCCCTGCGCGAGCGCACCGGCGCCGGCATGCTCGACGTCAAGAAGGCTCTCGACGAGGCGGACGGCGACGCGGAGAAGGCGCTCGAGATCATCCGCGTCAAGGGTCTGAAGGGCGTCGCCAAGCGCGAGGGCCGCTCGACCTCCGAGGGCCTCGTCGCGGTCGACATCCGCGACACCGAGGGCGGCCAGGTCGCGACGCTCATCGAGCTCAACTCCGAGACGGACTTCGTCGCGAAGAACGAGACGTTCATCTCCCTCGCGGACCGCGTGCTCAAGGCCGCGGCCGACGCCGGTGCCCGCGACGCGGACGCGGCGCTCGCCGCGGACGCGGACGGCGAGACCGTCCAGGAGGTCATCGACAACCAGGCCGCGACGCTCGGCGAGAAGATCGTCCTGCGCCGCGTGACCCGCGTCGCGGGCGAGCGCGTCACCGCCTACCTGCACCGCACGGCGCGCGACCTGCCGCCGTCGATCGGCGTGGTCGTCGCGACCGACGCCGCGGGCGAGGCCGTCGCGAAGGACGTCGCGCAGCACGTCGCCGCGATGTCCCCGACGTACCTGTCGCGCGACGAGGTGCCGGCCGAGACGGTCGAGAACGAGCGCCGCATCGCCGAGGAGACCTCGCGCAACGAGGGCAAGCCCGAGGCCGCGCTCCCGAAGATCGTCGAGGGTCGCCTCAACGGCTTCTTCAAGGACGTCGTCCTCGTGGACCAGCCGCTCGCGAAGGACCCGAAGAAGACGGTCGGCCAGGTCGTCTCCGAGGCCGGCGGCACCATCACCGAGTTCGTGCGGTACCGCGTCGGCGCCTGACGCCTCCGTCGGCCCGGCCGCGTCGTCCCTCGACGACGGGGCCGGGCCGACCGCGCACCCGGGGGTGGCCCGGGCGCGCGACGACCGCCGTCGTGGCGCACCATCGGGTGGGCGACGTCGGAGCAGGATGACCGCCCCACCGGGCCCAGGACGAAGGACAGGTGTCGACAGTGACGGCAGGCGAGCAGACCACGCCCGAGACGGGTACCGCGCACCGGCGCGTGCTCCTCAAGCTCTCGGGCGAGACGTTCGGCGGCGGGCAGATCGGTCTCGCGCCCGACGTCGTCCAGCGCGTCGCCCGGGAGATCGCGGACGCGGTCGCCCAGGGCGTCCAGGTCGCCATCGTCGTCGGCGGCGGCAACTTCTTCCGCGGCGCGGAGCTCTCCCAGCGCGGCCTCGACCGCGCCCGTGCCGACTACATGGGCATGCTCGGCACGGTCATGAACTGCCTCGCGCTGCAGGACTTCCTGGAGCAGGCGGGGGTGAAGACGCGCGTGCAGACCGCCATCACGATGGGTCAGGTCGCCGAGCCGTACATCCCGCTGCGGGCGATCCGCCACCTCGAGAAGGGTCGCGTCGTGATCTTCGGCGCGGGCGCCGGGATGCCCTACTTCTCGACGGACACCGTCTCCGTGCAGCGCGCCCTCGAGACGCACTGCCAGGAGGTCCTCATGGGCAAGAACGGCGTCGACGGGGTCTACACCGCCGACCCGCGCACGGACCCGTCCGCCACGAAGCTCGACCACCTCACGTACACCGACGCCCTCGTCAACGACCTCGCGGTCATGGACGCGACGGCGCTGAGCCTGTGCCGCGACAACGACGTGCGCATGCGCGTGTTCGGCATGAACGAGCCGGGGAACGTCACGCGTGCCCTGGTCGGCGAGAATATTGGCACACTGGTCACGACCGACTGACGCCGGTTCGCCCGACGGACACGACCGACCACGACGAACGACGAAGGAGCACTGGTGATCGACGAGACCCTCCTCGAGGCCGAGGAGAAGATGGACAAGGCCGTCGAGGTGGCCAAGGAGGACTTCGCCGCGATCCGCACGGGCCGTGCGAACGCCGCGATGTTCAACAAGATCACGGTCGACTACTACGGCGCCCCGACGCCGCTGCAGCAGCTCGCGTCGTTCACGGTGACGGAGGCGCGCACGATCCTCGTCTCGCCGTTCGACAAGAGCTCGATCACGGCCGTCGAGAAGTCGCTGCGCGACTCGGACCTCGGCGTGAACCCCTCGAACGACGGCAACGTCATCCGCGTCGTGCTGCCCGCCCTCACCGAGGAGCGCCGTCGCGACTTCGTCAAGCTCGCGAAGGCGAAGGCCGAGGACTCGCGCGTCTCGATCCGCAACGTCCGCCGCCGGGCCAAGGAGGAGCTGGACCGCATCGCGCGCGACGGCGAGGCCGGCGAGGACGAGGTCGGTCGTGCGGAGAAGGAGCTCGAGGCCCTGACGAAGGCGCACGTCGAGCAGGTCGACGCGCTCCTCGCGGGCAAGGAGAGCGAGCTGCTCGAGGTCTGAGCGCCTCGTCGGCGACCTCTTCCACGCACCGATGACAGACACCTCCCCGACGGCCGCCGGCGACAGCACCTCCGCGGCGCGCGCCCCCAAGGCGGGCCGCAACCTCCCCGTGGCGATCGCGGTGGGCCTCGGCCTGCTCGCGCTCGTCGGCGCGAGCCTCGCGTTCCGGCCCGAGTTCTTCGTGCTGCTCGCGACCGTCGCCGTCGGGGCTGCGCTGTGGGAGCTGGCCCAGGCCTTCCGGCGGCGGGAGCTGCACCTGCCGCTCCTGCCGCTGCTCGTCGGCACGGTCGGCATCCTCGTGTCGTCGTACTACTCGGGGCCCGAGGCGCTGCTCGTGTCCTTCATGCTCACGGTCGCGGGCGCCGTGGTGTGGCGCGTGATCGACGGATCCGGCACGGCCGCGGTGCGCGACGCCGCGGCGGCCACGTTCGCCGCGGCCTACCTGCCGTTCATGGCGGGCTTCGTCATGCTCATGCTCGCCGCCCCGGACGGGCGCGTGCGCGTGCTGCTTTTCATCCTCCTCGCCGTCGCGAACGACGTCGGCGGGTACGTCGCGGGCGTGCTGTTCGGCCGGCACCCGCTCGCGCCCTCGGTGAGCCCCAAGAAGTCCTGGGAGGGTCTCGCGGGGTCGTTCGTCCTCGCGACTGCTGTCGGCGTCGTCGGCGCGGTCGTGGGCCTCGGCGCGAGCCCTCTCATCGGCGTGGCGCTCGGCGTCCTGGCCCCCCTGACGGCCACCGTGGGCGACCTCGCGGAGTCCATGATCAAGCGGGACCTAGAATTGAAGGACATGGGGTCGCTCCTGCCCGGCCACGGAGGCATCCTGGACCGGCTGGACTCCATGCTCCTCACCGCCCCGTTCGTGTACGTCCTGCTCGCGCTGGCCGTCTGATCTCCCGCGGGCGCCCTGTCCGCGACACCCCCCCACGCTTGGACCTCCTCATGACCGTCCGTTCCGTCCGCCCCTCCGCGGAGTCGAAGCCGCTCCCGCTCGTCATGTCCGCGCCGCGGCGCGGCAAGCCGCCGCGCCACTTCGCCGACCTCGCGCCCGAGGAGGTGCGGGACGCCGTCGTCGAGCTCGGCGAGAAGCCGTTCCGTGCCAAGCAGCTCGCGACGCACTACTACGCGCACCTCACGCGCGACCCCGAGGCGATGACGGATCTGCCGAAGGCGACGCGGGACCTGCTGGCGGAGGCGCTGTTCCCGCCGCTGCTCACCGCCGCGCGCCGCATGGAGGCCGACGGCGGCACGACCGTCAAGACGCTGTGGCACCTGTTCGACGGCGCCAAGGTCGAGTCGGTGCTCATGCGCTACCCGCAGCGCACGACCCTGTGCGTGTCGAGCCAGGCGGGCTGCGGCATGGCGTGCCCGTTCTGCGCGACCGGCCAGCTCGGCCTCACGCGCAACCTCTCCGTGGCGGAGATCGTCGAGCAGGTGCGCGCGGCGGCCCGCTCGCTCGCCGACGGTGAGATCCCCGGTGGCCCGGCGCGCCTGAACAACCTCGTGTTCATGGGCATGGGCGAGCCGCTCGCGAACTACAAGGCCGTCATGGGCACCGTGCGGCGCCTCGTCGCGCCGGCGCCGGACGGCCTGGGGATGTCCGCGCGCAACATCACCGTCTCGACGGTCGGCCTCGTCCCGGCGATGCGCAAGCTCGCCGACGAGGGCATCCCCGTGACGCTCGCGCTGTCGCTGCACGCCCCGGACGACGACCTGCGCGGCGAGCTCGTGCCGATCAACACGCGGTGGAGCGTCGACGAGGCGCTCGACGCGGCGCGGCACTACTTCGAGGTGACCGGGCGCCGCGTGAGCATCGAGTACGCGCTCATCAAGGACATGAACGACCACGCGTGGCGCGCGGACCTGCTCGGCGAGAAGCTCAACGCGCGCGGTCGCGGCTGGGTGCACGTCAACCCGATCCCGCTCAACCCCACCCCGGGCTCGATCTGGACGGCCAGCGACCCTGCCGTCGAGGCGGAGTTCGTGGCACGATTGCGCGGGCACGGGATCCCGACGACGATCCGTGACACCCGCGGCAGTGACATCGACGGCGCCTGCGGGCAGCTCGCTGCAGAGGAGGACGAGTGAGTTCGCTGTTCACCACGGTCTCGAGGACCCGGAACGGGTACGACCCCGAGGAGGTCGACGAGTTCTTCGAGCACGCGCGCGACGTGTACGAGGGTCGCGTGGCGGACCGTCTGACCAGCACCGACATCCAGGCGTCGGTCTTCGACCTGGTCCGCGGCGGGTACGACACGCACGAGGTCGACGCCGCGCTCGACCGTCTCGAGGGCGCGTTCATCGCGCGCCAGCGCGCCGAGTACGTGGCCGCGCACGGGCAGCAGGCGTGGATGAACGCGCTCGCCGAGCGGGCGCGCACGCTCTACGGCCGGCTCGGACGCCCGGACGGCGAGAAGTTCGCGCTCGCCGAGCGGGGCAAGCCCGCGTACGACATCGACGACGTCGACGACCTGTGCGACCGGCTCGTCGCCTACTTCGACCGGCAGGTGCCGATCACCGCGGCGGAGATCCGCTCCGCGACGTTCGGTCGCGCGCGTGGTCGCGACGGCTACGCGGAGGGCCCCGTCGACGCGTTCTTCGCCCGCGCGATCGAGGTGCTGCTCGGCGTCGAGTGACGGCCCGACCGTGACCCTCGACCCCCGGACGTCGTCGCACCGTCTCGTCCGGCGCGCCGCCGCGTGGCTGGCCGCGGTCAACGCCCGGCACCCGTGGGACCACAACGCGCACTTCCACCCCTGGGTCGTGCGCCGGGTGCCGCGCGGCGCGCGGGTCGTGCTCGACGTCGGGTGCGGCGCGGGCGCGCTCGTCGGCGCGCTGCGCAGGCGTGCGGCCGAGGTGCACGGCGTCGACGCGGACCCGGGCATGGTCGCCGCCGCGACGGCGCGGCTCGCCGGCGACCCGCACGTGACGGTGCGGCTGGCGAGGTTCGACGACGTCCGGGGACCGGGCGACGTCCGCGCGCCCGAGCCCGGGCGCGCCTCGCCCGACGCGTACGACGCGGTGACGATGGTCGCCGTCCTGCACCACCTCGAGCTCGAGCCGGCGCTCCGGCACGCCCGGGACCTCCTCGCCCCGGGCGGCCGGCTGCTCGTCGTCGGCCTGGCGCGGGTCCGGACCGGTCGCGACCTCGCGGTCGACCTCGTCTCGGCCGTTCTCAGCCCTCTCGTCGGCCTCGTCCGTCACCCGCGGCGTGCCCGCCCGGGCGAGACCGTGCCGTGGACGCGCGGCATGCCGGTGCGCGACCCGGAGCACTCGGTCGACGAGATCGCGCGCGTCGCGCGCGCGGTCCTGCCCGGCGCGCGCCTGCGGCGCCGGCTCTTCTTCCGCTGGACGCTCGCGTGGACGGCGCGCTGACCGGCGTGCTGACCGACGCTCGGGCGGCCGGGACGTCCGCGCGCGCCCCGAGGTCCTGGGAGGATGGGCCCATGCCCGACTCCACCCCGCGCAGCACTTCCCGCACCGTGACGATCCTCGGCTCGACGGGCTCGATCGGCACCCAGGCGATCGACGTCGTCCGCCGGCACCCGGACCGGTTCCGCGTCGACGCGCTCTCCGCGGGGGGCGGCGACGTGGACCTGCTGGCACGTCAGGCCGTCGAGACGGGCGCGCGCGCCGTCGGCGTGGCGGACCCGGCCCGGGCCGACGCCCTCGTCGCGGCCCTGGCCGCCGCGTCCGCGGGCGGCGACGTCCCCGAGGTGCTCGCCGGTCCGGACGCGGCCGCCGACCTCGCGGGCCGGGGGAGCGACGTCGTGCTCAACGGCGTCACGGGGTCCGTCGGCCTCGGCCCGACGCTCGCGGCCCTGCGCGCCGGCTCGACGCTCGCGCTCGCGAACAAGGAGTCGCTCGTGGCCGGGGGCGCGCTCGTGCGCGCCGCGCAGCAGCGCCCCGACCAGATCGTGCCCGTGGACTCCGAGCACTCGGCGATCGCCCAGTGCCTGCGGTCCGGCACGCGCGCGGAGGTGCGACGGCTGATCCTCACCGCGTCGGGCGGCCCGTTCCGCGGCTGGGACGCCGACGCCGTGAAGTCCGCGACCGTCGACCAGGCCCTCGCGCACCCCACGTGGGCGATGGGCCCGGTCGTCACGGTGAACTCCGCGAGCCTCATGAACAAGGGCCTCGAGCTCATCGAGGCGCACCTGCTGTTCGACGTCCCGGCCGACGACATCACGGTCGTCGTGCACCCGCAGTCCGTGGTGCACTCCATGGTCGAGTTCGTCGACGGCTCCACGATCGCGCAGGCGTCGCCGCCGGACATGCGCCTGCCCATCGCCCTCGGCCTCTCGTGGCCCGACCGGCTCGACCCCGTGACCCCGCCGTGCGACTGGTCGGCGGCCACGTCGTGGACGTTCGAGCCGCTCGACGACGCGGCGTTCCCGGCCGTGGGGCTCGCGCGGGCGGCCGTCGCGGCGAGCGCGACGCACCCCGCCGTGTACAACGCGGCGAACGAGGAGGCCGTCGCCGCGTTCCTCAGCGGACGCGCAGGTTTCGGTGACATCGTGGCGACCGTGGACCGCGTGCTCGCGGCGCACGACGGAACCCCCGCGGACGCCGTGACGTTGGACCACGTGGCGGACGCCGAGGCGTGGGCGCGCGCCCGCGCGAACGAGCTGCTGGACCGCCGCTGAGCGCGGTCGGGCGGCGACCGACGACGAGAACGACCGAGTGAGGACCGTATGGCTTGGGTGATCGGCATCGCCGTCTTCGTGGTGGGCCTGGTGGTCTCCATCGGCCTGCACGAGATCGGCCACATGGTGCCCGCGAAGCGGTTCGGCGTCCGGGTGAGCCAGTACATGGTCGGGTTCGGCCCGACGCTGTGGTCTCGCACGAAGGGCGAGACGGAGTACGGCCTCAAGGCGGTCCCGCTCGGCGGCTACGTGCGGCTCGTCGGCATGTACCCGCCCGCACCGGCCGGAGCGCGTCCACGACGGAACGGCTTCTTCTCGCAGGTCGTCGCCGACGCGCGGGACGCGAGCACGGAGGAGATCCGCCCCGGCGAGGAGCACCGGGCGTTCTACAACCTCTCCGCGCCCAAGAAGGTCGTCGTCATGCTCGGCGGCCCCGTCATGAACCTCCTCGTCGCCGTGGTGCTCACGCTCGTCGTCGCCGTGGGCATCGGCGTGCCGACGGTGACGACGACGGTCGGCAACGTCACGCCGTGCGTCCCCCCGGCCGTCACGGCGGAGCAGAGCGAGTGCGGCGCGACCGACCCGCAGTCGCCGGCGGCCGCCGCCGGCCTCGAGGCGGGCGACACGATCGTCGCGTTCGACGGCGTCCCGGTCGACTCGTGGGACGAGCTGTCGGGGGCGATCCAGGGGGCCGCCGACGAGACCGTGCCCGTCGTGGTGGAGCGCGACGGGCAGCGGGTCGAGCTCACCATGACGCCGGTCCCCGTCGAGCGGCAGGTGGTCGCGGCGGACGGCACCCTCGTGGTCGACGACGTGGGCGAGCCCGTCACGGAGCCCGCGGGGTACGTCGGGTTCACGCCGACCGCGGAGCGCCGGTCGGCCGGCGTCGGCCCCGCGCTCGAGCTGACGTGGCAGCAGGTCAGCGGCACCGTCGGCATCATCGCGACCCTCCCCGTCAAGGTCGCCGACGCCGCGTCCGCCGCGTTCGGCGGGGGCGAGCGGGACCCGAACGGCGTCGTGAGCATCGTCGGGGTCGGGCAGATCGCCGTCGCGATCGCCGACAGCGACAACGCCGTGGTGACGCAGGTCGCGGGGTTCCTCTCGCTGCTCGCCGCGCTCAACGTCGCGCTCTTCGTGTTCAACCTCATCCCGCTCCTGCCGCTCGACGGCGGGCACGTGGTGAACGCGCTCTACGAGGGGGCCAAGCGCACCGTCGCCCGGGTGCGGGGGCTCCCGCGCCCGGGTCCCGCGGACGTCGCCCGGATGATGCCGGTCGCGTACGTGATGTTCTTCGTCCTGCTCGGGGTCGGGGCGGTGCTCATCCTCGCCGACGTCCTGAACCCGATACGGCTCACCTAGCGCCGCCGACCGCCGTCGGCGTGCGCGCGCCCGGCGTCTCGCGCGTGGAGGGTCCGCGAAGATGCGCCGGACCCGGCGGGAAGGTGACGTCCCGGACACCCCCGACGTGCGGCGTCGGACGCCCGGCGGGGGATACTAGGGGCGTGAGCGTACCCATCAACCTCGGAATGCCTGCCGCCCCTCCGCCGGTCCTCGCGCCGCGACGTGCCAGTCGCAAGATCAAGGTCGGCAAGGTCGAGGTCGGCGGCGACGCACCGATCAGCGTCCAGTCCATGACGACGACCCCGACGACGGACATCAACGCGACGCTCCAGCAGATCGCGGAGCTCACCGCGTCGGGCTGCGACATCGTGCGCGTGGCCGTGCCGAGCGCGGACGACGCGCTCGCGCTGCCGGCGATCGCGAAGAAGTCGCAGATCCCCGTCATCGCGGACATCCACTTCCAGCCCAAGTACGTGTTCGCCGCGATCGACGCGGGCTGCGCCGCGGTGCGCGTGAACCCGGGCAACATCCGCAAGTTCGACGACCAGGTCAAGGAGATCGCCAAGGCCGCCTCCGACGCCGGTGTGTCGCTGCGCATCGGCGTCAACGCCGGCTCGCTCGACCCGCGCCTGCTCGCGAAGTACGGCAAGGCGACGCCCGAGGCGCTCGTCGAGTCGGCCGTGTGGGAGGCGTCGCTCTTCGAGGAGCACGACTTCCACGACTTCAAGATCTCGGTCAAGCACAACGACCCGGTCGTCATGGTGCGCGCGTACGAGCTGCTCGCCCAGGCGGGCGACTGGCCGCTGCACCTCGGCGTGACCGAGGCGGGCCCGGCGTTCCAGGGCACGATCAAGTCCGCGACGGCGTTCGGAGCGCTGCTGAGCAAGGGCATCGGCGACACGATCCGCGTCTCCCTCTCGGCCCCGCCGGTCGAGGAGGTCAAGGTCGGCAACCAGATCCTCCAGGCGCTCAACCTGCGCCCGCGCAAGCTCGAGATCGTCTCGTGCCCCTCGTGCGGCCGCGCCCAGGTGGACGTCTACACGCTCGCGGAGAAGGTCACCGCCGGCCTGGAGGGCATGGAGGTGCCGCTGCGCGTCGCCGTCATGGGCTGCGTCGTCAACGGCCCGGGCGAGGCCCGCGAGGCCGACCTCGGCGTCGCGTCGGGCAACGGCAAGGGCCAGATCTTCGTCAAGGGCGAGGTCGTCAAGACGGTGCCCGAGTCGCTGATCGTCGAGACGCTCATCGAGGAGGCGCTGCGCATCGCGGAGACCATGACGCCGGAGAACGACGCCCAGGCCGGACCCCCGGTCGTCACGGTCGGCTGACGTCCCCGTGGCCCGCTGGCGTCCGTCCGTCCCGGCGTTGCGGCCACGGGCGCGCACCGGGCTCGACGCGCGGGCGCGCGTCCTCCTCGACGCGGACGTCCCGGAGGCGCTCGCGGTGTGCGCGGGCGACCCGGTCGCGTCGACGCTCGCGGCGGCACGGCTCGTCGTCGCCCAGCGTGCGGGCCTGCACGCCGCGGGCGGCCAGGCGTGGGGCTTCCCCGCGGCCGGGCCGCTCGAGGCCGTGTGCTGGGCGGGCGCGAACCTCGTCCCCGTGGTGCCCCGGACCCTCGACGCGTCACGCGCCGACGCGGCGGTCACGGCGTTCGCCGAGCTCGCGCGCCACGCGGGGCGGCGCTCGTCCTCGGTCGTGGGGGAGCGGGACGCGGTGCTCGCGCTGTGGGACCTGCTCGCCCCGCACTGGCCGAGCCCGCGCGAGATCCGCGCGAACCAGCCGTCGCTCGCGATCGACCGCGAGCCGGACGTCGCGCCGGACCCGGGCGTGCGCCGCTCCGTCCCGGCGGAGGTGCCGATCGTGCTCCCGGCGTGCGTGGCGATGTTCACCGAGGAGGTCGGCTACTCGCCCGTCGAGGGCGGAGGGCGCGCGTACGAGGAGCGCGTGCGCTCGCTCGTGCTCGCCGGCCGCTCGTTCGTCCGGACGGCGGGGGAGCGCGAGGGCGCGCCGCACGTCGTGTTCAAGGCAGAGCTCGGCGCGGTGACGCCGCTCGTCGCGCAGGTGCAGGGCGTGTGGGTCGACCCGCGGTACCGCGGCCAGGGCCTCGCGGCGCCCGGGATGGCCGCCGTCGTGCGGCTCGCGCGCGAGGTGCACGGCGACGGCGCGGCCGGGCACCGCCCGGCCGTCGTCTCGCTCTACGTCAACGACTACAACACGCGCGCGCTCGCCACGTACCGGCGGGTCGGGTTCGAGCAGGTCGGCACGTACGCGACCGTGCTGTTCTGAGTCCGGCGCCCGGCCCCGGCCTCACTTGAGCAGGCGCGACATCCGGCGGTCGGCGAGGACCTGCCCGCCCGTCTGGCACGTCGCGCAGTACTGCAGGCTGCGGTCGGCGAAGCTCACCTCGCGCACCGTGTCCCCGCACACGGGGCACGGCAGCCCCGTGCGTCCGTGCACGCGCATCCCCGCGCGCTTGGCGTCCTTGAGCTCGGCGGCCGGCTTGCCCGACGACGCCGCGACCGCCTCGGCGAGCACCTCGCCCACGGCGGCGTGCACGCGCGCGACCTCGTCGGGCGTGAACGAGCGCGTCAGCTTGAACGGGCTCGTCCGGGCCGCGTGGAGGATCTCGTCGGAGTAGGCGTTGCCGATCCCCGCGATCGACGACTGGTCGCGCAGCAGCCCCTTGACCTGCTGGTTGCGCGCCGCCATGAGCGCGCCGAGGGCCTCGGGCGTGAAGGCCGGGTCGAGCGGCTCGATCCCCAGCGTCTCGACGGCCCGCACCTCCTCGGGCCGACGCACCACGTGGACGGCGAGACGCTTGCGCGTCCCCGCCTCGGTGAGGTCGAAGCCCGACCCGTCGTCGAACCGCACGCGCAGCGCGAGCACCGCGGCCTTGCCGCCGCCGCCCCCGCCGAGACGCGGGCGCACCGGCGTCGTCGGGGCTTTCTCCGACCAGCGCAGCCACCCGGCCCGGGCGAGGTGGAACACGAGGTGGAGCTCGGCGTCGGGCGCCGTGGTCGCCGGGCCGCCCGGAGGCTGCGCGAGCACCAGGTCGAGCCACTTGCCGTGCCGTCGCGCCCCCACGACGACCCGGCCGATGAGCGCCGTCACCGGCGGGTCGAACGTCTTGAGCGCGGCGATCTGCGCGACGTCCGCGGTGACGACGGTGCGGCCGGTCGCGCGGTCGTCGAGGAACCGGACGAGGGCCTCGACCTCGGGCAGCTCGGGCATGGGGACATCCTCCCCGCCGGTAGGGTGGGGCGCATGTCTTCCGTCACGTCCGGCGCGCCCGCCGCGGGCTCCACCCGTGTCCGGGGCGCCGACCTCCTGCGCCTGTCCACCCTGTTCGTCCGGACGCTGCGCGAGGACCCGGCCGACGCCGAGGTCGCGAGCCACAAGCTCCTCGTGCGGGCGGGCTACATCCGTCGTGCCGCCCCCGGCATCTACACCTGGCTCCCGCTCGGCCTGCGCGTGCTGCGCAAGGTCGAGGACGTGGTCCGCGAGGAGATGGCGGCCGCGGGCGCGCAGGAGGTGCACTTCCCGGCGCTGCTGCCCAAGGAGCCGTACGAGGCGACGGGCCGCTGGACGGAGTACGGACCCAACATCTTCCGGCTCAAGGACCGCAAGGAGGCCGACTACCTCCTCGCGCCCACGCACGAGGAGATGTTCACGCTCCTCGTCAAGGACCTGTACTCGTCGTACAAGGACCTGCCGCTGACGATCTACCAGATCCAGACCAAGTACCGCGACGAGGCGCGCCCGCGCGCGGGCCTCATCCGCGGCCGCGAGTTCGTCATGAAGGACGCCTACTCGTTCGACACGACGGACGAGGGCCTCGAGCGCTCGTACGAGGCGCAGCGCGCGGCGTACCGGCGCATCTTCGACCGGCTCGGTCTCGAGTACGTGATCGTCGCCGCGACGTCCGGCGCCATGGGCGGCTCGCGCTCGGAGGAGTTCCTCACCCCGACCGCGATCGGCGAGGACACGTTCGTGCGCTCGCCGGGCGGGTACGCGGCGAACGTCGAGGCGGTCGTCACGCCCGTCCCCGAGGACGTCGACTACGCCGACGCCCCGGCCGCGCACGTCGAGGACACGCCCGACACCCCGACGATCGAGTCGCTCGTCGCGCTCGCGAACGCGCGCTTCCCGCGCCCCGACCGCGCGTGGACGGCGGCGGACACGCTGAAGAACGTCGTGCTCGCGCTCACGCACCCCGACGGCCGCCGCGAGGTCGTCGTCGTCGGGCTGCCCGGCGACCGCGAGGTGGACCTCAAGCGCGTCGGCGCGGCGTTCGAGCCCGCCGAGGTCGAGCCCGCCACGGACGCCGACTTCGCCGCGCACCCCGAGCTCGTCAAGGGCTACATCGGCCCGCAGGTCCTCGGCCCGAACGCGCGCCGCGAGGCCCCCGCGGACGCGACCGTCGCCGAGGGCGAGGTGCCCGAGCGGCACTCGGTGCGCTACCTCCTCGACCCGCGCGTCGTCGCGGGCACGCGCTGGATCACCGGAGCGAACGAGCCCGGCAAGCACGTGTTCGACCTCGTGGCCGAGCGGGACTTCGCCGCCGACGGCACCGTCGAGGCCGCCGAGGTGCGCGCGGGCGACCCCGCGCCCGACGGGTCGGGCCCGCTCGAGCTCGCGCGAGGCATCGAGATCGGCCACATCTTCGCGCTCGGGCGCAAGTACGCCCAGGCGCTCGGCCTCACCGTGCTCGACGAGAACGGCAAGCAGGTCGTCGTGACCATGGGCTCGTACGGCATCGGCGTCACGCGCGTGCTCGCGGCGCTCGCGGAGGCCAACCACGACGACGCCGGGCTCGCGTGGCCCGCGCACGTCGCGCCGGCGCACGTGCACGTGCTCGCCACGGGCAAGGACGCGAGCGTGTTCGAGGAGGCCGAGCGCCTCGCGACCGAGCTCACGGCCCGGGGCGTCGAGGTCGTCTACGACGACCGTCCCAAGGTCTCGCCCGGCGTGAAGTTCAAGGACGCCGAGCTGCTCGGCGTGCCGCTCCTGCTCGTCGTGGGCCGCGGCCTCGCCGACGGCGTCGTCGAGGTCCGCCCGCGCGCGGGCGAGTCGGTCCAGGTGCCCGTCGCGGACGCCGTCGAGCACGTCGCGGCCCGCGTGGCCGAGCTGCTCGGCTGACGCGCCGTGCGGGGGGACCGGTGCGCCGGTCCTCGCGCGCCGCGGCGTCACCCACATCGCGTCACCCTCGTGGCGTCACCTTGGTGGCATCACCCGTGTCGGCGTCGGCGTCGTCGTGGTGTCGGTCCTGCGGCGGCACCTGCGGGCGTCAGCCCGCGGCCCGCTCCGGGAGCCCGGGGAACGCGACGGGCTCGGCGCCCCACGCGACCGCGCTCGCCCACGTCTCCGCGAGGAGCGCGACCGCGGCGGACCGTGACGACGCGGCGGCGGTGGCGACGAGGCTCGCGTACGCCTGCGCGAGGTCGGACTCGACCTGACGCGCGAGCGCGGCGGCGTCCTGGTCGTCGGGGAGCGCGTAGGCGACGCGCCGCGGGTCCTGCGCGGTCCCGTCGGTGCCCGCGACCACCGCCCACGCCTGGGCGCGCGCCCGGTGCTCGGCCGCGCGCGCGACGGCGGCGGTGCGCACGTCCCCGTCGGTCTGGGCCGCGCGCACCTCGTAGCCGTACCCGGCGGCGTCCTCGCTCTCGACGAGCGTCGCGAGGTCCGCGGCGCCGACCCCCGCCGGCGCGTCCTCGACGACGGGCGCGGGCGGGACCGCGGCGTCCGGGACGGTCGAGCCGGTGACCGCGGCGAGCCGCTGCGCCGTGAGGTGCTCGGACGCGGCGACGGACGCGAGGAGGCGCGCGAGCCCGGCGTCGGGCACGACGTCGGCCGAGGCGCCGGCGCGCTGCGCGGCGTCGACGAGCGCCGCGACCACGTCGTCGGTCGCGACGTCGCCTGTCGTGACGCCATCGGTCGCGGCCTCCTCCGGCGCGGGCTCGTCCGGTGCGCCGTCCGCACCCACCGACGCGCCGTCGTCGGGGTCGAGGAGGTCGCCCAGGCCCGAGTCGTAGACGCCGCCGAGCGCGTCGGCGTGCTGCGTCGCGAACGTGGACGCCTGCTCGAGCACCTCCAGGGCCGCCGGGTCGGTGACGAGCGGCGTGACGTCCGCCACGAGACCGGCGACCGCGAGCGCGTCGTCCACGGCGCCCGCGCGCGCCGTCTCGACCGCGTCGGGGGAGGGCTCGGCGGGCGGCGGCGTCTCGAGGCGGACGCCGCACCCGGCCGCCAGGACGCTCGTCGCGAGGACCGCCGCGAGCACCGGCACGACGGCGTGCGCCCGGCGGCTCGTGCGGGCCGCGCGGGGCCGTCGGGGCCGTGCCGCGGCGTCGTCCGGGGTCGCGTGGGGAGTCATCGGGGGCGATGATGTCACGTTCGGGGCCTGCGAGTCGTTAGGCTGGTCCCCGGTCGAACGTCCCGGCGAGCGGATCGCCGGGAGAACCGCGACAACAACACACCGGTCGTCTGGGTACCCGGCGTGGGACACGGACAGGAGCTGAGTGATGGCAGGGCAGGCGGGCGGTCAGCCCGGCAAGGCATCAGGAGGCGACGCGGCGACGCACGCGCTCCGCGAGAGCGTCCGCGAGGCCGTCGAGCCCGCGGTCCGCGACGCAGGACTCCACCTCGAGGACGTCGCGGTGTCGCGCGCCGGCGCGCGGTCGGTGGTGCGGGTCGTCCTCGACCTCCCGGACGACGTCGAGGGCAACCTCGACCTCGACACCGTGGCCGAGGCGACGCGCCCGATCTCGACCGCGCTCGACGCGGTCGACCGGCTCCACGGTGCGTACACGCTCGAGGTCTCCACGCCCGGCACCGACCGCCCGCTCACCGAGCCGCGCCACTTCCGGCGCGCGCGCGGCCGTCTCGTGCGCCTCGTGCTCGCCGACGGCGGCACGGTCGAGGGGCGCCTGCGGTCCGGCTCCCCGGTCGAGACCGAGCTGCACCTGGACGTCCCCGGCAAGCGCGGGGTCGTGACGGAGCGCGTCGTGCCTCTGGCGGACGTCGTCCGTGGCCACGTGGAGGTCGAGCTCAAGCGTGCGCTCGAGGCCGACCTGCCCGGGCTCGACGACGCGGACGACGCCTCGACCGACGACACGACCGCCCACGACGAGGAGGCCTGACGATGGACGTGGACATGAGCGCGCTGCGCCTGCTGGAGCGCGAGAGGGACATCAGCCTCGACGTCCTGGTCGCCGCGATCGAGCAGGCCCTGCTGTCGGCCTACCACCGGACCCCGGACGCGTACACCCGCGCGCGCGTCGAGCTCGACCGCAAGACGGGGCACGTGACGGTGTGGGCGCGCGAGGAGCTGCCCGCGCCCGAGTCCGACGACCCCGACGTGCCGCGCGGCCCGGTCGAGTACGGTCCCGAGTTCGACCACACCCCGGCCGACTTCGGCCGGATCGCCACGTCGACGGCGCGTCAGGTCATCGTGCAGCGACTGCGCGACGCGGAGGACGACCAGATCCTCGGCACGTTCCGCGGCAAGGAGGGCGAGGTCCTCGCGGGCGTCATCCAGCAGGGGCGCGACCCGCGCGTCGTGCTCGTCGACGTCGGCGGCACGGAGGCCGTGCTCCCGCCCCACGAGCAGGTGCCGACCGAGGAGTACGTGCACGGCGAGCGTCTGCGCGCGTACGTGCTCGAGGTCGCGCGGGGAATGAAGGGCGCGCAGATCACGTTGAGCCGGACGCACCCGAACCTCGTGCGCAAGCTCTTCGAGCTCGAGGTGCCCGAGGTCGCGGACGGATCGGTCGAGATCACCGCGATCGCCCGCGAGGCGGGCCACCGCACCAAGGTCGCGGTGCGGTCGCGCGTCCCGGGCCTGGGGGCCAAGGGTGCGTGCATCGGTCCGATGGGCTCCCGCGTGCGGGCCGTCATGGCCGAGCTGCACGGGGAGAAGATCGACATCGTCGACCACAGCGACGACCCGGCCCAGTTCGTGGCCAACGCGCTGTCCCCGGCGCGTGTGTCCTCCGTCACGGTCGTCGACGAGGCGGCTCGCGCCGCGCGCGTCGTCGTCCCGGACTTCCAGCTCTCGCTCGCGATCGGCAAGGAGGGGCAGAACGCCCGCCTCGCCGCCAAGCTCACGGGCTGGCGCATCGACATCCGCTCGGACGAGGGCGGCGCGCCGGCCGAGGGGTCGGACGGGGCCGCTCCCGCAGGTCCTCGCACTGCCGACCGGTAGTTGCCGGGCGTGGAACGGTCACGGATGACGGGTCGGCGCGGTAGACTGTCATCGACCGGGCCGCGCGCCCGCACCTCGACCATGCCCCCGGACACCACGACCCGCCCCGTCCCGACGGGCCCGGGTCCTGTCCGCACGTGCGTCGGATGCCGGGAGCGCGACCTGCGGTCAGCTCTTCTCCGTCTGGTCCTCGACCGGTCCGGCGCGAGCACCGACGAGCCGCGGCTCGTGGTGGACGCCGGGCGGTCGCTGCCGGGTCGCGGTGCGTGGCTCCACGCGTCGACCCGGTGCCTCGAGGCGGCGGAACGCCGGCGGGCCGTCCCGCGGGCCCTGCGCGTCGCGGGGCCCCTCGACCTCGCCGCGGTCCGCACCGTGATCGAGGCGCAGGCGGAGGAGCACGGCTGAGCCATGCGTCACGGTCCCGTCCCGCGGGACCGCACTGCACGACACGTCGACAAGGAAGCGGGTTAGAAGCCGATGGGCACCCGATGAGTACCCAGCGATGAGCACCCAGCACTAACGACGGTCCTCCCTGTCCGGGGCGGGCCGAGACAGGAGAGTTGTGGCAAAGGTCCGCGTCTACGAGCTCGCGAAGGAGCTCGGGGTGGAGAGCAAGACCATCATGACCAAGCTGACGGAGCTCGGTGAGTTCGTCCGCTCGGCATCCTCGACCATCGAGCCACCGGTGGTCCGCAAGCTGCGCGACGCCTTCCCCGCCGGGGGCGGCGGCGCGAGCAAGCCCGCGGCGGCACCCGCCCCCGCCCGTCCGGCCGCGCCGAAGCCGGCCCCGAAGCCCGCGGCCAAGGCCGAGCCCGCCGCGCCCTCGGCGCCGGCTCCCGCTCCCGCCGCCCCGCGTCCCGCGGAGCCGCAGGCCCCGACCCCTGCCGCCCCGGCCTCTCAGGCCCCGGCACCGCAGGCCCCCGCCGCGCAGCGTCCCGCGCCCGCGCCGGGGCAGAAGAAGCCCACCGCGACCCCCAAGCCGGGTGGCGGCACGAACGCGCCCGCGCCCCGTCCCGGTGGCTCGGGTGCGCGTCCCGGCGCGCCGCGCCCGGGCAACAACCCGTTCGCCCCGAGCCAGGGCATGCCCCGGCAGGGCGGCCCGCGTCCCGGCGCCCCGCGCCCGGGCAACAACCCGTTCGCGTCGAGCCAGGGCATGCCCCGGCCCGGCCAGCGTCCCGAGCGCACCGAGGGTGCCGCGGCGGCGTCCGGCGACCGTGCGGGCGGTCCCCGTCCGGGCGGGCCGCGTCCCGCCCCGCGCCCCGGCGGCCCCCGCCCCAACCCGGGCATGATGCCCGGCCGCACCTCCATCGGTCGCCCCGGTGAGCGCCCCGCTCCCGGTGGTCGTCCGGGCGGTGGCGGCGGAGGTCGCGGCGGTGGCGGCGGCTTTGGCGGTCGTCCCGGTGGCGGTGCCCCCGGCGGCGGCTTCGCCGGTCGTCCCGGTGGCGGCGGCCGCGGTGGCGCGGGTCGTGGTTCCACGCAGGGCGCCTTCGGGCGCGCCGGCGGTCGTCCGGTCCGCGGGCGCAAGTCGAAGCGCGCGAAGCGCCAGGAGTTCGAGCAGATGCAGGCGCCGTCGCTCGGCGGCGTGCAGGTTCCCCGCGGGAACGGCTCGACCGTCGTGCGCCTGCGCCACGGCTCCTCGCTCAACGACTTCGCCGACAAGATCGACGCGAACCCCGCGAGCCTCGTGACCGTCCTGTTCCACCTCGGTGAGATGGCGACGGCGACGCAGTCGCTCGACGAGGACACCTTCGGGACCCTCGCGGCCGAGCTCGGCTACGTCATCGAGATGGTCTCGGCCGAGGAGGAGGACCGCGAGCTGCTCGGGTCCTTCGACATCGACCTGGACGCCGAGCTCGAGGCGGAGGGCGACGACGAGCTGATGGCTCGTCCGCCGGTCGTCACGGTCATGGGTCACGTCGACCACGGAAAGACCAAGCTCCTCGACGCGATCCGCCAGACGGACGTCGTCGCGGGCGAGGCCGGCGGCATCACCCAGCACATCGGTGCGTACCAGGTGCGCCACGAGCACGAGGGCACCGAGCGGGCTATCACGTTCATCGACACCCCGGGTCACGAGGCGTTCACCGCCATGCGTGCCCGTGGCGCCCAGGTCACGGACATCGCGATCCTCGTGGTGGCCGCGGACGACGGCGTGATGCCGCAGACGATCGAGGCGCTCAACCACGCCCAGGCGGCGGACGTGCCGATCGTGGTCGCGGTCAACAAGGTGGACAAGGAGGGGGCCAACCCCGCCAAGATCCGCCAGCAGCTCACCGAGTACAACCTGGTGGCCGAGGAGTACGGCGGCGACACGATGTTCGTCGACGTGTCCGCGAAGCAGAACATGGGCATCGACGACCTCCTCGAGGCCGTCCTGCTCACGGCGGACGCCTCGCTCGACCTGCGCGCCAACCCGGACAAGGACGCGCGCGGTGTCGCCATCGAGGCGAACCTGGACAAGGGCCGCGGCGCCGTCGCGACCGTCCTGGTCCAGTCCGGCACGCTGCACGTCGGTGACGCGATCGTCGCCGGCACGGCCCACGGCCGCGTCCGCGCGATGTTCGACGAGCACGGCAACGCCGTGACCGAGGCGGGCCCCGCCCGTCCGGTCCTCGTGCTCGGTCTCGCGTCGGTGCCGAGCGCGGGCGACACGTTCCTCGTGGCGCCCGACGAGCGCACCGCGCGCCAGATCGCCGAGAAGCGCGAGGCCGCCGAGCGCGCCGCCCTCCTGGCCAAGCGCCGCAAGCGCATCAGCCTCGAGGACTTCACGCAGGCCCTCCAGCAGGGCAAGGTCGAGACCCTCAACCTCGTCCTCAAGGGCGACGTGTCCGGTGCCGTCGAGGCCCTCGAGGACGCGCTGCTCAAGATCGACGTGGGCGACGAGGTCCAGCTGCGCGTCATCCACCGCGGTGTGGGTGCCATCACGCAGAACGACGTCAACCTCGCGACGGTCGACAACGCGATCATCATCGGCTTCAACGTGAAGTACGGCGAGCGCGTCGAGGACCTGGCCGAGCGCGAGGGCGTCGACGTCCGCTTCTACTCGATCATCTACCAGGCGATCGAGGACGTGGAGGCCGCGCTCAAGGGCATGCTCAAGCCGGAGTACGAGGAGGCCCAGCTGGGCACCGCGGAGATCCGCGAGATCTTCCGCTCCTCGAAGTTCGGCAACATCGCCGGGTCGATCGTCCGCTCGGGCGAGATCCGCCGCAACGCCAAGGCGCGGGTCCTGCGCGACGGCAAGGTCATCGGGGACAACCTCACGGTCGAGTCGCTCAAGCGGTTCAAGGACGACGCGACCGAGGTCCGCGAGGGCTTCGAGTGCGGTATCGGTCTGGGCTCGTTCAACGACCTCCAGGTCGGCGACACGATCGAGACGTTCGAGATGCGCGAGAAGCCGCGCTCCTGACGTTCGTCACGCCCGGGGGCGGTCACGGTTCGTGGCCGCCCCCGGGCGTCTCTCCACCCGGGGCACGTCGGCGTCCGTCGTCGCCGGTGGCCGGAACGCTCGGCACGAAAGGAAGAAGACATGGTCGACAACCCTCGGGCGAGGAAGCTCGCCGACCGCATCAAGGAGATCGTCGCGCAGCTCCTCGACACGCGGATCAAGGACCCGCGCCTCGGGTTCGTCACCGTGACGGACGTGCGCGTCACGGGCGACCTGCAGAACGCCTCGGTGTTCTACACGGTCTACGGCTCGGACGAGGAGCGGGCCGGGACGGCCGCGGCGCTCGAGAGCGCGAAGGGCCTCATCCGGTCCGAGGTCGGCAAGCAGACGGGGATCCGCCTGACGCCGACGATCGAGTTCCACCTGGACTCGGTCCCCGAGACGGCCGCGCACCTCGACGCCGCGCTCGTCGAGGCACGGCGCCGCGACGCGGAGCTCGCGGCCCTGCGCGAGGGGAAGACCTTCGCCGGGGACGCGGACCCGTACCGCACGGCGGAGGACGACGAGGCGGACGAGGGCTGACCTCGCCGACCGCGGACGAAGGGCCGGTGGCGGCACGCAGCGCGTGCGATCACCGGCCCTTCGTCGTGCCCGGGGCGCGGTCAGCGTCCGGCGCCCCGCGGGAGGAAGAGCGCGGCGGCGGTCGCGACGGCGAGCACGACGGTCCCGACGACGAGGGCCGGGACCAGCCCGGTCGCGAAGGCGGTCGGCGTGAGCGCGCCGCCCGCGGCGAGGAACACCGCGGTGAGCAGGGCGACTCCGAGCGCGACGCCGATCTCCCGCAGGGTCGCGTTGACGCTGCTCGCGGTCGCGTGGTCGGCGTCCGCGACCTCGGCGAGCACCGCCGTCGCGACGGGTGCGAACGTCAGGCCCATGCCGACCCCGGCGAGGACGAACGCCGGGACGAGCGTGCCGTAGGCGCTCGGGTCGGCGTCCACGAGGAGGGCCATCCAGCCGAGCGCGACGGTCTGCAGCGCGAGGCCGGTGACGACGAGCGGGCGCACGCCGACCCGGGATGCGAGCACGCCCGCGAGCGGCGCGACGACCATGGGCGCGGCCGTCCAGGGGAGGGTCCTGACGCCGGCCTCGAGCGGGGAGTAGCCCTGGCCCACCTGGAGGAACTGGGTGAGCAGGAACACCGCGCCGAACATCCCGACCGCGAACGCGAGGCTCGCGACGTTGGCGGCGCTGAAGCTGCGCGAGCGGAACAGGCGCAACGGGACGAGCGGGTGCGCCGTGCGGGACTCCCGCACGACGAAGAGCACGAGGAGCGTCACCGCGGCGGCGAGCGTCGCGAGGGTCGCGGCCGAGCCCCAGCCGCGCCGCTCGGCGTCGACGATGCCCCACACGGCGAGCAGGACACCGCCGCCGGCGAGGAGCAGGCCGGGCACGTCGAACGGCTGCCGGCGGCCGAAGGACTCGCGCAGCGCGGCGACCACGAGGGGCACGCCGACGGCCGCGACCGGAACGTTGAGCCAGAAGATCGCCTGCCAGCTCAGCCCTTCGACGACGGCGCCGCCCACGAGGGGGCCGAGGGCGACGCCGAGGCCGGAGACGCCGCCCCAGACGCCGATCGCGAGCGCGCGGCGCGCGGCCGGGACCGCCCCGACGAGGAGGGTGAGCGACAGCGGGAAGATCGCGGCCGCGCCCGCGCCCTGGACCGCGCGGGCCGCGACGAGCGCGCCCGGGGTGTCGGCGAGGGCGGCGGCCGCCGAGGCGAGCGTGAACAGCGCGATGCCGCCGACGAAGACGCGGCGCCGGCCGAGGCGGTCGCCGAGCGCGGCCGCGGGCAGCATGAGCGTGGCGAAGGCGAGCGTGTACGCGTTGACGAACCACTGGAGCTGCTCGACGGTCGGCCGGAGCGCCTCGGAGATCACGGGCAGCGCCCCGGTGACGACGAGGTTGTCGAGCGTCGCCATGAACATGGGCAGCGACGCCGCGGCGAGGGCGAGCGCGACGGGCCGCGGGCGGCGCTCCGTCGCGCGCAGGGCGGTGGGCGTGTCCGCGGCGGGCGGGCGGCGCTCCGGGGCGTCCGCGACGGTCGCGCGACCGGGTGCGACGTGGGTCGAGGGGAGTGACATGGCCGAGGCCTCCCAGACTGTAAGCATTGATTGATTACTACCTGAGTGACGCTAGTTATCGACTGATAACCTGTCAACCATGACCTCCGACGCACCGGCCCGGCGCATGACGCGCGACGAGCGCCGCGAGCAGATCCTCGACGCGGCGACCGCGGTGTTCGCCCGGGGCGGCTACGCGGGCACGAGCACCGACCAGGTCGCGCGCGCGGCGCAGGTGTCCCAGCCGTACGTCGTGCGGCTGTTCGGGACCAAGGAGGAGCTGTTCCGCGAGGTGTTCGACCGCGTCGCGAGCGAGATCGTCGCGCGGTTCGAGGCCGTCCCGCCCGGCCCCGGCGCGAAGTCGGCGATGGGCGAGGCGTACACGCGGCTCATCGCCGACCCGGACCAGCTCCGCGTCCTCATGCACGGGTTCGTGCTCGGCTCCGACCCGGTGCTCGGCACCCGGGCGCGCGAGGTGCTGGCCCGCGCGTTCGACCTGTACCGCACGCGCGCCGGGGCGAGCGACGAGGAGGCGCGGGACTTCGTGGCGCGCGGCATGCTGCTCAACACGCTGTTCGCCGTCCAGGCCCCGGCCCACGCGGACGACGACCCGGTGCTCGCGGTGCTCGTGCGGTGCACGGTCGACCCGTCGGACGGTCCCGGCCGCGCGGCGGCGGGGGAGGCCCGATGAGCGCGCGTACCGAGGGCCCGCGCGACCGTGCCCCGCGTCGGCCGCCGACCGCGCCCGACGGCCTGGTCGTCGTCGACAAGCCGGGCGGGTGGACGAGCCACGACGTCGTGGGGCGCGCCCGACGCCTCGCGGGCACGCGCAAGGTCGGCCACGCCGGCACGCTCGACCCGATGGCCACGGGCGTGCTCGTGCTCGGCGTCGGCCGCGCGACGAAGCTCCTCACGTACGTCGTCGGCGCGGACAAGGACTACGACGCGACGATCCGGCTCGGCGCCGCCACGACGACCGACGACGCCGAGGGCGAGCTCGTCGCCGCGGCCGACGCGTCCGGCGTCGCGCGCGCCGACCTCGACCGCGCGGTCGCCGACCTCACGGGAGAGATCCTCCAGGTGCCGAGCACGGTGAGCGCGATCAAGGTCGACGGGAAGCGCGCCTACGCCCGGGCCCGCGCGGGCGAGGACGTCGCGCTCGCCGCGCGGCCCGCCGTCGTCTCGCGCTTCGACGTCCTCGACGTGCGTCCCGTGGCGCCGGGCGAGGCCGGTCTGCCCGACGACGCGCCACCCGCGCTCGACGTGGACGTCGCCGTGACCGTGTCCTCGGGCACGTACGTGCGCGCCCTCGCGCGCGACCTCGGCGACGCCCTCGGGGTCGGCGGGCACCTCACGGCGCTGCGCCGCACGCGCGTGGGCGGCTACGGGCTCGACGTCGCCTCGACGCTCGAGGACCTCGAGGCGCAGGCTGACCGGGACGGCGTCCTCGCGACGCTGCCCCTCGCCGACGCCGCGCGCGCGACGTTCCCCGTGCGCGAGCTCACCGCGCCGGAGGCGACGGCGCTGTCGTACGGGCAGTGGGTGCCCGCGACGGGGGCGCCCGGGACGACGGCGGCGATCTCCCCGGCGGGCGAGCTCGTCGCGCTCGTCGAGGACACCCGCCGCGGCGGCGCGGACCTCGCGCGACCCGTGCTCGTGCTCGCCCCCGCCTGACCCTCCGGTTCGGCGCGGGGCGCCGGGCGTGGCAGTCTTGTCCAGCGCGGTGCCGACGTCTCCCCGGCGGCCCGCCCGACCTCCGGCGGCGCGGTCGGCCCGCCCGGGCCGCACGTCGCCGGCCACCCGCTCACCTGAGGAGTTCTCGCGTGCACCTGTGGACGGACCTCAGCCAGGTTCCCCCGGGTTTCGGCCCGTCGGTCGTGACGATCGGCAACTTCGACGGCGTCCACCGCGGCCACGCCCAGGTGCTCGGTCGGATCGTCGACCTCGCCCGCGAGCGCGGCGCGCGCGCCGTGGCGGTGACGTTCCACCCGCACCCGGCCGTCGTACACCGCCCCGAGAGCGCGCCCGAGCTCATCACGGGCATCGCCGACCGGGTCGAGCTGCTCGCGGGGACGGGTCTCGACGCCGTCCTGCTCGTCGAGTACACGCTCGACTTCGCCCGCCAGACCCCCGAGGAGTTCGTGCGCACCTACCTCGTCGACGGTCTGCACGCCGGGGCCGTCGTCGTCGGGCACGACGTCCGGTTCGGGCGCGACAACGCGGGCACCATGGCGACGATGGTCGAGCTCGGCGCGCGCCACGGCTTCGACGTCGTGGCGATCGACGACGTCGGCCAGCACCAGGGCGTGCCCGTCACCGACGAGGCGACACCCGGTGACTCGCAGGTGCGGTGGTCCTCCACGGGCGTGCGCGCGCTGCTCGCGGCGGGCGACGTGCGCGAGGCCGCGCGCATCCTCGGGCGGGCGCACCGCGTGCGCGGCACGGTCGTGCACGGCGACGCGCGCGGCCGCGAGCTCGGCTTCCCCACGGCGAACCTCGGCGCGATCAGCGGCATGGTTCCCGCTGACGGCGTGTACGCGGGCTGGCTCGAGCGGCCCCAGCTCGCGAGCGCCGACCCCGGGCACCCGGACGTGCGGCTCCCGGCCGCGATCTCGATCGGGACCAACCCGACGTTCGACGGGGTGGAGCGCCGCGTCGAGGCCTACGTGCTCGACCGCGCGGACCTCGACCTCTACGACGAGGACGTCGTCCTCGAGCTCGTCGAGCGGCTGCGCCCCACGCTGCGCTTCGACGGGATCGAGCCCCTCGTCGCCCAGATGCACGACGACGTCGCGCGCGTCCGCGAGATCCTCGCCGCGGACGCGGGGTCCACGGGGCCCGCGACCGAGGCCTGACGGTGCCGTCCGCGGCTCCCGTCCTCGAGGCGCGCGGCCTGCGCGTCGGCTACGCGGACGTCGCGGTCTGCGCTCCCGTCGACCTCACGGTGGCGCCCGGCGACCTCGTGGTCGTCATCGGCGCGAACGGCAGCGGCAAGTCGACGCTCCTGCGCACGGTCCTCGGCCTGCAGGCGCCGCTCGGCGGCGTCGTGCGGGCGTTCGGTCGCGACGTCGACGAGCGTGAGCGGGACTTCCGCGCGCGCGTCGCGGGCGTGCTCGACGACGACGCGTTCTTCCCCGCGCTCACCGTGCGCGAGCACCTCGTGCTCGTCGCGCGCGGGCACGGCGTGGCCCGGGCGGGCGCCGTGGTCGACGCCCTCCTCGACCGGTTCGGGATCGCCGACCAGGCGGGCGCGCTGCCGTCGGCGCTCTCGTCGGGCCAGCGCCGCCGCTTCCTCCTCGCGTCGGGTTTCGCGCGCCCGCGCGAGCTGCTCGTGCTCGACGAGCCCGAGCAGCGTCTCGACCCGGGGATGCGCGAGCGGCTCGCGGGCCTGCTCGTCGACGACGCGCGGGACGGCGTCGCGGTGGTCCTCGCGACGCACGACCCCGATCTCGTCGCCCGGACCGGCGCCCGCGGTCTGCTCGTCGGCGACGACGCGTGCGTCGCGCTGGACCCGGCGGATGCGCACGACGCGCTCCTGGCGGTGCGCTGACGGTGGCCGACGCGCGCCGCCCCGACGGAGCTCCCGGGTCGACACGACGCGCGGGCCGCGACGACGGTGAGGGCACCGCGGTGCACGCGCCGCGGACCGACCCCGACGAGCTGCTCACCGGCCGCGAGCTGCGGCGCCTGACCGTGCGCGCCGCGGCGGCGCGCGCGGACGCCGGACCGGGGGAGATCGTCGTCGACGTCGCGTACGCGGTCGTGTCCGTCGCGCTCGCCACGGTCTGGGTGGTCGGGCTCGCCACGATGCTCCGCTCGTCGCTCGACGGCGGGGCCGCGACCGGCTCGGGGCAGGTGCTCGGGCCGGGCGGGGTCCAGGCGCTCGGGACGGCCGCGCTGCTCGCGTTCCTCGCGGGGACGGTCGTGCGGCTCGGGCCGGTGGGCGTGGGCAGCGCGGGCGTGCGCTGGTGGGTGCCCACGCCGGCGGACCGGCGTGGGCTCGTCGTGCCGTCGTTCGTCCGGGCGGTGCTGCTCGGCGGCGTCGTCGGCGCGGTCGGGACCGCGGTCGTCGCGGTCGCCGCCGGTCTCGACGCCGGCCCGTCGCTGCGGGCCGTGCTCACGGGCGGCGCGCTCGGTCTCCTGCTCGTCACGGTCGCGGGGCTCGCCCAGCCGTCGCCCCGCGCCGCGGCCGTGCTCGCGCGGGCGAGCGACGTCGCCGTCGCGGCCG
The DNA here is from genome assembly GCF_009711085.1 of Cellulosimicrobium composti. Classification (GTDB taxonomy): domain Bacteria; phylum Actinomycetota; class Actinomycetes; order Actinomycetales; family Cellulomonadaceae; genus Cellulosimicrobium; species Cellulosimicrobium composti. The sequence goes on from NZ_WMKA01000029.1 coordinate 47,679, forward strand.
TGCCGGTGGCGGGCCTCGCGCTCGTCGCCGCCGGACGCCCCGGGCTGCCCGCGCTCGCCGCGCCCCCGCTCGTCGCGGTCGGGCTCCTCGCGGTCGCCGCGGTCCTCGTGCTGCGCTGGTGGCGCGGGCTGGAGTCGCTCGGCGCGACCGTCCTGCGCGCGCAGAGCGCGGTCGCGGACCAGGTGGGCGGCGCCGTGCTCTCGGTCGACACGCGCGACCTCGGCCGCGCCCTGCGCCGGGCGGGCGCAGCCCGGGTGCGCGTCCGGCGGCCGCGGCGGTTCGGGGTCGTGCGGGGCCCGTTCGGCGCCGTCGTCGCGGCCGACCTCGTGCTCCTCGGTCGCAGCCCCTCCGCGCTCGCGCAGCTCGTCGGCCTCGGCGCGCTGACCGTCGTCGCGCAGCAGGTCCCCGGTCTCGGCTCCGGGCTCGGGCTCCTCGGTGTGCTGGTCGTGGCCGGCCTCGGCGCCGCCGTGCTCGGGGCCGAGGGCGCGCGCACCGCGGAGATGGCGCCCGTCGTCGACGCCCTCGTCCCGCTCGGCGCGCGCCGGACCCGGCTCGCGCGCGCGGTCGTGCCCACCCTCACGGCCGCCGTGTGCCTCCTCGCGGGGGCCGCGCCGCTCGTCGTCGCGACGGGGGACGCGCGGTGGGCCGCCCTGGCCGCGCTCGCCG
>NZ_WMKA01000003.1 GCF_009711085.1 Cellulosimicrobium composti
CGGCCGCGGTCGCACGCGCGGCGTCGGGAGCGGGCGCCGGTGCAGCCGCGCGCGCGGGTGCGGCGCCGCCGACGCTGCCGAGCGGGACCAGGGGCTCGCGGTACGCGAGGTCGAGGTGCACGGGGCCGGGGTGACCCGAGCGCGCGCCGAGCGCCTCGCCGAGCGCGCGGCCCGCGAGCGCGAGCAGGTCGCGCACCTCGCCGGGCCGGCCGTCGGGCGCGGGGACGTCGGCCGCGAACCGCACGGCGGGGCCGAAGATCCCCGCCTGGTGCGTCGTCTGGTTCGCCCCCGTGCCGCGCAGCTCGTGCGGCCGGTCGGCGGTGAGCAGCACGAGCGGGACGCCCGTGTGGTGCGCCTCCAGCACCGCGGGGTGCAGGTTCGCGACGGCCGTGCCCGACGTCGTGACGACGGCGACCGGGCGCGGCAGCGCCACGCCCGCGCGGTCGAGCGGGCCCGCGCCGCGCGAGAGCCCGACGGCGAGGAACCCGGCCGAGCGCTCGTCGACGCGCACGTGCAGCGTCAGGAGCCCGTGGTCGGACGCCGCCGCGAGCGCGTAGGCGAGCGGCGCGCTGCGCGACCCGGGGGCGAGCACGACGTCGGCGACGCCGCCGAGCACGAGGCGGTGCACGAGCGCGAACGCGCTGCGCACCGCGGGGGGCTGGGCGTCGAGGCCGTCGAGCAGCAGGTCGCTCACCGGGCACCCCCCGCCGACGCGAGGAGGCCCGCGACGCGGTCGAGTCGCTCGCGCCAGCGCCGGTCCGTCCCGGGGTCGGGCGCGGTCGTGGCGAGCGCGGCGGCGGACGGGGCGGGGCGGGTCACGGGCAGGGCGCCGCCGACGGGGACGAGCGGGGCGTCCGTGACGTCCGCCGCGAAGAGGTTGACGGTCGCGAGCCCGCACGCGTACGGCAGCTCGGGCAGGGCCGCGGCGAGCGCGACGCCCGCGGCGATGCCGACGGACGACTCCAGCGCGGACGACACGACGACGGGCAGCCGCACCTGCTCGGCGAGGTCGAGGCACGCGCGCACGCCGCCGAGCGGCTGGACCTTGAGCACGACGACGTCCGCGGCGTCGGCGCGCACGACGGCGAGGGGGTCCTCGGCGCGCCGGATCGACTCGTCCGCGGCGACGGGCACGGCGGTGTCGCCGCGCTGGCCGCGCCGGACGGCCGCGAGCCCCGCGACGTCCGGGCACGGCTGCTCGACGTACTCGAGCCCGCCCGCTGCGCGGTCGAGGTGCGGCAGGCGCCGCAGCGCCTCGTCGGGGTCCCACGCGCCGTTCGCGTCCACCCGCACCCGGCCGTCCGGGCCGAGCGCGTCGCGCACGGCCTCGAGCCGCGCGACCTCGGCGTCGAGCGGTTCGAGCGCGCCGTCGGGGCCCCGCTGCGCGACCTTGACCTTCGCGGTCCGGCACCCGCCGGACGCCGCGACGAGCTCGCGCGCGCGGTCGGGCCCGACCGCGGGCACGGTGACGTTGACGGGCACGCGGTCGCGGACGGCGTCGGGCCACCCGTGGTGCGCGGCCTCGTGCGCCGCGCGCAGCCAGGCCGCGGACTCGGCGTCGTCGTAGTCCCAGAACGGTGAGAACTCGCCCCACCCGGCGTCGCCGCGCAGCAGCACGCCGTCACGCGTGTCGAGGCCGCGGAAGCGCGTGGTGAGCCGGGTGCGGTAGACGACGGTGCGGGAGTCGGGCACGCCTCCAGGCTATGTCACCACCGGCGGCAGCACGCCGCATCACCACCCGGGCGCCGCGCTCAGGAGCTGACGAGCACGACGACGACGAGGGCGACGATGACCGCGTTGAACGCGAACGCGACGACGGCGTGCGTCGTGACCATGCGGCGCGTGGCGGTGTCGAGCACCGTGACGTCGGCGGTGGAGAACGTCGTGCTCACGCCCGCGGCGAGGTACACGTAGTCGGCGAAGGCCCGCGGGCCGTCACCGGGGAACCCGAACCCGCCCGCGCCGCCGGCGGCGACGTCGCGGCGTGCGTAGTGCACCGTGTAGGAGACGAGGACCGTGACCCACGACGCGACGATCACCGCGACGCCGAGCACCGTCATCCCGGGGACGGCGGCCCACGCGGACCCCTGGGCGAGCGCGACCCCGACGAGCAGTGCCATGACGGCGAACTGGACCGACCACGCGGCCGACCCGCCCCCGAGGAGCAGCCTGCGGGCGCGCCCGCGCCCGTCCGGGTGGGCGTCGAGGAGCGCCCGCTCGAGCGCGCGCCCGCGGCGTCCCGCGAACGCGACGCACGTGAGCGTGCAGTAGAGCCCGGAGAGCACGGCCCACGCCAGGAGCCCGGCGGCCACGGGCACGCCGTCCGGGTCGAGGCCGAGCGGGCCCGCCGTGAGCACGACGACGAGCGGGGCGACGACGAGCGCGACGACGGTCGACGTGACGGCCCGCACGCCCTCCGGGACCAGGCGGTCGCGCACGGAGGGCCGGGGGGCTGGTGGTCGGCGGCTCATGGCCCGCGAGGCTACCGGGCGGCCGGGGCCGGTCGCGCCCGCCGCCCGCCGGGGTCAGCTCGCGGCGGCGCGCCCGACGAGGTCGGCGACGAGCTGGACGGCGAGCGCGCGCACGTCGCGACCCTCGCTCAGCGCGCTCACCGCGGCGCCGTCGACGACGGCCACGACGAGCGCGGGCGGGACGCTGCCGAGGCCGCGGACGGCGAGGAGCTGCGCGATCGCGTCGTCGAGGCCCTGGCGACCCTCGCCGTAGGCGCGCGCGAGCGCCGGGTAGCGCCCGGCCCCGACGAGGTGCTCGTAGAAGCCCCGCACCTCGGACTCGCCGCCCGGCGGCAGCACCGCGTCGACGAGCACGTGGGCGTCGAGGCGCGCGCGGTCGCCGCCGCGGGCCGCGCGCTCGGCGGCCCCGCGGGCGTGCTCGGCCCAGCCCGCGACGATGACCTCGCCGGCCGCGCCGATGAGGTCGTCGAGGCCCGTGAAGTAGTAGGTCGTCGCGGCGAGCGGGACGTCGGCGCGGGCCGCGACGGCGCGGTGCGTCACCGCGGCGGGGCCCTCGCGGAGGATGAGGTCGGCGGCGGCGCGCACGATCGCCTCGCGGCGTGCGACGCCGCGGGCCTGGCGGCGCGGCGCGGGCCGCGACGGGGCGGTCTCGGTCGGCATCGGTGTCAGTGCCCTCCCCCGGAGAGGTTGAGCCCGACGACCCCGGCGACGATCAGCACGAGGGAGATCACCTTGAGGACGGTCACGGGCTCGTCGAACAGGACGACGGCGAGGACCGCCGTCAGCGCGGCGCCGATCCCCACCCAGACACCGTAGGCCACGCCCACGGGCAGCGACTTCAGGGCGATGCTCAGCCCGACCATGCTCAGCACGAGCATGACGACGAACCCGACGCTGGGCCACAGGCGCGTGAAGCCGTGCGAGGCCTTGAGGCTCAGCGCCCAGCCGGCCTCGAGCATGCCGGACGCGATGAGGACGATCCATGCCATGGGGATGCTCCCTGGGGTCGGCGCACCGGGTGGCAGGGCCCGCCGTCGTGCGCAGAACTGGTACTAACGTACCAGTTCCTCGTCCGGCGTCAAGCACGCGGCCCGGAGCACCTGCACGACCCCCGGCACGTCGCCCTCCCGGACGCGTGCCGTGCCCACGACCACGCCGTGCCCGGCACGACCCGAGGACGTGCCCCCGAGAGGATCCGCCGGCACGCCCACGGCGCGCAGCCCCGCGACCGCGGCCGCTTCCGCGGCCGGGCCCGGGACGGGGACGACGAGGTGCAGCCCCGCCGCGACACCGCCCACGCGGACGCCGGGCAGGGCGGTCGCGAGCGCGTCGAGCAGCGCGCGCCGCCGCCGCAGATACACGAGCCGCGCGCGCCGCAGGTGCCGCTGGTACGCGCCCGAGCCGAGCAGCGCCGCGAGCGCCGCCTGCTCCGGCACGGACGTGCCGAGGTCCGCACGGCGCTTCGCCTCCACGAGCGGGCCCACGACGCGCGGCGGCGCGACGACCCAGCCGAGGCGCAGCGCCGGGGACAGGAGCTTGGAGACCGAGCCGAGCAGTACGACACGTTCCGGGTCGAGCGCCTGCACCGACGCCACGGGCCGGCGGTCGTAGCGCAGCTCGGCGTCGTAGTCGTCCTCGAGGACGAGCCGGTCCCCCGCCGCTGCCCACGCGAGCAGGGCACGGCGCCGCGCGGGCGCGAGCACGACCCCGAGCGGGAACTGGTGCGCCGGCGTCACGAGCGCGGCGCGCGCGTCGTCCGGCAGCAGGTCGGCCCGCAGCCCGTCCGCGTCGACCGGCACCCCGGCCGTGCGCAGACCCGCGTCGTGCAGCAGGTCGAGCGCCCCGCGCGACGACGGGTCCTCCACCGCCACGCGCACCGGATCCCCCGGCGCGGGGCCCCCGCGCACGCCCGGGCTCGGGGCGACCCGGCCGGTCGCGAGGAGGCGCGCGAGCAGCGCGAGCCCCTGCGCCACGCCGCTGACCACGACGACGTCGGACGCCGTCACGTGGGCGCCGCGCGCTCGGCGCAGGTGCACCGCGAGCGCCTCGCGCAGCGCGGGCAGACCCTGCGGGTCCGGGTAACCGAGGTCGGCGTCGGCGAGACCGCGGACGCCGTCGCGCACCGCGCGCGCCCACGCCGCGCGCGGGAACAGCGCCGGGTCGGGCGTGCCCACGCTCACCCCGCGCGGCGCACCGCCGCCCGGCGCCGGCTCCGCTCGGGTCGCCGCGCGCGCGGCGCGGTCGGGCGCGGGCAGAGACGCCACGACGACGCCCGAGCGCGGGCGCGACACGAGCAGACCCTCGCCCACGAGCACGTCGACGGCGGCCGTGACCGTCCCGCGCGAGACGCCGAGCGCCGCCGCGGCGTCCCGGCCCGAGGGCAGCACGGTCCCGGCCTCGAGCCGACCGTCCACGACCGCGGCGCGCAGCCCGTCGCCCAGCCACCGGCCGACGTCCCGGCCGGGGCGCGGGCCGAGGACGAGCAGCAGCGCGTCGGGCTCGAGGCGCGTCGTCATCTGGCCCAGTGAACCAGGCACGACCTGGCTCTGCACGGTGGTCCAGCACGCTCCTACGGTCGACGGGTGACCACCGCTCCCGCCCGCTCCCTCCCCACCGGGACGCTCGCCACCCGGACCGGCGACCTGCGCTGCGCGGCCGCCATGGCGATCGTCGGCGCCTCGTTCGTCGCGTCGGCCGCGCTCGCCGGCTTCCCCGTGCTCGGCGGTCAGGCCGTGCGCTACGCCGTCGCCGCGCTCGTGCTGCTCGCCGTCCTCGCCGTGCGGCGCGCGCCCTGGGTCGTGCCGTCGCCGCGCGCGCTGCTGCGGCTCGCCGCCCTCGCGGCGACGGGCCTCGTCGGCTTCAGCGTCCTCGTCGTCGAGAGCGCCGCGCGCACCGACCCGTCGCTCGTCGGGGCCGTCGTCGGAGCCTCGCCCGTCGTGCTCGCCGCGTCCGCCGCGCTGCGCGCCCGGCGCGTCGCCGCGCGCACGCTCGCGGCGGCGGTCGTCGTGACCGCCGGCGTCGTGGTCGTCGAGGGCGGCGGCTCGGGCGACGCCGTCGGCGTCGTGCTCGCGCTCGGCGCGCTCGCGTGCGAGGTGTGCTTCTCGCTCCTCGCGGTGCCGCTCCTGCCGACGCTCGGCGCGCTGCGCGTCTCCGCGTACGCGTGCGTGCTCGCCGTCCCCCAGCTCGCGGCGCTCGGCCTGGCCGCGCAGCACCTCGCCGGACGCCCCTTCCTCGCGGTGCCGGACGCCGGGGAGCTCGCCGCGCTCGGCTTCCTCGCCGTCGTCGTCACGGCCGTCGCGTTCCTCCTGTGGTACTCCGGGCTCGCGGCGATCGGCCCCGCGCGGGCGGGCCTCCTCGCGGGCCTGCTGCCCGTCGCCGCGCTCGCCGCGTCCGTCGTGCTCGGGTTCGAGGAGCCGGGCCTGCGGCCCCTCGTGGGGACGCTCGTCGTGGCGGCGGGCCTCGTCCTCGGCCTCACGACGTCGCGCGCACGCCGCCCGGCCGCGCACCGGCTACCGTGGCGGGCGTGAGCAGCACCGACGACTCCCCCGCCCTCCCCCGCCAGGTCTCCGAGACGTTCGACCCCCGCGCGTGGCGCGACGTCGACGGGTTCGAGGGGCTCACCGACATCACCTACCACCGCGGCGTCGAGCGCGACCCGGACGGCGCCGTCGTGCGCGACCTGCCGGTCGTGCGCGTCGCGTTCGACCGCCCGGAGGTGCGCAACGCGTTCCGGCCCCACACCGTCGACGAGCTCTACCGCGTGCTCGACCACGCGCGCATGACGTCCGACGTCGGGACCGTGCTCCTCACGGGAAACGGGCCCTCGCCCAAGGACGGCGGCTGGGCGTTCTGCTCGGGCGGCGACCAACGCATCCGCGGCCGCTCCGGGTACCAGTACACGACCGCGCCCGACGGTGGGGGCGACGTGCACACGCGCGATGCCGTCGACCCGGGGCGCGTGGGGCGCCTGCACATCCTCGAGGTGCAGCGGCTCATCCGGACGATGCCCAAGGTCGTCGTCGCGGTCGTCAACGGGTGGGCGGCCGGGGGCGGGCACTCGCTGCACGTCGTCGCGGACCTGTCGATCGCGAGCCGCGAGCACGCGCGGTTCAAGCAGACCGACGCGAACGTCGGGTCGTTCGACGGCGGCTACGGGTCGGCGTACCTCGCGCGGCAGGTGGGGCAGAAGCGCGCGCGGGAGATCTTCTTCCTCGCGCGGGAGTACTCGGCGCAGGACGCCTACGAGTGGGGCGCGGTGAACGAGGTCGCGGACCACGCGGACCTGGAGGCGCTCGCGATCGAGTACGCGCGAGTGATCGCGACGAAGTCGCCGCAGGCGATCCGGATGCTCAAGTTCGCGTTCAACCTCGCGGACGACGGGCTCATGGGCCAGCAGGTCTTCGCGGGCGAGGCGACGCGCCTGGCGTACATGACGGACGAGGCCGTCGAGGGGCGCGACGCGTTCCTCGAGCGGCGCGACCCGGACTGGGGCCGGTTCGGCTACGCGTTCTGAGCCACCGCGGGGTGGCTGCGAGCGGCGCGCGACCGGTCGGGTCAGGAGCCGCCGACGAGGCTCGTGAGCATCTCGATGAGGCCGCGGCCGACGAACGCCGCCGCGACGGCGAGGCCGAAGAGCAGGCCCACGGAGACGGCGACGGGGGCCGCCGAGCGCGCGACGCCCGGCTCGTCGTCGCGCGCGGCGCGCGGCGCGTACGACGGCGGGAGCGGCGTCGGCGAGGCGCCCTCGCGCGGGGCGTCGGGCTGGGACGGGTGGACGGGGTGCGGGACGACGGTTGCCATGACTCCACGGTGCCGTCCGCGGCCCCCTCGCCGCGTCGGCCCCGCGGCTCGACCTGCGCGGCGGCCGGTCCTCCTCGGGACGGAGCGGTCGTCCGCCCGCGGGATGAGCGCCGCACGAGCGGGCGCCCGCGCGTCAGCCGATCTCCCAGCTCCCCGAGCCGAGCGGGACGAGCTCGAGCCACGTCGTGCCCGGCTCGAGCTCGACGGGCGCCCCGTCCGCGCCCGTGAGCACGAGGGGCGCGTCGACGGCCTCCTTGGACCACGTCACGGACACCTGCCGGCCGCCGCTCGCGACCACGCCGTCCCCCGTGCCGACGAGCAGCGTCTCGGGCACGGGCACCCCGGCGGGGTCCTTGAACCGGGTGTTCTGCAGGGGCGCCGCGAGGAGCACGACGTTGGTCGCCGCGAGCCGCACCTCGTCGGACGACACGGCCGGGGCGTCGCCCTCGCTGCGCACCCAGCGCCCCTCGCCGCCGTCCCACTCCCACACCGCGCGGCTCGCGAACGTGAGCCGCACGTCGAGGCGCGCCGCCTCGGTACCCGTCGCGGTCGCGGTGCCCGTCCCCGGCTCGCGCGCGAAGACGAGCTGGGCGGGCGGTGGCGCGGCCCGACCGTCGTCGGCCTGCGCCCACAGCTCCTCGGGGCTCGCGTAGACGTTGTGGGGCGCGCGCCGGGCCCGCGTCGTGACGAAGCCGTCGTCGCCCTCGTCCATGACCACGGACTGGGTGCCGGCCGCCTCGACCGCGTCGACGAACGGCTCCTGGCCGCCCGTGTACGCGAGGACGCCGTGCAGCGGCGCGACGATCGCCGGGTCCATCGGGCGCACCGACCGGACGGGGCCCACGAGCTCGGGGACCTGCGAGTGGTAGACCGCGACGAACCGCGTGATGCCGCCCTCCACGACCTCCTCCCACACGACGTCGGCCTGCTCGAGGCCCGTCTGCGGGCGCGCCTGCTGGGCGTTCTCGATCTTCACCGCGAGCGCCGGCCGGTCCGCGACCTCCTCGGCCGCGACGCCGGTGAGCGGCCAGACGAGCGGGACCTCCGGCGTCGGGGGCGTGCCCTTGTCCGCGGCGACCTCCGCGTCGACCGTCTCGGTCACCGGCGTCGCGGGCTCCTCGCCGCCGCACGCCGTGAGCGCGAGCAGCGCCGCCACGAGCAAGACCGCCCGCGCGGGGCCGAGCCCGGCCCCTCGTCCCGTTCTCGTCACCCTCGACCCTCCCGTCGGCCCAGGGCCCGAGCCCCGTGACAGCCCCTCGACGGACGTGCGTCCGGGGTCACCCTACGGCCCGGCCTACGCTGATCCGGTGACCCGCGCCGTCGTCCCCGCCGATCTCGACGACCTCGTCCGGTCCGTGGGCGCCGCGCTCGACGGCGCGGGGCCGGCCGTCGCGCCCGTGCCCCTGCTCCCGTTCCGCGGTGCCGGACGGCCGGGTGCCGTGGACCTGCCGCCCGGGACCGCGCTCGTCCTGCGCACGTCGGGGTCGACCGGCGACCCGCGAGAGGTGCTGCTGACCGCCGCGGCCGTGCGCGCCTCGGGCGCCGCGACGCACGAGCGTCTCGGCGGGCCCGGGCACTGGCTGCTCACGCTGCCCGCCACCCACGTCGCGGGCGTGCAGGTCGTCGCGCGCGCGCACGCGGCCGGCCGCGGGCTCACCGCGGCCCCGGCCGGGGAGCCGTTCACCCCGCGCGGCTTTGCCGACCTCGTGGCGCGCTCCCCGCACGGCGAGCGCCGCTACGTCTCCCTCGTGCCCACGCAGCTGCACCGGCTCGTCGCGGCCGCGGACGCCGGCGACGACGACGGCGCCGCGGGCCTCGACGCGCTGTGCGCCCTCGACGCCGTGCTGCTCGGCGGCGCGGCGACGCCCCCGGTGCTGCTGCGCCGCGCGCGCGAGGCCGGCGCGCGCGTCGTGACCACGTACGGCATGACGGAGACGTCCGGCGGGTGCGTCTACGACGGCGTCCCGCTCCCCGGCGCGCGCGTCCGGCTCGTCCTGTCCACGGCGCAGGACGGCGCCGGTGTCGTCGAGCTCGCCGGGCCGTTCCTCGCGACCGGCTACCGCGGCGCCCCGGACGCGACCGCCGCCGCGTTCCGCACCGACGACGACGGCACGCGCTGGTTCCGCACGAGCGACCTCGGCCGGCTCGACGGTCCGCCCGGCGGCCCCGTGCTCGCGGTGCTGGGGCGCGCGGACGACGTCGTCGTCACGGGCGGCGTCAACGTCGCGCCGGCGGCGGTCGAGGACGTCGTCACGGAGGTCGACGGCGTGGGCGAGGCGTGCGTCGTCGGGGTCCCGCACGCCGAGTGGGGCCAGGAGGTCGTCGCCGTCGTCACGCTGCGCGACGCGGCGCGCGGCGACGACGTCCCCGACGGTGCCGCACCGGTCGCGGACGCCCCCGCCGACCTCGTCGCCGCCGTGCGGGCCCGCGTCGCCGATAGGCTGGAGCGGCCGGCCGCGCCCCGCCGCGTGCTCGTCGTCCCGGGACTCCCGAGGCGCGGGCCCGGCAAGGTGGACCGCGCCGCGGTCGCCCGGCTCGCCGCCGCGCACGTCGCGGCCCCGGGCGGCTGAGCCGCGACCCGCACCCCGCACGAGCCGCACGACCGAGACGGAGCACCATGGCCAGCACCACCGAGTGGATCGCGGGCGCCCGCCCGCGGACCCTGCCCGCCGCCGCGACCCCCGTCCTTGTCGGGTCGGGCGCCGCGGCCCAGGTGGGCGGCTTCGCGCTCGGACCCGCGCTCCTCGCGCTCGGCGTGGCGCTCGCGCTCCAGGTGGGCGTCAACTACGCCAACGACTACTCCGACGGCGTGCGCGGCACGGACCTCGACCGCGTCGGGCCGATGCGCCTCACCGCGACCGGGGCGGCCCGCCCCGGCCAGGTGCGCGCCGCCGCGTTCGGCGCGTTCGGCGTCGCGGCGGTGCTCGGGCTCGTGCTCTGCGCGGTCACCGGCCACTGGTGGCTGATCGCCGTGGGCGCGCTCGCGATCCTCGCCGCCTGGTACTACACGGGCGGACGCAACCCGTACGGCTACCGCGGCCTCGGCGAGGTCGGCGTGTTCGTGTTCTTCGGGCTCGTGGCCACGCTCGGCACCACGTACACCCAGGCGGGCGTCGTCACGTGGCCGTCGGTCGTCGGCGCCGTCGCCGTGGGCCTGCTCGCGTGCGCGATCCTCATGGTCAACAACGTCCGCGACATCCCCACGGACGTCGTCGCGGGCAAGCGCACGCTCGCCGTGCGGCTCGGCGACTTCCGGGCGCGCCGCGCGTACGTCGCGATGATCTGGCTCCCGCTGCTGCTGGCGGTCGTGTGCGCGTTCGCGTCGCCGTGGGCGCTCGCGACGCTCCTGCTCCTGCTGCCCGCGGCGCTGCTGAGCGTCCCCGTGATAGCGGGCGCGCGAGGCCCGCTGCTCGTCCCGGTGCTCGCCGGGACCGGCCTGTACGAGCTCGCCTACGGCGTGCTGCTGGGGGTCGGCCTCGCCCTGTGACCCCGGCCCCCGGCGAGGGCCGAACTCTCGACGAGGGCCGGGCTCCCGACGAGGGCCGCGGCTCCCGGTGAGGGAGTCCGCTCAGCGCGCGGGCGCAGCCCCGTCGCCGGCCGGCGCGTCGCCCGACTGCGCGTCGAGAGCGGCGTCCTCCGCGGCGGCGTCGTCCTCGATCTCGCGCGAGAACCGCTCCCCCGTGCGCGCGCGGTGCTCGGCGCGCGCCGCGAGGTAGCGCGAGGCAGCCTCGCGCGGCCCGCGCAGGGTCAGGTAGGAGAGCATGAGCGCGACGACCGCGGCGACGAGCACGAGGAGCCAGTCCCGCAGGCCGGCGAACCAGAGGACTCCCAGCGCGACCGCGAAGAGCAGCAGGCGCAGGACGGAGTAGACGACGACAGGCACGACTCCAGGGTACGGCCCGTAGGCTGGAGCCATGCTTCGCGTGCTGCTCCCTCTCCTCGCCGTCGGCCTCGCGGTCTACGCGCTCGTCGACCTCGCCTCGAGCGACGAGGAGGAACGCGGCGGGATCCCGAAGGGGCTGTGGGTGGTCCTCATCATCCTGCTGCCGTTCCTCGGGCCGATCGCGTGGATCCTCGTCAAGCGCGCGGGCCGCTCCGGCTCGCGCTACGCGGGCGGCCGACCGGGCACGCCGCCGGCGCCCGGTGCGCGGCGGCGGCGCAACGCGCCCGTGGCGCCCGACGACGACCCGGACTTCCTCTGGCGGCTCGAGCAGGAGCGCCGTCGTCAGGCGCGCGGCACGAGCCCCGGCACGGCGGACGGCCCGCCCACCCGCCCGGAGGACGACGGCGACGCCCCGCGCCCCGGCGCGAGCAACGGCTCGGACGACGGGGACGACTCCGTCCGCTGACCGCGGCCCGGCGGGGGACGCGGCGGCGCCGAGCATGCGGACGGCGCCGCGGCACGGGTGTGCGGCGGCGCCGTTCGCGTGGTGCCTCTCCTCCGTAGTGAGGCCCGGGTAGCCGGTGCCGCTACTCCGTGGTGAGGCCCGAGTAGGAGTGCTTGCCGTTGAACAGCAGGTTCACGCCCGTGAAGTTGAACAGCACGCACGCGTAGCCGACGAGCACGAAGTACGCGGCCCGGCGCCCGGACCACCCGCGGGTCGTGCGCGCGTGGAGGTAGGCCGCGTAGACGATCCAGACGACGAAGCTCCAGACCTCCTTGGGGTCCCAGCCCCAGTAGCGGCCCCACGCGTGCTCGGCCCAGATGGCGCCGCCGATGATCGTGAAGGTCCACAGCACGAACGCGACCGCGTTGAGGCGGAAGCTCAGCGCCTCGAGCTGCACCGGCCCGGGCGTCGTGTCGAGCCAGCGCCAGCCGCGCGCGCCGAGCACCGCGTTGCCGCCGTCCCGCGAGTCGCGCAGGAGCTGCAGCGCCGACGTGACGAACGCGACGGTGAAGATGCCCGTGGCGATGATCGCGACGCCCACGTGGATGACGAGCCAGTAGGACTGCAGCGCGGGCTGGACGCCCGTCGCGACGACGAAGAAGGCGTTCTGGGCGAGGCCGAGGAAGAGCACCGACAGGCCCGTGACGAACGAGCCGAGGAAGCGCACGTCGCGCGTGACGGACACGCCCAGGAACACCGCGAGCGCGACGAACGCGCCGACGAGCGTGAACTCGTACATGTTGGCCCAGGGCGCGCGCCCGGCGGCGATGCCGCGCGTGACGATCGCGACGAGCAGCAGCGCGGTGCCGAGCCACGTGACCGAGATCCCGATGTTCGCGGCCTTGCGCGACGGCGCGGGGGCCGCGGCCGGTGCCGCAGGGGCCACCGCACCGGGGCCGTAGGGCGAGGCGGGCGTCGTCCCGCCCGCGGCGGCGGTCGCGAGCACCTCGGTGCGCTCGGCGCCCTCGTCGTGCGCGTCCGCCTCGGCCTCGGGACGGCCCGCAAGCCGCGTGAGGTCGATCGCGAACGCGACGAGCGCCACGGTCAGCGCGGTCGCCGCGGCCCAGACGAGGTCCTGGCTCAGCTCGGCTACGGTCATCGGTCAGCCTTTCGTGCGCGGTCGCGCGCGGTCGGGTCCTGGGCGGGGGCCGCAGGCGTGGAGGTGCGGTCGGCCGGCGTGGGGCCCGCCGGGTCGGTGAGGTCGCCCTCACCCGATGGTGCCACGCCCGGGAGCGCGGCGAGAAGCGCGTCGACCTCGCCCTGCAGGCCGGCGTCGTCCCCGCGGGCCAGCCCGGCCACGGCGACGACCGTGCGCTCGCGCGGTGCGCCGTCGTCGTCCGACCCGGGCACGTCCTCGCGCCACGCGCGCACCCACACGCGGCGACGCGGCGTGAACAGCGAGACGGCGAGCCCGGTGAGCGCCCCGAGCGCGAACACGAGGACCCACGTGAGCGACGGGTCGTGGCGCAGGTCGAGCGCGACGTACCGGGGCAGCGAGTCGAACGAGATCGTGCCGAGGCCGTCCGGGAGGTCCACGGTCTCGCCCGGGGCGACGAGGAGGCGCACGCGCCGGCCGTCGGCGTCGACCGAGGGCGTGAGGTCGTCCGTGTCGAGGCGGTAGACGTTCTGCGGCAGCCCCTCGTCGAGGCCGAGGTCGCCGCGGTACACCTCGAGCACGAGCAGCGGGTTGATCGGCTGCGGGTACACGGACGTCGCCGTCGCGCCGTCCTCGCTGAGCTCCGCCGTCGGCAGGAAGTACCCGACGAGGCCGATCTGGTCGAGACCGGGCGAGACGTCCGGCACCTTGATGACGCCGCGCGACGTGTACATCGTGTCCTCGGGGAGGAACGGCACGCGGCCGGAGAACGCGACCTCGCCGTCGGCGTCGCGCACCGTGACCTCGGGCGCGAAGCCGTTGCCCTGGAGGTAGATCTTGGCGCCGCCCGCGGTGAGCGGGTGGTTGACCTTGATCGTCTCCTCGTGCGTCTCGCCGTCGGGGTCGCGCACGGTCACGGTCGCCGTGAAGTCCCGCGACTGGGCGAACGCGACGGAGTCGGCCGCGAACTCGGACTCGAAGGCGTCGAGCGTCATCGAGAACGGGACGAGCGACGACGGACGGAACCAGGCGCCGTTCTCGAACGTGTCGTAGTCGACGACGGCGTTCGCGAACCCGCGGCCCTCCGTGACGATCGCCTGCCCGCGGTAGTGCAGGAGCTGTCCCGTCGCGACGGCGACCAGGAGGCCGACGAGGGACAGGTGGAACAGCAGGTTGCCCGTCTCGCGCACGTACCCGCGCTCGGCCGACACCGTGCGCGCGGCGGGACGCGCCGCGGAGCGGCCGCGCGCGGGGGCCGCGTCCTCGGTCCCGGTGTCGACGCGGAAGGTCGGGAGCCAGGACAGCCGCCCGCGCAGGTGGGTGCTCGCCGCCGCGACGACGTCGTCGGGCGTCGCGTCCGTCACGGCGCGGGCCTGCGCGGGGAAGCGGTCGAACCGGCGGGGCGTGCGCGGGGGGCGCGTGCGCAGGGCCTGCCAGTGCGCCTTCGTGCGCGGCAGGATGCAGCCGACGAGCGAGACGAACAGCAGGAGGTAGATCGCCGAGAACCACACCGAGGCGTAGACGTCGAAGAAGCCGAGTCGGTCGAGCCACTCCCCCGTCGTCGGGTTCTCCTGGAGGTAGCGCAGCACCGCGGCCGGGTCCTGCGGGCGCTGCGGCAGGACGGAGCCCGGCACCGCCGCGACCGCGAGCAGCATGAGGAGCATGAGCGCGACGCGCATGCTCGTGAGCTGGCGCCACGTCCAGCGCAGGGTGCCGCGCCAGCCGAGGCTCGGGAGCGCGGGTGTCGTGCCCCCGCCGCCCCCGGCGGCGAACGCGTCGTCGATGCCCTCGGGGCGGTACCCCGCCGCCTGCTCGCCCGACCTCTCGGCCTGACCGGTCCGTTCGGTCATCTCACACCACCGTCACGTAGCCGCCGATCCAGCCCTGCAGCGACGTCGTCCACGTCGTCCACAGGCCCGTGACCAGCGCGAGGCCGATGAGCACCAGCAGACCGCCGCCGATCCGCATGATGGCGAGGCGGTGCCGGCGCAGGAAGCCGAGCATGCGCTGCGAGCTCTGGAGCCCGAGCGCGATGAGCAGGAACGGCACACCGAGGCCGAGGCAGTACGCGACCCCGAGGATCGCGCCGCGACCCGCCGAGGCCTCGCTCAGCGAGAGCGCCTGCACGGCGACGAGCGTCGGGCCGAGGCACGGCGTCCAGCCGAGGCCGAACACGACGCCCAGCAGCGGCGCCCCCCACAGCCCGGCCCGCGGGCTCAGGTGCAGGCGCCGCTCGCGCTGGAGGAACGGGACCGCGCCCAGGAACGCGAGCCCCATGAGGACGACGACCACGCCGAGGACGCGCTGGATGACGTCCTCCCAGCGGACCAGGTGCACGCCGACCGCGCCCGCCGCGAACATGAGCGCGACGAACACGAGGGTGAACCCGGCGACGAACAGCCCGACGCCCGCGAGGACGCGGCCACGGCTCGGCGCCGCGACGCGCGTGGCCGTCGTCGTGCCGCCGGACCCGACACGGCCGCCCCCGGCGCTCGCCGCGGCCATCCCCGAGACGTACCCGACGTACCCGGGCACGAGGGGCAGCACGCACGGCGACGCGAAGGACACGAGCCCGGCGAGGATCGCGACCGGGACCGCGAGGAGCATCGACCCGCTGAAGACCGTCGTGGCGAACGTGTCGCCCACGCTCGTCGCGGCGGCCGCGGGGAGCACGGCCGGGGCGGTGGCGGCGAGGGGCGCGAGGGAGACCACGATCAGCCGTCCGCCTCGTCCTCGCCCAGGACGTCGTCGACGAGCGCGGTGAGCGTCGAGCCCTCGGCGAGCCCGATGACGCGCGCGGCGACGCGGCCCTCGCGGTCGAGCACGACGGTCGACGGCACGGCCTGGAGCGGCACGGTGCCCGAGAGCGCGGCGACGACCTCGCCGCTGCGGTCGTCGATCGACGGGTAGGGCACCTCGAAGCGGCGCTGGAACGCCTGCGCGGCGCCGGCCTCGTCGGTCGTGTTGATGCCGAGCACCCGCACGCCGTCGTCGGCGCGGTCGTTCGCGAGGGCGACGAGGTCGGGCGCCTCGGCCCGGCACGGCGCGCACGCCGCGTACCAGGTGTTGAGCACGACGACGTCGCCGACCCACGCGCTCGTGTCGACGGGCTCGCCCTCGTAGTCCGTGCCGGTGAGCGTCACGACGTCGCCCCGCTCGCCGGCGTCCCACGTGCGGACCGAGCCGTCGCCCGAGACGTAGCCCTGGCCCACGACGTCGGTCGTCGCGCCGGAGTCCTGGGCGCACGCGGCGAGGCCGAGCGTCGCGGCGAGCGCGACCCCGGCCGCGAGCGCGCGGCGGCCGGCGCGGGGCGCACGGCGGCGCGGGGCCGGCGTCGGGCCGGTCGCGACGGGGAGGGCGTGCGCGTCGCGCGCGCGCGAGGGTGCGGTCACAGCGGCATCACAGGGAGCACCCTGCCCGCGGTTCCTGGACGCCACCTGGGAGACGTGACCTGCGCCACGCCCGAACGGGACGGTTCGGGCGCCGCGGCCCCCGCGACCGCACGGACCATGACCGACGTCACGCCCCCGCGACCTGCGCGGCGCCCGGCAGGAGGTCGGCGACCGGCTCGGTGTAGTGCAGCGCGACGAGGCGGTCGTCCTCGAAGTGCAGCGACGTGAGGGACGCGAGCGAGCACTCGCGCTTGCGGGGGTCGTGCCACAGGCGGCGGTTCTCGTAGCTGAGGCGGGTGAGCCAGACGGGGAGCTGGTGGCTGACGAGCAGCGCCTCGCGCCCCGCGGCCTTGTCCCGCGCGTCGGCGACGGCGGCCCGCATGCGCGCGACCTGCTCGACGTACGGCTCGCCCCAGGACGGGCGGAACGGGTTCCACAGGTGGCGCCAGTGCTGCGGGTGCCGCAGCGAGCCGTCGCCGACGCCGAACGTCATGCCCTCGAAGTGGTTCGCGGCCTCGATGAGTCGGTCGTCGGTGCCGAGCTCGAGGCCGAACGCCTCCGCGGCGGGCGTCGCCGTCTCCTGCGCGCGCTGGAGGGGGGACGCGACGACGACGGCGAGGTCGGCCCGCGGCCGCGACGTCCCGTCGGGGCCGGGCTCGCCCGCGAGGTGCGCGGCGACGCGGCGGGCCATCTCGTGGCCGCGCTCGGACAGGTGGTAGCCGGGGATGCGGCCGTACAGGACGCCGTCGGGGTTGTGGACCTCGCCGTGGCGCAGGAGGTGGACGATGGTGGAGACCATGCGCACCAGTGTCCCGCACTCCGCGGGCCGGGTGGCACCGCGCCCGGGTGACGCGCGACGTCAGGAGGCGCGTTCCCCCTTGCACGCGGCGGCGACGGCGGCCATCGCCTCGCCGAGCGCGCGGAACTGCTCGGGGGTGAGCACGTCGACCATGTACCGCCGCACGGCTGCGACGTGCGCGGGCGCGGACGCGACGAGCACGCGGTAGCCCTCGCTCGTCATCGCGCAGTTGACGCCGCGCCGGTCGCCCGTGCTCGCCGAGCGGCGCACGAGGCCGCGCGCCTCCATGCGCGCGACCGTGTGCGTGACGCGGCTGCGCGAGCGCGCGAGACCGTCCGCGAGCGCCGACATGCGCAGCGTGTGGTCCGGGCTCTCCGAGAGCCGCACGAGCAGCTCGTACTCGTTGAGGGAGACGTCGGAGCGCTCCTCGTGGTCGCGGCCCACGGCTTCGATGAAGCGCACCGTCCCGTCGAGGTAGGCGCGCCAGAGCCGCTGCTGCTCGGCGTCGAGCCAGCGGGGCTCGTCGGTCGCGGAGGCGGTGCGGGGTGCGGACGTCATCGGGGGGTTGTCGACGTCGTTGCTCGTCATGGGTCCTCGTGCGGTGTGCGGAGGGGCGCGGTCAGGTGCGGGGCGTCGTCCCACATTGTTCCACCCCACCGGGAATAGACGGATCGACCGTCGCTGTTGATACGCTCCGTACGAAGTTGAACCTTCAACCAAGTCGGTCCGCGGACCACGACCCTCACAGGAGCATCCATGGCCTCGTCGCTGCCCACCGGGCTTACCTCCGGCACCTACGCCCTCGACTCGTCCCACTCGCAGGCGGCCTTCAGCGTCCGCCACGCCGGCATCTCCAAGGTGCGCGGCACGCTCGCCATCACGGCCGGCACCATCACCGTGGGCGACGACCTCGAGTCGACCGCCGTGACCGCCGAGCTCGACGCCGCGTCCGTGAGCACGGGCGACGAGAACCGCGACAACCACCTGCGCAGCGCTGACTTCTGGGACGCCGAGAACAAGCCGACGTGGACCTTCACGTCGACGCGCATCACCGGCGACGGCGACGACTACGTCGTGGCGGGCGACCTGACCATCAACGGCGTGACCAAGCCGGTCGAGCTCGAGACCGAGTTCGCGGGCACCGCGACCGACCCGTTCGGCAACTCGCGCGCCGGGTTCGAGGCCACCACCGAGATCTCGCGCAAGGAGTTCGGCCTCACGTGGAACGCCGCGCTCGAGACCGGCGGCGTCCTCGTGGGCGACAAGATCAAGATCTCGCTCGACGTCTCGGCCATCAAGCAGGCCTGACGACGTCCCGGGGCCTCCCGGGAAGGGCGCTCCCGGCAGGGCGCCGGGCGACGGGGTCGCGTGCGCGAGCACGCGGCCCCGTCGTCGTTCCCCGGCGGGCCCGCCCCGGGTCCCGGACGGGCGCCGCGGCCCGTCGGCTCAGCGGCCCTGCGACTCCGCGAGGGCGCGCGCCTGCGAGTGGAACGCGAGGATCTGCAGCTCGCTGCCGACGTCGACCCCGCGCACGTCGACGTCCGGGGGCACCTGCAGCGCGCGCGGCGCGAAGTTGAGGATCTCGCGCACGCCCGCCGCGACGACCCGGTCCGCGACCGCCTGCGCGTGGGCCGCGGGCGTCGCGAGCACGACGATCGACACCTTCTCGCGCTCGACGACCTCCTCGAGCGCGTCGACGTGCTCCACGACCAGACCCGCCGCGCGCGTGCCCACCACGTCCGGCGACGCGTCCAGGAGCGCCGCGACGTGGAAGCCGCGCTGCTCGTAGCCCGAGTAGTTGGCGAGCGCGTGCCCGAGGTTGCCGATCCCGATGATCGCGATGCGGTGCTCGTCGACGAGGCCGAGGGCCTCGGTGATGTACTGCGCGAGCGAGTCGACGTCGTACCCGACGCCGCGCGTCCCGAACGAGCCGAGGAACGACAGGTCCTTGCGCAGCTGCGCGGGCCCGACGCCGGAGAGCTCCGCGAGCTCGACCGACGACGTCGTCGCCACCCCGCGCGACACGAGATCGCGCAACGCCCGCAGGTAGGAGGGGAGCCGCGCCACCGTCGCGCTCGGGATCCCCGGCGCCGTCACCTCACCGACTACCTGCTCAGCCACCCGTCACCTCGCCGTCACTGGGACCGTCCTCGTCGACGGTCGCGCTCTTCCGGGGGAATCATCCCAGGTCCGTGCGCGCGGCCGAAATCCTGGCGACCGCGCGCGCGAGCCGCCGGGCGTCGACCCGCCAGAAGCCCTGCTGCACGCCCCCGACCGTGACGACCGGGACGTACTCGCCGTACTGCTCGCGCAGCGCCGGGTCCGCGTCCGGGGCGTCGACGTCGACCTCCGCCCACGCGACCCCCGCCTCGGCGCACACCGCCTCGACGACGGCGCGCGCGTCGTCGCACAGGTGGCACCCCGCGCGGCCGTACAGCAGGACGGGAGGGGTCGGGGCGTCGGGCGTGCTCACGCCCCCAGCGTACGAGGAGCCGCGGGCGCGACCGCCTAGAGTAGACGCATGGCGACGTCTTCCGGCCCGGGCCCTGACCTGCCCCCCGGGTCGACCGGCGAGGACGCGCCCGGCGCCGGACGCCCCGCCCCACCGCCCCCGCACCGCGTCGCCGCGTTCTTCGACGTCGACAACACGATCATCCGCGGCGCCTCGTCGTTCCACCTCGCACGCGCCCTCTACCAGCGCGAGTTCTTCTCCACGCTCGACATCGTGCGCTTCGCGGTGCACCAGGCGCGCTACCTCCTCTTCGGCGAGAACAAGCAGCAGATCGACCGCATCCGGTCGCGCGCGCTCGCGCTCATCGCCGGGCGCTCCGTCGCGGAGGTCACCGCGATCGGCGAGGAGGTGTACGACACCGTCCTGTCGCTGCGCATCTACCCCGGCACGCGGCGCCTGCTCGACGAGCACCTCGCGGCGGGGCACCAGGTGTGGCTCGTCTCGGCGACGCCCGTCGAGATCGGCGAGCTCATCGCCCGCCGTCTCGGCACGACCGGCGCCCTCGGCACCGTCGCGGAGCACGAGGACGGCTTCTACACCGGCCGGCTCGTGGGCGACATGATGCACGGCCGCGCCAAGGCCGCCGGCGTGCGCGCCCTCGCCGAGCGCGAGGACATCGACCTGGCCGCGTCCTACGCCTACGGCGACTCGCTCAACGACGTCGCCATGATGGAGGCCGTCGGGCACCCGTGCCCCATCAACCCCGACGCGCGCCTGCGCCGCCACGCCCAGGACGTCGGGTGGCCGATCCGCGAGTTCCGCGGCCGGCGCCGCCGCGTCGCGCGCAGCAGCGTGCGCACCGCGAGCTGGGCCGGCGCCGCGTGGGCCGCCGCGCTCGTCCTGCGCTCCGTGCGCCGCGCCGTCGACCGCCGCATCGCCCGCCTCTGACGCCCTGGGGCTGCGGGTCGGCGGGGCGGTGGCGGCGCCGCACCGCGGGCGCAGACGCGTCGAGCCCGGTCCCTCGGGAGGGGCCGGGCTCGACGACGGGTCGGCGCGTCAGGACGCGCGCGACGTCACTTCTTGTTGCGACGCTGGTGACGCGTCTTGCGAAGCAGCTTGCGGTGCTTCTTCTTGGCCATGCGCTTGCGGCGCTTCTTGATGACGGAGCCCATACGGTCCTCGCAATGCTCGAACGGCGTGTCGGTCGGCGACCGGTCGACCGGCCGCGTGTGGTCCACGGTTGATCGGGGCGCCCCGGCGACCACTGGGGCGCCGCGAGCCGACCAACACGAGAGAAATCCGCCCCCTAGCCTACCTGCTCGCGCTCGTGCCCCGGTACGTGGACGGGCACCCGGGCACCGGACGGGCGCACGACGGCGCGCGGTCGGGCCCGCTCAGTCGAAGTGCGGGTCGAGGCCCAGGAGCGGGAAGACGGCGCGGCGCGTGGCGGCGACGGCGCGGTCGACCTCGTCGTCCGGGTCGTAGCCGCTGCGCCAGCGCCGCACCTCCACGGGCGGGCCGAACTCCCGCGGGGCGTCGAACCCGGCGACCTCGGCGACCCGCGCGCGCCACTCCTGCGGCAGCGGCGCGCCCGCGGTCACGGGACGGTGCACGACCTCCCCCACCACGGCCGACCACACGAGCGGCACGACCCGCGCGATCGCGTACCCGCCGCCGCCGAGCGCGAGCCACCGCCCGCCCGTGAGCTCGTGCGCGAGGTCGTGCACCCACGCGGCGGCGGTGCGCTGCGCGTCGACCGAGACGTCGAGGTCGGACAACGGGTCCTCGCCGTGGGCGTCGCACCCGTGCTGCGTCACGAGGACGTCGGGCCCGAAGGTCCGCAGCACCGCCGGCACGACGGCGTCGACCGCCCGCAGCCACCGCGCGCCGTCGGTGCGGCGCGGCAGCGCGACGTTGACGGCGGTGCCCTGCGCCCGGGGCCCCCCGACGTCCGTGGCGAAGCCCGTCCCGGGGAAGAGCGTCGTGCCGCTCTGGTGGACGGAGACCGTGAGCACGCGCGGGTCGTCCCAGAACGCCTCCTCGACACCGTCGCCGTGGTGCGCGTCGAGGTCCACGTACGCGACGCGCTCGACGCCCTCGTCGAGCAGGCGGCGGATCGCGACGGAGGCGTCGTTGTAGACGCAGAACCCCGACGCCGCACCCGCGCGCGCGTGGTGCATCCCGCCCGCGACGTTCACGGCGTGCACCGCGCGGCCCGCGGCGATCTCGCCCGCCGCGGCCCACGAGCCCGCGACGATCCGGGCCGCGGCCTCGTGCATGCCCGGGAACACCGGGTCGTCCTCCGTGCCGAGCCCGCGGTGCGGGTCGGTCGTCCCGTGCTCGGACGCGGCACGGACCGCCGCGACGTACTCCGGGTCGTGCACGAGCTCCAGCACCTCGTCGGACGCGGGCTCGGGGTGCACGAACGTCACGCCGGGGCCGTCGTCGAGCAGACCGAGCGCGCGCACGAGCCCCATCGTCAGGTCGAGCCGCGCGGGCGCCATCGGGTGGCCGGGACCGAAGTCGTACCCGAGGAGCTCCGGGCTCCACACGACGCAGGCTCCGGGTGCCGCGGCCGCCGCACGGGCGGCCTCGGGCGACGACGTCGGGTCGGTCGAGGGCATGGCTCACGGTAACGCCCGACGGCGCGCGCTCGCCCCGCCGGACCGTCGGACGGACCGGCGTCCCCCGCGCAGCCGCCCGGGAGGGCATGATGTCCCGGCGCCGGAGCGGCGACATGACGGGCCGCCCCGCCCGTGGCAGAGTGACGCGAGTGGTGAGGGAGGCTCCATGCCGACGAGCATGACGGGGCGCCTGTTCCGAGGGCGGGAGATCGTCGACCGCCTCGCCCGGCAGTCGCCCGCCCGCCTCGCCGTCACCGTGTTCGCCGCGGTCATCGCCGTCTTCACCGCCCTGCTCATGGCGCCCTGGGCCACCGCGAGCGGGCGCGCCGCGCCGTTCGTCGACGCGCTGTTCACCGCGACGTCCGCGGTGTGCGTCACGGGGCTCGTCGTCGTCCCGACCGGGACCTACTGGTCCACGTACGGGCAGGTCGTCATCCTGCTCGGCATCAAGATCGGCGGCCTCGGGGTCATGACGCTCGCGTCGATCCTCGGCATGGCCGTGTCGCGCCGGATCGGCCTCACGCAGAAGCTCCTCACCGCGTCGGAGACGAAGACGACGCGGCTCGGCGAGGTCGGCTCGCTCGTGCGCGTCGTCATCATCACCTCGACGTCGCTCGAGCTCCTCATCGCGCTGCTCCTGCTCCCGCGGTTCGTCGTGCTCGAGGAGACGTTCGGCGAGGCGGCGTGGCACGGCATCTTCTACGGCATCTCCGCCTTCAACAACGCGGGGTTCATCCCGACCGAGCAGGGACTCGCGCCGTACGTCGGCGACTGGATGCTGTGCCTGCCGATCATCCTCGGCGTGTTCATCGGGTCCCTCGGGTTCCCCGTGATCCTCAACGTCATGCGCAACCGCCGACGCGCCGCCAAGTGGAACCTGCACACCAAGCTCACGCTCTCCACGAGCGCGGTGCTCGTCGTCGTCGGGACGGTCCTCTTCGCGGCCCTCGAGTGGACGAACGAGCGCACCCTCGGACCGCTCGCGCTCGGCGAGAAGGTGCTCGCGTCCCTGTTCGCGGGCGTCATGCCGCGCTCCGGCGGGTTCTCCACCGTCGACACGGGAGGCATGCACGAGGCGAGCTGGCTCATCACCGACGCGCTCATGTTCGTCGGCGGCGGCTCCGCGTCCACCGCGGGCGGCATCAAGGTCACGACCCTCGCCGTCATGCTCATCGCGATCGTGTCCGAGGCCCGCGGCGACCGCGACATGGAGACGTTCGGCCGCCGCATCCCGCGCGACACGCTGCGCCTCGCCGTCGCGGTGTCGTTCGTCGGCGCGACCGCCGTGCTCGTGTCCAGCCTCCTGCTGCTCGAGATCACCGGCGAGACGCTCGACGTCATCCTCTTCGAGACCATCTCCGCGTTCGCGACCGTCGGCCTCACCACCGGCATCACGCCCGGGCTCCCCGACGCGGGCAAGTACGTGCTCGTCGCGCTCATGTTCGTCGGGCGCACCGGGACCATGACCTTCGCCGCGGCGCTCGCGCTGCGCGACCGCCGCCGCATCGTGCGCTACCCCGAGGAGCGCCCCATCATCGGGTGAGCGACCCGCCCGCGGCGCGCACCGCCGTCGGGCACCCGCCGACCCTCCGGACCGACGAAAGGCCCCACCGTGACCGACCCCTTCTCCCGCGCCGCCGACGGGAAGGACGACGCGCCCGCGGGCGCCGTGGCGCGGCGCATCGCCGAGCGGGGCCGCGCCGAGCGCGCGCGCCGCGACGAGGCGAAGGCGCCCCGCAAGGACGCCGGCGTCCTCGTGATCGGGCTCGGCCGCTTCGGCACGGCGATCGCGGCGACGCTCGACCGGCTCGGGCAGGACGTGCTCGCCGTCGAGCGCGACCCCGACCTCGTGGCCCAGTGGAGCGGGCAGCTCCCCCTCGTCGAGGCGGACGCGTCCAACCCCGTCGCGCTCGAGCAGCTCGGCGCACGGGACTTCCCCGTCGCCGTCGTCGGCGTCGGGACGTCGCTCGAGGCGAGCGTGCTCATCACCGGCAACCTCGTGGACCTCGGGACGCCGCAGATCTGGGCCAAGGCGGTCTCCGCCGAGCACGGGCGCATCCTCCAGCGCATCGGCGCCCACCACGTCGTCTTCCCCGAGGCCGACGCGGGCTCACGCGTCGCCCACCTCGTGTCCGGCAAGCTCCTCGACTACATCGAGGTCGAGGACGGCTTCACCATCGTCAAGATGCGCCCGCCGAAGGAGGTCCAGGGCTTCACCCTGGCCCAGTCGAAGCTGCGCGAGCGCTACGGCGTCACCGTCATCGGCGTGAAGTCCCCCGGTGAGGACTTCCTCTACGCCACGCCCGAGACCCGCGTCAGCGCCAACGACCTCCTCATCGTCTCCGGCCACGCCGACCTTCTGGAGCGCTTCGCCGCCCGCCCCTGATCCCCGCCGCCCGTGACGTCGGCAGTTCGTGTCGAGCTCGGCAGCTGCACCTGCCGAGCTCGGCACGAACTGCCGATCTCGGCGCGGGGTGCCGATCGGCGGACGGGCCTCAGGAGGCGGCGCCCGCGCGGCCCGCGCGTCGGCGCAGCACCGCACCCGCGGCGACCGCGAGCCCGGCGAGCACCGCCGCGGCCACCAGGCCGGTGCCGGTCGTGGCGAGGCCGCCCGGGCGCGGCGACGCCGTCGTCCCGCCGCCCGTCGCGCCCCCGTCCGACGTGCCGGCGGTCGGGTCGGTCCCCGGCTCCTGCGGCTCGCCCGGCGCGGCGAGCACGAGGAACGGCGCGGACACGACGTCGGTGCCGCCGGGGACGACGACCCGGACGTGGTGCTCGCCGGGGACGGTCGCGAGCGGGACGGTCGTCACGAGCTCGAACGCGCCCGCGGCGTCGGTGGTGACCGTCCCGAGGAGCACGGGGTCGCTCTCGAGCCAGACGGCGTACGACGTGCGCGGCGCGAGGCCGGACCCGCGCACGACGAGCTCTCCCCCGACGACGACCGGGCCGACGACGACGACGGCCGGCGGGGCGGAGGTCTCGCGCTCGCCGATCTCGACGCTCACGCGGACGCCGTCGGACGGGTCGGGCGCCTCGGCGGGGGCGGCCGAGGCGGCACCGGCGGGGAGGGCGAGAGACCCGGCGATCGCGAGGGCGGCGAGCAGCCTGCGGGTGGTCGTCGTCACGCGGTGAACCTCTTCGTCCGGCCCGGGGCGGGCGCTGCCAGGGTCCCCCCGAACCCGACTGGACGTGCGTCCAGCCGCGATCATCTTGCCATCTTGGACGCCCGAACTGAACAGGCGTCCAGGTATGTTCACCCGCTCGTCCGGACCCGGCCCCGGCGCCGGGCAGCGCTCGGCCCCCGCCGCTGCGAGGAGCGACGGGGGCCGAGCCGGACCCGGGCGGCGCCGGCACACCGCCCGGGGGTCGAGGGCCGCCCGGGGTGCCGGGCGGGGACGTCAGCCGCAGTCGAGCGCGTCGTACGGGGCGTCGACGCTCGCGGTCACCTCCTCGCCGTCGAGCACGGTCGTCGCCGTGACCGTCGCGGACCCCGCCGGGACCGCCGACGCACGCGCCGCGAACGACTGGTACGCGCTCCTGCCGGGCGTCACGTCCGCGAACGCCTTCTGGCCGAACGGCGTCGAGAGCGTCACCGCGACCGGGACGTCCTCGCCGTTCGTCGCGCGCACGGCCACGTACGCCGTGCCGGCCAGGCACCGCGGCGACACCTCGACGTCGACCGCGAGCGCCGGCCCCGAGCCGAGCGCGGGCAGCACGACCTGCTGCCGCGCCTCCTCGTTCCCGGCGGCGTCGGTCGCCGCGAACTCGATGACCTGGGGCTCGTCGGTGAGCGCGCGCGTGAACGGCTCGGTGTACGTGCCCCAGAACGTGCCGGGGCCCTCCCACTGGACCTTGTCCACACCGGAGCCCGCGTCCGTGGCCTGGAGCGTGATCTCGACGCTGCTGCCGGTCTCACGCAGCGTCGCGACGGTCACGGGCGCGACCGTGTCGACGCGCAGCTCGCGCGACCCGGTGCCGACGTTCCCGGCCTCGTCCGTGGCGCGCACCTCGACGGTGCGCACGCCCTCCTCGTCGACCGCGAACGGGCCCGCGTACGGGGCCCAGGGGCCGCCGTCGAGCGAGACCTCGACCGTCGGGGCGGGGTCGCGGTTGTCGGACGCCACGACCGAGACGGTCGGGTGCTGCACGTACCAGCCCGACGTCGCCGGGCCGGGTTGGGCGAGGACGGTCACCGTGGGCGGCGTCGTGTCCTCGCCCGTGTCCGGCGCGACGACGAACACGACGGCCTCGGCCGGGAGGTCCGTCCCCTCGACGTCGCCGGCGACGAAGAAGAAGAAGCCGTCGGGCTCGGCGTACTCCGCCGGGTCGACCGCGTCCCACGTGACCGGGACGCGGCTGTCCTTCGACGCGTCCTCGTACGCGGCCGTGACGGTCGCGGGGAGCCGCGGCGCGGCGCCGGCGAGCGTCACGACGCTCACGGTGTCGACGGCCGTGATCTCGCCCGGGTCGCCGTCGCGCACCCAGACCGTGCCGCTCACCGGCTCGACGAGCTCGGACGACGTGCCCGTGACGTCGAACGACCCGGGCTCGGCCACGTCGGAGGCCGCGACCTCCTCCCAGTCCACCGGCACGGTCTCGACCCGGCCGTCCGTGAAGACGGCGTCGATCTCGGCGGGCAGGTCCGGCAGGACGCCCACGTCGGTCGGCACGTGGACGGGCGTGAGGTCGATCGGCCCGTGGGGGTCGACGGGCTCGGGCTCGGCGACGCCGCCCGTGCCCCAGACCTCCCACTCGGAGACGCCGACCGCGGACCAGGTGCTCACGGTGGCGTCGCGCAGGGCCTGGAACGTGGCGCGCAGGCGTGTCGTCGTGACCGCGTCGAACGTCGTCTCGTTGAGCGCGAGCCGCTCGGTCGGGTAGCCGCTCGGGTTCGGCACGTCGACGAACGCTCCCGCGTCGGCGTCCCAGTACTGGATCACCCAGGACGCCGGGACGCGCACGTTGTCGCCGTTAGCGTCGGCGCCGTCGGTCCAGAACCGCACGACCGACCGGTCCACGGTGACGGGGGCGGGCCACGAGTACTCGAGCCACTGGCTCGCGGGCCGGTCGCCGCTCCACGTGGCCCACGTCGCGTCGTGCGCTCCCCCGGTGCTCACGCCGGCGCCGTCGTTCACGGCCTCGACCCGGTTCCACGACGCGGTGTAGCTCGCCTCGGGGGTGCCGATCAGGGCGACGTTCGACGACGCCTCGTCCGCCGCGGCGACGAGCTCGCGGTCGGCGGAGCCGCCGACGGCCCACGCCCCGACGCCCGCGCCCGTGAGGGCCAGGGCGAGCGCGGCCGCCGTGGCGACCACGCGGCGTCGGGCCCGGGACGCACCCGCCCCGGGCCGCTCGTCGAGCGGGATCACGACGGTCCCGCGTGATGCCTCGGTACGCCCGTTCATGCCAGCCTCGCCTTCCCCGCGGTGACCAGGACCCTCTGACCGTCGCGGCGGCTGAGGAGGCCGTCCGCGGTGAACTGCTCGACCGTGCGCTGGACCTTCGTGAGGAAGTCGGCGCGGTCGGCGAAGCCGCCGTCGCCCCACACGGCGTCGAGGAACGTCGTCCCGTCCGGCCGGGACGCGTTGGCGACGCCGCTGTCGAGACCCGCGAACACGACGCGGGGCTCGGAGCGCTCGACGTACATGTGGTACTGGGTGTCGTCGCCCGACCACGCGGGCTCGAACGTGAGGTCGCCGAGGCGGAAGTACCCGTCGCCCAGGTCGGTGAACGCGCCGTCGAGCGTGCCGTCGAGGCCCATGTGCGCGTACAGCGAGAGCCGGAGGTACTCGCGCGACGCGCTGCGCGCGAGGAGGACGGTCGGCCCGTTCTCGATGCTCTGGATCGCGGGGTTGTCGATCGTCGGCACGGCGCGGATGCTCAGCGGCATCGTCACCTCGACGACGTCGCCGGGCGACCACGAGCGGGACACGCTCACGTACGTGCCCGGAACGGCGTCGAGCTCCTGCTCCACGCCGTTGACCGTCACCGTGAAGCCCTTGCGCACCCACCCGGGCACGCGCAGGCGCAGGTCGAGGGGTCCGGTGCCGTGCACGGTGAGGCGCGTCGCCCCGACCTTCGGGTACTGCGTCTCCTGGACGACCTCGAAGCCCTTCTCCTCCCACGTGAGCGTGGAGGCGAGGTAGAGGTTGACGTACAGCACGTCGCCGTCGACGGACCGGAAGTAGACCGAGTCGCGGTACTTCACGTGGTTCTCGAGCCCGGTGCCGCCGCAGCACGTGCCGGTGTTGCCGTACTCGCGGCGCGTGCCGGGGTTGACGCCGTACATGTACGTGACGTCGGGGCTCGTCGACGACTGCGTGTTCCGCTTGGAGCCCACGACGTGGTTGAGCAGGCCGCGCTCGTAGAACTCCATGTACTTCGGGTCGAGCGAGTGGAAGTACAGCAGCCGCGAGAGCTTGAGCATGTTGTACGTGCCGCACGTCTCGGCGTTGCGCGCGCCGATGTCGCCCGCCACGGTGTTCGGCGGGCCGAACAGCTCGCCCTCGCCGTGCCCGCCGTGCGCGTACGTGCGCCCGGGCACGACCATGCCCCAGAACCCCTCGACCGCCCGGAGGTAGCGCTCCTCGCCCGTGCGGTCGTAGACCTTGAGGTAGCCGGGGAACTGCGGGATGTGCTGGTTCGCGTGCTTCCCGTCGAGCGTGTCCGTCCCGGCGGCGCAAGCGTCGACGAGCGTGTTGAGGTCGAACAGCCGCGCCGTGGCGACGTGCGTGTCGTCGCCCGTGATCGCCGCGATGTCGGCCAGCGCCTCGTTCATGCCGCCGTACTCGCCCGCGATGTAGATGCCCCACATGCGGTCGAGCTGGCTCTGCGGGAGCACGGAGAGCCGGCTGTGCACCCACGCCGCCATGGACGTGGCGATCTCGAGCGCCTGGTCGTTGCCCGCGAGGCGGTACGCCTCGACCAGGCCCGCCATGATCTTGTGGCACGTGTAGTACGGCGCCCAGATCTCCCCGTACGGCGCGTACTTCTCGAGCTGGCTGAACTGCCACTCGCCGTACGCGGCGAGGAACCCGGGGTGGCTGAACCGGCCCATGGCCGCGAGCGCCGCCTGGACCTCCCCGAGGCCCTCGACGATCTGGTCCACCTTGTCGCGGAACACGGTCTCGCCCGTGCTGGCGTACGCGAGGGACACCATGGACAGGAAGTGCCCGCCGTAGTGCCCGCGCAGGAGGTTGGCGGTCTGCGTGCTCGCGCGGCCCGGGTAGTCGTCGGGGCCCCACGGCTCCTCGTTGGCGTGGCCGAAGCCCTCCCAACCGCCGGGTGCGGAGGCGCCCTGGGTGTCGAGACCCGCGTTGCGCCGGAACACGGCGAGGACGCGGTCCACCGGGTACTGGCGCGCGAGGTGCAGGATCTGGTCCTGCGAGCGCGTCGCGACGCTGGGCGCGAGCGTCACGTCGGACATGGGGAACGGCTCGGCGACCCAGCCGTCGAGCGTGACCGACCGGTCGAGGGACCGCAGGAAGGCCCGGCTCACCGGGGGGCCGGACGGGACGGGGAGGGCGGGCACCGGTGGTGCGGCCGCGGCGCCGCCCGCGAGGGCGACGGCGCCGGTGGCCCCGGCGGCCAGGGCCCCGAGCCGCAGGACGGCCCGTCGCGAGAGGGTGGAGTCGTGCACGTGCATGAGCTGTCGCTCCTTCTCACTCGTCGTCGAGTGGTGGGAAGCGCCGTCGGCGGCAAGGAGGGAAGCCCCGCGTCCGACGCTCGTGCTGGTCGTCCGGTCGCCGTGCGCCGAGAGGGCGGCGTGCCGCGAGGGAGGGGCCGGTCGTGCGTACCCGGCCCCTCCCCCGCCGGCCGCGCCTCGGTGGCGGCGACCTCGCGGTGGTGCGTCAAACGCAGTCGAGCGCGTCGACCTGCGCCTCGTGCGTGGTCGTCACCTCCTTCCCGTCGATCGTCGCGACGCCGGTGACGGCGGCGGTCCCGGCCGGGACCGCCGTCGCGCGGGCCGCGAACGACTGGTAGGCGTTCGTGCCCGGCGCCACGTCGGCGACGGTCTTCTCGCCGTACGGCGTCGCGAGCGTGACCGTCACGGGGACGTCCTCGCCGTTCGTCGCGCGCACGGCGACGTAGGCCTTGCCGGCGAGGCAGCGCGACGTCGCCTCGACCGCGAGGTCGAGCTCGGGCGCCGGCGGCTGCTCGCCGTAGGCCGCGAGGAGCGCGGCGTGCTCCGCGGCCGTGATGGGCAGGACGGTGCCGTGGCGCGGGCTGCTCGGCAGGTGCGCGTCGACGGACGTCCACACGCCCGAGTCGAGGTCGGTGGACTCGAGCGGCAGGTAGCCCTGGCCGCCGTGGTAGCTCGGCTGGTCGACGAAGAGGTACCACCTCTCCTCGGTGTTGGACTTGAAGACGGTCGGTCCCTCGCCCGCGGTGAGCGTGCCGCCCCACGGGTTGGGCTGGCCGTAGCCGATCTTCTCGGCGACGAGCTCCCAGTCGGTCGAGCGCAGGTCGGTCGACTTCTCGAGGCGCGGGATCATGTACGCCTCGTCCTTCGTGAACCGGTAGTAGGTGCCGTCGTGCTCGACGATCGACGAGTCGATCATCCCGAGCCCGTTGCCGCGCTTCTCGTCGATCCACACCTGCGGCTCGGAGAACGTCACGAAGTCGCGCGTCGTGGCGTACATCATGCGCTGGTAGGAGTCGGCGATGCGGCGGCCGTCGGTCGACGTCGTCGGGTACAGCGCCGACGCCCAGTAGACGATGTACTCGCCGCGCTGCGCGTCCCAGAACGCCTCGGGCGCCCACGTGTTGCCGGCGTACGCGCTCGACACGGTGACCATGCGCTGGTCGGACCAGTGCACGAGGTCGGTCGACTCCCAGATCATCAGCGCGCGCGACCCGCGCTCCTGCGCGTTGCCGAAGTCGTTGCCGCCGTAGATGCGCAGGTCGGTCGCGAGGAGGAAGAACCGGTCGCCCTCGGGCGAGCGGATGACGAACGGGTCGCGCAGGCCCTTCTCGCCCAGCGACGACGTGAGCACGGGCTCGCCGTCGTTCAGCTCGACCCAGTCGAGCGGGTCGTTGCCGTTGCTCACGCTGAAGTAGACGGACTCCCCGTCGGGCGTGCTCTCGCCCTCGAAGTAGGGGAAGAAGTAGCCCTCGTAGTCCGCGTCGGCGGGCAGCGGAAGCACCGTGGCGTCGTAGGTGTGCGTCGCGGTCGCGCCCTCCTTCGTCGCGGTGACGGTGAGCTGCACGACGGCGGCCGGCTCGCCGTGCGGGGGCCGGGTCACCTCGCCCGTGGCGGAGACCGTGGCCGGGTCGGAGCTCTGCCACGCGAGCGTGGAGCCGTTCGCGCCCTCGGTGGGGAGCGTGAGGTTGCCGCGCACGTCGTCGAGGTGCGGCACGACGACGTGGCTCGCGTCCCACGCGACCGCGTCGGCGGGCGCGAGGTGGGCGAGGACGGTGACGTCCACCTGCGTGGTCCGTGCGACGGCGCCGCGCGTGACGAGCGCGGTGAGCGTGACGGTCGCGTCGTCCTCGCCCGCGGCGGGGCGCGTGACGGCGCCCGTGGCGGACACCACCGACGGGTCGGACGACGTCCACGTGATGATCGAGCCCTGCGCGCCGGAGGTCGGCAGCGCCAGGTCGTCCGTCACGGCGCTCGTGTCACCGAGGTCCAGCGCGGCGAGGTCGGCGTCGGCGGCGGCCGTCGAGGTCTGCTCGGCGAGCTCGACCGCCTCGCCCGCGCTCAGCGCGCGGTCGTAGAGGCGGAAGTCGCGCACCTGGCCCTTGAGGTAGCGGTCGCCCGAGTAGAGCGAGCGGCCGACGTAGTTCGCGGTCGTCTGCCCGCCGCCGATCTGGCCGGGGTCGGTCGTGACGTCCGTGGCCTGCGCGACCTGCACGCCGTCCTCGTAGAGCGTCGCGGTCGTGCCGGCGAGCGTGTACGTGACCGTCTTCCACACCCCGCGCTGGAGGTTGGAGCCCTTGGTGACGGTCTGCTCGGTCGTCCAGTTCCCCGTCGCGACCGACGTCCGGTACGCGTTGCCCGTGGTGAACAGGTAGCCGTCGCCGTTCGACCCGCTCGAGTTCCCGAGGCCGTAGACGAAGTACGGCGTGCCCTGGTCCTGGGCCACGAGCACGTCGAGGCTCACCGTGACGTCGGTCAGCCCGGCGAGCAGGTGGTCGGGCAGGTCGACGTAGTCGTCCGTGCCGTCGAGCGTCGTGCCGTCGGCCGCCACCGTCCCGCCCACCAGCGTGGCCGGGCCGAACGACGAGCCCTCCGCGAGGTTCGCCGTCGTGGTGCCGGTCGTGCTGGCGGCGTCGAGCGGGTACCAGGCGACGAGCCCGTCGTCGGTGGGCCCGCCGACGTCTGCGGCCGCGGGTGCGGCGACCGCGGCGGCGAGCGTGGAGACGGCGAGCGCCCCCACCAGCCCGGCGGCGAGCGCCGGGCGTGCTCGGTGTGTCCGTTCCATGTGTTCCTCTCCTCGTCGAGATGAAGGTCGTGCTCGTGAGGCAGAGCCCGCGGTCGCGGGGGAGAGCTCGGGGAGCCCTCCCCCGCGACCTGCGGCTCGACCTCGGGGGCGTCAGCCGCAGGCGTGCGCGGCGAACCCGACGTCGTACGTCGTGGTGACGGGGGCGCCGTCGAGCACCGCCGTCCCGGTGACGGTGGCCGTGCCCGCGGGGACGGAGTCCGCGCGCGTCGCGAACGACTGGTACGCGCTCGCCCCGGGGGCGACCCCGGTGACGGTCCTCGTGCCGTAGGGCGTCGCGAGCGTGACGTCGGCGGGCACGTCGCCCGCGTTGGTCGCGCGCACCGCGACGTAGACCTTGCCGGCGAGGCACCGTGGCGCCGCCTCGACCTCGAGGTCGACCGTGGGTGACGGCGACGCGTCGACCGGGTCCACGCTCTCCAGCGTCGGCACGACCTTCCGGATGAGGCCGTCGTCGCCGAACGTCAGACGGTCGATCGTCGTCTCGCGGTTCGTCCCGTTGCCGCCCGGGATCGCGAACCGGTGGTACGCGATATACCAGTCGTCCGTGCCCTCGACGTTGAGGATCGAGCTGTGCCCGGTCCCGAGGATGCCCTGCGAGGCGTCCTTCTCGAGGATCACGCCGCGGTACGTCCACGGGCCGTCGATGCTGTCCGACGTCGCGTAGCCGACGCGGTAGTTCTCCGAGCCCGTGTCGTCGATCGAGTACGTGAGGTGGTAGACGCCGTCCCGGTAGTTGAGGAACAGGCCCTCACGGAAGTCGGTCAGGCCGGGGATCCGCCGCAGCGTGTCCTGCTTGATCGACGTCATGTCGTCGCCCAGCTCGGCCATGACCGGGCCGTTCGACGGCCCGCCGTTGCCCCACAGGAGCCAGTACTTCCCGGTCTCCGGGTCGCGGAACGCGGCCGGGTCGATGGCCTGGCCGGACGTGACCGCCTCGCCGTTCGTGATCATCGCCGTCGGCTGCGCGGTGAACGGCCCCTCGGGGCTGTCGGCCACCGCGACGCCGATCGTCTTGCGGTCGTACGTCGGGTTGTGGCCGGAGAAGTAGAACCAGTACTTCCCGTCCCGCTCGATGATCGTGGGCGCCCACGCGTTGCCCGTCGCCCACGGGACGTTCCCGTTCGCGCCGTCGAGCGTGAGGAACGGCTGCTCCGAGCGCTCCCACATCACGAGGTCGGTCGACTTCCAGACGTAGAAGTCCTTGCCGCCCCACCCCGGGGTGCCGTCGGTGGTGGCGTAGAGGTAGAACGTGTCGCCGAACTGCGCGATGTTCGGGTCGGCGTACGTCCCGGGGAGCACGGGGCTGCCCATGACCTTCGCCTGGACCGTCCACGTGCGCGACGACCCGTCCGGTCCCGTGACGGTGTACTCCACGGGCTGCGTGAAGTCCTGCACCGAGCCGTTCTCGGGTGCCACCGTCGCGCGCGGCGACACCGTGAGGACCGGCGCGAGCGCGGAGACGTCGGTGCCCGGCTCGACCGCGAGCGTCACGGTCGAGCTCGCCCCGTCGACGATCGCCGGGACCTTGAGCGCGTCGAGCTCGGCGCCCGTGACGGCCGTGTGGTCGGCGCCGACCTGGTAGGCCTCGTCGGCGGTCAGCGCGCGGTCGTAGACCCGGAAGTCCCGCACCGAGCCCTTGAGGTAGCGGTCGCCCGAGTACAGCGAGCGGCCGATGTAGTTGGCGAGCGTCGAGCCGTTCCCGATGTCCTTCGGGTCGATCGTGACGCCGGTCTGGCGGCCCACCTCGACGCCGTCCTCGTAGAGCACGGCCGTCGTCCCGGACAGCGTGTACGTGAGGTGCTTCCACATCCCGCGCTGGAGGTTCGCGTTCTTGGTGACGGTCTGCTCGGTGGTCCAGTTCCCCGTCGCGATCGACGTGCGGTACGCGTCGCCCGTCGTGAACAGGTACCCGTCGCCAGCGGTGCCGCTCGTGTTGCCCAGGCCGTAGATGAAGTACGGCGTCGCCTGGTCCGTGGCGACCTTGACGTCGAGCGCGACCGTGACGTCGGTCAGGCCCGCGAGCAGGTGGTCCGGCAGGTCGACGTAGTCGTCCGTCCCGTCGAGGGTCACGCCCTCGCCCGTCCCGGAGAACGACGCGCCGTTGGCGAGCGTCGCCGGGCCGAACGACGACCCGGGCGCGGTGTTCGCCGCCGACGTGCCGCTCGTCTCGTCGAACGCGTACCGCACGACGAGGCCCGGGATCTCCGTGGTCACCTCGACGGCGACGTACGCGGTGTGCGACCCGTCGGCCGTGGTCGCCGTGACCAGCGCGTGGCCCTCCCCGACGCCCGTGACGAGGCCGTCGGCCGAGACCGTGGCGACGTCCGCGTCGTCCGACGCCCACGTGATCGCGCGCGCCGTCGCGTTGGCCGGCGTGACGGTCGCGGTGAGCTGCCGCGTGCCGCCGACGCCCACCTCGAGCGACTCGGGGGTGACGCTCAGGCCCTCGACGGGCACGACGTCGTCGGTCACGGTGACGACCGCGCGGGCCCGGACGCTCACGCCGCCGCCGACGGTGCCCAGGACCTCGAACGAGCCGGCCTGCGCGTACGACGCCGGGTCGACCGCGTCCCACGTGACGTCCACCGAGCCCGTGGAGCCGTCGGCGAAGCGTGCCGTGACGGTCGCCGGGAGCACGGGCGCGAAACCGGTCTGGACGGTCACGGCGACGTCGTCGACGGACTCGACGAACGCGTCGGGCTGGTACGTCCGCAGCAGGCGGTCGTACTCGGCCTGCGTCACGGGGAGCACCGTGCCGTGGCGCGGGCGCGACGGCATCTCGTAGTCGGTGGACATGGTCCACTCGGCCGCGTCGAGCGAGGTCGACTCGAACGGCACGTAGCCGCGGCCGCCGAACTCGTCGATGAAGAGATACCACTTCTCCTCGGTGTTCGACTTGAAGATCGTCGGCCCCTCGCCCTGGTTGATCCCGCCGCCGAGCGAGTTCGCCTTGCCGATGCAGTCGGTGATGAACTCGTAGTCCGTCGAGCGCAGCTCGGTCGCCTTCTCCGCGAGGATGAACTTGGAGCACGGCGTGGACGACGTGTTGTTCCGCTCGTCCTTGGTGAACCGGTAGTACTGGCCGTCGTGCTGCGTCACGGTCGAGTCGATGACCGAGTAGCCCGGGTCGACCCACACCTGCGCCTCGCTGAAGGTCACGAAGTCTCGGGTCGTGGCGTACATCATGCGGTTGTACGTGTTGCCCGTGTGGTCCGGGTCGTCCTCGGCGTAGAGCTTGGACGCCCAGAACACGACGTACGCGCCGATGGTCTCGTCGTAGTACGCCTCGGGCGCCCACGTGTTGCCCGCGGTGTCGGGCGAGACCTGGACGAGGCGCTGGTCGGTCCAGTTCACGAGGTCCGTGGACTCCCACACCATGATCGACTTGGAGCCCGTGCGCTGGGACGCGTCCCAGTCCCCGTTGCCGTAGATCTTGAGGTCGGTCGCGATCTGGTAGAACTTGTCGCCCTCGGGCGACCGGATGATGAACGGGTCCCGCAGGCCCTTCTCCCCCAGCTCCGACGTGAGGACCGGCTTGTTGTCGTTGAGGTTCTGGTACTTCAGCGGGTCGTTGCCCTGGCTGAGCCCGAAGTAGACCTGCTCGCCCGTGGCGGTGCCCTCGCCCACGAAGTAGGAGAACAGGTAGCCCGCGAGGTCCTCCTGCTCGGGCAGCGGGGGCACGTGCGCCTCGAGCTCGCGCGTGGCGGTGGCGGCGCCGACCGTCACCGTCGCCGTGAGCGTCACGGTCTCGGCGTCCTCGCCGTGCGCGGGGCGGGTCACCTCGCCCGTCGGGGTGATCGTGCCCGACGACGACGCCCACGCGACGCCCGCGCCGTGCAGGCCCGTCGTGGGCAGGGTGAGGTTGCCGCGCACGTCGTCGAGGTTCGTCACCTCGAGCGCGGCGGCCGCGGCGTCGGCCTTCGCCTGGTCACCGTCTCCCGGCAGGACCGTGACGTCGAACGTGCGCGTCTCGGTCGCGCCGCGGAGCGTCACCGTGGCGGTGAGCGTCGCCGTCGCGGGCTCGTCGCCCGCGGGGCGCGTGACCGCGCCGCTCGCCGAGACGACGCCCTCGTCCGAGCTCGTCCACGCGACGGCGGAGCCGCCGACGCCCTTCGCGGGCAGCGCGAGATCCGTGACGACGGCGCTCGTGTCTCCCAGGTCGAGCGCGGCCGCGTCGGCCGCGACCGCGTCCTGTGCTGCGGCGGACGCGAGGTCGGCGACCTCCTGCGCGGTGAGCGCACGGTCGTAGAGCCGGAAGTCCTTCATGCGGCCCTTGAAGAGGTTGTCGGCGGCGTAGGCCGACTTGCCGAGCGCGTTCGCGGTCGTCGTGCCGCCGCCGATCGCGCCGGGCGTGATCGTCACCGCGGTGTTCTGCCCGACCTGCGCGCCGTCCTCGTACAGCCGCGCGGTGCCGCCGCCGAGCGTGTACGTGACGGTCTTCCACACGCCGCGCTGCAGCGCGGCCGCGGGAGTCTTGACGGTGTTCTGCTCGCGGCCCCACGCGAGGTCGGAGATCGTCGCGCGGTAGCTCGCGTTGCCCGTCGAGAAGAGGTATCCGTTCCCCGACTGCGGGCTCCCGACCGCCGGGTTGCCGAGGGTGTAGAAGAAGTAGTTGCCGCTCAACGACGCGTCGACCCACACGTCGGCGCTCACCGTGACGGCGTCGTAGCCGGCCAGGAGGTCGTCCGGGAGGTCGACGTGGTTGGACCCGCCGAAGGTCAGTCCCTGGCCCTCGCGCCACCCGCCGCCCGTGCCGACGAGCGTGGCGTCGAGGCCGTGGCCGGACGCGTCGTGCGCGACCGTGCCCTCGGTCTCGTCGAGCGGGAGCCACAGCCGGAGCCCGTCCGCGGTCGGCTCGGCCGCCGTCGGGACCGGAGCGGGCGCCGTGGGCAGCGGGCCGGCGGCCGCCGCGCCCACGGGCGCGAGCGGTGCGACCAGCGCGAGGCCGAGCAGCGCGGCGAGCGAGCGGCGCCGGCGTCGGGTGCGGGGCTCCGCGGGCGTCGGGGGTGGTTCGTGGCGTGAGGTCATCGGTGACTCCTCGTCGTCGTGCCCGGCGTCGGCGCCGGTCGCGGGTCCGCCGTCGGACGCGCGTGTGAACGCTAACATGTGAGCGCAAACATGACCAGGGCCTCCTGTGCCGACAACGATGTCGAACTGCGACGAGCCCTCCCGCGGCCCCGCGGAGCAGCGGCCCGGCGCGCCCGCGGACGGTCCGCCGCACGTCCCCGGCCGTCGCCCGACGACGTCGCCCGGACGTCGACGGCGGCCCGCACCACCGGGTGTGGTGCGGGCCGCCGTCGGTCACCGTGCGGGTCGTCGCGGAGCGTCAGCCGCAGGAGAGGTCGCCGTAGGCGGCCTCGTGCGCGGTCTCGACCGCGGTGCCGTCGAGCACCGCGGCGCCCGTGGCGCTCGCGACCCCGGCCCCGAGCGACGCGGACCGCGCCGCGAACGACTGGTAGGCGTTCGCGCCCGGCGCGACGTCCTCGGCGACGCGCGTGCCGAACGGTGTGGCGAGCGTGACGTCGGCCGGGACGTCGCCCAGGTTCGTCGCGCGCACCGCCACGTACGCCTTGCCCGCGAGGCAGCGGGCGGACGCGGTCACGTCGAGCTCGACGGCCGGGCCGGCGGCGTCGGCCGCGAACTCCCACGTGTCCACCTCGACGAGGTCGACGCCCGCGGGGCCGGCGAACGTGAAGTACACGTCGTGGACGCCGCTCACGCCCTCGAGGGCGGCGGTCACGTCCGCCCACTCGCCCACGGGGGTGTCGAGGTCGAGGGTGCCGACCACGGCCCCCTCGCGGTCGTCCAGGCGCACCTCGACCGTGGCGCCCTCGACGAGCGGCTTCACGCGCGCCGTGACGCTCGCGGCACCGACGCCGAAGTCGACCGAGGACAGCGCCGACCAGTCGCCGTCGTCCACGTCGCGGACGACGAGGTTCGGCGCCTGCGTGCCGAACTGCGCCGAGCCGCCGTCGACCTTCGCCGTGGCCAGGCCCTGCTGCCAGGCGAAGGTCTCCGCCTCGATCACCCGGAACGGGTCGAGGTCCTTGACCTGGTCCACGCCCGCGTAGTCGCCGACGACCTGCTGGACCGTGCCGTCCGCGTTGAACGTCAGCTCCTGGATGTGCGGGCTGCGGTAGCCCTGCGTGGTGCTGCCGTTGATGCGCTTGTTGAGCGTCGGCGCGTGGTACGTGAAGTAGTACTTGCCGTCGAACTCGAACACCGACTGGTGGTTGTTGCCGCCCGTGCCCGCGCCGAAGAACTGCGACTGGTTCGGGAACATCACGCCGGCGTACGTCTCCTTGGGGAACGACATAGGGTCATCGGAGATCATGTAGCCGATCTGCCCGCCGCCCGGGTACCCCGGGAGCGTGGCCTGGTTGCCGCCGAAGTCGTTGCCCCCGAAGTGCGACGAGTACGACAGGTAGTACTTGCCGTCGCGCTCGAAGACCTGCGCCGCCTCGAACGCCACCGGAGCGTCCACGACGGCCGCCGTGCCCTGCGTCGAGACCATGTCGTCGCCGAGCTCGATGACGCGGATGTTCTTCGGGTTGTTGAACCGCTCCGCCGCGGGCATCGACGTCGACGCCGGGCCGCCGCCGAAGTAGAGGTACGCGCCGTCGTCGGTGACGAGCGGCGCCGGGTCGAACTTCCAGGCCACGGCCTCGGCGCCCGGGGTGCGCCCGTCGATGAGCGTGCTGTCGCGCTCGCTCGTCCACGGCCCGAGCGGCGACGCGCCCGTGATGACGTTCGACGACCCGCCGCCGTTGGCGTAGAAGAGGAAGTACTTGTCGACGCCGTCGACCGTCTTCTTCGCCATGCCCGGCGCCCACGAGTTGTTCGTGAACGGCGCGACGCCCTGCGGCCCCGCGACCTGGATCTCGCCGTGGTCCGTCCAGTTCACGAGGTCCTCGGACGAGATGAGCGTGATCTGGTTGATGCTGCCGTAGTTGATCTGCGGCGAGACGCCCGTCACCGGGTCGGGGGCGTAGCCCTGCGTGTCGTTCGTCATGTACATGTACACGCGCCCGTCCTCGACGAACCCGAACCCGTCGGCCCCGAACTTGTGGGAGATGAGCGGGTTGTGCTCGCCGGGCACCTTGCCGAGCACCTCGATCGTCTTCGAGGGCGGCCCGGGCGGGGCCGCGCCGACGACGGAGACGTCGTCGAGCACGAAGTCCATGAGGTGCGTCGCCGGGTCGGCGGACGGGTTGCTCGTCCACGGCGTCTCGAAGAACAGCCGCGCGGTGCCGACGTTCTGGTCGGCCGGGATCGTGAACCGGCCGTCGAACGTCGCCCACTGGCCCTTGGTCGCGGTGACGCTCACCAGGTTGGTGTACGTCCCGCCGCCGTAGTGCATCGTGGCGAAGAACTGCTTGGTGGCCGGGGCCGCGGCGGCGTCGTAGCGGATCTTCGCGGTGAGCTCGTACGTCTCACCCGCGCGGACCTTGCCGCTGAGGTCCTGCATCGGGCCGGAGCCCGTCGTCGCGCGCTCGGTGGTGAGCACGGCGGCCTCGCCCGAGAACGCCTGGTCGGTCGTCGACAGCACGGCCTTGTCGGTCGCGTTGCCGTTGTTGACGAACCAGCCGGTCGTCCCGTCCTCGAAGCCGCCGTTGACGATCAGCTCCTCGTCCGCGGCGTACGACGGCAGCGCGGCCAGCGACGCGGAGAGCAGCGTCGCGAGCGCGGCTCCGGCGACGGCGCCGCGCAGGCGACGTCGTCTGCGGTGGTGCGTGTCCATGGATCCTCCTCGATCGATGTGGTGCGCGTCCGCGCGCCTCGCGCGGACGGTCGTGCCCGACGGCGGTCCCCCGCCGTCGTCCTGCGTCCTCCCTCCTCTCGTGCCGACCCGGCGAGCAGCCGGGGCGGCTCACCGGGTCGGCCGCGGTCAGCGGCCGTACGACACCGCGCGGGTCGTCGTCACCGCGTCGGTCGAGCGCGTGACGGTGACCGTGGCCTCGCCGGCCGGGGCCTGACCGAGCCGGCTCGCGAACGCCTGGTACGCGTTCGCGCCAGGCTCCACGCCGGCGAAGGTCCGGCTCCCGTACGGGGTGCTCACGACGACGTCCACCGGGACGTCCTCCTCGTTCACCACGCGCACGGCGACGTAGTCCTTGCCGGCGAGCGCGCGAAGGCTCGCCTCCGCCGCGAACGCGACGCCCTGGGTCGGGGCGGGCTCCAGCGACGCGACGGCGAGCGCGAGCGCCCGTGCGGGGGCGTCGGCCTGGTTCTGGGTCGACGGCGCGGTCGTCGACCGCGCCCAGGCGAGCGCCTGCTCGACCGCGGCCCAGGAGTCCGGCGTCCAGCCCGTCGGGTCGAGTCCCTCGGCCTCGGCGACGACGGCGTCGAGCGCCGTCCGGTCGGCGCCG
Source organism: Cellulosimicrobium composti (assembly GCF_009711085.1). Lineage (GTDB taxonomy): Bacteria > Actinomycetota > Actinomycetes > Actinomycetales > Cellulomonadaceae > Cellulosimicrobium > Cellulosimicrobium composti. Next base: position 40,840 of record NZ_WMKA01000003.1, read on the forward strand.
CCGTCCGCGTCGAGCACGTCGCTCAGGAGGAAGTGGTCGAAGTCGACGTGCCCCCCGGTCTGCTCCTTCGCGTAGGAGAAGAGGCCGAACCGGTAGCCCATGAAGTGGGACAGGCTCCAGTCCATGACGAGCGGCCCCTGGCGCGGCCCGAGCGGCTGCCACGTGCGCCCGTCGAGGCTGTAGGAGTACTGCACCCAGAGCTGGCCGTCCGGCGAGGCGAAGTCGGCGTCCGCCTTGAGGTGCACGTCCGTGCGCTCGCCGAGCGGGACCTGCGAGCCGGGGACGAACGACTCGACCGCCTCGCGGTCGATCGTGTCCGTGAACGGCTGGAGCCGCGTGACGAGTCCCAGCGTGCGCTCGCCGGCGACCTGCTGGACGCCCGCGTACGCGAAGCTGCGGCCGTAGACGGCCAGGCCGGCGACATCGCCGTCGAGCATCCCCGACACGTCGAGGCGGGTCTCCGCGGAGGCCGTCGGCCCGAAGGTGCGCTGGCCGAGCGTGTTGCGCGCCTCCTCGAGGTAGGTGAGGTCGCGCCCGGGCGCCTTGGTGTACTCCGCCTCGCCGGTCACGACGTGCCCGTTGGTCAGGCGCAGCCAGCCCTCGCGCTCGGTGAGGGACCAGTACCGGTTGTCCGGCGCGTGGTTCCACTGCCAGGCGAGGTCGAGGTCCGAGCCGTTGTACGACACCTCCTCAAGCGTGGGCGTCTCGACGTCCGGCGCGCGGCCGACCACGGACACGTCGTCCAGCAGGTACTCGACGCTCGACGACGGCGGCTGCGGGTTCGCCCACGGCGTCTCGACCGCGAGCTTGAACGCGCTCACGTCCGTGCCGGCCGGCACCGTGTAGGTGCCGCTGACCGTGGTCCACTCCCCCGGGGTCGTGTCCGCCCAGGCCAGGGTCTTCACGCCCGCGCCCCAGTCGCCGACGAGGTTGAAGCGGACCTGCGCGGGCCCGGTGGCGTACCGGACCCGGGCCGAGACCTCGTAGGTCACGCCCGCCTGGATCTTCCCGCCGAGCTGCTGGTTCGGTCCCGACCCGTTGAGCGTCCGGCCGCTGACGCGCAGCGCCGCCGCCCCCGACGCCGGGCTGCTCCGGTCGAGCGCCAGGGTCGCCCCGAACTGCGCGGCCCAGGGCGCGGTCGTCGCGTCCTCGAACCCGGGGTTGGCGACGAGCTCGACGCCGAGCAGGGACTCGTCGTACGTCGGAGGCTCCGGGACCTCCCAGACGGTGTCGCTGAACGCGCGGTGCTCGGCGTCGTTCGCGAAGTCGTCGGAGGCGACGATGCTCTTCAGCCGCTCGCGTCGCTCGGTCGCCTCGTCGAGCACGATCGGCTTGGCGAACGTGTCGCCGACGCGGACGACGCCGTCGTCGCCGAACGTCGGCCAGCCGTCCTCCCACGTCGCCGGGATGAGCGCGGGGATGCGGCCGAGCGGGTAGGTGTCGCGGAAGAACATCCCCCACCACTCGTAGCCGCCCGCGCCGTCGGGCACCTCGACGAGCCCGCCCTGGGCGAAGCCGTCCGAGTTCAGCGCGCTGCGCGCCTCGTACGGGTTCGACCCGTCGGCGGTCTCGTAGCGCCCCAGGAGGTGCGGAGAGCGGAAGAGCACCTCCTGCCGGTTCTGGCCGCTGGGCCACGTGATGATCGCGACGTAGTACTCGCCGTCGATGTAGTGCACCTGGGCGCCCTCGAACAGCCCGCCGATGAACCGCTCGCCCGCGTAGTCCTCGGCACGGAAGATGTTCGGGAAGTCCGCCTCGATCGCGGTGAGGTCGTCGTTCAGCCGGACGGCGCTCGTCGCGCCCGAGCCGTAGAAGATGTACGGCGTCCCGCCGTCGGCCTCGTCGAAGAACAGCGACGGATCGTGGAACCCCCGGCCGAGCGCCGTGCGCTCCCACGCGCCGTGCTCGACGTCGTCCGTGCGGAACAGGTAGGACCCGCCCAGGTCGTTGGTGTTGAACACCACGTAGAAGGTGCCGTCGTGGTAGCGCAGCGACGACGCCCACTGGCCGTTGCCGTAGCCGTTCCGACCGTTGCGCAACGACGACACGTCGCCCACGCCGAGCCGGTCGTAGACGTACCCGACGATCTCCCAGTTCACCAGGTCGTAGGACTTCATGATCGGCGCACCCGGAGCGAGGTGCATCGTCGTGCTGATCATGTAGTAGACGTCGCGCCCCTCGTCGCTCTCGGCGGCGGGAACGCGCGCCACCGAGATGTCGGGGACGTCGCTGCGCAGCAGCGGCACGCCGTACGTCCCGTCACCGCGGTCGGTCGTGGTCAGTCCGGTGATCGTGCCTGCTCCCCCCGGTGCGTCGTCCGACTCGCCCGGCACCACGGCGGACGCCGTGCTCGCGCCGAGCGCGAGCACCCCCGCCAGCGCCGCGGCGACCACGGTCCTCACCTGTCTGCTCATCTCGTTCTCCTCCTCGTCGAGGTCGTGCTCGGATCGTGCGGAGATCGGTCTCGATACCGATATCGACCTCCGGCGCCGCCGGGGAGGGCCCCGGTTCGCCGAGGGAGCCCAGGGCTCGCGGCCCCGGCACTCCCTCGACGAACCCTGGTGCTCCCCCCCGGCGGACTGCGGTTCTAGGCGCAGGCGCGGGCGTCGACGGCGACGTCGTACGCCGTGGCGACGGGTATGCCGTCGACCACCGCCGTGCCGCTGACGGTGACGACACCCTCGGGCACCGACGTCGCGCGCGACGCGAACGACTGGTACGCGCTCGCGCCCGGGGCGACGGCCGTGAACGACCTCTCCCCGAACGGCGTGGTCAGGGTGACGTCCGCCGGCACGGCGCCCGTGTTCGTCGCCCGCACGGCCACGTAGGCCTTCCCGGCGAGGCAGCGCGAGGACGCCTCGACGTCGAGCGGCACGACGGCCGCCGTCCCGGGCACGATCTGGACCGTGTACGTCGTCGCGGTCACGTGGTCCTGCGCGACGCCGACGACCTCCACGGTCCGGGCGCTCCCGTCCGCGGAGAGCGGCACGACCCGACCCTGCGTGTCGTCGACCAGCACGCCGTCGACGCGCACGAGGCCGCTCGGCACGTGCGGGTCGGCGTCGAGCACGACGCTCGTCGTGCCCTCGGGCACGGTGAGCGTGTAGTCCGTCACCGCCGGGTCGAACGCGGGTGCGAGCGACCCCGTGTCGAAAGCGAGCGCGGCGAGCCTCGGTGTCGTGTCGTACGTCGCGGCGCGGTCGACACGCACCCCGAACACTCCCCCGGCCCAGCCGCCCGTCGCCTGGAAGCGCACGGTCACCACGGGGATGCGCTCACCGTCCTCGTCGAGCACGTACTCGCCCGCGCTGTCGACCTTCCAGCGCGTGCCCTCCCCGATCTCGAGGTACTTCGCGGGGAGCTGCGTCGTGTCGACGTAGAACCCCTGCTCGTCCTTGGTCGGGGCGTTCGCGACGGTGGTGATCGTCTTCAGCTTCTCGTCGTTGACGTACACGTCGAACACGCGGCCCTGGTCGCCCGAGTAGAGCGTGACACCCAGGTGGTTCGACGTCGACGCCGGGTCGATCATCAGGTCGTAGCTGAACCAGCCGGTGCCGTTCGCGTGGCGGAACTGGCGGCCCGAGAACGTCCCGACCGACGACCCGCTCTGCTGGAGGTTCTTCGCGTTCTCGAAGTTGTTGTTGTCGAAGCTCGTGAGGCTGTCGACGGTGCGGTCGGCGTCGCGCAGCTCCTGCTTGGCGCGCAGGATGCGCTCCTGCGACGCCGCCGAGTCCGGCTCGTCGAGGTCGAGGTAGAGCCCGTAGGTCACGTCCCAGTTGGTGTGGTGGGGCGTGAACACGAGGTCGCCGCCGTCGGCGGTGTTGCGCAGACGGAGCTGGATCCGGCCGTCCGCGTCGTCCTCGACGCGCACCAGGTTCTCGGTGATGCGCTCCTTCCACTCGTCCGCGCCCATGCCGGCGGCGGTGATGGTGGTCTGCGCGTCGGCATCGCGCGTCGACGAGCGCACGAGGATGCCCGTGCTCTGCGACGCCGGCTCCGGCACCTCGCCGAGGTCCGCCGACAGGACGACCGGCCCGTACCGGAAGGCGACGAAGTACGGGTTGTCGGGGGTGTCCACGACGGACGCCGCCATCGGCATCGTGTACCGGACGACGTCGCCCGCGGTGACGGGCAGCACGACGTACCCGCGCGACACGTGCGGCTCGACGGCGGCGCCGTTCACCTCGACGCCCGGGTCGCCGGCGATCCACGACGGCACGCGCAGGCGCAGGGTCGCGCCCTCGGCGACCGCACCGCCCTCGAGCGCGTCGACACGGAAGGTCACCGTGTCCTCGTTCGGCAGGTTCGCCTCCTGCGTGAGCCGCAGGTTCTGCTCCGCGTGCTCGACCGTCGAGGAGAAGAACATGTTGACCCACACGGAGCCCTGCCCGGTGAAGTAGATCGAGTCACCGAGCTTGGAGAAGTTCTCCATGCCCGTGCCGGTGCAGCACCAGAACTCGGTGAACGGCAGGTTGTACACGCGGTGGTAGCCCGAGGCCATGGGGTTGAAGTACGTCGTCGTCCCGGTCTCGGGGTTCTGCGACGCGAGGATCGTGTTGATGAACGCGTTCTCGTAGTAGTCCGCGTACCGCACGTCCTTGCTCAGCTTGAACAGCTCGCGCGCGAGCTTGAGCATGTTGTACTCGTTGCACGTCTCGGCCGTCTCGGCGTTGCGCGCCGTGCCCTGCTCGGCCGCGTGCTCGTGCAGCGAGCCGGGTGCGTGGAAGTGCTCCGCCTGGCTGTTGGCCCCGGTGACGTACGTGTGGTCGCGCACGACGATGTCGAAGAAGTTCTCCGCCGCCGCGAGGTACATCGGCAGCTCGTCCTTCTCCGCCGGGGTGAGCAGGTCGTAGTACTCGGGGTTCTGCGTGAACACGCGGTAGCGCTTGAGCGCGCCGAGCAGCTTGGGGATCTGCGTGTTGGCGTGCTTGCCCGGGAGCACGTCCTGGCCCGCGGCGAGCTGGCGGAAGAACGCGACCTCGTCGAACGCCTCGGCCGCCTCCTTGATGCGCACGTCGCCCGTGAGGTCGAACAGCTCGTACAGCGCCTCGTTCATGCCGCCGTACTCGGTGCGCAGCATGACGTCGGTGCTCGGCAGCTTCGAGACGCGTCCCTCCACGTACAGGCCGAACTCCGTCGCGACGGAGAGCGCCTGGTCCCCGACCGGCCCGTCCACGTACTCGGCGACGTCGAGCAGCCCCGCGAGCACCTTGTGGAGGTTGTACCAGGGCACGATGACGTTCTCGTCCGACGTCCCGGTGCCCTGCACCTGGTCGAGGATCGACTCGCGGAACGCGGACACGTACCCCGCGGAACCGGGGTGGGCCGCCGCGTAGGCGTCCTGCACGCGCGAGAGCCCCCCGACCGCCTCCTCGATCTCGGTGAACAGCGCGTCCTTGGTCGCCGGGTCCTGCGTCGACGACCACGACATGGCGAGCGCGGACATGTAGTGGCCGAACGCGTGGCCGCGGAAGTTCACGGCGTTGCTGCGCTCCCAGCCGCCGTAGCCCGCCGGCGTCGTCGGGGCGAGCCCGCCGACCTTGTAGAACTCGTAGAGGAACGTCTCGGAGTCGAGGCTCAGCAGGTACTCGTGCTCCTTCGCCGCGGCGTTCTGGAGGAAGTCGTCCGAGAGCAGCACCGACGGCAGCCCCGTGTCCTCGAGCGGCGTCTCGTCGACGAGCGCGGGCACGACGACCTCGAGGTCGCGCGTCACGGGATCCCCGTCGAGGTAGCGCACCGTCGCCGTGAGCGTCACGTGCGCGTCGTCCTCGCCGATCGCCGGCCGGACCACGGTCCCGTCGGTCGCGACCACGTCCGGGTGCGACGACCGCCACGTCACGGTCGACCCACGCGAGCCCGTCGTCGGCAGCACGAGCGCGACGGTCGCGCGCTCGGGCAGCGACAGCGCGTCGGCGTCGTCCTGCGCGATGGCGTCGCGGTCGACCGTGCGCCCGCTCTCCTCGTAGAGCCCCACGACGTCGCCGAGGCCGGCGACGGCGTCGTACACGCGGTAGTCGTCGAGCGCCGCCTTGAGGTAGGCCCCGTTGTACTGCGGCCCGTTGAACCCGATCGTCTTGGGCAGGGCCGGGTCCGAGCCGAGCACGCCGGTCGCGTCGCCGCCGACGGCGTTCGCGACCGTGGACGGCACCTTCTCCCCGTTGCGGTAGAACGCGACGTCCTTGGTCGCGTGGTCGTACGTGACGACGACGTGCGTCCACTCGTCCGCGGGGAAGAACGCCGCGCGGTCGGAGCTGGCCACCCGCACCTTGTACGGCTGGCCCGACGCCGGCCCGACGGACAGGGCGAGCGGCACGGTGTCCGACTCGCTCGACAGGTACCAGCCGTCCGAGTTGTACGCGCGCTTGTTCCACGTGATGACGTGCTCGCCCGACAGCTTCCCGCTGGGCTCCACCCAGAACGAGAGCGTGAGGTCCTCGGGCTGCAGCGCGGTGGAGGTGCCGAGGTCGAGGTACGTGCTCCCGGCGAGGCGCAGCGCCTGCCCTCTCCCGTCGACCCCGTCGACGTACGAGTAACCGGTGGGCGGCGAGCCGTCGTGGCCCTTCAGCGTCACGGGGTGGGCGAGCGCGCCGGAGTCGGCGACGTCGCCGTCGAACGCGAGGTCGAGGACGGGCGCGGGCAGCGCGTCGGCCGCGACGGCGGACGGCGCCCACGTGGTCAGGGCGAGCGCGGCGGCGGCCGCCACGGCGGCCAGCCGGGTCGCGCCGCCGGGTCGACGGCGGACGCCGTCCGTCGGTCGGGGGTGCATCGTTGCTCCTCAGGGTCGCGCGCGGGCGTCGTCGCCCGCGTGTGGGAGGTCGAACAGGTGGTCACGCGACGGCGTCGTCGCGCGGTCGTGCGAGAGCGGCCCGCGCACGACGCGCGGGCCGCGCCCTCGTGGCCCGCCGGACCGGCCACGAGGGAAGCAGGCACTCGCGAAGGAGGACCGGCGGTCGCGAGGTAGGGCTCGAGGCCTCTCCCCCGCGACCAGAGGTCCTCCCTCGCCGGGTCAGCCGCAGTCGAGCGCGTCGTAGGGGACGTCGAGGGTCGCGGTGACCTGCTCACCGTCGACCACCGCCGTGCCCGTGACGGTCGCGGTGCCGGCCGGGGCCGACGTCGCGCGCGCCGCGAACGACTGGTACGCGTTCTTGCCGGGCGCCACGTCCGCGAACGCCTTCTGCCCGAACGGCGTCGCGAGCGTCACCGAGACCGGGACGTCCTCGCCGTTCGTCGCGCGCACGGCGACGTACGCCCTGCCCGCGAGGCAGCGCGGCGAGGCCTCGACCGCGAGGTCGAGCTCGGGCGCCGCGTCGGGCGCGTGCAGCCGGACGAACGTGATCGAGTGCGCGGGGAACTCGTAGGAGAACTCCTCGCCGACGCCCGACAACGTCCGCTCCACCGGGACGACCCGCTCGGGGTCGGCCTTGGTGTTGGTGTCCGACGGCGCGCCCACCATCTCCGTGACCGTCGCCTCGGACGCGATGCCCTCGGAACCCTCGACGTGCACCTGCGTGCGGGCCGCGGTCGCCGTCGGGTTGACGACCTTGACGACGACGTCGCCCGTGTCGTCGTCGCGCGTGACGACCTGGTAGAGCGACTTGGTCGACGGCTGCTCGTAGGACATCTGGAGCTCGCCGTCGAGGTAGAGCTCGATGGTCGAGCCCTCGACGACGACCTTGACGTGGTACGGCTGGCCGGCCTCGATGCTGTGGTTCTCGACGGCCTTCACCTCGTTGGCGCTCCCGCCCGACGCGCGCTGGAGGGCCTGGCGGGTGTTGTTCCAGCCGCCGAGGTTCCACCAGTAGTAGTCGTTCGGGCCGCCCGCGGCGAAGCCGACGAGGAAGCCCTCGGCGCCGGAGGTCTTGCGCGCGTCGAGCTCGAGCGTGTAACTCGACCAGTCCTTCGCGTACGCACCGGCGACGATCGACCGGGCGTCGGTGACGTTCGTCGCCGACTGCACGTAGGCGCCGTCCTGCGCGGCCCACGTGCCGGCTTGCGGCTCCCACCGGTCGGCGCCGGACTCGAAGTCGTCCGAGAAGAGCACCTCGCCGCTCGCGTTGTCGGTCACGCGGACGTTGTCGTACTGCGCGGCCGTGTTCCACGTGGAGAGGAACACGCCGCCGTCGACCGTCGCGTCGGCCGGCGCCGGGCCGGAGTGCGTGCTGGGCACCACCTCGTCACCGGCGTTCGCGGAGAACAGCTGCTGGACGTAGTAGTTCACCGAGCCCCACGACTCGTCGTTGTCGAACCAGATCGCGTCGGGCGACCACTGGACGTACGACTCGTTGGCGAGGAGCGGTGCGTACGACGCGAGCCGGACGACGTCGGAGTTGCGCTCCAGACCGGTCATGAACGACGCCTCCGCGAGCGCGTTGGCGAACGTGTTGCCGCGCGACGCGTACTCGCCGAGGAACACGTGCGGCCCCTCGCGGTCGTAGGAGTCGTAGCGCTCGTCGTTCTCGAGGAACCACTGCGGGTCGTTGTAGTAGTGCTCGTCGACGAGGTCGACGTCCTGCTCGCGGTTGAACTCCCAGAGCTCGTCGAAGCGCTGTCCGGTGTCGTCCGGGCCGGAGTTCGAGATGATCTGGATGTCCGGGTAGGCGGCCGCGATCGCGTCGCGGAACGCCGGGAAGTTGGCCTCGAACGTCTTCGTGTTCTCCTCGTTGCCGAGCCCGATGTACTTCAGGCCGAACGGCTCGGGGTGGCCCAGCTCGGCGCGCACGGCGCCCCACTCGGTCGTGACGTCGCCGTTCGCGAACTCGATGAGGTCGACCGTGTCGTCGACCCAGCGCTGGATCTGCGCGGGGTCCTTCATCTCGGGGATGGTGCTGCCGCAGCCGTTGGCGCCGACCGACACCACGGGCAGCGGCGTCGCGCCGAGGTCCTCGGCGAAGAGGAAGTACTCGAGGTACCCGATGCCGTACGACTGGTTGTAGCCCCAGAAGTTCCAGTTGGTCGCGCGCTCCTCGACCGGGCCGATCGTCTCCTTCCACTGGTACGTGCGGCGACGGTCGGTGAAGCCCGACTCCTCGTACGAGCGGAACGTGCCGACGTTCGTCACGCAACCGCCGGGGAAGCGCAGGAACTGCGGGTCGAGCGCGTCGATCTTCTCCGCGAGGTCCTTGCGGAGCACGGACTTCCCGTTGACCGGGCCGACCCAGGTGTCCTGCGGGAAGAGCGAGACCTGGTCGAGAGCGAGCGTGCCCGCCGCGCCGGAGAGGAGCGCGAGGCGCCCGGCGTTCGTCGTGCCGGTCGCGGTGAGCGTGACGTCGTACTTCTTCCACGCGTTCGAGCCGTCGACCGCGACCTGGCCGGTCGCGTACGCCGTGGTCCCGGCAGCGTCCTCGACGCGCACGGTGACGGTCTGCGCCGTCGCCGACCGCGCCCAGACGGAGAAGTCGTACGACCCCCCCTCCTCGACGAACAGCCCGGTGTTGTACCCGGCGTTGCGCACCCCGGCGCCCGCGGCGGTCGTCGTGAGGGCGAGATAGCTGCGGTTCGTCGCGTTGAGCCGCCCGGCGTCGTTCACGACCTGCGTCGTCGCCGTGGCCCCGCCCCTGTTCGCGGTGCTCCACGCGGTGAGGCCGGTGAAGGACCCGTTGTCCTGGTTGTTGAACTCGAACGACCGGTTGCGCACGAGCTCGGCGTACAGGCCGCCGTCGGCCGCGTAGTTGATGTCCTCGTAGAAGATGCCGTACAGCTCGTCGCTCATCTCGGTGCGCTCGCCGGCGAGGTCCACGGTGATCTCGTGGTCCGCGCTCGTGGCGGGCGTGATCCTGAGCTTCGTGGCTGCCTCGCGCGGGCCGAGCACGAGCGCGCCGTCGGACGCACGCACGCCGGCGTACAGCTCGGGGTCCGCCGCGCTGCGCAGCCAGACCTTGCCGCCGCCCGCGTCGGTGAGCCGCAGCGCGGCGGCCTCCTCGCCCGCGGCTCCGAGGGAGAGCCGGGACGAGCCGGAGACGACGACGGGCCGGACGCCGACGGCGAGCGTCACCGGGGACGTGCCCTCGGCGCCGTCGACCGCCGTCGCGTCGAGCGCGACCGTCGTCGCGGGGCGCTCGTCGTCGAGAGCGAGGCCGTCGTCGGCCGCCACGAGGTACCGGGCCTCACCCGGGCCCACGAGCGTGAACGCGCCGTCGGGGACCTGGTCGGCGCCCTCGGCGGTCTCGAGCGCGACGTAGTCGAACACCGCGGTGTGCGCCGCGCCGTCCTGCGCGGCGAGCGCGTAGAGACCGACCTGCGTGGTCGGGAAGTCGACCGTGACGGAGCCCGCCGGCTGCCACGCGGTGCCGTCCCAGTAGGACGTGGTGACGGTGTCGCCCGTGCGCTGCATGCGCAGCGTCTCGCCCGTCGACCCCGGGCGGTCGGTGAACGCGGCCGCGGAGAAGACGCCGCCGGTCTCGACGTCGTTCTCGATCGCGCGGCCCGAGGGCGACAGGTCGCCCACGAACGTCAGGCCGGAGCGGACGTAGTTGTCCATGTCCTGCCACGCGATGAGCCCCGCGCCCTGGTAGACGGAGGCGACGGGCGCCTCGAGCCGGGTGACGACGGTGAAGTCGCCGGCGGGCACGTCGAGCAGGACGACGTTCTTGGCGCTGTTCGCGTCCTGGTAGGTGTCGCCCGGCTGGGACGTGAGCCGCAGCGCCCCGCCGGAGACGGCGAGCGCCTCGGGGACGGGGTTGACGACGGTCCAGTCCGCGTCGAGCGCGGCGCCGTCGAACGTGTCGACCCGCGCGCCGTCGGGCAGGTCGGGCTCCGCGGCGGAGGCGGGCAGGGACGTCGCGAGCGCGACGGTGCCGACCATGCCGGCCACGAGCGCGAGCGCGACCGCACGTCGGCGGCGCGCCGTTCCGGGCCGTGGAGGGTGAAGGGACGTATCCATGGGCTTCCTCTCTTCGTCGAGAGACACGCACCATTGCGTGTGAGCGTTAACAGGATCGTGACCGAGCCTAGTGTGAACGCTCACATTCGACAAGGGTCGTATCGTGACACTCCGTCGCCCGGGCACGCGCCCGGCCGACCCAGGGGTGCCGGCCCCCGTCCAGCTCCGGTGATCCCCGGGCGAGACGCCCGGGCAGACGGCCGCGGTGCCGGGCCTCACCCGCACGACGTCGCACGACGTCGCAGGGCGGCCCGGCACCGCCGGCTCACCTCCGCCTGACGACCAGCACGCGCTGCAGGATCACGAAGACCAGGAGCAGCACGCCGATGACGATCTTGGTCCACCACGAGCTCAGCGTGCCCTCGAAGGTGATGATCGTCTGGATGAGACCGAGCACGAGCACGCCCAGCACGGACCCGAGCACGAAGCCCGTCCCGCCCGTGAGCAGCGTGCCGCCGATCACGACCGCCGCGATCGCGTCGAGCTCCATGCCCACGCCGGTGAGCGAGTAGCCGGACCGCGAGAACATCGCGAAGAGCAGGCCGCCGATGCCGGCGCACGTGCCGCTCACCACGTACACGAGCACCTTGGTCCGCGCGACGGGCAGGCCCATGAGCATCGCGGACTGCTCGCCGCCGCCGATCGCGTACACGGTGCGGCCGAACTGCGTGTAGTGCAGCACGTAGAACGCGATCGCCACCACGACCAGGGCGATGATGACCGCCGTCGTGACGCGCCACCCGTCGCCGAACTGCTGGCTCCAGCTCGCGAGCGCGACGAACGACTCGTCCGTGATGGGAATCGACTGGAGCGAGATGACGTAGCACAGGCCGCGCGCGAGGAACATCGCGGCGAGCGTCGCGATGAACGGCTGGATGTCGAACACGTGCACCATGAGTCCGACCACGAGGCCGAGCACCGTCCCGATGAGCACCGAGACGAGGAGCACGACGGCCACGGGCCAGCCGCTCTGCAGCAGCGAGGCCGTCGTGATGCCGGACAGCGCGACCACGGCCCCGACCGACAGGTCGATGCCGCCCGTGAGGATGACGAAGGTCATGCCCACGGCGAGCACGATGAGAAACGAGTTGTTGATGAAGAGGTTCGAGACGACGCGGGCCGAGAGGAAGTTCTCGTACCGGCTGCCGCCCACGACGAGCATGAGGGCGAGCACCGCGAACGTCCCCACCACCGGCAGGTAGCGCCGGTCGAGACGGACACGGCTCGTGAGTCGCTCGGTCATGCGCGGGCCTCCGGAGGCGGCGGTGTCGGCGCCCCGGGGGTCGGGCGGCGAGGTGGGGGCGGGGGTCTGGACGGCGGACATCAGGCGCTCACCTCCGCGGCCGCGGCGGCCGTCGGGGCCGCGCGGCGTCGTCGGGCGGCGACGAGGTCGCGCACCTTCGGCGACTGCGCGAGGCAGACCGCGATGACGACGATCGCCTTGAACAGGGGGGTGACCGACGGCGAGATGCCGAGCATCGTCACCGTGAGCGTGAGCGTCTGGATGATGAGGACGCCGACGAGCGTGCCCGAGAGCGAGAACTTGCCGCCCGCGAGCGACGTGCCGCCGATGACGACGGCGAGGATCGCGTCGAGCTCGATGAACAGTCCGGCGTTGTTCGCGTCGGCCGCCATGGTGCTCGACGAGATCATGAGGCCGGCGAGGCCCGCGAAGAGCGCGCACACCGCGTACACGGTCCAGATGATGCTGCGCGCCTTGACGCCCGCGAGGCGGCTCGCCTCGGGGTTGATGCCGACGGACTCGATGAGCATGCCGAGCGCGGTGCGGCGCGTGAGCAGCGCGACCGCGGCGAACACCAGGCCCGCGAGTACGACCGCGACGGGGACCCCGAACCAGAACCCGGAGCCGATCGCCTTGTACGGCGCGCTGTTGACCGTCGTGATCTGACCGCCCGTGATGAGCATCGCGACGCCGCGGCCGGCGGTCATGAGCACGAGCGTCGCGATGATGGGCTGGATCCCGAGGACCGAGACCAGGAAGCCGTTCCACACGCCGAGGACGAAGGACAGCGCGAGCGCGATCCCGACGGCGACCAGGACCGTCGTCAGGCTGTCCGGCGAGGGCGACGACGCGATGAAGCTCAGCGCGACCGCGCCCGAGATCGCGACGACCGCGCCGACGGAGAGGTCGATGCCGCGCGTCGCGATGACGAGCGTCATGCCGAGCGCCACGAGGAGCAGGGGTGCGCCGTTCTTCAGCAGGTTGACGAGCGAGCCGAACAGGTGACCGTCCTGCAGCCGGATCGACAGGAAGCTCGGCCGGTTGATCGTGTTGACCGCCAGCAGCACGACCAGCGCGACGATCGGCCAGAAGAGCCGGTGCTGGGTGGCGCGCTGCCAGGCGGGTGCCGTGGTGCTCATGACTCCTGCCCTCCGCTCGCGATGAGCTCGACGACGTCCTCGACCGTGACGTCCTCGTCGTTGGTGATCTCCGCGACCTTGACGCGGTCGCGCATGACGGCGATGCGGTGGCTGAGCCGGAGGACCTCCTCCAGCTCGGCCGAGATGAACACGACCGACATCCCCTCGCCCGCGAGCTCGGCCACGAGCTTCTGGATCTCGGCCTTGGCCCCGACGTCGATGCCGCGCGTCGGCTCGTCGAGGATCAGCAGCCGGGGGGCCGTCGCGAGCCAGCGCGCGAGGAGCACCTTCTGCTGGTTGCCGCCCGAGAGGTTCTTGATGAGCGCGTCCGGGTTGGCGGGACGGATCGCGAGCGCGTCGATGTACTTCGCGACGATCTCGTCCACCTGCTTGCGCGGCAGCCGGCGGGCCCAGCCGCGCTCGGCCTGGAGGCCGAGGACGATGTTCTCGCGGATCGTCAGGTCGCCGACGATGCCCTCGGCCTTGCGGTGCTCGGAGGAGAACGCGATCTTGCGCTGCATCGCGCTGCGCGGGGTGCGCAGGCGCGCGAGCGCGCCGCCGACGCGCACCTGGCCGCTGTCCGCACGGTCCGCGCCCGCGAGCAGGCGTGCGAGCTCGGTGCGGCCCGAGCCGAGGAGGCCGGCGAGGCCGACGACCTCGCCCGGGTACACGTCGAGGTCGAACGGCTGCACGGAGCCCTTGCGGCCGACGCCGAGCGCCTGGACGAACGGCGTCGCCTCGCGGTCGGCCACCGAGCGCTTGGGTGCCTCCTCGAGCTCCTCGAGCACCTCGAGCGAGGTGCCGATCATCTTGGAGACGAGCTCGAGGCGCGGGAGCTCGGCCGTGACGTACTCGCCGACGAGCTTCCCGTTGCGCAGGACCGTCATGCGGTCGGAGATCTCGTACACCTGCTCGAGGAAGTGCGAGACGAAGAGGATCGCGACGCCCTCGTCGCGCAGGCGGCGCACGACGGCGAAGAGCTGGGCGACCTCGTCCGCGTCGAGGCTGGACGTCGGCTCGTCGAGGATGAGGACCTTGCACTCGACGACGAGCGCGCGGCAGATCGCGACGAGCTGCTGCACGGCGAGCGAGTGGGAGGCGAGCGACGACGCCGGGTCGAGGTCGAGGTTGAGGCGGGCGAGCATCTCGCCCGCGCGGCGACGCGTCGCACGCCAGTCGATCGCGCCGAGGCGGCGCGGCTCGTGGCCGAGCATGATGTTCTCGGCGACCGAGAGGTTCTCGCAGAGGTTGACCTCCTGGTACACCGGCGAGACACCGGCGGCCTGGGCCTCGCCCGGGCCCGAGAACGTGTGCTCGGCGCCGTCGACGACGATGCGACCGGAGTCGATCGAGTAGACGCCGGTGAGCGCCTTGATGAGCGTCGACTTGCCGGCGCCGTTCTCGCCCATGAGGGCGTGGACCTCTCCGGGCCGGAGCGTGAGGTCGACTCCGTCGAGCGCCTTGACGCCCGGGAACTCGATCGAGATCCCGGTCATCTCGACGACGGGTCGACCGTCGGGGACGGCGGTAGTCATGGGTGACCTTCCGTGCAGCGGTGGCGACGGGGCTGCCGGGCCCCGGGGCGCCTCAGGACGCCGGCGACGTCGGCATGCCGGCGGTGGTGCGTCGGCCGCGCGCCGGGGAGACGTGCTCTCCCGGCGCGCGACCCGTCCGTGGTGGCGGGGCCGGTCGGCGTCGACCGGCCCCGCCGGGCGGGCGTCCTCTCGGATCGCTCCGAGAGGACGCCGAGCGCCGGTCAGTACTCGCGCGTCGGGAGCGCCTCGACGGCCTGCTCCTGGGTGAAGGACTGGTCCTCCACGACGATGCGCTTCTCGACCTCCTCGCCCGCGACGACCTTCTTGATGATCTCCGCCAGGTCCGGGCCGAGGAGCGGGTTGCACTCGACGATGAAGTTGATCTTGCCGTCGGCGAGCGCCTGCATGCCGTCCTTGACCGCGTCGACGGTGACGATCTTGATGTCCTCGCCCGGGACGAGACCGGCGGCCTCGATGGCCTCGATGGCGCCGAGGCCCATGTCATCGTTGTGCGCGTAGACGAGGTCGATGTCGTCGTGCGCCTGGAGGAAGCCCTCCATGACCGTCTTGCCCTCGGCGCGCGTGAAGTTGCCGGTCTGCGAGTCGATGATCGTCACGTTGGGGTTGTCCTTCGTGGCGTTCTCGAAGCCGGTCTTGCGGTCGATCGCCGGCGCGGCACCCGTGGTGCCCTGGAGCTCGACGACGTTGATCGGCTCGGTCGCGACGTTCTCGGAGACCCACTCGCCGGCCATCTCGCCCTCGAGGACGAAGTCGGAGCCGATGAACGACGCGTAGAGGGTCTCGTCCTCGGAGTCCACGGCGCGGTCGGTGAGGATCACCGGGATGCCGGCCTGCTTGGCCTCCTCGAGCACCGCGTCCCAGCCGGACTCGACGACCGGGGAGAACGCGATGACGTCCACGCCCTGCGCGATGTAGGAGCGGATCGCCTGGATCTGGTTCTCCTGCTTCTGCTGCGCGTCGGAGAACTTGAGGTCGAAGCCGTTCTCGGCCGTGAGCGTGTCCTGGATGGACTTGGTGTTCGCCGCGCGCCAGCCGGACTCGGCGCCCACCTGCGAGAAGCCGACGACGATCGTGTCGCCGCTGCCGCCGTCGCCGCCCGCGTCGTTGCTGCTGCCGTCCGTGCTGCCGCCCCCGCTGCTGCACGCCGCGAGCGCGAGGACCGCCACGCCGGCGAGGACACCCGTCAGACGCGTGCGCGCCTTGGTCGTGCTGAACATGCTCTCCTCCTTGAGATGCGACCTCGGCGCCGTGCCGAGGGTCGTCGGGTCGTACCAGCCCGCCATCGGACTGTTGACTCTTGTTGATACATGTTTGCTTGTGTCAATGTCTAGCGGTGTCAGGGCCTCCCCCGCAAGCCCCGACCCGGCATTCCGCATAACCGTTCGGTAACCGTTGCGGCCGCCGTCCGGCACAGCGGTGTGCCGTGAGCGCGGAGGCCCCGTCGGACCCGGGCCCCGCGCCGTCCGTGTGTGATCGTTCACACCCTCCCGAGGCACGATGTTAGCGCTCACACGATCGGAGGGGAAGCCGTCCCTCGTCACGGTTCGGTCACGACCCCGCGGGGCCCGGACCGGACGGACGGACGGCCTCCCCCGGACCTCAGAGGCCCTGTGCGAGGCGGTAGTACACCTGGTTCCACCGCACCTGGTCGCGGAAGCCGCGGCGCGTGGTGCTCTCGTCGATGACGAGCAGCTCGGTGCGCGCGATGTCCGCGAACACCTCGAACGCGTCGATCCCGGCCGCCGTCGAGAGCACCGTGTGGTGCGCGCCGCCGGCCGTGAGCCACGCCTCGGCGGACGTCGGGAAGTCGGGGCGGGGCTCCCACACCGCGCGCGCGACGGGCAGGTGCGGCAGCGGGGCGGACGGCGCCACGACGTCGACCACGTTCGCCGTGAGGCGGAACCGGTCGCGCATGTCCGCGAGCGACACGACGACGCCGACGCCCGGGTCCGCGTCGAACACCATGCGGACCGGGTCCTCCTTGCCGCCGATGCCGAGCGGGTGGATCTCGACCCGGGGCGTCGAGGTCGTCAGCGACGGGCAGACCTCGAGCATGTGCGCCCCGAGGATCTTCTCGCTCCCCGGCGTGAGGTCGTACGTGTAGTCCTCCATGAGGGACGCGCCGCCGGGCAGGCCCGCGCCCATGACCTTCGCCGCGCGCACGAGGACGGCCGTCTTCCAGTCCCCCTCGGCGCCGAACCCGTAGCCCTTGGCCATGAGGCGCTGCACCGCGAGGCCCGGCAGCTGGCGCAGGTCGCCCAGGTCCTCGAAGTTCGTCGTGAACGCCTTGGCGCCCACCGACGCGAGGAACGTCTCGAGCGCGATCTCCTGGCGTGCGGCGTAGCGCAGCGACGCGTGCCGCTCCCCGTCCTTGCGCAGCTCCGGGGCCACGTCGTAGAGGTCCTCGTACTCCGCGACGAGCGCGTCGACGTCGGCCTCGGACACCTCGTCCACGGCCCGCACGAGGTCGTTCACGCCCCACGTGTTCACGCTCACACCGAAGCGCAGCTCCGCCTCGGTCTTGTCGCCCTCCGTCACCGCGACGTTGCGCATGTTGTCGCCGAAGCGGACGAGGCGCAGCTCGTGCGTCGCGGCCCAGCCCGCGGCGCCACGCACCCACGACCCGACGCGCGCCGTGACCGCCGGGTTCGTCACGTGCCCGACGACGGTCGTGCGCGCGACCCCGAGGCGCGTCGCGACGTACGCGTACTCCCGGTCGCCGTGCGCCGCCTGGTTGAGGTTCATGAAGTCGAAGTCGATCGTGTCCCACGGCAGCTCGACGTTCGCCTGCGTGTGCAGGTGCAGGAGCGGCTTGCGGAGCTGGTCGAGGCCCGCGATCCACATCTTCGCGGGGCTGAACGTGTGCATCCACGTCACGACGCCCAGCACGCGGTCGTCCGCGTTGGCGTCGAGCATCGCGCGCCGGATCGCGTCGGCGTCCTTGAGCACGGGCTTCCAGACCACGGTCGCCGGGACGTCCGGCGACGCGTCGAGGAGGCGCGCGACCTCCTGCGACTGCTCGGCGACCTGCCGCAGCGTCTCCTCTCCGTACAGGTCCTGGCTGCCGGTGAGGAACCAGATCTCGCGGTCCGCGTAGGGCTTGCTCATGTCAGGTCCATCTCTCGTGTCGTGGGCGGGGTCCGCACCGCTGCGGGCCCGTCCGGGCTGGTCGTGCTGCGGTCGTGCCGTGCGCGTCGGTCCCGGTCGGCCGGCGGGCCGGACCCGGCCGGGGTCAGTGCTGGTCGGGCACCGTGTGCTGCCCGTAGACGTTCTGGTACCGCTCGTACAGCGCGTCGACGTCGTGCTGCGCGATGCGCGTGGGCTCGCCGAGCTGACGGCTCACGTGCACGGTGCGCGCGACCTCCTCGCACATCACGGCCGCCTTCACCGCCGCGCGCGCGTCGGCGCCGATCGTGAACGGGCCGTGGTTGCGCATGAGGACGGCGGGGCTGCGGGACTCGCGGAGCGTCTCCACGATCCCGCGACCGATCGAGTCGTCGCCGATGAGCGCGAACGGCCCCACGGGGATGTCGCCGCCGAACTCGTCGGCCATCATCGTCAGCACGCACGGGACGGGCTCGCCGCGCGCCGCCCACGCCGTCGCGTACGTCGAGTGCGTGTGCACGACGCCGCCCACCTCGGGCATGTGCCGGTACACGTAGGCGTGCGCGGCCGTGTCCGACGACGGCGACCGGTCGCCCTCGACGAGCGTGGCGTCGAGGTCGCACACGACCATCGCGCCCGGGGTGATGTCGTCGTACGCGACGCCGGACGGCTTGATGACGAGCAGGTCGCCCGAGCCGTCGGGCCGCGTCGTGTCGCGGACCCGCTCGGAGACGTTGCCCGCGGTCCACACGACGAGCTCCCAGCGCGGGAGCTCCGCGTGCAGCGCGGCGACGCGCTCCTTGGCGGCGTCGACGGCGTCGCGCAGGTGGGCCGGGACGGCCGGCGCGGCGGTGGTCGGGGTGGTCATACGAGGTCCTCTCCGTCGGTCCGGGTCGGCAGCGCCGCCACGGCGGCGCGCTCGACGGCGAGCCCCGCGGCGTACCGCTCGAGGTAGGTCGTGAACCCCGCGACGTCGGCGGGGTCGGGGTCGACGGTCACGGTCTCGGCGGACGCGAAGACGTGCTCGCGCAGGTACGTCCCCAGGTCGGCCGTCGCGTGCGGGGCACCGGCGGCGCGGTCGCGCGCGTAGCCCGCGAGGACCGCGATGCCCCAGGCGCCCCCTTCGCCCGCCGACCGGCCGACGCTCACGGGCGCCCCGATCGCTGCGGCGAGGAGACGCTGGGCGACGCCCGCGGTGCGGAACATGCCGCCGTGGGCGAGCATCCCGTCGATGCCCACGCCCTCGTCGGCGAGCACGCGCATGCCCAGCGCCAGCGTGCCGAACGCGCCGTAGACCTGCGTGCGCGCGAAGTTGGCGAGGGTGAGGCGGCTCCCGGGGGTGCGCACCACGAGCGGACGACCCTCGTCGAGGCCCGTGATGGGCTCGCCGGCCAGGTAGTTGTACGCGAGCAGGCCGCCGCCGTCGGTGTCGCCGTCGAGCGCGGCGCGGAAGATCGCGCCGAACACGTCGTCCGGCGTCGCGGTGGCGCCGACCGCCGCGGCGAGCTCGCCGAGCAGCCCGGCCCATGCGTCGAGCTCGCTCGCCCCGTTGTTGCAGTGGACCATCGCGACGAGGTCGCCCGCGGGCGTCGTCACGAGGTCGAGCTCGTGGTGCACGGCGGCGAGCGGTCGCTCGAGCACGACCATCGCGAAGATGCTCGTCCCCGCGCTGACGTTGCCCGTGCGCGGCGCCACGGCGTTGGTGGCGACCATGCCCGTGCCCGCGTCGCCCTCGGGCGGGCACAGCAGGACGCCGGGCTCCAGCGACCCCGTGGGGTCGAGCCAGGCCGCACCCTCGGCCGTCAGGCGACCCGCGTCCTCACCCGCGACGAGCACGTCGGGCAGCAGCTCGGCGAGCTTGGGCCCGTCGCGGTGCGTGGCGGCGCGCTCGTCGACGAGCGCGAGGCGCGCGTGGTCGTAGTCGCGCGTCCCCGGGTCGACGGGGAACATGCCGGACGCGTCGCCCACGCCGAGCACGTGCCGCCCGGTGAGGCGCCGGTGCACGTACCCCGCGAGCGTGGTGAGGGACGCGACGCGGTCCGCGTGCGGCTCGCGGTCGAGGATCGCCTGGTACCAGTGCGCGACCGACCACCGCAGCGGCACGTTGTACCCGAGGAGCTCGGTGAGCTCGGCCGCGGCCGGGCCGGTCGAGGTGTTGCGCCACGTGCGGAACGGGACGAGCAGCTCGCCGTCGGCGTCGAACGCGAGGTAGCCGTGCATCATCGCGGAGACGCCGAGCGCCCCGTACGTCGTGGGCCGCACGCCGTACTGCGCCTCGACGTCGTCCACGAGGCGCGCGTAGCAGTCGCGGAGCCCCGCCTCGACGGCCTCGAGCGAGTACGTCCACGTGCCGTCCTCGAACTGGTTCTCCCAGGCGTGGCTCCCGCTCGCGAGCGGCGTGCCGTCCTCGTCCACGAGGCACGCCTTGATCCGCGTCGAGCCGAGCTCGATCCCGAGCGCGGTCGTTCCTGCCACGACGGCCGCGCGCCGGCGGCCCACCTCGTCCTGCTGCACCATCGCTGCTACTCCTCGTCGCGGCATCGCGCCTCGGTAGGTCGGTCTGTCCCTGGAATGGAATGTTAGCGCTCACAACCGACGAGGCCAACTCCCCCCCGCGCGTGCCGTCGCCCAGGTGGCCCGATCAGCCCCGCGGGGTCGTCGTGCTCTCGCGCACCATGAGCTCGGGCGGGATCGACACGGGCCGGACGGTCGCGCCGGAGAGGGCGTCGATCATCATCGCCATGCAGCGCCGGCCGAGCGACCCGAACGGCTGGCGCACCGTCGTCAGGGGCGGGATGAAGTGCCCCGCGCCCGCGACGTCGTCGAACCCGACGACCGACACGTCGGTCGGCACGCGCACGCCCTGCTCCCAGAAGGCCCGGAGCAGGCCCAGCGCGAGCTGGTCGTTCCCCGCGAACACGGCCGTCGGCCCGTCGCCCGCGCGCAGGCCGTCCGCGAGCTCGCGCCCCACGGCGTACCCGCGGTCCGACGACCAGTCGCCGCGCACGGGGTCGGGCACGGGCGCGCCGTGCTCCTCGAGCGCCGCGCGCCAGCCGGTCTCGCGCTCGCGGGCGTCGAACCAGTCGAGCGGCCCGGACACGTGCAGCACCGTGCGGTGACCGAGGCCGAGCAGGTGCTCGGTCGCCAGGCGCGCGCCGAGTCGCTGGTCGACCGCGATGGGCAGGATCGCGCCCGGGGCGCCGAGCGCGCCGGTGCTCGGCAGCACCCGGTCCGCCGGGTCGCCGTCGCCGGGCCGGTCGCGCGCCGCGATCATGATGACCGGCACGGGGGCCCGGAACGAGTCGACCGCCGCCGCGACGTCCGTCTGCGGCGCGATGACGACGATGCCCTCGACGCTCTGGTCCATGAAGTGCTCGAGCACGCGGTGCATCGTGTCCGCGTCGTAGCGCCGGATCGTCGCGACGCTCACGAAGTAGCCCTGCTCGCGCGCGGCCTCCTCGACGGCGATGAGGGTCGACGTCGGGCCGTACAGCGCCGAGCCCGTGGTGACCACGCCGATCGTCCCCGACCGCATGGTCACGAGCGCGCGCGCCGCGCTGTTGCGGCGGTAGCCGAGCGTCGCGATCGCGTCGAGCACGCGGTCGCGCGTCTCGGGGCGCACGCTCGGGTGGTCGTTGAGCACGCGCGAGACCGTCTGGTGCGAGACCCCGGCGAGCCGCGCGACGTCGGACATCGCGGGCGGGCGCGTGCGCGCCGAGGGGCCGTCGCTCACCGGTCGGCCCCCCGGGCCTCGTCGCCGGTCGCCCCGGGCGGCGCCGGCGGGCCCGCGAGCGCCGCCGCGAGCTCGACCGACCGGTCGCGCGCGGCCTCGAGCGCGTCGAGGAACGCGGCGCGCACCCCGCCGGCGTCGAGGCGTCGCAGCGCCGCGACGGTCGTGCCGCCCGGGGAGGACACGCGCTCGCGCGCGATCGCGGGGTGCTCGCCGGTCTCGCGCAGCATGGTCGCGGCGCCGTGCACCGTGGCCGTCGCGAGCTCCAGCGCCGTCGCCCGCGTGAGCCCGAGCAGCACGCCCGCCTCGGCGAGCGCGTCGATCACGTAGAACACGTACGCCGGCCCGGAGCCGGAGAGCGCGCCGACCGCGTCCTGGTCCTTCTCGGCGACCCGCACGACGAGGCCGGTCGCGGCGAGCAACCGCTCGACGAGCGCGACGTCGGCGTCGTCCGCGGCGCTGCCGCCGCTCACCGCGCTCACGCCCGCGCCCACGACGGACGGGGTGTTGGGCATGACCCGCACGACCGCGGTGCCCGCCGGGAGCCGCTCCTCGTAGAACGACGTGGGGAGACCGACGACGACGCTCACCACGACCGTCCCCGCCCCCACGGCGCCGGACACCTCGTCGAGCAGCGCCGCGACGTCCTTCGGCTTGACCGCGACCACCACCACGCCGGCCCCGCGCACGGCCTCGACGTTGTCCTGCGTCGTGGCGACGCCGTGGCGCGCCGCGAGCTCGTCGCCGCGCTCGGCGCGGCGCACGGTCGCGACGACGTCGGCGGGTCGCCACCCGGACGCGAGGGCGCCGGCGAGGACGGTCTCGCCCATGACGCCTGCGCCGAGCACGGCGAGCCTGGGCACGGTCGACGAGGTCGACGGGTCGGTCATGGACGATCAGCTCCCGGTGGTCGGTGAGGGCATTCTTGCGCACCTGGGTGCCCGGCGGCGCCGCGGGGTCGCAGGCGTCTCGCCCTGCGTCGCACGCGGGGCGTCCCGGACGCGTCCCGGTGGCGTCGGAGAGGGGCGTCGCAGGGGCGTCGCAGGGGGCGTCAGAGGGGGTACGCGGCGTAGACGTCGGTGACGACGTCGGCGGGGCCCGTCGCCTGGAGCACGGCGGTGCCGTTGCGCCACGTGACCGTGGCCAGGCCGTCGCCCGCGGGGGTCACGGCGTACGTGCCGGCGCGCTCGCCGGCGACCTCGACGTCGCCCGTGTCGGTCGGCTCGCCCGCCGCGGCGACGAGGTCGGCCGCGGCCGTCTCGGCCTCGGCCACCGTCGCCCACTGGCCCGCGACGACGGTGACCGTCGTCGCGTCGTCGCCCTCGCCGTCGGCGTACACGAGCTCGTACGCCTCGAGCGCGCGCGCCGGCGTCCACGCCTCGGTGGCCGGGTCGGCGCGGAGCACGAGGTCGAGCACGGTGTCGGGGAGCGCCGTCGCGAACGCCGACGTCCCGGTGCGGGCGACGGGCTCGAGGGTCGGCGTGGGCGCCTCGGCCGTCACGGTCACGGTCGGCGCGGGCTGCGGTGCCGCGTCCGCTCGCGCGAAGCCCGGCCACACCCACGCGAGGAGCGCGGCCACGAGCCCGACCACGAGGAGCAGCCCGACGAGGACGACGAGGCGCCGCCGCCGGTAGACCGCGGCCGACGCGGGCCGGGAGTGCCGACGGTCGCTCGCGCCGACGGCGTCGGTCGGACGGCGGGGGCCGGGCGGGGTCGCGCCCCGGCCCGCCCGCGCCCGGTCCGCCGCGCTCGCACGGTCCGTCGCGCTCGGGCGCGCAGGTGCGGGCGCACGTCCCGCGGGGCTCGGCCCGGGCGGCTGGCTCATCGCGCGCACCTCCAGTGCTGTCGGTCCTGCGGGCCCGCTGCCACGGCCCGGGCCTGCGGCCAAGCGTAGGACGCGCGCGTGCCCGACACCCCGCGCCGGCGCGGGGTGTCGGGCACGCGCCGTGCGGCTTCACCCGCCCTGCGTCCCGGTGCCCGGCGGACCGGTCACCCGCAGGCGACCGCGCCGTGCTCCGCCGAGACCTGCGTCGTCACCTCCGCCCCGTCGGCCGTGCCCGTCGCGCGGACGGTGACGGTGCCCGCCGCGACGTCCGCGGCCCGGACCGCGAACGACTGGTAGGCGTTCTTCCCCGGCGCCACGCCCGCGACCTCGCGCGTGCCCCACGGCGTGTCGAGCACCACGTCGACGGGTGCGTCGTGGCCGTTGGCGGCGACCACGGCGACGTACGCCTTCCCCGCGAGGCAGCGCGCCTGCGCAGTGGCCGTGACGGGGAGCCCCGGCCCGCCGGTGCCCGGGTCGTCGGCGAAGACGCGCCACTCCGTGACCGCCACGGCGGAGTACGTGGTGCCGTTGCCGTTCGCCGTGAACGTCGCGCGCAGGCGCGACGTCGTGACGGGCTCGAACGTCACGGTGTTGAACGCGGTCGTGCTGGTCCCGTAGCCGGACGGGTCCGCCACGGGCTCCCACGCCTGCGCCGCGTCGTCCCAGTACTCGAGCAGCCAGGAGTCCGGGCGCACGACGCCGTCGCCGCTGCCCGGGTTCGAGTCCCGCCAGAACTTCAGCTCGGCACCCGTGAGGCGGACCGGGCGGGACCAGTCGTACCGGACCCACTGGGTGGCCGGGCGGCTGCCCGACCACGTGCCCCAGATCTGGGCCTGGCTCGGGTCGGCCGGGTCCGCGCCGTCGTTGAGCGCGCCCAGGCTGTTCCAGCCGGCGGTGTACGACGCGCTCGCGGTGGCGATCGGCGCGACGTTGCCCGTGAGCGGGCCGGAGATGTCGGCGGGGATCGTCACGGACCGCGGCGTCTCGGCGTTCCCCGCCACGTCGACGGCCCGGAACGACACGCGGTGCTGGTTCGTGTCGGGTGCCGCGACCGGCCCCTCGTACGCCTGCCACGCGCCCGTGCCGATCGCGTACTCGACGCGCGCGACGCCGGACGTCGCGTCCGTCGCGGTGACCGTCACCGTCCGGGCCGCCTCGTCGAGCGTCCCGCTGCTCACGGGGGCGACGCGGTCGATCCGGACGTCGAGCGCCGACTCCGCGGAGACGTTGCCCGCGCGGTCGGTCGCCGTCGCGAGCACCCGGTGCTCGCCGTCGCCGGCCACCGCGACCTCGGTCGTGCGCGTCGGCTCGGTGGTGACCGGGGCGCCGTCGTCCACCGTGGTGGCGAGGACCACGCGGCCGCCCGAGTCGTCGACGGCGTCGACCCGCACGCGCACGTCCGAGCGGAACCAGCCGGCGCTGCCCGCGCTGCCCAGCGGCGTGAGCGTGAGGGTCGGCGCGGTCCCGTCGCCCTCGGCCGCCCCCGCCGGGATCACCGTGACGTCGACGCTCACGCGCCCGCCCGCGTAGCCGAGCACCGAGCCCTCGACCGCGAACGTGCCCGGCGCGGCGACGTCGTCGGCCCTGACCTCGTCCCAGAACGCGGGGGCCTGGAGGGTCTCGCCGCCCGGGAACGTCACCGGGACGGTGCCCGGCAGGTCGGTCTCGCCGACCTCGACCGTGACGCCGGGCGGGTCGACGGCGGCGGGCTGCTCCGCGAGGACCTTCCACTCCTCGACCGCGACGGCCGAGTACGTGCTGCCGTTCGTCGAGGCGTCGAGGACCGCGCGCAGCTGCGTCGTCGTGACCGGGTCGAACGTCGTCGTCTGGAAGCCGCTCGTGCCGGTGCCGTACCCGCTGGGGTTCGACACGTCGACCCACGTGCCGCCGCCGGACGCGTCCCAGTACTGGATGCGCCACGAGGCGGGCGCCGCGACGCCGACCCCCGTGCCCTGCGGCTGGTCGTTCCAGAACTCGATCTGCGAGCCCGCGAGACGCATCGGCTGGTCCCACGTGTACTGGACCCACTGCTGCGGCGGGTTGCTCCCCGTCCACGTGCCCCACATGTCCGGGGGCAGCGGGTTGGGCCGCACGATCTCGTCGTTGAGCGCCTTCTTCCAGTACTGCGTGGGCACGGGCTCGTTCGACACCGTGACCGTCGCCTCCTGCGCGACGTTCGCCCGCGGGGTCGCGTCCTTGGCCTTCGGCGGCGTCGTGACGACCTGCTTCATGCGCGGGGGCGACTGGGTGTCGTCCCACTCGACGCGGTCGATCGCGACCGAGCGGCGGAAGTGGTTGCCGCCCTCGGCGTCGGCCGTGTGGTACGCGATCCACCACTCGCCGTCGAGCTCGACGATGCCGGGGTGGCTCGTCGTCGACGACACCGGCGCGAGGATCGTCCCCCGGTACGTCCACGGGCCCTGCGGCGACGTCGCCGTGCCGTACGCGATGCACGCGTGGTAGTTCGCGGGCGTGCACGACGACGTCGGCCCGGCGTTGTTGCCGGCGTACGCCAGGTAGTAGGTCCCGTCGCGCTCGAACGCCCACGCCGCCTCGAAGAAGCCGGTGAGACCGGTGACCGTGCGGACCTGCCCGACCGGGGTCTTCATGTCCTGCGCGAGCTCGAGCATGCGCAGGTTCGAGAAGCTGCCCCACCAGACGTAGACGCGGGCGTCGTCGCCCTCGCCGTCGACGAGCACCGTCGGGTCGATGTTGTGGATCGTGT
Organism: Cellulosimicrobium composti; assembly: GCF_009711085.1. Taxonomy (GTDB): domain Bacteria; phylum Actinomycetota; class Actinomycetes; order Actinomycetales; family Cellulomonadaceae; genus Cellulosimicrobium; species Cellulosimicrobium composti. The sequence continues at coordinate 67,042 of NZ_WMKA01000003.1, forward strand.
TCGGCGTCGGCACGCGCTGGGAGATGATCGGTCCGCCCACGTGGTCGGTCCACGGACCGGTCGGGGTGTCCGAGACCGCGACGCCGATGCCGAACGCGTCGCTCGCGGGGCTGTCCGCCTCGTTGACCGGCACGTACCAGTAGTAGCGGCCGTCCACGCCCCGGACGACCTGGCCCGCGTACGCGCGGCCCGGCGTGGCCCAGTCGAAGACCTGCTCGGGCCGCATGAGCGACGGGTGGTGGGTCCACTCGCCCGCGTCGACGTCGCTCGTCACGAACGCGCCCCACTCGTTCATGACGAAGTCGTTGCGCGTCGGGCCGGCCTCGTCGTGCCCGGTGTAGACGTACAGCTGGTCGGTCGCGGTGTCGTTGCCGGGAGCGCCCGCTGGGACGACGAGCGGCGCCGGGTCGGCCGAGTAGTAGCTGCCGTCGCCGAGGATCGGGTTCTGCGTGCTCGTGAACGTGTACGGGTCGGCCGCGGCCGCCGGCTCGGCGGTCGCCGCGAGCCCGGTGAGCGCGAGCGCCGCGCTCAGCGCGGTCGCGACCGGTCGCCGGGCGGGGCTGCGCCCGCGCGACGGCCGGGTGGTGGGTCTGTCGGTCATGGCCTGGTCTCCTGACGGTCGGGGCCGCGCACGGCGCGGGCCGGCGGGTCGTGCGGGGAGGTCGTGCGCCCCGGGAGTTCCCTCGGCTCCCGGGGCGCACGGTCGTGGGGCCCGTGCCGGCGGGCGTCCGACCGCGTGCGGTGCGGTCGGGGACGGCGGCGACGCCCCCGCCGGGCGGGGGTCGGACGCGTCACCGCCGTCGCGTCACCGCCGTCGTGGCGGCACCGCGGGTACGTCGGGGGGCCGTGGTCGCGCTCGCGTCGTCACGGGCGTGCACCTCTCGTCGTCGAGCCGGTCGTCCGCTGCCGACCATGCCATATCCGGAAACATGATCGCAATGGTTTTCGGTGAGGCTGGCGGAGGTTTCGGCGCCCGCGGCCGCAGACGGCTCGGTGACTCGCCGGAGAACCGCAGGACGGCGCGCCGCGTCGGCCGTGACGGGGCGCCGGGCCCGCGCGCGCCGCGGAAACGTCGAGCCGCTACTTTTCGGGATGCGGCGACCCCTCGCGCCGCCCGACGCGAGCCTGCGCGCGCGACGTCGCGATGGAGACGAGCACGCCGACGACGACGAGGTCGAGCGCGATCTGCACCATCGTGACGATCTTCGCCGCCTCGCCCGTCGGGTGGACGTCGCCGAACCCGACGGTCCCGAGCGTCACGACCGCGAAGTACAGCGCGTCCGTCCGGTTCTCGATCCCGACGAACTGGTCGGCCATGAGGTAGTAGGCGAGCGCGAAGAACGTGACGACCGGCAGGAGCAGGCCCATCACGGATTGCACGCGCACGCTCGGCGTCGTCCATGCGCGCAGCTGGCGGCGCACCTGGACCACGAGCAGCGCGCACAGCAGGCCGAGCCCCGCCGCGAAGACGACGACCTGCACGACCTCGGGGGCCGCGTCGCGCGGGAGCGGGACGCCGTAGTACACGGTGAGGCACGCCGTCGTCGACGCGACCGTGAGGACGAGCGTCCACCACGGGCTGTCGTGCGGGAGCCGGCGCATGGCTCCAGCATCCCGCGCGGCCGTGCGCCCGGCGCGGCGGGCGCGGCGGGCGCGGGCGGTGTCGGGGGTCGTGGCTAGGTTGGGCGCGTGACCTCCTCGACCGCCCAGGCCCGCTCCGCGGCCGGCAAGCGCGCCCGCCCCGCCTACCGCTGCAGCGAGTGCGGGTGGACCACCGCCAAGTGGGTGGGCCGCTGCGGCGAGTGCCAGGAGTGGGGCACGGTGACGGAGGACGCGCCGGCCGCTTCCGGGCCGCGCACGACGGCCGTGACGCCGAGCCGCTCCCCCGCGCGCCCCATCGGCGAGATCAGCGTCGAGGCGGCCCGCGCCACCCCGACCGGCGTCTCCGAGTTCGACCGTGTCCTCGGTGGCGGCATCGTCCCGGGCGCCGTCGTGCTCCTCGCCGGGGAGCCCGGCGTCGGCAAGTCGACGCTCCTGCTCGCGGTCGCGAGCAACGTCGCCGCGGGCGGCTCGGACCTGCCGACGGTGCGGCCCGCCGGCGAGCGCGCGCCCGCCGAGGCCCGCCGCCCGACGCCGTCCCCGCGCCGCGTCCTGTACGTCACGGGCGAGGAGTCGGCCGGGCAGGTCCGGCTCCGGGCGGAGCGCGTCGGGGCGCTCGCGCCCGGACTGCTCCTCGCCGCGGAGACGGACCTCGCCACCGTCCTCGGCCACATCGAGGCGACGGAGCCCGACCTGCTCGTCGTGGACTCGGTGCAGACGATCGCGTCCGCGCTCGTCGAGGGCGCGCCCGGCGGCGTGAGCCAGGTGCGCGAGGTCGCCGCGTCGCTCATCGCCGCGGCGAAGGCGCGCGACCTCCCGGTGATCCTCGTGGGCCACGTGACCAAGGACGGCTCGGTCGCCGGGCCGCGCACGCTCGAGCACCTCGTCGACGTCGTGTGCCAGTTCGAGGGCGACCGCCACTCGCGCCTGCGGCTCGTGCGCGCCGTGAAGAACCGCTACGGGCCCACGGACGAGGTCGGCTGCTTCGACCTCACCGAGAACGGCATCGTCGGGCTCGCCGACCCGAGCGGCCTGTTCCTCTCGCACACGGGTGCCGGCGTGCCCGGCACGTGCGTGACCGTCACGCTCGAGGGCCGGCGGCCGCTCGCCCTGGAGATCCAGTCGCTCGTCGTGCCGAGCTCGCTGACGAACCCGCGCCGCACCACGAGCGGCGTGGACTCCAGCCGCCTCGCGATGATCCTCGCCGTCATGCACCGGCACGCGGGCGTCCGGCTCGTCGACCAGGACGTGTACGCGTCGACCGTCGGCGGGGCCAAGGTGACCGAGCCCGCCGCCGACCTCTCGATCGCGCTCGCCGTGCTCTCCGCGCGCGAGGACGAGGCCCTGCCGCAGGGCACGGTCGCGTTCGGCGAGGTCGGGCTCGCGGGGGACATCCGGCCCGTCACCGGCCTGGACCGCAGGCTGGCGGAGGCCGCGCGGCTCGGCTTCACGCGCGCCGTCGTGCCGCGCGGGTCGTTCCCCCGCCCCGTCGAGGGCATGACGATCCTGCCGGCGCGGCACCTGGGCGAGGCCGTCGAGCTCGCCCGCACCTGACCCGTCCGCCCGTCGGGACGATCGCGCGCGAGCGCCCCGACGGGCGCCCGGGTCGGCGAACGGAGCACACAGACGACGCCGTGACCGGATCGTGACCTGTTTGTGACGCAACCCCGCGGGTTCCCGCGGCTGGGACGACCGCGCAGCGTAGGATTCCTCCGTGGCCAACTCCCCCGCGCACCCCGACGAGATGCTCCGGGAGACCCTTGCCGCCGTGGCACCCGGGACCGAGCTCCGCGACGGCCTCGAACGGATCCTGCGCGGCCGGACGGGCGCGCTCATCGTGCTCGGGCTGGACAAGGTCGTCGAGGAGATGTGCTCGGGCGGGTTCCAGCTCGACGTCGGCTTCTCGGCGACGCGCCTGCGCGAGCTGTCGAAGATGGACGGCGCCGTCGTGCTCGACCGCGACGCCAACCGCATCCTGCGCGCCGCCGTCCAGCTCCTGCCGGACCCGACGATCGAGACGACCGAGTCCGGCACGCGGCACCGCACCGCGGAGCGCGTGGCCAAGCAGAGCGGGTTCCCCGTCATCTCCGTGAGCCAGTCGATGCGGATCGTCGCGCTCTACGTCGGCGGTCAGCGCCACGTCCTGGAGGACTCCGACACGATCCTGTCGCGCGCCAACCAGGCGCTCGCGACGCTCGAGCGCTACCGCGCGCGCCTCGACGAGGTGTCCGGGACGCTCTCCGCGCTCGAGATCGAGGACCTCGTCACGGTGCGCGACGTGTGCGCGGTGGTGCAGCGGCTCGAGATGGTCGCCCGCATCTCCGAGGAGATCGCGGGGTACGTCATCGAGCTCGGCACGGACGGGCGCCTCCTCGCGCTCCAGCTCGACGAGCTCATCGGCGGCATCGGCTCCGACCGCGAGTTCGTCATCCGCGACTACGTGGACCTCGGGCGCAAGGACCGCTCGCTCGCGGACGTCCAGAAGGCCCTCGGGGGCCTGGACTCGACGCAGCTCCTCGACCTCGGCCAGATCGGCCGCGTGCTCGACCTCCCCGGGGGCGGCGACGCGCTCGACGCGGCCGTCGCGCCGCACGGCTACCGGCTCCTGTCGAAGGTGCCGCGCCTGCCGGCGACGATCATCGACCGGCTCGTGGCGCACTTCGGCGGGCTCCAGAAGCTCCTCGCCGCGAGCATCGACGACCTCATGACGGTCGACGGCGTCGGCGAGCAGCGCGCCCGCGCCGTGCGCGAGGGCCTGTCGCGCCTCGCCGAGTCGAGCATCCTCGAGCGCTACGTCTGACCTGCCGGACCGTCCGCACGACGAGACCGCACGGAGGGGGACCGTGGACCACGTCGACGAGTGGTCGGCCCTGGCCGACGCCTGGGCGCGCTGGTGGGCGCCTGCCGCCGCCCCGGCCCAGCACGCGATCCTCGACGCGGCTCGCGTCGGGCCCGGCACGCGCGTGCTCGACGTCGGGTGCGGCACGGGCGAGCTCGTGGCCATGGCCGTCGAGCGCGGGGCCGAGGCCGCCGGGTGCGACGCGGCCGAGGGCATGATCGACGTCGCCCGGCGCCGGAGCCCGGACGCGGACCTGCGCGTCGCGCACGCCGAGCGCCTCCCGTGGCCCGACGACTCCTTCGACCTCGTGGCGCTCGTCAACGCGCTCGCGTTCACCGACGTCGCGCAGACGCTCGTCGAGTGCCGCCGTGTCGGCGCCGCCGTGGCCGTCGCGACGTGGGCCGAGGACGACCTCAACGAGCTCACGGTGCTCGAGCGCGTCGTCGCGGGCGAGGACCACGAGCCGAGCGACGAGACGCGCGAGGAGGGGCACGTCGGGGCGCTCCTGGCCGAGCACGGCTTCACCCTGGAGACCGAGCAGCTCGCCCCGGCGCCCATGGTGCTCGCCGACGCCGACGAGCTCGTCGCCGCGATCATGTTCGGCGAGTCCGACGAGCTGCGCGCCGAGCTGCGCCCCGACGTCCTCGCGGCCGCCCGGCCGTTCCGCCGGCCCGACGGCTCGTACCTCCTGCGCAACGCCTTCCGCTGGGCCCTCGCCCGCCGCTGACGCGATCCCGGCTGCCATACGGCCCACCCGCCGAACACGGGGTTGATGTCGTCATCCCGTCGATAACGACATCAACCCCGTGTTCGCGACCGCGGAGCCCCGTGTTCGGGGCAGCGGTACCTGGCGGCTCAGCCGCAGGTGCGCGCGTCGTACTGCTCGGCGACCGTCGTCGACCTCCCCTCGGCGTCGGTGGCCACCACCGTGACCTCACCGGCCTCGACCGACGCCACGCGCGACGCGAACGACTGGTAGGCGTTCGCGCCCGGCTCGACGCCGTTGACGGTCTTCGTGCCGAACGGCGTGTCGAGCCGGACCGTGAGCGGCACCTCGTCGTCGTTCTGCGCACGGACCGCGACGTAGACCTTGCCTGCGAGGCAGCGGGTCTCGGCCGTGACGCTCACCGCCGGGCCCGCCGGGACGCCGTCGCCCACGGTGAGGGTGAGCGTCGTGGACGTCGTGCCCGCCGTGCTCACGTAGTCCGGCAGGACGAGGTCACCCCGGATCACGTACACGCCCGGCGTCTCCACGACCGACTCGTCGTAGTCCCACTCGACGCCGATCGCCTGGTTGTCGCGCGATCCGTCGTTGTAGGAGACGAGGACCTTCGTGGGCAGCCAGGGCTGCTCGCCGACGTCGACGCTCTGCTCGAACTGCTCGGCGCCCTGGATCGAGATGCCGCCCTGCGAGCTCTCCGGCCGCACGTAGACCTGCGCCTCGGCGATGAGGCCGTACGTCGTGTTCGTGCCGTAGACCGTGAAGGGCTCGACGTTGGTCTCCGCCACCATGGCCGGCGTGATCGGCTGCCACGTGAAGTCGACCGCGCCCCGGCGCCCGCTGGAGTAGACGACGTCGAGCGACGCCGGCAGCTCGGGCACCTCGCCCGTCACCGTGCGGAGGATCACCGGGCTCGCGACGGAGTCCACGGTGTCGCCGTTGACGCGCCAGCGCAGGATGCCGGTCCCGGCACCGCTGCCCTGCACGCCGGTGATGCGCACGCGCAGGTAGCTCGCCTCGACGGGCTCGAACTCGAGATGGTTGTACGCGTTGCGCTGGAGCGCGCCCGCGTACGTGGAGCCGCCGGTGAGGGTGACGGGCGTCCAGCTCGTGCCGTCCTGCGAGTACTCGACGGTGTACGTGTCCGCGCGCGGCATGCGCGTCCCGCCGTTGTCGTCGTACCAGTAGATGTCGGTCGACGCGACGAGCACCGGCGACTGCCACGCGTACCGGATCCACGCCGCGGTCTGCGGGCTCGTCCCGTTGGCCGGCTGACCCCACGTGCCCCAGCCCTGACCCGTCCCGGGGTTCGAGCTCCCCGGGGTCGACGACTCGTTGACGCGCAGCGGGTTCTCCCACGACGCCGACCCGCTCGTCGTGATCGTCGCGAGCGCACCGAACTCGGCGGACGTCGCCTTCTCGGTGAGCTCGACCTCGACGTCGCGCTCGGTCGTGAGCTCGCCGTCCGACGCCGTGAGGCGGAAGACGTACTCGCCCGCGACCGTGCCCGTCACCGTCGTGGTGAGGGAGCCGGCGTCGCCGAAGATGACGCCCGCGCCGTCGGGCGCCGAGACCGTCGACCACCCGTACTCGATCGTGCCGTCCTCGGGGATGCCGTCGTCGGTCACGGTGCCGACGAGCGTCGTGGACAGGTTGCCGTCCTTCGACCGGTCGACGGTCACGCCGACCGTCGGGGCGTCGTTGACGACCTCGGGCACGTCGCGGCCCGAGTCGAACACCTGGATCTCCGAGATCGCCGTCCAGAACGACGGCGTGTTCGTGAACGCGACGCGGACCTTGTCCGTCGTCACGGCCTCGAAGAGCGCCTCGTTGAACTTCGGGCCCGGGATCTTCGGCGCCTTGAAGGTGTCGGGGACCGACGTCCAGCCGCCCGAGCCGTCGGGCACCTGGATCGAGTACCGCAACGGCTCGCGGTACCCGCCGGCCTGCCGGTCGCTGACGAACCAGACCTTGACGTTGTCGAACGTCGTGGGCTCGCCGAGGTCGAGCTCGACGTAGCCCGTGTCGCCCTCGGTGCCGTAGTTGCCCCAGTAGGGCTCGTTGGCCGTGCTGCCGTCGGTGACCGCGGCGAGCGACACCGGCCGCTCGGTCTCCTTGATCGCGCCCGTCGTGTAGTTCATCGAGCCCGTGCTCCAGCCCGGGGTGTGGAACTGGCGCCACGGCGTCGGGCGTGCGCCCTGCTGGGTGGCCGACGACGACAGCTCGGCGCCGCGCGCGAGGTTGCCCGCGTCCTCGGTGAGGTCGATGCCCGCCGTCCTGAGGTACGCGACGACGCGCTCGTCCTCGATCGGGGTGTCCACGGCCGTGGGCACGTCGGCGCCCTCGTCCGCGACGACCTCGACCGCGAGGCCCGCGTCGGACTCGACGACCTCGTTCGCCGCCGGGTCGTAGACGAAACGGCCGAGCGCGTCGGCAGCGGCCTTGCGCTCCCCGTCGACGAACAGGCTGTACCCCGCCCCGAGGCCGTAGTGCGACCCGTCCTCGTCCCACACGATCGTCACGTCGTGGCCGTGGTAGCGCAGGTTGTTGACCATGAAGTGCTCGTACCCGAGGTCGATCGGCCAGAGCTCGATCTTGTCGTCGGACCGCGGCTGGATGCCGCCCATGTCCTCGACGTAGATGTAGTTCATGTTGCCGAGCATCACGTGGTTGGGGTTGTTGCGGTTGAACGTGCGCGTGCTCGGGTTCCAGTTCGAGTAGTACTCGGCCTGGTTGGGCACGAGCGCGTTGCCGTTCGGGTAGATGCTCCACGCCATCCAGTCGAGCAGCTTCGCGGCGTACTCGGGGGTGATGTACGTGTGGTCGGGGTCGTAGTGCCGCAGCGCGGAGCGCACGCCGCGGTACTGGACCGTGAAGTTGATGTTGGAGAAGTTGTTGGAGCCGCCGATCCCGAACTTGGCCCGGTCGTACTGGTTGGCCGTGTAGAACGGGAAGATCGGGAAGTTGTCGCCGTACCGCAGGAAGCGGAAGCCGTCGACGTACTGGTCGGCGTCCTCGAACGGGATGAGGTTCTCGGCGTAGATGTCGTAGAGGTTCGACTCCTTCGCCGGGATGAGGTCGCGCTCGGCGGCGCTGAGCGGGTTCTGGGCACCGCCGGACGTCGCACCGTGCGACGTGCCGGCGAGGAACATGCGCATCTCCTCGCTCCACAGGCGGCCGAGGATCGCGTCGCGGATCTCGTCCGCGGTCTCGCCCATCTCCGCGACCTTCGCCGGGTCCGCCCCGGCCATCGCGTAGAGCTGGCGCGCCGCGTCGAACGCGCCCCACACGTAGGCCGACTCGGGCCGCTCGATCGTGCGCGCACCCGGGGCGCCCGCGTTCACCTTGGGGTACCCGAAGCTGATCGCGTCGGCGTCGTTGCCGGGCATGTAGTTGGTGTCGTACGCGATGAGCCCGTCACCGTTGCCGTCGTAGTGCTCGAGCTGCCCCGTGCCGTCGCCCTCGAAGTACGTCGCGAAGCGCTCGGCGACCGCCGGACCGCCGCCGTGCACGTTGTACGCCTCGAGGCCCGCGGTGCCGAGGTACTGCGAGTAGTGGTTGTTCCAGCTCGTGTGCCCCGGGCTGTCGAGGAACGCGGACGCCCCGGACAGCTCGCCGATGTTGAGGATCTGCCCGTAGCCGAGGTACGGGTTGCGGATCCACTTGGTGTCCTGCAGGTGCATGGGCTGCGTGAGCGCCACCGCGTTCTGGTAGAGGTTCACGCCCTCGATCGTCGTCGGGTACTGGTAGACGTAGCCCGGCTCGTTCGCGTCGAGGCTGTTGTACCGCTCGCCCCACCAGCGGTACACGATCGCCTTCTCGACCGCCGGGTCCGGCACGTCGATGTAGGGGATGTCCTGCGCCCACTGCCGGTTGAACGCCGTCACGCCCGTGCGGAACGCGTCCGCGGGCGCGAGCTCGGCGTACTCGTGGAAGCTCTTCACGGACTCCGGGAGCGTGTCGCTGGAGAGGACACCGACGACGGAGAGGTCGACCGAGCCCCCGGCGGGGACGGTGACCTCACGGTCCAGGTTGGTGCCCGAGCGCTCGAACCCGGGTGCCTTGAGCCCGATCGTCACGTCGGCCCACGGCGTGTCGACGAGCCCGTTGTTCGCGCCGCTCGTCAGGGTGCGCGTGCCCGTCAGCTCGTCCGCGGACTCCGTGGACGTCGTCGCGAGCGGCGACGACGCCCGGACGGTGAACGTCACGTCGCTCGTGCCCGGGTTGCTGAACGTGATGGCGGACAGCGCCACGTTGTCGTACGTGATGAGCTTCTTGAGGTCCGCGACGACGCCCGTCGACCCGACGGTGTAGCGCGCCTTCGCGTGGCTCGGCGCGTTGAAGCGCTGGGCCCCGACCTCGGTGACCGTCTGCCCCGGCACCGTCACGGTGTAGAGGTTGCCGAGGTTGTTGGGGCCGCCCGCGAACGCAGACCCGGCGAAGCCCATGACTCCCCAGTTGCTGTTGCCGCGCATGTGCAGCGAGCGCCCGCGCGTCTGCAGCACGTTGTTGCCGGACGTGCCGCTCACCCCGAGCACGCGGTCGAGGTAGTAGTCCGTGCCTCCCGCGGCGAGGTCCTTGTCGAAGATCGACCCGTGCATCGACCCGGCGGTCCACGGCACGCCGGGCTCGAGCGCCGCGGCGACCGGACCCAGGTTCGAGTAGACCGGGTCACCGATGTCCATCGAGTCGGTCGTGCCGCTCGTGTAGACGCCGATGTCGCTCTCGTTGCCCGGCACGACGTCGGCCTGCGCCGCCGGTGCCACCAGGGCGACGCCGGTCACGGCCATCGCCCCTGTCATCGCCGAGGCGACGACCCTTCTGAACGCTCTCCCCGACATCACCAAGTCCTCTCCATCGGGAACCGGAACCGTCTCGGGACGACGTCGCGGACGCGCGTCGCGCGGGCGGACCGCCTCGTCCGCCCGCCCTGCCCGGGACGCATGACCTCGTTCGTCGTCCTGCTCGCGCCGCACCGCGGAGCGCTCGTGCCGGGGCGAGCGCCCCGGCGCCCTCCGCGGTGAGGTCGCCAGTCGCGAGCCAGTCAACCAGCCGGATCGCTCGACCGCAATGGTTTTCGGTCTCGACTTCGGGAGGCGAAACGTCGAGACCGTCGGGCCTCGAGCGGACACTTTCGTTGGTATGCCGGTGTTCTTGGTTCCTGCGACGCAATCTCACTCTCAGGCCGATGGAGGTGGGAGGCAAACCTCCGAAAGCGAGTGGTCATCGCTTTCACACCGTCCGGTGAGGTCAGGCGCCGGGCGGGTGAACGGGCCACGATCGACGCACCGCCGGCGTCGCCCGCTCCGGCGGGTGCGGCGGCGCCAGCGGGTGCGGCGACCCCGACGGGCGGCGGCGTCACCTCCGGCGCGCGGCCCACCCTCGGCGGCCGAAGTCACGCCCGACGGGCGAGATCACCCCTCGGTGGGCGCGGTCGCCTCCTCCGGCGCGGTCGCGCCGTCCGCCGGGGTCGCGCCGTCCGTGGCCGGCGGCGTCGTGGCCTCCGGGTCGGGCGTGGGTTCGGGCGGCGGGAGCAGGGTGAACGTCACGGGCTCGCTCGTCGCGCCCTCGACGCCCGCGATGCTCAGGACCGCGGTGTAGGTCCCGGGCCCGACCTCCGGCTGGTCGGGGGCGCAGCCCTCGACGGACCGGTGCCGGTCCCAGCGCACGAGCCGCGACGGGTCCTCGTCGCCGGTGCTCATGAGCAGAAGGCGCTCCGTCGAGCCGCAGTGCGCGGACGACCAGACGAGCTCGTCGCCCGCGTAGACGAGCACCTGGCGGCCGGCGTCCGAGCCGTCGACGAGGCACGGACGGCCGCCCGACTGCCGGACGGTCACGTCGAGCTGGACGGCGCGGCCGGGCTCGTACTCCGTGGCGCTGGCCGCGAGCGCCAGCTCGAGCGACGCGGCCGTGCAGTCCTGGGGCGGTCCGGGGGCGTCGGGCGTGGGCGGCGCCGACTTCCCCTCCTGGGCGACGGCGTCGCGGTCGAGGAGCGGCACGACGGCGCGCACGACGACCTGCCCGAGCAGGACGAGCCCGACGACGAGGGCGGCGAGCAGGAGGAGCGCGACGAGACGGCGCCGCAGCAGGGCCCCGCGGGTGGGCCTGCGGCCGGGCCCGGTGCGCGGGCTGCTGCTGGGCCGGGGGGCGCGGTCGGTCCGCGGCGTGCTCACGGGTCCTCCGTCGTGGTGGTGCTGGTCGTCGCCCACGGTATCCGCGGGGGCAGCCGCCTCGGCCGGTGCCGCGCCGACGACGGCCCAGGTCGGGGCAGAATGGCCCGTGCCCCCGCTCCCCCGCCGCTCCCCCGAGGTGCCGCGCGCCCACCGAGAGGACGACCGTCTCCCATGACCGCGGTGCGCCCCGCCCGGACGGCCGCTGCCCCGTTGTCCGCCGCCGCGACGTCCGCCGCCGCGACGTCCGACGCCGCGTCGCCGGCCCCCACGACGCCGGACCCGGCGACGCCCGACGCGTACGCCGGGCTGCGCGACGCCGTCGGGCGCTGGTTCGCCGAGACGGCGCGCGACCTGCCGTGGCGCGCCGCGGACCGCACGGCGTGGGGCGTCCTCGTGAGCGAGGTCATGCTCCAGCAGACCCCGGTCGTGCGCGTCGAGCCCGTGTGGCGCGCGTGGATGGACCGGTGGCCGGAGCCGGCGGACCTCGCGGCGGCGCCGACGGCGGACGTGCTGCGCGCCTGGGGGCGCCTCGGCTACCCGCGCCGCGCGCTGCGCCTGCAGGAGTGCGCGCGCGCTGTCGTCGAGCGGCACGGCGGCCAGGTGCCCCGCGGCGAGGCGGCGCTGCGCGCGCTGCCGGGCGTCGGGGAGTACACCGCCGCGGCGGTGACCGCGTTCGCGCACGGGCGCCGCGCCGTCGTCGTCGACACGAACGTGCGCCGCGTGCTCGCGCGCGCCGTCGGGGGCGTCGCGCTGCCTGCGCCGTCGTACACGGCGGCCGAGCGCGCGACCGCCGCCGCGGTGGCGCCGCCCGGGGACGAGGACGCGGTGCTGTGGGCCGCCGCGTCGATGGAGCTGGGCGCGCTCGTGTGCACCGCCCGCGGTCCCCGGTGCGGGGCGTGCCCGGTGCGCGACGCGTGCGCGTGGCGGCGCGCCGGGCGGCCCGGCGACGAGCACGCCGACCGCCGCCGCACCCAGGCCTGGGCGGGCACCGACCGCCAGGCGCGCGGGCGCGTCATGGCGGTCCTGCGCGACGCGCCCGGGCCCGTGCCGCGCGCGGTCGTGGCCGGCGCGTGGCACGACGCCGCCCAGCTCGACCGCTGCGTCGCGAGCCTCGTCGAGGACGGGCTCGTCGAGCAGGTGGACGGGCCGGGCGGCGCGCTCTACCGGCTCCCCGCCTGACCCGCGTCAGACGGTCGGCAGCCAGACGCGCATCGTCGACGGCCCGCGCTCGGCCCACTCGTGGTACGGGACGAGGGGCACGTCCACGGCCGTCCCGGCCGGGTCCGCGCCGCCGGCCGCCCGGGCCGGGGCCCCGTCCTCCAGGGGCGCGTACGGCCACGGCGCGCTCGGCGGGTCGACGAGCAGCCCGCGCACGACGACGCGCCCGTCCTCCTCGCGCGGCGGCACCGAGGGATCCACCCGCAGGTCGGCGACGTCGCGGCCGTCCGGCAGGTCGACCGACTCGACGCACAGGACCTCGGGGCCGCGCTGCACGGCGACGCACCCCCGCACGGCGTCCACGCGCTCGTCCGGCACGAGGAACCGCGGCGCGACGTCGAGCTCGAGCGTGACGACGCTCCCCGGCCGCAGGTCCGGGACCGCGACCGTGCCCACGGGCGCGCGGCGCGCCGGCCCGTCGTCGACGACGAGCACCGCCGATCCCGACCACGCCGGGACGCGCAGCGTGAGCGCCCAGCGTTCGGGCGCCTCCGTGACGCGCACGCGGACGCGCCCGTCCGCGGGATAGCCGGTCTCGACCTCGAGCGCGACGGCCTCGCCCGAGGGCAGCGTCGCGCGCACCTCGCTCGGCGCGTACTGGTGGAGCTGCACGCCGCCGTCGTCGACGGTCGCGACGTACCCGGCGAGGCTCGCGAACGTGCGCGCGACGTTCGGCGGGCAGCACGACACCTCGAACCACGGCGCGCGCAGCGACGACTCGGCGCGCTTGCTCACCTGGTCCGGCGCCGCGGGCTCCCCCGGGACGCGCTGGTGCAGCGTGTTGGCGTAGTAGAAGGCGCGGCCGTCCCGCGCGGGCGACGTCGCGACGACGTTGAACAGCGCGCGCTCGACGGCGTCGGCGTACCGGGGGTCGCCCTGCGCGAGCAGGAGGCGCCAGGCGACCATGACCGACCCGATCGACGCGCACGTCTCGGAGTACGCGCGGTCGGGCGGCAGCACGAAGTCGTCGCCGAACGCCTCGTCCTGGTGGTGCGACCCCTGCCCGCCCGTGACGTACGTGCGCGTGGCCTGCGTGCGCTCCCACTGCCGCGCGACGGCGGCGACGAGCGCGTCGTCGCCGGTCTCCACGGCGACGTCGACGGCGCCCGCGGCGAGGTAGTTGGCCCGCACGGCGTGCCCGCGGAAGACGGTCGCCTCCCGCACCGGGACGTCGTCCTGGTAGTACGCGCGGCCCCACTCGATGTCCGCGAGGGTGCCGTGCCCGCGGCGCTCGACGAAGAGCGCCGCCTGGCGCACGTACCGCGGCTCGTCGAGGGCGCGCCCGAGCTCCGCGAGCGCCACCTCGACCTCCGCGTGGCCGCACACCCCCCGGCGGCCGTCCGGCCCGAACGTCTCGCACACGTGGTCCGCGGAGCGCCGTGCGACCTCGACGAGCAGGTCGTCCGGGTGCCCGGTGCGCACGCGGGCGACGGCCGCCTGCATGAGGTGCCCCTGGACGTAGAGCTCGTGGCCCCACTCGAGGTCCGAGTAGCGCGCGGGCTGGCCGGGGTTGCCGAACCGCGTGCACACGTACCCGTCGGGGGCCTGCGCCGCGGCGACGCGCCGCACGATCGCGGCGAACCGGCGCTCGAGCGCGTCGTCGGGGCGGCGGCCCAGCTCCCACGCCATGGCCTCCAGGAGCTTGTAGACCTCGGAGTCGGAGAACTCGCGGCCCCGGCGGGTCGTCGAGACGTCGCCGCGCGCGACGGCGTCGAAGTTGCCCAGCCAGCCCTCGTCCTCGAGCCACCGCTCGATGTGCGCGAGGGTCGCGGTCCGGTTGACCTCCTGCCGCTCGGCCCAGAACCCGCCCGTGATGCGCACCTGCGCGAGCCCGAGCGGCTGCAGCCTCCCCGTCGCGGGGACGACGGGGCGGCCCCCGTCCGTCGGGCGGGCACCGGTCCCCGTCGACCGGGGCACGGTGGGGGTCGTGGTCATGGCTGCACCTCCGGGGGCGACGGCGTCGCCTCGTCGTTCGTGGGGGACGCCGCGGGGCGTCGGGGTGTCGGTGGGTCGGGCCGGGGCGGGCTCGCGCGCGTGGGTCGTCATCCCTTCAGCGCTCCGGACATGAAGCCGCGCACGTAGTGGCGCTGCAGGAGCAGGAAGAGCACGACGCACGGGACGGCGAGCACGACGACGCCGGCCTGGGTGGCGCCGTAGTCGACGATCCCCATGACCTGCTGGCGCATGTTCGCGACCGCGAGCGGCAGGGGCGCCTTCGTCGAGTCGGTGATGAGGATGAGCGGCGCGACGAAGTCGTTCCACGCGGCGAGGAACGCGAACAGCCCGACCGTGATGAGCCCCGGCTTGACCGCGGGAACGAGCACGCGGCGCAGGGCGCCGAACGACGAGCAGCCGTCGACCATCGCGGCCTCGTCGAGCTCGCGCGGCACCGACTCGAACGAGATGCGCATCATGAACGTCGCGAACGGGAGCTGGAACATGGTCAGCACGAGCGCGAGCCCGAGCAGCGAGTTCTGCAGGTGCAGCGTGTTGAGCAGCACGTAGAGCGGGATGAGCAGGGTCGCGTACGGGACCATGAGGATCGCGAGCGTCACGAGGAACAGCACGTCGCGCCCCGGGAACCGGAACCGCGCGAACGCGAACCCGCCGAGCAGCGAGACCACGAGCGTGAAGAGCACGGTGAGACCCGAGACGACGACCGAGTTCAGCAGGTACTGGCCGATGCCCGCCTGGTAGCGCGCGAGCGTCACGTAGTTGCCGAACCCCCAGCCGTCGACCTGCGCGCTGCCGGGCTGCGGCGAGAACGACGCGACGCCGGCCCACACGAGCGGGAAGAGGAAGACGATCGCGAGCCCGCCCGTGAGGACCCAGTAGGGCGTCCGGGTGAGGACGCCGGCGATGCGGGCGCGCGGCGCCGCGGCGCCCGGGCGCGCGGGGCTCGTCGAGGGGACGGGTGCGGGTGCCGTGACGGCCATGTCACTTCTCCTCGGGGGCGCGCATGCCACGGACCTGCGCGATGTTGATGACGACGAGGGCCGCGAGCACGATGATCGACAGCGCGGCGGCCACGCCCAGGTCGTTCTGACCCTGGAAGGCGACGTTGTAGATCAGCTGGACGACCGTGATGGTGCTGTTGTCCGGCCCGCCCTTGGTGAGGATGTAGAACTGGTCGAACGCGAGCAGCGACCCCGTGACGCACAGGATCGTGCACAGCGCGAGCGACGGCCGCAGGAGCGGGAGCGTCACCCGCCCGAACGTCTGCCAGCGGCTCGCGCCGTCCATGCGCGCGGCCTCGTACACCTCGTGCGGGATGCCCTGGAGGCCGACCATGAGCAGGAGCATGTAGAAGCCCGCGAACCGCCAGACGATGAGGAACACGGTCGACCACAGCGCACCGTCGGGCGACCCGAGGAACGAGATCGGCTCGTCCACGATCCCCAGCCGCTCCAGGAGCGGGGAGATCGGCCCGACCTGCGGCGAGTACAGCGCGTAGAAGAGGAGCGACGCGGACGCGAGGCCCAGCGCGCTCGGCACGAGGATCGACGTGCGCAGGAAGCTCTTCCACCGGCTCGACTCCTGCACGAGGAGCGCGAACCCGAGCCCCAGGGCGATGAGGAGCACGGTCGCGATGACGGTGTACTTCACCGTGAAGACGACGGAGTCCCAGAAGAACCGGTTCTCGACGGCGTCGCGGAAGTTGTCGGGGAAGTTGACGCCGCGGTTGCCCGCGAGGAGCGGCCAGTCGGACGCCGACATCTGGCCCACGAGGAGCACGGGCAGCACGAACAGGACGAGGACGAACGCCGCCGTCGGGGCGGCGTAGGCCCAGCCGCGGGCGGCCTGCGAGCGCCCGGGCCGCCGGCGACGGCGGTCGGCGCCCACGGCCCGCGCGGTGCGGGGCGGCCGGTCGTCGCTCGCGGCGGGGCCCCGCGCCGCCGCGCCGTGCGGCGCGGGCGAGGGCGGCGTCGAGGACGCGGACTGCACGGACATGGCTGGTCTCCAGGAACGGGTGCGAGGGAAGGCCGGACGGGGCTCGCCGCCGCGCCGGGTGCGGGCGGCGGCGAGCCCTGCGGTCCCGCGTGAGCGGGCTCGGGAGGTTCTCCAGGGGCGCCGGGAACCTCGCCGGTCACTGGGACAGGACCGCGGTGATCTCCTCGTTGTCCGGCTCGATGCTCGACGCGTCACCGAACACGGCGTTGCGCACGAGCGTGAGCCAGGGGCTGTTCGGCGCGTTGAACGCCTGCTGGAAGTTGCGCGCGACGGGCGTGCGGCCCGTGCTCGCGACCTCGTTGATCGTCACGACGCGCGGGTCGGCGGACGAGTACTCGTTGTCCACGAGGTCGGCGCGCGAGACCACGTCGCCGTTCTTGGCGAGGACCTCGACCTGGGCCTCCTCCGAGAGCATCCACGACAGGAAGCTCCACGCCTGGTCGGCCTTGTCGCTGTCCTTCGAGATCCCGATGCCGTCGCCGCCGACGAACGTCGACCCGCCGCCGCCGGGGCCGGGGATCGGCGCGACGCCGACGTCGACGGTCTGGTCGGCCGTGGACAGGAGCGTCGCGGGGTACGGCATGACCCCGACCTTGCCCTCCTGGAACGGGGCGACCCACGTCGCGCCCGTCTCGTCGCGCGTGCCCGCACCGACCGCGTCGGAGTCGACGAGGTCCTTGTAGACGGCGTAGACCTCCTGCGCGGTCTCGCTCGCGAGGAGCGACTCGGTGCCGTCGGCGCTCAGCACGTCCTCGTCGGCCGCCCAGACGGACGGGAACCAGGTGAACACGAGGCAGCCGCCGCAGTTGCCGCCGAAGAACGTGCCGTCCACGCCGCCCCCGAGCGCGTCGACCGCCTTCGCCTGCTCGGCGAACTCCTCGAGCGACGTCGGCGGGGCCTCGGGGTCGAGGCCGGCCTGCTCGTAGAGCTCCTTGTTGTAGAACAGGACCGAGACGTCGAGGACGAACGGGAGCACGTACTCCGCGTCCTCGTACGTGCCCGCCTCGAGGTGGCCCTGGTTGATCTCGTCCGCGAAGTCGAGCTGGTCGATGCGGTCGGTGACGTCCTGGAAGAGGCCCTGCTCGACCCAGTTCGGCACGTACACGATGTCGGCCGCGAACAGGTCCGGCAGGCCCCCGCTGCCGGCGGCGGCGCCGACCTTCGCCACGTAGTCGTCGTTGGGGACGATCGTCAGCTCGACCTGGTTCTCGTGGCTCTCGTTGTACGCGTCGACCAGCAGCTTCGCCTGCTTCTCGAGCGGTGCGCGCGTCCACAGCGTGAGCGTGCTGCCGTCGTCGACGCCCTCGACGCCGCCGGATCCCGTGCCGCCCGTCGCGGCGTCGTCGCCGCCGGATCCGGACCCGCCGCACGCGGCGAGCCCGAGCGCGACGAGGCCGGCGAGCGTCGTCGTGGCCACGGACCTCCGCCAGGAGGTCCCGCGGTGGTTCTTCATCTCGTGTCTCCTCGTACTCGTCTTCGAGCCGTTGCACCTGCGCCCCGTGCCCGCGCTGTGGGCGAACACGTTTTCGGTCGACGTGTCGCGCAGCGGCGCGCTCCACGTGGCCGTCCGTCCCCTCAGGCGGCTAGTGTTCGATGTCCTGGCGTCGACCGTGAGCCGTGTGCTCGCGTCGCCGCTCGCACCGAAACCAACCGAAAAGGTTTTCTGAATGTATGGCAGGGCGATAGCCTCGTCAAGCGGGGCACCGGGTTACAGTTCGATCACGGCTCGATCGTCGGAGACGCCGCGGAGCGCGCCGGCAGGAGGGGGAACGGCCTCATGACGACCCAGAGCGGGAGCGCCTCGCCGCGTGCGGCGACCCTCACCGACGTCGCGCGCCTGGCCGGCGTCTCGATCGCGACCGCGTCCAAGGCGATCAACGGCCGCGACCAGGTGAAGGCCGAGACGCGGCTGCGCGTGCTCGAGGCCGCCGAGCGCCTGTCCTTCGCACCCAACGCGCTCGCGCGCGGCCTCCTCAAGGGTCGCACCGGCACGGTCGGGCTCCTCACGAGCGACCTCGAGGGCCGCTTCTCCATCCCCGTGCTCATGGGCGCCGAGGACGCGTTCGGCGCGGGCCGCGTGTCCGTGTTCCTGTGCGACGCGCGCGGCGACGCGATCCGCGAGCAGCACCACGTGCGCGCGCTGCTCTCCCGGCGCGTCGACGGCCTCATCGTCGTGGGCTCGCGCACCGACCCGCGACCCCCGCTCAGCGCCGACGTCCCCGTCCCGGTCGTGTACGCGTACGCGCCCTCGGAGGACGCGTCCGACGTGTCGATCACGGCGGACAACGTGGGCGCGGGACGGCTCGCCGTCGAGCACCTGCTCTCGTGCGGGCGCCGGCGCGTCGCGCACGTCTCGGGCGACCCCGGCTACAAGGCCGCGCAGGACCGCGCCGCCGGGGCCGCCGCCGCGATGACCGCCGCGGGCCTCGAGCTCGTGGGCGGGCAGACGTTCTTCGGCTCGTGGAGCGAGGGGTGGGGCCGCGGGGCGGCACGCATGATCGTCGAGCAGCACGGCGACGTCGACGCGTTCTTCTGCGGGTCGGACCAGATCGCGCGCGGCGTGCTCGACGCGCTGCGCGAGCTCGGCCGGGACGTCCCCGGCGAGGTGTCGGTCATCGGGTTCGACAACTGGGAGGTGCTCACCACGAACGCGCGCCCCCAGCTCACGAGCGTCGACATGAACCTGGAGCGCCTCGGGCGCGTCGCCGCGCAGCGCCTGTTCGCCGCGATCGACGGCACCGTGCGGCCCGGCGTCGAGGAGTTGCCGTGCCGCGTCGTGACGCGCGCGTCGACCGTGCCGATCAGCTGAGCGGCGCGCCGACGGCGCCGACCTCGTCCGGGCGGTCGGGGTCGTCGAGGTCGAGCAGCATGCGCGTGTTGCCGAGCGTGTTGGGCTTCACGCGCGCGAGGTCGAGGAACTCGGCGACGCCGTCGTCGTGCGAGCGCAGCAGCTCCGCGTAGACGTCGTGCGAGACGGGCGTCCCCTCGATCGCGCGGAACCCGTGGGCGCGGAAGAACTCGACCTCGAACGTCAGGCAGAACACGCGGCGCAGGCCGAGCGCGCGCGCCCGGGCGAGGAGCTCGACGACGAGCGCGTGCCCCACGCGCCGACCCCGCCAGGCCGGGTCGACGGCGAGCGTGCGGATCTCGGCGAGGTCGTCCCACATGACGTGCAGCGCCCCGCACCCGACGACGCGCGGCCCCCCGGCGCCGTCGTCCGTCGCGGGCTCCTCGGCCTCGGCGACGACGAACTCCTGCACGGCCTCGTAGTACCCGACCATCTCCTTGGCGAGGAGGATGCGCGCCTGCGCGTACGGCTCGACGAGCGCGCGGACCGCGCGCACGTCCGCGGGCAGGGCAGGACGGACGCGGACGGCGGAGGTCGTGGGCACCGCGTCACTGTACGCCGGATCGGCGCTCGATGCATACTCATGCAGACGAGCGCATAGATCCCCGCCCGAGGGTCATGCTCCCGCGACGAGCCGCGACGCCGTGATCTCGTCGACCACGAGGTCCGTCACGACGCCGGCGCGCAGGGCCGCGCGCAGCGGCGCCACCTTGTTGTCGCCCGCGACGGCGCACACGCGCCGCGGGACGCGCCGCAGCTCCTGCGGCGCCGGTCCCGTCGCGCGCTCGTTGAGCGCGATGTCGCTGTACGTGCCGTCCGCGCGCAGGAAGACCGTGCACACGTCCCCCACCACGCCCTCCGCGTCGAGCACCGCGATGTCCTCCGGCTCGAGGTAGCCGGCCGAGTACACGTGCGAGGGCACGCCGCCCGCGACCGCGCCGACGGAGAACAGGGCGATGTCCGCGCGGTGCTGCACGTCGAGGACGCGGCGCACCGACCGCTCGCGCCACATCGCCTGCTTCGTCTCCGCGTAGTCGAAGAACGCGGGGACTGGGAAATGGTGCACGTGCGCGTCGAACGCGGTGCCGAAGCCCGCGATGAGGTCGCCCGCGTAGTGCACGCCCGACGTGCGCGTGTTCGCCGCCCCGTTGAGCTGCACGACCGCGCTCCCGCGCGTGGGCTTGCGCGGCAGGTGGCGCGAGACCGCGGAGAGCGTCGTCCCCCACGCGATCCCGAGGATCATGTTCGAGTCGAACCACGTCGACAGCAGGCGGGCGGTCGTCAGCGCGACCTGCTCGAGCCGCTCGACCTGCGGCGCCTGGTCAGGCACGGGCACGACGTACGCGTCGATCCCCCACGTGCTCGCGAGGTGCTGCCCCAGCCCCGGGCCGCGGCTCCGGGCGGGGCGCAGCGAGATCTCCACGAGCCCCGTGTCGCGCGCCCGCTTCACGAGGCGCGACACCGTCGACCGCGAGGTGTGCAGGTGCTTCGCGATCGCCTCCATCTTCATGTCCTGGAGGTAGTACATCGACGCCGCCCGCAGGACGTCCTGCTCCCGATCAACCATGACGGCCTCCTTCCGCTCACCACCATTCTGCACGTTTGTGCACCACGGTTGCGCGTCCGTTCGCCGCGTGGTCGTCTGGAGGGCGTGCCAGCGCGCCGGGAACCCGGCGTGCGCACCGGCGGCTCCCGCTCGCGCACCCTGGTCGGGCGTGGGACCGTCGCTGTGAGCGCACCGTGGGCGCACCGTCCCGCGGCGTGCCCGCAGGCCCGAGGGACGAGAGAGGAACACGGATGGCATCCACGAGACTCACCGCGGAGGCGCGCCGACAGGCGCTCGCCGCGCTCGAGGCCAGCACGACCCCCGACGCCGAGCTCGACGTCCTCGTGATCGGCGGCGGCGTCACGGGCGCCGGGATCGCTCTCGACGCCGTGACGCGCGGTCTGTCGACCGCGATCGTCGAGGCGCAGGACTGGGCCGCAGGAACGTCGAGCAGGTCGAGCAAGCTCGTGCACGGCGGCCTGCGCTACCTGCAGATGCTCGACTTCCACCTCGTGAAGGAGGCGCTCACCGAGCGCGACCTGCTGCTCAAGGACATCGCCCCGCACCTCGTGCGGCCGGTGCCCTTCCTCTACCCGCTGGAGCACCGCGTGTGGGAGCGCGCCTACGTCGGCGCGGGCATCGCCCTCTACGACACGCTCGCGAGCGTGGCCCCCGGCAAGCGCGCGATGCCGCTGCACCGGCACCTGTCGCGCAGCCGCATGGAGAAGAAGTTCCCCGACCTCGCGCACGACGCCGCGGTCGGTGCCGTGCAGTACTGGGACGCGTCGGTCGACGACGCGCGCCTCGTCGCGACGCTCGTGCGCACGGCCGCGTCGTACGGCGCGCACGCCGCGTCGCGCACCCAGGTCGTCTCGCTCACCAAGGGCTCGACGGGCGCCGTGAACGGCGCGGTCCTCATGGACCTCGAGACGGGCAAGGAGATCACGGTCCGGGCCCGCTCCGTCATCAACGCGACCGGCGTGTGGACCGAGGACACCGAGGCGCTCGCCGGCAGCGAGGGCGGGCTGCGGGTGCTGGCGTCCAAGGGCATCCACATCGTCGTCCCGCGCGAGCGCATCAAGGGCCAGGTCGGCCTGATCCTCCAGACCGAGAAGTCCGTCCTCTTCGTCATCCCGTGGTCGCGCTACTGGGTGATCGGCACCACCGACACCCCGTGGGAGC
Organism: Cellulosimicrobium composti; assembly: GCF_009711085.1. GTDB lineage: Bacteria > Actinomycetota > Actinomycetes > Actinomycetales > Cellulomonadaceae > Cellulosimicrobium > Cellulosimicrobium composti. The sequence goes on from NZ_WMKA01000003.1 coordinate 89,119, forward strand.
AGGAGCTCCAGCACCCCGTCGCGACGTCGGCGGACATCGACTACGTGCTCGAGCACGCGAACGCGGTGCTCGCGCACCCGCTGACGCGCGACGACATCATCGGCACGTGGGCGGGCCTGCGACCGCTCCTGCAGCCCGGCACCAAGGAGGGCACGAGCTCGGCGAAGGTCTCGCGCGAGCACACCGTCGCCTCCCCGACGCCCGGCCTCACGGTCATCGCGGGCGGCAAGCTCACGACGTACCGCGTCATGGCGAAGGACGCGGTCGACTTCGCGATCGGCCAGCGCGCGAGCGCCCTGCCCTCGATCACGCACAAGATCCCGCTGCTCGGGGCCGTCGGCCTCGACGCGGTGCGGCGCCAGGCGCGGCCCTGGGCCTCGCGCTACGGCTGGACGCCCGCGCTCGTCGACCACCTGCTGCACCGGTACGGGTCGAACCTGCGCGAGATCGTCGAGCTGTGCGAGGCGCGGCCCGACCTCGCGAAGCCGCTCGAGCACGCGCCGGCGTACCTGCGCGCCGAGATCGCCTACGGCGTCTCGCACGAGGGCGCGCTGCACCTCGAGGACCTCCTCCTGCACCGCACACGTCTCAACTACGAGGTCCCCGACCGCGGTCTCGCGGCGCTCCCCGAGATCGCCGGGATCGCCGGGGAGCTGCTCGGGTGGGACGACGCGACCCTGGAGGCGGAGATCGCGAGCTACACCGACCGCGCGAACGCGGAGGCCGCCGCCGAGCAGGAGACCGACGACGCGTCCGCCGAACGCGTCCGGCTGCAGGCCGACGACGTGTCGCCGCTGCAGCCGCTGCGCACCACCTGACACCTGAACACCGCGCGGGGTCCCGGGCGTCGTCCGCACGGACGGCGCCCGGCCCGGGCCCCGCACACGAACCTCACGGGACGCACGCCGACGGCGGCCGGCCCGAGGACCCGGCGCTCAGGCGCGCCGGGACGGTTGAGACAGAGAAGTCCACCACGAAAGAGAGAGCACGATGGATCAACTCCTCATGAACGCCTTCTGGTCCGAGGTCCTCGGCACGGCGACACTGATCCTCCTCGGTGCGGGCGTCGTCGCGAACGTCATCCTCCCGAGGACCAAGGGCTTCAACGGCGGCTGGCTCCTCATCAACTGGGGATGGGGCCTCGCGGTCTTCGCCGGCGTCTACGTCGCGCACAAGTCGGGCGCGCACCTCAACCCGGCCGTCACGATCGGCCTCTTCGCGGCGGACCAGCCGTTCGCGACGATCACCGGGCCGGAGGGCGTCGTCACCGCGACGATCGAGCCGACCGTCGGCAACATGTTCATGTACTTCGGCGCGGAGATGCTCGGCGCGTTCATCGGCGCGATCCTGGCCTTCCTCGCGTACAAGAAGCACTTCGACGAGGACGCCCCGGGCGCGACCAAGCTCGCCGTGTTCTCGACCGGTCCGGAGATCCGCTCCTACTGGTGGAACTTCCTCACCGAGGTCATCGCGACCTTCGTGCTCGTGTTCTTCGTCGTCGTCTCGGGCAAGACGCCGTCCGGCCTGGGGCCGCTCGCCGTCGCGCTCATCGTCGTCGGCATCGGCGCGAGCCTCGGTGGCCCGACCGGGTACGCCATCAACCCGGCTCGTGACCTCGCCCCCCGCATCGCCCACGCCCTGCTGCCCATCAAGGGCAAGGGCTCGAGCGACTGGTCCTACTCCTGGGTCCCGGTCGCCGGTCCGCTCGTCGGCGGCGTGCTCGCCGGCCTGCTGGGCGCCGCGTACATCTGATCCGCGCGTGGCCGGGACCGCGGGTCCCGGCCACGCGACCCGCGCCGTCGGGCGTCGCACGGGGGCCCGACCGTCCGACGGCGCGCCGTCCCACCCACCCACGACCTACCTGCACACCCACACCGACGTGAAGGACTGAACGCACCATGGCCGACTACGTTCTCGCCATCGACCAGGGAACCACCAGCTCCCGGGCCATCGTCTTCAACCACTCCGGGGAGATCGTCTCCACGGGTCAGCTCGAGCACGACCAGATCTTCCCCCGCGCCGGGTGGGTGGAGCACAACCCCGAGCAGATCTGGAACAACGTGCGCGAGGCCGTGGGCCTCGCGCTGACGCGGGCGAACGTCACCCACCACGACATCGCGGCGGTCGGCATCACCAACCAGCGCGAGACCGCCGTGGTGTGGGACAAGACCACGGGCAAGCCGGTGTACAACGCCATCGTCTGGCAGGACACGCGCACCCAGAAGATCGTCGACGAGCTGGGCGGCTCGGACGGCCCCGACAAGTACAAGTCGATCGTCGGTCTGCCGCTCGCCACGTACTTCTCGGGCCCGAAGGTCAAGTGGATCCTCGACAACGTCGAGGGTGCGCGCGAGAAGGCGGAGGCCGGCGACCTGCTGTTCGGCAACACCGACACGTGGACGCTGTGGAACCTCACGGGCGGCGTCAACGGCGGCGTGCACGTCACGGACGTGACCAACGCGTCGCGCACCATGCTCATGGACCTCGACACGCTGAGCTGGCGCGAGGACATCGCCGCGGACATGGGCATCCCGATGTCCATGCTCCCGGAGATCAAGTCGTCCTCCGAGGTGTACGGCGAGGGCCGCCAGCAGGGCCTCCTGCCGGGCGTGCCGATCGCGGGCATCCTGGGCGACCAGCAGGCGGCGACGTTCGGCCAGGCGTGCTTCGAGGTCGGCCAGGCCAAGAACACGTACGGCACGGGCAACTTCATGCTGCTCAACACGGGCACCGAGAAGGTCATGAGCCAGAACGGCCTGCTCACGACGGTCTGCTACAAGATCGGTGACCAGCCCGCCCGCTACGCCCTCGAGGGCTCGATCGCCGTCACCGGCTCGCTCATCCAGTGGCTGCGCGACAACCTGGGCATGTTCGAGGACGCGCCCGACGTCGAGTGGCTCGCCGGGAAGGTCGAGGACAACGGCGGCGCGTACTTCGTGCCCGCGTTCTCGGGCCTCTTCGCCCCGTACTGGCGCTCGGACGCGCGCGGCGCGCTCGTGGGCCTCACGCGGTACGTCAACCGCAACCACATCGCGCGCGCCGCTCTCGAGGCGACGGCGTACCAGACGCGCGAGGTGCTGGACGCGATGAACGCGGACTCGGGCGTCGACCTCACCGAGCTCCGCGTCGACGGCGGCATGGTCGCCAACGAGCTGCTCATGCAGTTCCAGGCGGACCAGCTCGGCGTGGACGTCGTACGCCCGAAGGTCGCGGAGACCACGGCGCTCGGTGCCGCGTACGCCGCGGGCATCGCGGTCGGGTTCTGGAAGGGCGAGCAGGACGTCATCGACAACTGGGCCGAGGACAAGCGCTGGAGCCCGTCCATGGAGTCCGGTGAGCGCGAGCGCCTCTACCGGAACTGGAAGAAGGCCGTGACGAAGACCTTCGAGTGGGTGGACGAGGACGTGGAGCAGTAGTCCTCGTGCCGCGGCCCGCGCGGGCCGCGTCGTGACCGCCCGGAGGGGTGGGGTGCCCGGGCACCCCACCCCTCCGTCGTGCCCGGGCCCGCACGCCTCAGCGCCGTGCGCGCCGCACGAGCGCGCGCACCGCCCACGCGCCGGCGCCGACGGCCGCGACCCAGGGTCCCGCCACGACGACCGGGTCGAGCACCTGGTGCCGGACGTCGACGCGCCCCCGGCGCGACGCGATGCCGTGGGCGCGCGCCTCGGCGAGCACCCCGGTCTCGGTGACCGGGTCGTCGGGGCGCCGCGAGGCGAGGGACCGCACGTGGCTCTCGACGGCGTCGACGCGGTCGCCGAGGAGGAGCAGGAACCAGTGGGCCGCGCGGCCCTCGCTGAACCGCCGGTACGCGAGGCGGCGCACCGCGCCCGACGCGCCGTGCAGGGGCGCGGACGTGCCGAACACCGGCGTGAGGCGTGCGTGCTCGACCGACCGCTCGCGCGGGCGCAGCTCGGGCTGGGCCTCGGGGAGGTCCCAGTGCGCGCCCGTGACCGCCGGGTCGTACACCTCGCGCGGGTACGACGGCCGGTCGGCGGGGTCGAGGTCCGCACCCCACCCGGGGATGCGCGTGCGCAGGGCGTCGCGGTCGACGGGCCGCCGCGCGGGCCCGGCCACGTAGGGCGTCTCGGCGTCGGTCATGGTGCGCCTCCTCAGTCCTCGTCGACCACGATCACGGGCTTGATGCACCCGTCGAGCTTCGCGGAGAAGATGTGGTACCCCTCGGCGACGTCCTCGAGCGGCACGCGGTGCGTGACGATGTCGCGCGGGGTCAGGTACCCGGCGCGCACGTGCTCGAGGAGCCGCGGCCACTGCCGCTTCACCGGGGCCTGGTTCATGCGGAGCGTCAGCCCCTTGTTCACCGCGTCGCCGAACTTCACGGACGTGAACAGCGGGCCGTACGCCCCCATGACGGACACGGTGCCGCCCTTGCGCACGGCGTCGATCGCCCAGTTCAGCGCGACGGGCGAGCCCGCCTGGAGCTTGAGCTTCGCGCCCGTGACGTGCTGGAGCAGGTTCCCGTCGGCCTCGGCCCCCACGGCGTCGATCACGCGGTCGGCCCCGAGCCAGTCGGTCGCCTTCTTGAGGTGCAGCACGACGTCGTCCACCTCGGTGAAGTTCAGCGTCTCCGCGAACGCGAACTCGCGGGCCTTGGCGAGCCGGTAGTCGAGGTGGTCGACGACGATGACGCGCGACGCGCCCATCAGCCATGCCGAGCGCGCGGCGAACAGCCCGACCGGCCCCGCGCCCAGCACGACCACGACGTCGCCCTCGGCGATCTCCGCGAGCTGCGCGCCGAAGTACCCGGTCGCGAGCGCGTCCGTGCACAGCAGCGCGTCCTCCGGGTGCAGCCAGTCCGGGACGACCGACGGCCCGACGTCCGCGAACGGGACCCGCACGTACTGCGCCTGGCCGCCGTCGTACCCGCCGGTCGTGTGCGAGTAGCCGTAGATGCCGCCCACGGCCGTCGCGTTGGGGTTGACGTTGTGGCAGTTCGAGTACAGCCCGCGCGCGCAGAAGAAGCACGAGCCGCAGTAGATGTTGAACGGCACCATCACGCGGTCCCCGACGCTGAGGTTCCGCACCGACGGCCCGACCTCCTCGACGACGCCCACGAACTCGTGCCCGAACGTGTGCCCCACGCGCGTGTCCGGCATCATCCCGTGGTACAGGTGCAGGTCGGAGCCGCAGATCGCGGCACGCGTGACCCGCACGACGGCGTCGTTCGGGTGCTCGATCACCGGCTCGGGCTTCTCGTCGACCCGCACCTTGTACGGGCCGCGGTAGGTCATCGCGCGCATTCGTGACTCCCTCGGGGATCGACGTGAGACACCCCAGCCTGCACGCACCGTCCGCACCCGCATCTCCGGGGCGGGCTCGCCGTCGCGCCCGGCCCGGGGGCGAGCGGCCGGGGACGTGCCTAGCGTCGGACGAGGCCGCGCCCGGCGGCCGCCGACGACGGGAGACGACATGACGGACACCCACCAGGACCTTCCCCACGCCGGGTCCGAGGAGGTCGCGACGGTCCGCGACCTCATCAAGGACGAGCGGATCGCGATGCTCACGACCGTCGCGCAGGACGGGAGCCTCGTCAGCCGGCCGATGGGCGTGCAGGCCGTCGACTTCGACGGCGACCTGTGGTTCTTCGCCGCGGCGGACTCGCACAAGGTCGCCGAGATCGCGCGCGACTCGGCCGCGAACGCCGCGTTCTCCGGTTCGAGCTCGTGGGTCTCGCTGTCCGGTCGCGCGACGCTCGTGCACGACCCCGACACGATCCGCGAGCTGTGGAACCCCGTCGCGGACGCGTGGTTCCCCGACGGTCCGGACACCCCGGGCGTCGTGCTCATCCGCCTGCACGCCGAGACCGCGGAGTACTGGGACTCCCCCGGCGGCCGCGTCGCGACGCTCTTCAGCCTCGTCAAGGCGAAGGTCACGGGGAAGCCGTACGACGGCGGCGAGAACGAGACCGTCGCGCTCTGACGGCCGGGCCGACCGCGGGTCCCCGCGCCGCGGCTAGGGTGGCCGGGTGAGCGTCGTGCGCGAGACCAGCTACACCGTCCCCGGCATCCACGTGACCGACCGCGAGCTCGAGGTGCCGCTCGTCTGGGACGACGACGCGGACCCGCGCCGTCTCACCCTGTTCGTGCGCGAGCTCGTCGACCCGGTGCGGCGCCGTGACGACCTCCCGCTGCTCGTGTTCCTCCAGGGCGGCCCCGGGGGCAAGGGGCCGCGCCCGACGGGGCGCGACGGGTGGGTCGCGACGGCGCTGGAGACGCACCGCGTGGTGCTCCTCGACCAGCGCGGGACGGGCCGCTCGTCGGCCGTGCGGGGCGCCGCGCTCGCGGCCCGTGGCACCGGCGCCGCCCAGGCCGAGTACCTCTCCCGCTTCCGGGCGGACGCGATCGTCGCGGACGCCGAGCACGTGCGCCGCACCGTGTACGGCGGGCGGCGCTGGACGTCGCTCGGCCAGTCCTACGGCGGCTTCCTCACGATGACGTACCTGTCGCGCGCGCCCGAGGCGCTCACCGCGTGCTACGTCACGGGCGGGCTGCCGGGCCTCACGGCGGACGCGCGCGCGGTGTACCGCCGCACCCAGCCGCGCGTCGTCGCGAAGAACGCCGCCTACCGGGCGCGCTACCCCGACGACGCGGCCCGCCTCGCGCGCGTCGCGGACCGTCTCGCCGCAGGAAACGTGCGGCTGCCCGACGGCGACGTGCTCACCGTGCGGCGGTTCCAGTCGCTCGGCATGGACCTCGGCATGAAGCCCGGCCCCGAGCGCATCCACTGGGTCGTCGACGAGGCGTTCGACGCCGGCGCTCCCGACGAGCTCACGGACACGTTCCTCGCGGACGTCGCGGCGGCGACGTCGTTCCGCACGAACCCGCTGTACGCGGTGCTGCACGAGTCGATCTACGCGCAGTCGGGCACGGGGCCGACGGCGTGGGCGGCCGAGGCGGTGCGGGCCGAGGACCCGGCGTTCGACCCGGGGGCCCGGCCCCTGCTGCTCACGGGCGAGATGATCTACCCCTGGATGTTCGAGGAGGTCGCGGCGCTGCGACCGTTCCGCGCGGCCGCGGAGGCGCTCGCCGCGCGCGACGACTGGCCCGACCTGTACGACCTCGACGTGCTCGCGCGCAACGAGGTGCCGGTCGAGGCGGCGGTGTACGCGGACGACATGTTCGTCGACGCCGGGCTGTCCCTCGAGACGGCCGCGCACGTGGGCAACGTCGCCACCTGGGTGACGAACGAGTTCGAGCACGACGGCCTGCGGGCCGGCGACGTGCTGGCGCGCCTCGTCGAGCGCCTCGCCGCCCGCGGCGGTCCCCTGCCCGTCGCCTGAGCACCGACGCGCCCCGGGGACGGGCACGCCCCGGGCGTCCGCTCAGCGGTCGGACGACGGGGCGTGCTTCGCGAGGAACGCGTAGACCTCGGTCGCGTCCACGCCCGGGAAGGCCCCGGACGGCAGCGCGGAGAGCACGTGCTGGTGCATGCGCGCGCTCGGCCACGACGCGTCCTCCCAGCGTGCCGCGGCCTCCGCCGCCGGGCGACGGCAGCACGACTCGTCGGGGCACGTCGACTGGCGCCGCACGGGCGTGTCGCGGCCGCGGAACCACTTGGCCGACGCGAACGGGACCCCGACGGCGATCGAGAACTGGCCGGTCGTCGTCGTGCCGGTCTGGGTTGAGCACCAGAACGTGCCTGCGGGCGTGTCGGTGTACTGGTACGACTCCTGCGCGCGGTCGCGCCGCGCGAACGCCTCCCGGACGGCCCACTTCCGGCACACCATCTGCCCCTCGATCGCGCCCGTGACGTCAGCCGGCAGGGGTAGGCCGTCGTTCTCGTAGCCGCGGAACAGCGCGCCGTCGTCGCCCACGCGCAGGAAGTGCACCGGGATGCCGAGGTGCACGGTCGCGAGGTTGGTGAAGCGCTGCGCCGCGGCCTCGTGCGTGACGCCGAACGCGTCGCGGAAGTCCTCGACCGCGAGGTCCTTCTCGCGCTTGCGCCGCTCCAGGAAGTCGACCGCGGCGCTCTGCGGGATGAGGCAGCACGCCGCGAAGTACGTGATCTCGACGCGCTGGCGCAGGAACTCCGCGTACGAGCGCGGGCGCTCGTGCCCGAGGACGCGGTGGGCGATCGCCTGGAGCGCGAGCGAGCGCAGCCCGTGACCCCCGGGGATCGACGCGGGCGGGAGGTAGATGCGCCCGTTCTCCAGGTCGGTGACCGTACGGGTGGAGTGCGGCAGGTCGTCGACGTGCCAGATGGTGAAGCCGAGCTGCTCGGCCATGCGCGCGACCGTGCGGTGCGTGAGCGCCCCGACCGTGTACCCGGCCTTGCGCGCCATCTCCTCGGCGAGCGCCTCGATCTCCGGGTAGTAGTTGTCGCGCGCCTGGCGCTCGAGGCGCAGCTCGGTGTTCGCGCGGCGCGCCTCCTCGGGGGTCGCGACGGCCTCCGTGGCGCGGCGCTGGAGCTCGGCGTGGAGCCCGACGAGGTTCTCCAGCACCGGCAGCGGGAGCTTCTGGCTCGCCTTGACGGGGGGCAGCCCGAGGCCCGCGAACAGGGGGCCGCGCTGCGCGCGGTCCAGCGCGATCTCGAGCGCGGCGCGGCGGGACGGGGGCTCGTCGGTGAGGAGCTCCGTGAGGGAGACGTCGAGCGCCTGGGCGAGCTGTTGCAGGAGCGACAGCCGGGGCTCGCGCCGCCCGTTCTCGATCATCGACAGCAGGCTCGGGGCCGTCCCGACGGCCTCGCCGAGCGCGTCGAGCGTGAGGCCGCGCGCGGTGCGGAAGTGTCGCACGCGGCGGCCGAGCGTGATGAGGTCCGCCTGCGGCTCGGTGGGCGAGTCCGCGGGGCGTGGGGAGCGGCCGTTCGGGCGGGGGCGCGTCGGCGGCGTCGTGCTCGGCATGTCCTTGACAGTACGTCAAGATCCTTCGTTCTTCACAGCGCCCCGGCAAGAAATCCGGACCGAAGCAGCGCGAACCTGGGGGTACAGCACGCCCACCGCCGAGCGAGGAGAACCCATGACCACCGCCGCAGGCTCGCGCCCCACCCGCCGCACGCGCCACGCCGCCCTGCTCGACGACGTCGACTCCGACGTCTCAGGGCTCGCGACGACCCACGCGGCCGCAGGAACCGACGGGCCGGACCCGCGCCCGCGCGACGCCCGCGCCTGGGTGCGGGAGATCGCGAACCTCACCGAGCCGGACGCGATCGTGTGGTGCGACGGCTCCGCGGAGGAGAAGCAGCGCCTGATCGACCTGCTCGTGGACGCCGGCACCCTCCTCCCGCTCGACCCCGAGCTGCGCCCCGGCAGCTACCTCGCGCGCTCCGACCCGAGCGACGTCGCGCGCGTCGAGTCGCGCACGTTCATCTGCTCGCGCGAGGAGGTCGACGCCGGCCCGACCAACAACTGGCGCGAGCCGGACGTCATGCGCGCCGAGCTCCGCGGTGTGTTCGAGGGCTCGATGCGCGGTCGCACCATGTACGTCGTGCCGTTCTCGATGGGGCCGGTGGGCGGCCCCATCTCCCAGGTCGGCGTCCAGGTCACCGACTCGCCCTACGTCGTCGTGAGCATGGGCACCATGACGCGCGTCGGGACCGCCGTCATGGACCTCATCGACGCCGGCGCCGCGTTCGTCCCGGCCGTGCACTCGGTGGGCGCGCCGCTCGTCGACGACACGGGCGCCGTCCGCGAGGACGTGCCGTGGCCGTGCAACGACACGAAGTACATCGTCCACTTCCCCGAGACCCGGGAGATCTGGTCGTTCGGGTCCGGGTACGGCGGCAACGCGCTGCTCGGCAAGAAGTGCTTCGCGCTGCGCATCGCGTCCGCGATGGCGCGCGACGAGGGCTGGCTCGCCGAGCACATGCTGCTCATCCGCGCGACGTCGCCCGAGGGCCGGGCCTACCACCTCGCCGCGGCTTTCCCGTCCGCGTGCGGCAAGACGAACCTCGCGATGCTGCGCCCCACGATCCCCGGGTGGACCGTCGAGACCATCGGCGACGACATCGCGTGGCTGCGCCCCGGCCCCGACGGCCGCCTGCGCGCGATCAACCCCGAGGCCGGCTTCTTCGGCGTCGCGCCCGGCACCGGCGTCGAGACCAACCCCGCCGCCGTCGAGACGTTCGCGCGCGACACGATCTTCACGAACGTCGCGCTCACCGACGACGGCGACGTCTGGTGGGAGGGCCTGACACCCGAGCCGCCCGCGCACCTGATCGACTGGACCGGCCAGGACTGGACGCCCGACTCCGGCCGACCCGCCGCCCACCCCAACTCGCGGTTCACCGTCTCCGCCGCGCAGTGCCCCACGATCGCCGACACCTGGGAGGACCCCGAGGGCGTCCCGGTCGACGCGATCATCTTCGGCGGGCGCCGTGCGACCAACGTGCCGCTCGTCGCGCAGGCGTACGGGTGGGAGCACGGCGTCTTCATGGGCGCCACCATCTCCTCCGAGCAGACCGCCGCCGCCGAGGGCACCGTCGGCGCGCTGCGCCGCGACCCGTTCGCCATGCTCCCGTTCTGCGGCTACAACATGGCCGACCACTGGGCGCACTGGCTGCGCGTCGGGGCGTCGCTCGACCCCGACAAGCGCCCCAAGATCTTCCAGGTCAACTGGTTCCGCAAGGACACGGACGGCCGCTACCTGTGGCCCGGGTTCGGCGAGAACTCGCGCGTCGTCGCCTGGATCGCCGCGCAGGTGGACCGCGCGCGCGGCGTACGCACCGACTGCGGCGCCGTCACGAGCCCCGTCGGCCTGCTGCCCGCGCCCGGTGCGCTCGAGCTCGGCGGGCTCCAGATGGACGACGGCGACCTCGACGCCCTGTTCGACGTCTCGCCCGAGCAGTGGCTCGCCGAGGCCGACCTCACCGCGGAGTTCTTCGACACGTTCGGCAACCGCGTGCCGGACGAGCTCTGGGCACAGCTCGCCCGGCTCCGCGACCGGTTCGGGGCCTGACGCACCGTCCGCCTCGCGTCACGTCGCCCGCCCGGGGTGCCGGGCGCGGGGCGGGCCCGCCCACGTGCGTGCGCCCGCGCGCGCTCGCACGATGGACGGGTCGGCTCCAGCAGACGGGCCTCGGTGCAGCACCGTCCGAAGGACCCACCATGATCAGCACGGACCAGATCGAGAGGCTGCTCTCCGGCGGCACCGTCGTCTCGCAGGCCGGTGAGAAGCTCGGCAAGGTCGGCCAGGTCTTCCTGGACGACCGCAGCGGCGAGCCCGAGTGGGTGACGGTCAGGACCGGCCTGTTCGGCACCGCCGAGTCCTTCGTGCCCCTCACGGACGCGGAAGTCCGGGGCGACGAGATCCGCGTCCCGTACACCAAGGAGACGGTCAAGGGCTCGCCCCGGGTCGACGACTCCGAGGGCCACCTCTCGCACGAGGAGGAGGTGGAGCTCTACCGCTACTACGGCCGCGCGTCCGCGGCGGACGACGGCGCCTCCCCGCACGAGGCGGGCTCCCCCGGCCTCGACCGGGAGGGCGACGACGCGGACCGCGGCGTCGGCAGGCACGCCGCCGGCCCGCTGCGGGACGACGCGTCGTCCGCCTCCGAGGACCAGCGGGGGGACCGTGGAGCCGGCGGGGAAGGCACGTACCGGCTCCGCCGCTACGTGGTCACCGAGTACGTCGCCGAGACCGTGCCGGGCGAGGAGGTGCCGCCTCCGCCCGAAGCCCCGGGCGAGGGCGTCGGCGGCCCGTCGTCGCACGGCACGAGCGTCCAGGAAGGGCGTCCGTCATGAGCACCAGCTACGGGGCGACCCCGCCCCCGGACGACCGCGCGGGCCGCGACCCCCGCGGTGGGGACCCGCGAGGCACCGACCCTCGCGTCACGGATACCGGCCGCACGGACCCTCGTGGGGCCGACGAGGCCCTCGCCCGTGACCGCGACTCCGTCGTGGCGCGGGAGAAGGAGGAGTACGGCGGCATCAAGATCGGCTCGGCCTTCTTCGGGTGGCTCACCGCCACCGGGACGGCCGTCCTGCTCACGGCCCTGGCCGCCGCGGCGGGCGCCGCCTTCGGGCTGTCGGGCACGACCGACGCGCAGGAGGCCGTCGAGCAGGCGACCGAGAACGCCGGGACGATCGGCGTGGTCGGCGGCATCGTGCTGGTCGTCGTCCTGTTCGTCGCGTACTTCTGCGGCGGGTACGTCGCGGGCCGCATGGCGCGCTTCGACGGCGCGAAGCAGGGCCTCGCGGTGTGGCTGTGGGCCGTGGTCATCGCGATCGTGCTCGCCCTGCTGGGGCTCGTAGCGGGCAGCCAGTTCAACGTGCTCTCGCAGCTCAACGCGTTCCCCCAGATCCCGGTGAGCGCCGGCGACCTCACGACCGGCGGCGTCGTCGCCCTCGTCGCGGCCGCCGTGGTGAGCCTCGTCGGCGCCGTCCTCGGCGGCATCGCCGGCATGCGCTTCCACCGCAAGGTGGACCGGGCCGGCCTGGACGTCTGACGGCGGACGGGTCCGTCCCGCCGGGTCACGCCGGTCCGGGCCCTGCGCGCGGTCGCGCAGCCGCGCGCCGCGTCCCGGTGGGGCAGGGCCCGGACGTGCCGACGTCCCGGCTGCGGCACGCAGCTCGGGACGTGTGCAGGACTGGTCACGGCTGCGGGGGCGGCCACCACCAGCTCTGCGTGATCAGGCGACTCAATGCACGCCGTGCGCGCCAGGGAGCGGGCGACGCCGCGGCAGGGTCGCGACGGCGACCCCGGCGAGGCACAGCGCGCCGCCCGCGAACACGACCGGGGCGGGGACCTCGCTGAGCACGAGCCAGGACAGCAGGACGACGATCGGCGGCACGAGGTACGTCGTCGCGGCGGCCCGGCCGGCGCTGAGGCGGGTGAGCGCGTATCCCCACGTGGTGAACGCGACGGCCGTGGGGCCGAGGCCGAGCAGCACGACGGCCCACGTCGAGGACGCGGGGGCGGACGCGCCCTGGGCCGCGAGGGTCGGGGCGAAGGGCATGAGCGCGACGGTCCCCGCGAGGCACCCGACCCACGTCATCGTCGGCGCGTCGACCCGTGCGAGCAGCCGCTTCTGCGACGTCGCCGCCCCCGCGTAGAGGGCCGCCGCCGCGAGCCCGAGCGCGACGCCGAGCGCGTCCCGCTCCCCCGACGACGTCGCCGCGGCGATGATCGCGACCCCGGCGAACGCCGCGGCCATGCCGAGCAGGAGGCGGCGCGGGAACCCCTCCCCGAGCAGCACCCCGGCGAGCACCGCGACGAGCACGGGGGCGACGTTGACGAGGAGCGCCGTGGTGCCCGCGTCGAGGTGCTGCTCCGCGGCGTTGAGGGCGAGGTTGTAGAGGCTGAACCACCCGACGCCCCATGCGAGCACGGCGGCGAGCACGCGCCCGCGCGGGAGCACGGGCCGGGCGCCGCTGCGCCACCACCGGACCGCGACGATCGCGGTGAGCCCGAGGCTCCCGGCGACCTGGCGGCCGAGCGCGAGGGCGCCCGGCGCGTAGTCGTGCCCGGCGGCTCGGACGCCGATGAACGCGGACGCCCAGAGCAGCACCGTCACGGCGACCGCGGCGGGCACCGCGAGGCGCGCGGCTCCCGTGCGCGCGGGACTGGCGTCGGCGGCGCCGGACGCCGGGCCGGACGCGGGACCGGACGGCGTCGGCGTGTCGCGCGTCGGGGCGGAGGGCGGGGCCTCGGGGGTGCTCACCCCACCATCGTCGCCCCAGGTCACGCTTCAGCACCAGCACGCCTTCCTACCGTTCGATTCAGTGTCGCTGTACGGTGGACGGATGCTGGACGTCCACCGCCTGCGGATCTTCCGCTCCGTCGTCGCTAGCGGCTCGGTCCAGGCCGCCGCCGCCGCGCTCGGGTACACGCCGTCGGCCGTGAGCCAGCACGTCGCCGCGCTCCAGCGCGAGACGGGCCTCACGCTGCTCGAGCGCGCGGGCCGCGGCGTGCGGCCCACCGCCGCCGGGATCGCGCTCGCCGAGCAGGCCGACGGCGTCCTCGCGCGGCTCGGCGAGGCCGAGTCCGTCGTCGCGGACCTCCGGGCGGGGCGCACCGGCTCGCTGTCTCTCGCGTACTTCGCGTCCGTGGGCGCCGCCTGGCTGCCGCGCGTCGTGCGCCGCCTCACGACCGACTTCCCGGGCGTCCGGCTCGACCTCACGCTGCGCGAGACCATCCCCGACGACCCGGACGAGCGCGCCGACGTGCAGATCGTCGTGGCGCCGGTGGGCTTCGACCCCGGGAGCGGCTTCCGGGCGCGCCACCTCCTCGACGACCCCTACGTCGTCGTGCTGCCCGACGACCACCGGCTCGCGGGGCGCGCCGAGGTCGAGCTCGCCGAGCTCGCCGTCGAGCGCTGGGTCGACAACGACTTCGCGCGCGGCTGGTGCCGCCGCACCCTCGTCGAGGCGTGCACGGCCGCCGGGTTCAGCCCGCCGTTCCACGTCGAGGCGCACGACTACCCGACGGCGATCGCGTTCGTCGGCGCCGGGGTCGGCGTCACGGTCCTGCCCGAGCTCGGCGCCGCGCACCTGCCGCCGGGCCTCGTCGCGGTCCGGGTGGTGCGCCCCACCCCGGTGCGGTCGATCCACGCCGTGCTGCGCGACGCCGTCGTGAGGACGCCCCCGGCCCGGGCCGTCCTCGACACGCTCCGCGAGGTCGCGGACCCGCGTGTCGATCTCGTGGGTTCCCGTTCGACCTGAGGATGAGAGGGCCGGGAGGTCCGGCCCACCGACACCAGGAGACGACGATGAAGTACATGCTCATCATGCGTGGCAGCGACGAGAGCCAGGCGGCGTTCGAGGACGTCTCGTTCGAGGAGATGCTCGAGACCGTCGGCCGGTTCAACGACGAGCTGATCCGGGCAGGTGTGCTGCTCGCGGCCGAGGGCCTGGACGACCCCGAGCAGGGCGTGGTCGTCGACCTCTCGTCCGGCGTGCCCGTCGTGACCGACGGCCCGTACGGGGAGACCAAGGAGCTGTTCGGCGGCTACTACGTCCTCGACGTCGCCTCGAAGGAGGAGGCGGTCGAGTGGGCCAAGCGGCTCCCCTACTCCGGCCCCGGGGCGAAGGTCGAGATCCGCCGCGTGACGACGATCGACGAGTTCCCGCAGGACAACGAGTGGATCCGCAAGGAGCGGGCGTGGCGCGAGGCGACCGGCCAGCTGTGAGCGCGCCCGACGGGGGCGCCGGCCCGGGTGCCGGTCGGAGTCAGCCGACCGACCCGGGCCGGCGCGCCGTCGAGGCCGTGTGGCGCATCGAGTCGGCACGGATCGTCGGGGCGCTCGCCCGGTACACCGGCGACTTCGCGCTCGCCGAGGACGTCGCGCAGGAGGCGCTCGCCGAGGCGCTCGTCGCGTGGCCCCGCGAGGGCGTGCCGCGCAACCCGTCGGGATGGCTCCTCACGGTCGGCCGGCGCCGCGCCATCGACGCGTTCCGCCGGCGCGCGGCCCTCGACGAGCGCTACGCGACCCTGGCCCACGGCCTGGGCGAGGGAGCCGTCGTCGCGGGCGGCACGGCGTCGGACCCCGCGGCCGACGCCGGCGCCGACCTGCTGTGGGACCCCGACCAGGTCGACGACGACGTGCTCGCCCTCATGTTCGTCGCGTGCCACCCGGTGCTCTCGCCGGAGGCGCGCGTCGCGCTCACCCTGCGCGTGGTGGGCGGCCTCTCGAGCGACGAGATCGCGCGGGCCTTCCTGGTCCCCACGGCGACGGTCCAGGCCCGGATCACGCGCGCCAAGAAGACGCTCGCCGCGGCGGGCGTCCCGTTCGGCGTGCCCCCGGCCGACGAGCGGCGCGAGCGGCTGGGTTCCGTCCTGCACGTCCTGTACGTGATCTTCACCGAGGGGTCCACGGCCACGAGCGGCGAGGACTGGCTGCGGCCCGACCTCGCGCACGAGGCGCTCCGGCTCGCGCGCGTCCTCGCGGGCGTCGTCCCCGACGAGCACGAGGCCCACTCGCTCGTCGCGCTCCTCGAGCTCACGGCCGCGCGCTTCCCCGCACGCACCACCCCCGACGGCGACCCGGTGCTGCTCGCCGACCAGGACCGACGGCGCTGGGACCGGTCCGCGATCCGGCGCGGCCGGGCGGCGCTCGCGCGCGCCGACGCGGTCGGGGCACCGGGCCACGGCCGCGTCCCCTACGGGCTGCAGGCGGCGATCGCCGAGTGCCACGCGGTGGCCGCCTCGGTCGAGGAGACCGACTGGGACCGCGTCGTCCTCCTCTACGAGGCGCTGGGACGGCTCGCTCCGTCGCCCGTGGTCGAGCTCAACCGGGCCGTGGCCGTCGCGATGGCGCGCGGCCCGCGAGAGGGGCTGCGGATCGTCGACGAGCTCGTCGCGACCGACCGCCTGCCCGGGTTCCACCTCGTGCCGAGCGTGCGCGCCGAGCTGCTCGGGCGCCTCGGCCGCGTCGAGGAGGCGCGCGCGGAGTACGCGCTCGCGGTGCGGCTGTGCCCGAACGCGCGCGAGCGAGACCTGCTGCGCCGCAAGGCGGCCGCGCTCGGCGCGTGAGGCGCTACGACCCGTCGGACGCCGTGTACGACCTGCCGGGCCAGTACGGCCACTCCTCGAAGTGCTCGACGCGCCCGTCCGGGGCGAACCGCAGCACCCACAGGTCGCGGTACTCCTGCTCCTCGGGCGCGAGGTAGCGGACCTCGAGGCGCACGACGGCGTCGCGTCCCTCGACCGCGACGGGCTCGGCGGTCACGGTGAAGGTCGCGCCCCGGTCCGCGGTCCAGAAGCCGCGGATCGCGTCGTGCCCGCGCAGGGGCGCGACGTCGTAGGGCGAGCGCAGGTAGGTCGCGTCCGGGGTGAAGAGCCTCTCGACGGCGTCGGCGTCGCTCGCGCGCCACGCCTCCTCGTACGCCGCGACCCACGCCGTCACGGCGTCGCGCGGGGCGGTACCGGTCACGGGCCCTCCTCGGTCGGTCGTCGTCGACCCGTCCGACGCTACCCCGGCCCGGGCGCTGCGAGAATCGGAGGCGTGAACGACTCCCCCGACCCCGCGACCGACTGGCGACCGCACGTCGCGGACCCGGCGGCCCGACCGCCGTCGACCCTGCCGCACCTCGTGTTCTTCGAGCCGCGCATCCCCGGCAACACGGGGAACGCGATCCGCCTCGCCGCGGTCACGGGCGCGCGCCTGCACCTCGTGGAGCCGCTCGGGTTCGACCTCGACGAGCCCAGGCTGCGCCGCGCGGGGCTCGACTACCACGACCTCGCGAGCGTCGAGGTGCACGCGGACCTCGACGCCGCCCTCGCGACCCTGCCGGGACGGGTCCTCGCGTTCACGACGCGCGCGACGACGTCGTTCACCGACGTGACGTACCGGCCGGACGACGTCCTGCTGTTCGGCCCGGAGCCGACCGGCCTGCCCGACGACGTGCTCGCCCACCCGCGCCTCACCGACCAGCTGAAGATCCCCATGCTGCCCGGGCGCCGCTCGCTCAACCTCACCAACGCGGCGTCGATCGCGGTGTACGAGGCGTGGCGCCAGACCGGCTTCGCCGGGGGCGGCTGAGCACCACCGGCTCCGCGCACGCGAGAGCCGCGCCCGAGGGACTCGGACGCGGCTCTCGGCGGTGCGGGTCAGACGAGGTCGCGGACCGCCGCGTACTGCTCGCGGATCGCCGGGACCGGGTCGGCCTCGACCACCGTGGCCGACGACGCGGCCCAGGTGGGCGGTGCGACGTCGCCCGGGTCGGCACCCGCGGACCGTGCCGCGTGCGCGGCGAGGACCCACGCCGCCTGGCGCGCGGCGCCGTCGGCCACGTACTCGCCGGGCTCGGGCACGGTGACCGGCAGCCCGAGGACCTGCGGCGCGATGCGCCGCACCGCCTCGGACTGCGCGCCGCCGCCGATGAGCTGCACGCGCTCGACCGTCACGCCCAGGGCGCGCAGCGCGTCCAGGCCGTCGGCGAGCCCGCAGAGCATGCCCTCGACGTAGGCGCGCGCGAGGTGCTCCGGCGTCGACGTGCCGAGCCGGATCCCGTGCAGCGTGCCCGTCGCGTCGGGGCGGTTCGGCATGCGCTCGCCCTCCAGGTACGGCACGAGCACGAGCCCGTCCGCGCCGGGCGGCGCCTGGAGCGCGAGGCGCGAGAGGCCCGCGTGGTCGACCCCGAGCACGGCGCGCGCGGCGTCGAGCACGCGGCTCGCGTTGAGCGTCACCGCGAGCAGCAGGTACCGGCCGGTCGCGTCGGAGAACCCGTTGACCAGGCCCGACCCGTCGGCCGTGCGGTCGTCCGTCACGGCGGACACGACGCCCGACGTGCCGATCGACACCGCGACGTCGCCCGCGACCATGCCGAGGCCGAGCGCGGCCCCCGCGTTGTCGCCCGCGCCGGGGCCGAGGAGCGCGCCGCCCTCGACGGCCGACCCGGCGACCGAGGGGTGCGCGACGCCCGCGGACGCGGACGGCGCGACCACGCGCGGCAGCACGACGTCGGTGCGCCCGAACGCGCGCTCCAGCAGGTCGAGGCGGTAGGCGCCCCGCCCGTCGTCGCCGTCGTCGCGCGTCGCGTCGTAGTACCCCGTGCCCGACGCGTCGGACGCGTCGGTGACGAGCGCGTCGAGGTCCGGGCCGAGCGGCGCGGACGGGTCGCCCGCCGGGCCGTAGCCCGCGATGCGCCACGTGAGCCAGTCGTGCGGCAGCGCGACGGCCGCGACGCGCGCGGCGTTCTCCGGCTCGGCGTCGCGCAGCCAGCGCAGCTTGGTCACGGTGAGCGACGCCACGGGCACGGAGCCGATCGCGTCGGCCCACGCCTGCGCGCCCGCCTCGTCCGCGGACACGACGCGGTCGTGCGCGTCCGGGACGTCCTCGGCGAGGCGGGCCTCGCCGAGCTCACGGATCAGGTCGCGCGCCGCGGGCGCCGAGCGCGTGTCGTTCCACAGGAGCGCGTCGCGCACGACGTTCCCGTCGGCGTCGAGCGCGACGAGCCCGTGCTGCTGCCCGCCGACGGCGAGCGCCGCGACGTCGTCGAGCCCGCCCGCGGCGGACGCGGCCTCACGGAACGCGTCCCACCACGCGTCGGGGTGCACCTCGGTGCCGTCGGGGTGCTTCGCGGACCCGGTGCGCACGAGCGCGCCCGTCTCCGCGTCGCGCACGACGACCTTGCAGGACTGCGTGGACGTGTCGACACCGGCGACGAGCGTGCGCTCGCCGCCGGCGTCCGACGTCCTGGCGTCGGCGGCCACGTCAGCCGATGAGGTGCTCGAGCGCGAGCTGGTTGAGGCGCACGAAGCCGAAGTCGCGGTTCGCCGCGGCGTCGACGTCGAACTCCTCGTACGCGCTGCGGTCCGCGAGCAGGTCCGCGACGGTCTCGCCGTCGCCGAGCGTCGGCTGGCCGAGCTCGAACACGCCGGAGTGCGCGAACGCCTCCTGGACGCGGCTGTCGGCGCGGTACGCCGCGGCCTTGCGCGCGAGCAGGCGGTACGTCTCCATGTTGGCGCGCGCGGAGTCCCACACGCCGACCTCGTTCTCGGTGCGCGACGGCTTGTAGTCGAAGTGGCGCGGGCCCGTGTAGGTGGGGCCGCCGTTCGGGAAGCCGTTCTCGAGCAGGTCGACCGTGAAGAACGCCGAGAGCAGGTCGCCGTGCCCGAACACGAGGTCCTGGTCGAACTTGATCGAGCGCTGGCCGTTGAGGTCGATGTGGAAGAGCTTGCCCGCCCACAGGGCCTGCGCGAGGCCGTGCGTGTAGTTGAGGCCCGCCATCTGCTCGTGGCCCGTCTCCGGGTTGAGGCCCACGATGTCGCCGTTGTCGAGCTTCGCGATGAGCCCGAGCGCGTGGCCGATGGTCGGCAGGAAGATGTCGCCGCGGGGCTCGTTCGGCTTGGGCTCGAGCGCGATCTTGAGGTCGTAGCCCCTCTCCTTGATGTACGCCGCGGTGAGGTCGATGCCCTCGGCGTAGCGCTCGTGCGCGGAGTGCAGGTCCTTGGCGCCGTCGTACTCGGTGCCCTCGCGGCCGCCCCACATGACGAACGTCTTGGCGCCGAGCTCGGCGGTGAGGTCGACGTTGCGCAGCACCTTGCGCAGCGCGTAGCGGCGCACGCCGCGGTCGTTGGACGTGAGGCCGCCGTCCTTGAACACGGGGTGGCTGAACAGGTTGGTCGTCACCATCTCGATGACGAGGCCGGTGTCCTCCGCGGCCTGGCGCACCGCGGCGAGGCGCTTGGAGCGCTCCTCGTCGTCCGCGCCGAACGGGACCACGTCGTCGTCGTGGAACGTGAAGCCCCACGCGCCGAGGTCCGCGAGGCGGCGCACCGACTCGGCCGGGTCGAGCGCCGGGCGGCTCGCGCTGCCAAACTGGTCCTGCGCCGTCCAGCCCACGGTCCACAGACCGAAGGAGAAGTTGATGTCCTGGGTGGTCTCGTCGGCCACGGTGTCTCCTCGTCGAGAGGGCCGGGAGGACGACGTCGACCCGGCCTATTTATGTCTTACGGCTGAACTTATCCGCCCGGGTCGGTAAGGTCAAGACCGTGAACCGCAGCGCCGCGACCCGGTCGGGTCCTCCAGCAGCCCGGCAGGCCACGCTGCGCGAGCACAACCTCGCGCTCGTCGCCCGCGCGGTCTTCGAGGCGTCGCGGCCCTGCTCGCGGGCCGACATCGCCGCCGCGAGCGGCCTCACCCGCGCGACCGTCTCGACGCTCGTCGACCGCCTCGTCGCCGCGGGCATCGTGGCCGAGCTCCCGCCCGCCACGCCCCAGCGCGCCGGCCGCCCCGCGGTGCCGCTGGCCCCCGCGCCGCGCTCCCTCGTGGGACTCGGCCTCGAGGTCAACGTCGACTACCTCGGCGGCCGCGTCCTCGACCTCACCGGCACCGTCGTCGCCGAGCACGTCGACCCCGACGACCTGCACGACAGCGACCCGGCCGAAGTCCTCGGACGGCTCGGACGCATCGCGCAGGACCTCCTCGCGTCGGTCCGCGCCGAGGGCATGACCGTCGCGGGCGCCCGGCTCGCGCTGCCCGGCCTCGTCGACACGCGCGCGGGGCGGCTCGAGGTCGCGCCCAACCTCGGCTGGTCCCACCTCGACCCCGTGCAGCTGCTCGGCCTCGACCCTGACGTCCCCGTCGAGATCGGCAACGAGGCCAAGCTCGCCGCGCTCGCCCAGGCGGGCCGCGGCGTCGTGCTCGACGACGCGACCGGCACCGCGCCGTCGACCTTCCTCTACGTCTCGGGCGACGTGGGCATCGGGTCCGCGATCGTCGTCGACCGGCGCCTCTTCCACGGGCAGCACGGGTGGACGGGCGAGGTCGGGCACGTCGTCGTCGACCCGGGCGGGCCGCGCTGCCGCTGCGGCGCGACGGGCTGCCTCGAGCAGTACGCCGGCAAGGACGCGCTGCTGCGCGGCGCCGGCCTGCCGGTCGACGCGGACACCGGCGCGCTCGTCGCGGCGCTCGACGCCGGCGAGCCCCGCGCGCTCGCCGCGGTCGAGCGGGCCGGGACCGCGCTCGGGAGCGCGCTCGCCGGCTACGTGAACCTCGTGGACATCGACACCGTCCTGCTCGGCGGCATCTACCCCGCTCTCCTGCCGTACCTGCGCGCCGCGGCCGAGGCCGAGCTGCGCGCCCGCGTCCTCGCCGCACCCTGGACCGACGTCGTGCTGCTGGCGGCCCCCGTGGGCGACCACGCGGCGCTCACGGGCGGCGCGCGCGAGGTGCTGCGCCACGTCGTGGAGGAGCCGAGCGCCTGGGTCGGCGAGGACTGACCCTCAGGCCGGCACGACCCCGAGCGCGGCCCACGACAGCGCGGGCAGCGTGAGGCGCACCTCGCCGTCCTCGACCCGGACGTCGAGCTCGCGCAGGCCCACGGGCTGCGCGTCGCGCGTGTTCGTCACGAAGCGGTCGTGGCCCTCGGGGACCGTGAGCACGACGGCGTCGTGCGCGCCCCGCAGCGCGCCGTGCGCCCCCGCGAGCGTCACCTCGACCGGGTTCTCGGGGTCGCGGTTGACGCAGAACACCTCGACGCGGTCGCCCGCCGTCGTCGCGGCGACGTCGACGACGGGCACGTCCCCGTACGCGTCGGTCGGGACGGTCGGGCACTCGGCCGCGACGCGCAGCGCCGCCCCGCGGGCGCGCGCCGCCGTGACGGCGAACGGCCAGAAGATCGTCTGACGCCACGCGTCCGCGTCCGGCTCGGTGCGGATCGGCGCGATGACGTTGACGAGCTGCGCCTGGTTGGCCATCGTCACGCGGTCGGCGTGCCGCACGAGGGAGTTGAGCAGGCTCCCGACCACGACCGCGTCGGCCACCGCGTACTCGTCCTCGATGATGCGCGGCGCGACGTTCCACGCGCCCGTGAGCAGCGGCTCCTTGTCCTGCTCGTTGAACCGGTCGAGGTACCAGACGTTCCACTCGTCGACGCTGATGCCGAGGCGGCGGCCCTGCATGCGCTCGCCGAGCGCGGCCTCCTCCTCGTCGAGGATCGCGGCGACGGTCTCGATGTACCGGTCGAGGCCGACGCCGGACGCGAGGAACGACGCGAGGTCGCCGGGCTTCTCCTCGTAGTACGCGTGCAGCGACACGTGGTCCACGAGTCCCGCCGTGAGGCGCACGACCTCGCGCTCCCACTCCCCGAACGTCGGCTGGTCCGCCGACGACGACCCGGCCGCGACGAGCTCGACCGTCGGGTCGACGAACCGCATGAGGCGCGCCGTCTCCGCGGCGAGGCGCCCGTACTCGTGCGCGGTCTTGTGCCCGATCTGCCAGTCGCCGTCCATCTCGTTGCCGAGGCACCACAGGCGGAAGCCGAACGGGTCGGCCGCGCCGTTCGCGCGGCGCTGGTCCGACAGCGCGGTGCCGCCCGGGTGGTTGCAGTACTCGAGGAGCTGGGCCGCCTCGGCGGCGCCGCGCGTGCCGAGGTTGACGGCCATCATGACCTCGAGGCCCGCACGCTCGGCCCAGCCCGCGAACTCGTGCAGGCCCACCTGGTTCGTCTCGATGCTGTGCCACGCGGCGTCGAGCCGCACGGGCCGCTCGTCGCGCGGACCCACGGAGTCCTCCCAGCGGAACCCGGAGACGAAGTTCCCCCCGGGGTAGCGCACGACGGTCGCGCCGAGCTCGCGCACGAGCGCGAGGACGTCGCCGCGGAACCCGTCGGCGTCGGCGGACGGGTGCTGCGGGTCGTGGATGCCCCCGTAGACGCACCGGCCCATGTGCTCGACGAACGTCCCGAACACGCGCGGGGACAGGTCCCCCACGACGTCGGTCGGGTCGATCCGGATGCGTGCGTGCGTCATGGTCCTCGTTTCCGGGGTGCTCGTGCCGGCGGGGTCGGGCGGGTCGGGTCGGTCGGGTGGGTCGGGTCGGTCGGGTGGGTCGGGTCGGTCGGGGTCAGGCGGACGGTGCGGCGGGGGGCCGGGCGGTGCTCGCGCGCTCCACGAGCCGCGTCGGGACGAGGCGCGTCCCCGTCTCGACGACGCCCTCGCGCACCTGGCGCAGCACCTGGTCGACGAGCCGGCGCCCGACCTCGGCGAAGTCCTGGTGGACGGTCGTGAGCGGGGGCAGGAACTCGCTCGACTCCGGCAGGTCGTCGAACCCGACGACGCTCACGTCCTGCGGCACGCGGCGGCCGGAGTCGTGCAGCGCGCGCACGAGGCCGAGCGCCATCTGGTCGTTCGCGGCGAACACCGCCGTGAGGTCGTCGCGGCGCGCGAGGCGCAGCCCGGCCTCGTACCCGGACGTCGCGGACCAGTCGCCGCGCTCGATCGGGGGCACCGCGCGGCCGACCTCCTCGAGCGTCGCGCGCCACGCCGACGCGCGCCGCTCGGCGGCGAAGGACGCCGCAGGCCCGGCCAGGTGGTGCACGGTCTCGTGCCCGAGGCGGAGCAGGTGCTGCACGGCCTGGCGCGTGCCGTCGGCCTGGTCGGTGTCCACGACGGCGTACTTCTCGCCCGCGTCGGAGTCGGCGACGACCACGACGACGCCGGGCGGGAGGCTCACCTGCGCGACGTCGAGGAGGTGCACCTCCATGAGCAGGATGATCGCGTCGACCGCGAGCTCCCCGAGGCGCGTGAACGCGCCGTGCACGCCGCTCTGCGTGGGGGCCGCGACCGGGATGACGGTGATCGCGTAGCCCTCGGCGGCCGCGGACGTCGCGATCGCCTCGAGCGTGCGGACGTTGCCCGTGGTCGCGAGCGAGAAGAGGATCACGCCGATGGTGCGGAAGGACCCGCTCTTGAGGGCGCGCGCCGCGCTGTTGGGCCGGTAGCCGAGCTCGGCCATCGCCGCGAGCACGCGGGTGCGCGTCGCCTCGACGACCCCGGGGTGGCCGTTGGACACACGGGAGACGGTCTGCGCCGAGACGCCGGCGACGCGCGCGACGTCGGCCATCGACACGCGCCGCGCCGTGCGGAGGGCGATCCCCCCGCGGCGCGTCAGGGCGGTCGTCTCGTCGTCGAGCCCGTCGGTCATGGCGTCCTCGTCCTCGTCAGGTCGGCGCAGCGCCTGCGCCGGACCGGCGTCCTGGCCGGTCAGGGACCAGGGTAGGCGATGTTTGCGCAAACACCGAACGTCGTGCCATGCTCATGTTTACGCAAACACGCGGCGACGCCCGATGTCGCCGTCCCCCGATGGCGAGGACCACAACGCATGACGACGACGTCCCTCCCCGTGGCAGGGCACAAGCCACCGGTCGGCGCCCCCTCGTCCCCACCGGCGCGGCGCCGACGGCGCTCGTGGGCCGGCTGGGGCTTCGTGGGCCCGTTCATGGCGGTCTTCGCGCTCGTGTTCCTCGCGCCCATCGCGTACTCGATCTACCTCAGCCTGTTCCGCACGCAGATGGTGGGCGGGACGCGGTTCGTCGGCCTCGAGAACTACGGCCGGGCGTTCTCCGACCCGCAGTTCTGGGAGGCGCTCGGGCGCGTCGCGCTCTTCCTCGTGGTGCAGGTGCCGATCATGCTCGGCATCGCGCTCCTCGTCGCGCTCGCGCTCGACAGCGGCCGGCTCTACGGCAAGGCGTTCTTCCGGATCTCGATCTTCCTGCCGTACGCGGTGCCCGCGGTCGTCGCCACCCTCATGTGGGGCTTCATGTACGGCACGCGGTTCGGGCTCGTGGGCAACATCAACGACGCGTTCGGGATCTCCCTGCCCAACCCGCTGTCGCCGGACCTCGTGCTCGCGTCGATCGGCAACATCGTGACCTGGGAGTTCGTGGGCTACAACATGCTCATCTTCTACTCCGCGCTGCGCGTGATCCCCACGTCGCTCTACGAGGCGGCGGAGCTCGACGGCGCGGGCCAGTGGCGCGTCATCACGGCCATCAAGCTCCCGGCGATCCGCGGCGCGCTCGTCATCGCGACGATCTTCTCGATCATCGGGTCGTTCCAGCTCTTCAACGAGCCGAGCATCCTCCAGGCGCTCGCGCCCAACGCGATCACGACGTACTTCACGCCGAACCTCTACGCCTACTCGCTGTCCTTCTCGGGCCA
This sequence comes from Cellulosimicrobium composti, assembly GCF_009711085.1. GTDB lineage: Bacteria > Actinomycetota > Actinomycetes > Actinomycetales > Cellulomonadaceae > Cellulosimicrobium > Cellulosimicrobium composti. Next base: position 114,456 of record NZ_WMKA01000003.1, read on the forward strand.
GCAGTACAACTACTCGGCCACGGTCGCGATCATCATGGGCGTCGTCACGATGATCGTCGCCTACGTGGTCCAGCTCCGCGGCATGCGCAAGGAGGCCTGAGACCATGACCGCCGCGACCCCCACGTCCGCCGCCCCGGCCGCGCGGACCGCCGCGCGCCCCGTGCGCCTGCGCACCCCGCGCCGCCGCCCCCACTCGGCCGACCACCCGCGCCGCAGCGTGCTGCTCACGGTGCTCACCGGCGTCGTGCTCGTGTACTCGCTCGTCCCGCTCGTGTGGCTCGTCGTCAACGCGACCAAGACGCAGCCCGACCTGTTCGACAGCTTCGGCCTGTGGTTCGGCGGCGAGTTCGCGCTGGTCGACAACGTCGTGCAGACCCTGACGTACGACGACGGGATCTTCGTCCGCTGGCTCGGGAACACCCTGCTGTACGTGGTCGTCGGCGCCGGCGGGGCGACGTTCCTCGCCGTCATGGGGGGCTACGCGCTCGCCAAGTTCGACTTCCCGGGCAAGCGCGGCGTGTTCGCCACGGTGATCGGCGCGGTCGCCGTGCCCGGCACCGCGCTCGCCGTCCCGACGTTCCTCATGTTCAGCCAGATGGGCCTGACGAACACGCCGTGGGCCGTGATCATCCCGTCGCTCATCTCGCCGTTCGGTCTCTACCTCATGTGGGTGTACGCGGCCGAGTCGGTGCCCCAGGAGCTCCTCGAGGCGGCCCGCGTCGACGGGGCGAGCGAGGCGCGCACGTTCTTCCAGGTGTCGCTCCCGCTGCTCGCCCCCGGGATCGTCACCGTCCTGCTGTTCACGATGGTCGCGACCTGGAACAACTACTTCCTGCCGCTCATCATGCTCAAGGACCCCGACTGGTACCCGCTCACGCTCGGCCTCAACGCCTGGAACGCCCAGGCGGCCACGGCCGGCGGGCAGGCGATCTTCAACCTCGTCATCACGGGCGCCGTCCTGACGATCCTGCCCCTCGTGATCGCGTTCCTGTTCCTGCAGCGCTACTGGCAGTCCGGCCTCGCCGCCGGCTCGGTCAAGGAGTGACGGCCCGCCCCCGGACGACGCTCCCGACCGCTCCCCCACCCGGTCCCCGCGACCGCACCCCGCACCACCCGCACCACCCGTCCGTCTGACGACGAAGTGAGAGGAACCCTCATGTCCCCCATCACCCGCCGGTCGCGTCGCGCGACCGCCGCCATCGCCGCCACCGGCGCGCTCGCGCTCGTGCTGACGGCATGCAGCTCCGGCTCGGGCGGCGGCAGCGCCGACGACGCCGAGAGCGCCGTCGAGGAGGGCGGCACCATCACGGTGTGGGCCTGGGACCCCACGCTCGAGAGCGTCGCCGCCGACTTCGAGGAGGCGAACCCCGGCGTCGAGGTCGACATCGTCAACGCCGGCACCGGCAACGACCAGTACACCGCGCTCCAGAACGCGATCGCCGCCGGCTCGGGCGTGCCCGACGTCGCGCAGATCGAGTTCTACGCGCTCCCGCAGTTCGCGCTCTCGGAGGCGCTCACCGACCTGTCGTCGTACGGCGCCGACGAGCTCGACGGCACGTTCACGCCCGGGCCGTGGGACGCCGTCACGCAGGGCGACGGCGTGTGGGCCCTGCCCACCGACTCCGGCCCGATGGCGCTGTTCTACAACAAGCGCGTGTTCGACGAGCACGGCATCGCCGTGCCGACCACGTGGGACGAGTACGTCGAGGCGGCCCGCGCGCTGCACGCCGCGGACCCGGGCACCTACATCACCAACGACACGGGCGACGCGGGCTTCACGACGTCGATCATCTGGCAGTCCGGTGGCCGCCCCTACCAGGTCGACGGCACGGACGTGACGATCGACTTCTCCGACGAGGGCACGCAGCGGTTCGCCACGACGTGGCAGCAGATGCTCGACGAGGACCTCGTCGCGCCCGTGACGTCGTGGAGCGACGAGTGGTACCAGGGCCTCGCCGACGGCTCGATCGCGAGCCTCGTCATCGGCGCCTGGATGCGCGGCAACCTCGAGACGTCGGTCGAGTCGGCCTCGGGCGACTGGGCCGTGGCCCCGATGCCGCAGTGGGAGGCCGGCGAGCAGGTGACGTCGGAGAACGGCGGCAGCTCGCTCGCGATCCCCGCCGCGAGCGAGAACCAGGACCTCGCGTGGGCGTTCCTCGAGTACGCGACCGCGGGCGACGGCATCGCGACGCGCGTCGCGGAGGGCGCGTTCCCCGCGACCGTGGCCGAGCTCGAGGCGGACGACTTCACGCAGCAGGAGTTCGAGTACTTCGGCGGCCAGAAGGTCAACGAGGTGCTCGCGGAGTCGGCGGCGAACGTCGCCGAGGGCTGGACCTACCTGCCGTTCCAGGTCTACGCGAACTCGATCTTCAACGACACGGTCGGCAAGGCGTACGTCTCCGGCACGACCCTCACCGACGGCCTGTCCGCGTGGCAGGACGCGTCCGTGACGTATGGCAAGGACCAGGGCTTCACCGTCTCCGAGTGACGGCCTGACCCGGGCCGCCGGGCCGGCCGAGCGCCGGCCCGGCGGCCACCCCCGCGGGCGCGACCAGCGTCCCCGCCCGCCCTCCACCGAGCATCCCGCGAGGAGCACACATGCCTTCCCCCACGCCGCACCGCTGGCTGCGACGTCCCGGTCCCCGCACCCCCTCCGGCGAGCAGGCCGCGCCGGGCACGCACGCCCCGACGGGCCTGTCCTACGGCGCGGACTACAACCCGGACCAGTGGCCGCACGAGGTCTGGGACGAGGACGTGCGCCTCATGCGCGAGGCGGGCGTGACCGTCGTGTCGCTCGCGATCTTCTCGTGGGCCCGCATCCAGCCGAGCGAGGACACGTGGGACTTCGCGTGGCTCGACGAGGTCATGGACCTGCTCCACGAGAACGGCATCACGGTGGACCTCGCCACGGCGACGGCCTCGCCGCCGCCGTGGCTCACGACGAAGCACCCCGAGGTCCTGCCGCAGACCCGCACGGGCGAGACGCTGTGGCCGGGTGCGCGCCAGCAGTGGCGCCCCACGTCGCCCGTGTTCCGCGAGCACGCACTGCGCCTCGTGGAGCGCATGGCCGAGCGGTACGCCGACCACCCCGCGCTCGTCGCGTGGCACGTGTCGAACGAGCTGGGCTGCCACAACGTCTACGACTACTCCGACGACGCCGCCGCCGCCTTCCGCGCGTGGCTGCGCGACCGGTACACGACGCTCGACGCGCTCAACGACGCGTGGGGCACCGCGTTCTGGTCGCAGCGCTACGGCGCGTGGGAGCAGGTCCTCCCGCCGCGCCTGGCCGCGTCGCACCCGAACCCCACGCAGCAGCTCGACTTCAAGCGGTTCTCGTCCGACGCGCTGCGGGACCACCTGCGCGCCGAGGCCGCGATCCTGCGCCGCGTGACGCCCGACGTCCCCGTGACGACGAACTTCATGGTCATGGGCGAGACGAAGGGCATGGACTACGCCGCCTGGGCGGACGATCTCGACTTCGTCTCCAACGACCACTACGTGCTCCCCGGCCCGCAGGCGCTCGACGAGCTGTCGTTCTCCGCCAACCTCACGGGCGGCATCGCCCGGCACCGCCCGTGGTTCCTCATGGAGCACTCGACGAGCGCCGTGAACTGGCAGCCCGTCAACGTGGCCAAGAAGCCCGGCGAGCTCGCGCGCGACTCGCTCACGCACGTCGCGCACGGGGCCGACGCGGTCTGCTTCTTCCAGTGGCGCCAGTCGGCGGCGGGCGCCGAGAAGTACCACTCCGGCATGGTCCCGCACGCCGGCGAGCGCTCGCGCCTGTTCCGCGACGTCGTCGCGCTCGGCGCGACCCTGCGCGACCTCGCGCCCGTCGCGGGGAGCCTGCAGAAGCCCGCGCGCGCCGCGATCGTCTTCGACTGGGACTCGTGGTGGACGAGCGAGCTCGACTCGCACCCGACCGACCGCCTGCGCTACCGGCAGGAGGCGCTCGACTGGTACTCGGCGTTCCTCGCGCTCGGCGTGCGCGCCGACGTCGTGCCGACGGCCACCGACCTCGCGGGGTACGACGTCGTCGTGGCGCCCGTGCTGCACGTCGTCCCCGCCGCGCTGCGCGACCGCCTCACCGCGTTCGTCGAGGGCGGCGGCCATCTCGTGACCACCTACTTCTCGGGCGTCGTCGACCAGGACGACCACGCGTGGCTCGGCGGGTACCCGGGCGCGCTGCGCGACCTGCTCGGCATCCGCGTCGAGGAGTTCGCCCCGCTCCTGGACGGCGAGAGCGCGACCGTCGAGCTCGCCGGCGAGCAGCTCGAGGGCACGCTGTGGACCGAACCCGTCGACGTCGTCGACCCGGACGTCGAGGTGCTGGGCTGGTACAAGACCGGCGAGCAGGCCGGGCGCGCCGCGGTGACGCGGCGCACGGTCCGGGCCGGCGACCGCACGGGCTCCGCCGCGTACGTGTCGACGCGCTTCGGCCGCCTCGGCCTCGTCCCCGTCCTCGCGCGCCTGCTCGACGACGCGGGCGTGCGCAGCGAGCTGCCCGCCGCCGTGCGCGGCGAAGTCGAGCTCGCGGTGCGCACGGACGGGACGGACGACTACTGGTTCCTCGTCAACCGCACGGCCCGACCGGTCGAGGTGCCCGGCGTCACGGGCGACGTGCTCGCGGGCCGTCGGCTCGCGGCGCCCGCGACGACCGGCGCGGACGCACCCGGTGCGCTCCTGCTCGACCCGCGTGGCGTGGCCGTCGTGCGCCGCGCCGCCGAGGCCGCCACGGCCTGACGCCCCACCGCCGCGAGCGCCGCGCGGGGTGCGGGCACGGTCTCCGTGCTCGCACCCCGCGCCGCCCGTCGGCGCCGCAGACCCCCCGCGGGGAGACCCCCGCACCCGGTGCATCCGCCGGTTCGCAGCGACGCGAAGGAGGTGGCTCAGGGATGAGCCCGACCCACACCGACACGACCACCGCACGGGGCGGACCACCCGGTCCCCGCCGCACGAGCCCGGGTCGCCGGGCCACCACGGGGGCGGGGGCACGGCTCACGGCCGGTCTCGGCGCGGGTGCGCTCGTGGCGTCCTGCGCGCTCGCCGCCCTGCCCGCGCAGGCCGCGCCGCTCGGCGTGGCGGCGGTGGGCGCAGCGGCGGTGGACGCGGCCGCGGTGAACGCCGCGGCGGCCGCCGACGTCCCCGGCGTCACCGTCACGCCCGACCCGTCGTACGCGGGCGCGCCGTTCGAGGGCTGGGGCACGAGCCTCGTGTGGTTCGCGAACGCCACGGGCGGCTACCCGGACGAGATCCGCGACCGGCTCGCGGACATGGTGTTCGGCGACGAGGGGCTCAACCTCAACATCGCGCGCTACAACGTCGGTGGCGGCAACGCCCCGGACGTGCCGGACTACCTGCGCGCGGGCGGCGCCGTCGACGGCTGGTGGAAGGCGCCCGAGGGCACGACGCGCACCGACGTCGACTGGTGGGACCCCGAGAACCCGGACCACTGGGACGACGACGCCGACGCGACGCAGCGCTGGTGGGTCGACCGCATCAAGGACGACGTCACGCACTGGGAGACGTTCAGCAACTCCCCGCCCTGGTTCATGACCGTGAGCGGCTACGTCTCGGGCGGGTTCAGCTCGACCGCGGACCAGCTCAGGACGGACCGCATCGACGACTTCGCGGCCTACCTCGTGGGCGTGACGGAGCGCCTCGAGGAGGCGCACGGCATCGAGGTCGACACGATCGACCCGTTCAACGAGCCCAACACGAACTACTGGGGCACCCAGCTCGGCGAGGACGGCAACCCGACGGGCGGCCGCCAGGAGGGCGCCCACATGGGGCCGGAGCTCCAGGCGAAGGTCGTCCCGGCGCTCGCCGCGGCGCTCGAGGGCGCCTCGACGGACGCCGTGGTCTCGGCGATGGACGAGACCAACCCCGGCACGTTCGCGACGAACTGGAACGCGTACCCGCAGGCCGTACGCGACCAGGTGTCGCAGCTCAACGTCCACACGTACGGCACGGGGCAGCGCACGACGGTCCGCGACATCGCCAAGGGCGAGGACAAGCCGCTGTGGATGAGCGAGGTCGGCGGCAACTGGTCCTCGACGGGCCAGGACTTCGAGACGATGGAGTCCGGGCTCGGCAGCGCGCAGCACATCGTCGACGACCTGCGCGAGCTCGAGCCGGACGCGTGGGTGTTCTGGCAGCCCGTCGAGGACTACGACAACATGGCGCCGGGCGGCGAGAGCGCGAACGGCATGAACTGGGGCGAGATCCAGATCCCGTTCGACTGCACGGCCGACGACACGCTCGAGACGTGCCCGATCTACACGAACACGAAGTACTGGGCGACCCAGAACTTCACGCACTACATCGAGCCGGGCGACTCGCTGATCCGCTCGGACGACGCGAGCAGCACGGCCGCGGTGTCCGCGGACGGCACGTCGGCGACGGTCGTGCACGTGAACGCCACGACGGCCGAGCGCGCCGTGACGCTCGACCTGTCGAGGTTCGGTGCGGTCGGGTCCGATGCGACCGTCACCCCCGTCGTCACGAGCACGGCCGGTTACCTCGTCGAGGGCGAGCCCGTGGCCGTCACGCCGGGCGCCGAGGACGGCACGACCGGTCCGAGCGCGACGCTCGTCGTGCCGGCCGAGTCGGTGACGACGTTCGTCGTCGACGGCGTCTCGGGCGTCGCCGAGGACGCGGCGCTCGTCCAGGAGGGCCACGTGTACCGCCTCGACGGCGTGCAGTCCGACCGCTCGCTCGCGCCCTCGGCGTCCGGCGACGCGGTCGTGATTTGCACGGACGCGCCCGTCGCGGAGCAGGCGTGGGAGCTCACCGCGCTCGGCGCCCCCGAGGGCGCCGGGAGCAACCGGACGCGCTACGCCGTGACGAACGCGGCGACGGGCCGTCAGCTCGCCGTCTCGGCGGACACGTCCGCCGTCCTGCAGGACGCCCCGGCCGACGTCGCGGACACCCCGCTCGCCGCGCAGTGGATCCTCTCGACGACCGGCGACGGCACGTACACGCTCGTCAACGCGTCGTCGAGGACCCTGCTCGAGGTCGGCGGCCAGGCGACGGCCGACGGGTCCCCCGTGGGCACGTACCTCGCGAACTCCGGCGTGAACCAGCGCTGGCGGGTCGTGGACGAGACGGTGCTGGGCACCGAGCCGGTCGAGGCGTTCACGACGCCGGGCACCGCGCCCGAGCTGCCCGCGACCGTCACGCCGGTCTACCGCGACGGCGCGCGCGGCGCGCTCCCCGTGACGTGGGACGTGCCGGGCGACGACGCGTGGGCCGAGGCGGGCACCGTCGAGGTGACGGGCACGGTCGCGACCCCGACCGGCGGCACGGTCGCGGCGACCGCGACCGTCGTCGTCGACGTTCTGGCCTCCACGCTCCCCGCGCGCGCCAAGGCGTACGCGGGCGGCACGCCGGACCTGCCCGCGACCGTCACCGCGGTCGCCGCGGGCGGCGCGGAGGTCCGGCGCCCGGTGGTCTGGGACGACGCCCCCGCGGGCGCGTTCGACGCCGTCGGGGTCGTCGAGCTCACGGGAACGGCGGACGCCGGGGCGGGCGCCACGCTCCCCGCGACCGTCCGCGTCCAGGTCACCGAGGCGGACTCCGCCAACGGCGCGCTCGCCGCGGGCACGACCGCGAGCGCGACCTTCACCGAGCCGGGCTACTCCGTCGGCGGCGTCGTCAACGGCACCCTCACGGACAAGGCGTGGTCGAACTGGGTGTCGAGCGCCAAGCGGACCTCGGACACGCTCACCGTCACGCTCCCGGCCGACCGCGACGTCACCGGCGTCGTGACGCGGTTCTGGAAGGACGGGTCCAGCGCGAGCTGGGCGCGCTCCGTGCAGCTCCAGGCGCTCGTGGACGGCACGTGGTCCGACGTCGGCGCCCCCGTCACGGTCGACGCCTCACCGGACGGCCCCGCGCCGGCCGTGGAGATCCCCGCGGACGTGCGGACGTCGTCCGTGCGCGTCGTGCTCACGGCGCGCGAGAACACGCACATGGTGGTCTCCGAGATCGAGGTCCTGGCCAAGGTGCCGGGCACGGGGACGGACGCCACGGCGTCGCGCATCGCGGTCGACGGCGAGCCGCTCGCCGGGTTCGACCCCGCGGTGACGGCGTACGACGTGCCCGTCGCGGGCGCGGTGCCCGCCGTCGAGGCGGTCGCGCACGACCCGTACGCGACCGTCGCGGTCGAGGCCGCCGACGCGGTCCCGGGCACGACGACGGTGCGCGTCACGGCCGAGGACGGGACGGAGCGGGCGTACGCCCTGCGCTGGACGGCCGACGCCGGGTCGGCGCCCGTGGCGGTCACCGCGGAGACGCGGTGCCTGGCAGGAAAGGCGTACGTCGCGGTCCGCGCCACGAACGACGGCGACGTGCCGCTCGACGTGACGCTCACGACGCCGTACGGCACGCGCACGGTCACGGGCGTCGCCCCCGGCGCGAGCGCGTACCAGTCGTTCGCGGCGCGCGCGACGTCCGTCCCCGCGGGGACGGCCGTCGTGACGGTCGACGGGTCCGTGCCGGTCGAGGTCGCGTTCGACGCGCGCACCTGCTGATCCGCCTGCCCGACGGGCCCTGCCGGCGTCCCCGCCGGCGGGGCCCGTCGTCGTACCGGACCCCCACGGGCAGAGGAGACAAATGTCACGTCGTGATCGCGGCCACACGGTGGGCACCGGCGCGCGAGCGTGGGCGTGGCCGCGTAGCGTGTCCCGGGTGCCCGGTACCGTACCGGGACGAGGAGGAGCGCACCACGGTGACCTCGACGACGAGCGGCGACGTCCTGACGGCGGAGGACGGCACACGCTGGACCATGCAGGGTGAGATCGACGCCGCGGTCCAGGCGCGCCGCGAGGACGAGCTCGTGCGGCTCGCGCAGTCCGCGGAGGGGCGCATCCACATCGACCTCGGTGACGTGACGTTCATGGACTCCGGCGGCCTGCGCCTGCTGTACCACGCCGCCACGGCCGGCTCCGGCGTCCCTGTGCTGGAGCGCGTCCCGCGCCGCGTCCGCGACCTGCTCGAGCTCAGCGGCGTCGCCGGGCTGTTCGAGATCGACGACGACGCCGACGAGGACGGCGCGTGAGCGTCGCCCACGCCGCGGTCCCGCCCGGCTTCGTCGAGATCGGTGCGTGGCCGCTGCGCGGGCTCACGGACCTCGCGGCGCTGCGCCAGGGGCTGCACCACATGCTCACGGGCGGCCCGCTCCCGCAGGACCGCGCGCTCGAGGCGACGCCCGAACGCATCGTCCTCGTCGCGAGCGAGCTCGCGACCAACGCGCTGCGCCACGGGCTGCCCCCCACGCGCGTGCGCCTGCTCAGCGACGGGCGCGAGCTCGTCGTCGACGTCGTGGACCACTCGCCCGACGTCCCGCCCGTGGTCGCCGGCCGCCGGTCGCCGGGGGCGGGCGGCTTCGGCCTCGTGCTCGCGCAGCGCGCGGCGACCTGCGTCGGCTGGTGCCGCACCGGCACCGGTGAGAAGCACGTGTGGGCACGGTTCGACGTGCCCGTGTTCCGTGCGGGCGCGTCCGCCCGCAGCGCGCTCCTCCCCGTCCGCTGAGGAGCCCGGCGGCTCAGGCGTCGCGCCGCACCACGAGGAGCGTCGCGTCGTCCGCCGAGCGCGGGTCGCGCGCGGCGGCCACGATGCCGTCCACCTCGACCCCCGGCCCGTCCGCGAAGACGGCCGCCAGCCGGTCCAGACCGTCCCGGATCGACTCGCCCCGCCGCTCGACCAGCCCGTCGCTGTAGAGCACGAGCGCGCCGCCGGGCGGCACCTGCACCTCCTCCGCGGTGGGCGCGCGGTCCACGAGCCCGAGCGGCGGGACGCTCGCGCGACCGGCCCAGCGCGTGGTGCCGTCCGGCCCGACCACGAGCAGCGGCGGGTGGCCCACCGACACGTGCTCCACGACGCCCGTCCGCGGGTCCAGGAGCGCGACGGCGAGCGTCGCCACCTCGCCCGGGAGCGTCCACCGCGCCACGTGCGCCAGGCGCGCCACGGCCTCGACCGCCGAGCCCGTGCTCACGAGCGCGGCGCGCAGCGTGGTGCCGAGCTGTCCCATGGTCGCCGCGGCCTGGAGCCCGTGGCCCGTGACGTCGCCGACGACGAGCGCGATGCGCCCCGACGGCAGCACGAGGGCGTCGTACCAGTCGCCCCCGACGAGTCCGGTCCCGGCCGACTCGTAGCGCGACTGCAGCGTCCAGCCGAGCACGTCGGGCAGCAGCGCCGGCAGCAGGCTGCGCTGCAGCTCCTCCGTCGCGCGCACGGCCTTGCGCCCGCGCAGGTACAGCGCCTCGACGAGGTGCCCGCGCAGCGACGTCGCGACGTCGCGCTGGTCGGCCGTCCACGGCGCGCTGTGCCCGCGCACGACCTCGCGCCACCGCTCGAACGACTTGCGCGGGCTGAGCCGCACGGTGTCGCCCTCGCGCTTCGCGATCGCCTTGTTGTGCGGGTCCCCGCCCCAGTCGACGTGCCGCAGCACCTCGTCGCGCACCCACACCACGACCTGGCCGTCGGGCAGCACGATGCCCATCGCACCGGCCACGTCCGGGGCGAGCGCGGCGACGTCGGGCGCGTCCCGGCCGAGCGCCTCGGTCACCACGAGGTCCTCGTCGCGGCCGAGCACCCAGGCCACGAGCGCGCGGCACCCGTCCTCGTCCGGCGCGTTGCCGACCGCGATGATCCCGCCCTCCGCGACGACGACGGCGCCGTCGGCGCGCACGAGGCGGCGCAGCCAGCCGGAGCGCGTGAGCGCGGTGCCGATCGGCACGCTCTCGTCGCGGCTGTCCGCCGCGAGGTGCGCGAGCACGCCCTCCGCACGGCGCACCTCGACGCCGCGCTCGTCCTCGGCCTGCGCCACGAGCCGCACCGAGAGCGTCGAGCCGAGGAACTCCGCGGCCGTGCGCACCTCGTAGGGCGGCTCGTGCGGGCCGGCGTAGTGGTGGCACGCGATGAGCCCCCACAGCTTTCCCTCGCGCAGGAGGGAGATCGACATCGACGCGCGCACGCCCATGTTGCGCAGGTACTCGAGGTGGATGGGCGAGACGCTGCGCAGCGTGGAGTACGTGAGGTCGAGGGGCGCGCCCGTCGTCGGCAGGAGCGTGGGCACGACCGGCTGCGGCTCGTAGTCGACGTCCGCGATGAGGCGGATCCAGTTCTTCTCGTACAGCGCGCGCGCCTGCGGCGGGATGTCCGACGCCGGGTAGTGCAGCCCGCGGAACGAGTTGAGGTCGTCGCGGCGTGCCTCGGCGACCACCTCGCCGTTGTAGTCGGCGTCGAAGCGGTAGATCATCACGCGGTCGAAGCCCGTGAGCGCGCGCACGTGCCGTGCCGCGTCGTCGTACAGCTCGGTGAGGCTCGCGGCGCGCTCGAGGTCGCGCAGCGCGTGCCGCACGGCGAGGTAGGTGTTGGGGAACGTCAGGGGCCGGGCGCCGGCCGCCGTCTCGAGCTCGACGACGAGCACCGGCTCCGCGCCCGGGCCCTCCGCGGGCAGCGGGGGCCGGTGGAGCACGGCGTCGACCATCTCGTCCGTCGAGCCACCCCACCGGTCGAGGCGGAGCGCGACGGGGTTGCGCGTCGCGAGGTCCGCGACGCTCGCGGCGTGGTCGAGCACGAGGCGCGCCGGCTGCTCGCCCAGGGCGTCCGCGAGCGGACGGCCGGCGAGGTCGTCCGCCGCTGCACCGAGGTAGCGCTCGACGTTCGCCGAGGCCTGCAGCAGCACGCCGTCCGCCTCGCGCACGACGAGGAGCACGCCGCGCGGCTGGATCAGGCCCGGGACGTGGATGGGCTCGCGCGCGCAGTTGTCGAGGTCCACCGCCTCGCCGGGCGCGAGAAGCTCCGGCTCGTCGACCGTCCTGGTCATGGTCCTCCGTCCGGGTCGCCGCACGCGGTGTGGGGCGGGTCGACGGACCACCTGGGCTCGAGGATCCTGTGTCGAGTGCCTCAGGCTACCGCGTCCGCGCAGCACGGCCGCGCCGCGAGGGTATCCCCTCGGGTGACGTCGGGCGCGGTGGACGGCCCGTGAGCCGCGCCACGGAACTCCGCGGTAGCGTCGTTCGTCGGACGTGCGGGACCCCCGGACCGCCCGCCCGGCCCCGACGACCAGAAGGTGACCCATGAGCACGACTGCGACCCCGATCCTGCGCGCCACCGGCCTCGCGGCCGGCTACGGAGGACCCGACGTCGTGAGCGGGGTCGACCTCGACGTGACGCCCGGCGCGGCGCCGGTCGGGATCGTCGGCGAGTCGGGCGCGGGCAAGTCGACGATCGTGCGTGCGCTCGTCGGGCTCGTGCGCCCGACCGCGGGGCACGTCACGTACGCCGGGCGCACCGTCACCAAGCTCTCGCGCCGCGACAAGAAGCAGTTCACGGCCGACGTGCGCCGCGTCTCCCAGGACGGTCTCGCGGGGATCGGGATCGACCCGCGCTGGACCGTGGACCGCACGCTGTCCGCGGCGCTCAAGGACGCGCGCAAGGCCGGACGGCCCAGCGGCCGGTCCGTCCAGGAGCTGCTCGGCGACGTCGCGCTCGAGCCGCGCTACGCGCCGCGCACGGTCCACTCCCTGTCCGGCGGGGAGAAGCAGCGCGTCGCGCTCGCCGTCGCGCTCGCGACGCGCCCGCGCGCCCTGCTCCTCGACGAGCCCCTCACCGCCGTCGACCCCGCGATGCGCGGAGACGTCGTGCGCCGCCTCGCCGGCGCGACGGCCGCGCTCGGCACCGCGGTGCTGCTCGTCTCGCACGACCTCGAGCTCGTCGAGCGCCTGTGCCCCACGGTCCACGTGCTCGCGGACGGGACGTTCGTGTCCTCCGGTCCGCTGCGCGACGTCTTCTCCGGCGCCGCCCCGGGCTCCGACCACCCCGCGGTCCGCGGGCTCGCCGAGGCCGCGCCGCTCGCCGTCCAGCGCTTCCGCTGACCCGGGAGAGCTCGTCAGCGGTCCGTGTCGAAATCCGGGCGGGCCGTCCGACGTGCAGGTGAAGGCACCCCACGGCATAGGGTCGTGGAGGCACTCACCGAGGAGGCAGTCATGCGAGTCATGGTCATGATCACGGGCCACGGGGCGGACGAGGACAAGATCGCCCCGACGCAGGAGATGCTCGCCCAGATGGGCGCGTACAACGAGGAACTCGTCAAGGCCGGCATCATGCTCGACGGCCAGGGGCTGCAGCCCACGTCGAAGGGCGCGCGGGTCGTGTTCCGCGGCGGCGAGACGTCGGTCGTCGACGGGCCGTTCACCGAGTCCAAGGAGATCGTCGCCGGGTACTGGATCTGGCAGGTCTCCTCGCTCGAGGAGGCCGTCGAGTGGGCCCGGAAGTGCCCGAGCGACCCGAACCTGGGGCTCGAGGAGGTGCTCGAGATCCGGCCGATCTTCGAGGCCGAGGACTTCCGGGCGGAGTACACGCCCGAGCAGCGCGAGAAGGACGAGCGCCTCGCCGAGCAGATCCGCGCGCAGCACGGCGCCTGACGCGCCGCCGTCGGGAGCGGGCACGACGATGACCGACGTCTCGCGCACCGTCGAGGCCGTGTGGCGCATCGAGTCGCCGCGCCTCGTCGCGGGCCTCGCCCGGACGCTCCGCGACGTGGGCCTCGCCGAGGAGGTCGCGCAGGAGGCGTTCGTCGCGGCGCTCGAGCAGTGGCCCGCGCAGGGCGTGCCCGACAACCCCGGTGCGTGGCTCACGACGGTCGCGCGCCGGCGCGCCGTCGACCTGGTCCGCCGCGAGCGCACGCGCGACGAGAAGTACGCGCGGCTCGCGGCGGGCCTCGCCGCGCCCGGGTCGGGCACGACGCCCGTCGCGCACCCGGGCGACGGCGCGGCCGCCCTCGTCGGGTCCGTCCCGGCGCCGGACGCGATCGTCGACGACCCGGTGGGCGACGACCTGCTCGCGCTCGTCCTCGTCGCGTGCCACCCCGTGCTCCCCCGCGAGTCGCGCGTGGCGCTCACGCTGCGTCTCGTCGGTGGCCTGACGACCGACGAGGTCGCGCGCGCGTTCCTCGTCCCGTCCGCGACGGTCGGGCAGCGCATCTCGCGCGCGAAGCGGACGCTCGCCGAGGCGAACGTCCCCGTCGAGGTCCCGCACGCCGACGAGCTCGCCGAGCGCGTGCCCGCGGTGCTGGAGGTCGTGTACCTCGTGTTCACGGAGGGCTACGCGGCGACGTCCGGAGAGGAGTGGGTGCGGCGCGAGCTCGCCGAGGACGCGATGCGCCTCGGCCGCGTCCTCGCGGGCCTGCTGCCGGGCGAGCCCGAGGTGCACGGGCTCGTGGCGCTCATGGCGCTGCAGGCGTCGCGCTTCCGCGCGCGCACCGGCCCGGACGGCGAGGCGGTGCTGCTCCAGGACCAGGACCGCTCGCGCTGGGACCGACTGCTCGTGCGGCACGGGCTCGCGGCGCTCGACCGGGCGCTCGCGCTCGGGACCCGCACCGGCCGGGCGCTCGGCCCCTACTCGCTCCAGGCCGCGATCGCGGCGTGCCACGCGCGCGCGGCGTCCTGGGAGGACACCGACTGGGAGGCGATCGCCGCGCTCTACGACGCGCTCGCGACGGTGGCGCCCTCCCCCGTCGTCGAGCTCAACCGGGCCGTCGCGGTGGGCTTCGCGGACGGCCCCGAGGCGGCGCTCGCCGTGCTCGACGGCGTCGCGGACGACCCGCGCCTGGCCCGCCACCACCTGTACGGGGCGGTGCGCGGCGACCTGCTCGTGCGGCTCGGGCGCCACCGCGAGGCCGCCGACGTGCTCGAACGGGCCGCAGCGCTCGCCCCGACCCCGCGCGAGCGGCGGCTCCTGCGCGAGCGCGCCGCGGCGGCGTCCGACCCCGGGGACGACCTGCCGGGCCCCCGCCCGGCCGCGCGACGCTAGCGACGGCCCGTGGGGCGCGCCCGTGCCGCGCGCCCGACGTGGCCGTCGAGGCCGGAGACGATGGCCTCCGCGGCCGCGAGGTCGCGGCCGAGGATCGGGGCGGGGCGGCGCACGCGCGGATGCCCGGGGGCGCGCGGGACGCCCGGCGAGACCTCGACGACGCGCCGCGTGCCACCCCCGTCGTCCGACCCGGGCAGGTCGGTGATGTCGACGACGCCCTCCACGCGCAGCAGCGGGATCCGCAGGAGCCGGGCGAGGAGGTGGATCTCGATACGCATGGCGTCCGCCCGCTAGCCGCCGAGGCGGATGTCCTCGTCGGGCTCCACGTCGCCGGGCCCGGTCCTCGGGCGCGAGCCCGACGACACGCCGTCGCCCTCCTCCAGGCGCTCGCGCAGCCGTGCCGCGAACGCCCGGGCCCCCGCCTCGATCTGGGCCCACCGCTCCCGGCCGGCCCGGGTTCCCACGACGTATCCCAGCCCGAAGAACACCGCGCGCCCGAGCGTCTTACTCCCCAGCATCGTCGTCCCCCTGCTGCCGGGTGCGGATGGCGGAGACCGCCGCGCTGGCCGCCGTCACCGCGGCGAGGGACCCGAGCGTCACGAGGCCCGACCGCACCATGTCCGGGCCGGAGCGCTTCTTCTGCAGCCCGAGCGCCTCGCGCGCCCGGTCGAGGAACGTCTTCCTCCGGAACATCCCCGTCAGGTTCATGATGCCCTCGCCTCCTGCTCGTGCTCGTCGGAGTGCTTGCGGATCGCCGAGACGACGGCCTGCTTGCGCATCGACGAGGTGAGCTCCAGGCCCATCTCGCGGGCGAGCTCGAGCAGCTTGTCCTTCGTCATGTCGTCGAGGTCCAGCGGGTCGGTGTCCGCGTCCGCGCCGAGCCGACGGCCCTCGCCGAGGGCGGCCTCGCGACGCTCCTCGGCGGCGTCGACCCGCTGCCGGGCCCGCTCCGCCTCGGCCTCCGCCTGCTCGGCGAGGCGCTCGGCCCGCTCCCGAGCCTCCTCGGCCGCGGCCCGCGCGGCGGCGGCCGCCTCCTCCGCGAGCTCGCGTGCCCTCGCCATCTCCCGACGTGCCTGCTCGATGGCCTGCTCCGCCCGGGCACGCGCCCGCTCGGCCTCCTCCTCGGCCTGCTCCACGCGGCGTCTCACCTGCGCCTCGACCTCCGCGACCCGGCGCGCGGTGGACTGCTCGGCCTGCGCGCGCTTCGCCGCGACGTACTCGTCCGCCTCGCGCTGCGACTCCGCGACGACCTGGGCGACCTCGCGGTCGGCGTCGTCGCGGGCCGTCTCGAGCTGTCTGCTCCCCTCCTCCTCCGCGGCGCTCAGGGCGTCCGCGCGCTCCTTCGCCTCGCGGGCGGCCTCGTGCGCGCGCAGCTCGAGCTCGTGCACCCGCTCCATCGCGGAGTCCACGCGGCTCGACCTGCGCTCGACGCGGTCGCCGAACGGGTTGACGTCCGCCACGGCCGTGGCCGCGCGCTGGCCGGCGGCCTGCACGGTCTGGCCGGCGGACCGTGCCGGGTTCGTGACCCCGGCGTCCAGCGCCCACAGGATGTTGCGCGGGAGATCGGTCAGGCCGCGTCGCGCCGTGCGCCCCAGCCAGACCATCGGGTTGGTCCTGGTCATCGGCTCCTCCTCGCCTCGGTGAGGGCCGCTGCGGCAGTACCTGGTCGACGACCGCCGCGGCCGCTCGGGGCGGCCGGGCCAGAGGGGGCGCCGACCCGGTGGCACGTCGGCGCGACGAGTGGTCACGACACGCCCCCTCCTGCTAGGAGACGGCAACTGCGCCGACTTCGCACGCCGTCGCGGCGTCACGCCACCGAGGAGCCGACCCGGCGACGCTCCGCGCGCGGGCCGCTACGCGGTGAGGACCGCCTCGATCGCGCCGACCTCGTCCGCCGTGAGCGCGGGCGCGGCGAGCGCCGCGACGTTGCTCTCGAGCTGGCGGACGCTGCTCGCGCCGACCAGCGCGGAGGTGACGCGGTCGTCGCGCAGCACCCAGGTGAGCGCGAGCTGTGCGAGGGTCTGGCCGCGGTCGCCGGCGATCTCGTCCAGCGCCCGCGCGCGCTCGAGGTACGCCTCGTCGAGGTTCCGCTCCGACAGGAACGGCGAGTCGGGGCGCGCGGCGCGCGACCCTTCCGGCGCCGACCCGGACAGGTAGCGGTCCGTGAGCAGGCCCTGCTGGAGCGGCGAGAACACGATGGTGCCCACGCCGAGGTCGCCCACGACGTCGAGCAGCGACTCGCTCTGCACGCCGTCGTACGGGTCGTCGTGCGCGGGGTCCTCGACGTGCCGGTTGAGCATCGAGTAGCTGGGCTGGTGGATGAGGAGCGGGGTGCCGAGGTCGGCGAGGATCGCGGCCGCCTCGCGCGTGCGGGCGGGCGAGTAGTTGGACACGCCGACGTACAGCGCCTTGCCCTGCTGCACGGCGTCGTGCAGGGCCCGCATGGACTCCTCGAGCGGCGTGCTCGGGTCCGGGCGGTGGTGGTAGAAGACGTCCACGTAGTCGAGGTTCATCCGCCGCAGCGACTGCTCGAGCGAGGACAGCAGGTACTTGCGCGAGCCGCCGTCGCCGTACGGCCCGGGCCACATGTCGTAGCCCGCCTTGGAGGAGATGACGAGCTCGTCGCGGTAGGCGCCGAGGTCCTGGGCGAGGTGGCGACCGAAGTTCTCCTCGGCCGAGCCGTACGGCGGGCCGTAGTTGTTCGCGAGGTCGAAGTGCGTGATGCCGAGGTCGAACGCGCGGCGCAGCACGGCGCGCTGGGTGTCGAACGGGGTGACGTCACCAAAGTTGTGCCAGAGCCCGAGCGAGATCGCGGGCAGGTCGAGGCCGCTGCGCCCCGTGCTTCGGTAGGTCATCGAGTCGTAGCGGTCGTCGGCGGCGACGTAGCGGGGGGCGAGAGGCATGGGCCCCATTCTGCCCCGCCCCGCGCCCCCGCAGGCGTCGGCCGGGACGGACCGCGACAGACCGGGCCGCCCGCGGCGGCCGGCGGGACCGCCCGTGGTCAGCGCGTCGGCGTCTCCACGACCTGGCCCGCCCACGCGAACCCGCCGCCGAAGCCGAAGAGCAGCGCGGGGACGCCCGCGGGGATCCTGCCGGCGTGCCACCACTTGGAGAGCCCGAGCGGGATGGACGCGGCGGAGGTGTTGCCCGACTCGACGATGTCCGTCACGACGACCTTCGACTCCAGGCCGAGCGCCTTGGCGAGGGGCTCGATGATGCGCAGGTTCGCCTGGTGCGCGACGAGCACCTCGATGTTGTCGAGCGAGACGCCGGAGCGCTCGACGACGGTGCGCGCGCGGTCGGCGGCGCGCGTGATCGCCCACTTGAAGACGGCGCGGCCGTCCTGGGCGAACTTCTCGTGCGGCGTCTCGATGAGCACGGCGGGCGTGAGGTCGGGCTCGGAGCCCCACGTCACGGGTCCGACGCCGGGCTCGTCCGTCGCGCGCAGCACCGCGGCGCCCGCGCCGTCGGCGGTGAGGATGCACGTGCTGCGGTCGGTCCAGTCGGTGAACGCGGTGAGCTTCTCCGCGCCGATCACGACGGCCGTGCGCGCGGAGCCGGCGCGGATCGCCTGGTCGGCGAGGCCGACGGAGTGGGCGAAGCCGGAGCACGCGACGTTGACGTCGAGCACCGCGGGCCCGACGACGCCGCGCAGGTCGAGCTCGGACGCCTCCTCAGGCGTGGACTGCCCGGGCATGACGCCGGTGCGCAGGTGGTAGGCGACGCGGCCGGCGGTGTTGGGCGAGCGGTCGGTCGCGGTGGCGGTGGCGACGACGACGAGGTCGACCTCGGCGGGGTCGACGCCCGCGTCGTCGAGCGCGTGGCGGGCGGCCGCGGTGGCCATGTCGGCGACGGTCGTGTCCTCGTCGGCGACGTGGCGCGTGACGATGCCCGTGCGCGAGCGGATCCACTCGTCGTTCGTCTCGACGAGCTGCGCGATGTCGTCGTTGGTGAGGGTCTTCTCGGGCTGGAAGTGACCGAGTCCGACGATGCGCGACCCGGCCGCGCCGGTGGCGGGAGTGAGCATGAGGTGATCATGTCACGCGGCCACCCTTCCCCATGACCTACCCTCTGCATTACCTTTGCTTGACCTGAACCGGAGGAGGTGGTGGTGATGACGGAGGACGTCCCCGACTGGGGCTCGGTGACGGAGCCCGCGGCGGACCCGGTGGGGCTCCCGGGGAACCCGGGGTTCCTCAGCCCGCTCGTCCCGGCGTTCGCGGTCCGGGACCCGCGCGGGCGGCCGGTCGTCGAGACGCCGCTCTCGCCGCGCGCCCAGACGCTGTACCTCGCGCGCCTCGTCGCGTCGGCCGGCGTGCTCGTGGCGCCGGTCGCCGGGGCCGCGCTCACGCTGCTCGCGGGCCACCTCCTCGGGTCCGGCGCCCTGCCGGACGGCCGACCCGCGCCCTGGTGGCTCGTGCTCGCGCTCGCGGTGGTCGCGCTCGTGCCGGGCACGCTCCTGATCGGCGTCCACACCGTCGCGCTCGCGGCGACCGGCTCGTCCCGCGTCGGCTCGCGCCTCACGGCGGCCACCGCCCTCCTGGCGGTCGCGCTCGGCGCCGGGACGGTCGTGGCGCTCGACCGGGCCGGCGTCGAGCACCCGCTCGCGCGCGGCCTGGAGCCGCTGCCGCTCGCGGCCCTCGCGCTCACCGCCCTGCTCGCGCTCGCCGGGGGCGGCGCGGCGGTCGCGGCGACGCTCGCGGCCCGGCGCGAGGCGCACGCCGTCCAGGACCGCCTGCGCGCGCTGCGGCGCGACGGGATGCGCACGGAGGGACGCCTGGAGAGCGTGCGGTACCACGGCAGGTGGACCGACGACGGTCGCCCGCGCCTCGACGCGACCGTCACCTACGGCACCCCGGGAGCCGAGCGTCGCGTCGACCTCCTGCTCGTCGCCCCCGCGGACCGCGTGCCCCTGCCCGGCGCACCGGTCGTCGTCGTGCACGACCCCGCCGACGAGCCCACGGGACACGGCACGGCCCCCGGACCCGGCGGCCCGGGCCCCGCCGCGCCCGGCGGCACGAGCCGCGGCCGATGGCTCGACGACGTCGTCCTCGTCGAGCTCGACCAGTCGCGCCCCGTCGCCTACGACCCCGACGTCGCGGCGTACGCGCGCGCCGGGGCCGAGGACTGAGCGCCGGCCCGCGCGGCGGGCGGACCCGCCCGCGGCGAGGTCGGCGAGCGGCCGGTGCGTGACGTAGCGTCGGGTCGTCCCGCCCCCGACCCGAGGAGCCGTCGTGTCCCGTCCCCCGCTGCCCGCCCGCCTCGTCGACCTGCTGCGCCGCCCGAACGCGGCCGTCATGGCGACGGTGCGCTCCGACGGCGCCCCCGTCACCGCGGCCACGTGGTACGTGTGGGAGGACGACGGCCGCGTGCTCGTCAACCTCGACGAGTCGCGCGTGCGCCTCAAGCACCTGCAGCGCGACCCGCGCGTCTCGCTCACGGTCCTCGACGAGAACTGGTACACGCACGTGACGCTCATCGGCCGCGTCGTGGAGCTGCGCGCCGACGAGGGCCTGGCCGACATCGACCGGATCTCGTCCCACTACACGGGGCACGGCTACCCGAACCGGCACAGCCCGCGCGTCAGCGCGTGGATCGAGGTCGAGCGCTGGTACGGCTGGGGCGACGCGCGGACCGCCGGCGACGCGTAGCCACGGCCGCCCGACCGCGTGAGGTAGTCGCGGGCGGGCGCGCACGGACCGAACCGGCCCGGCGAGCCCGCCCGTCACCCGAGGACCGGCCCTCGTGGCCAGGAGGTATCCATGACCGCACCCGCGCCCGAGGCGCACGGGATCCCGTCCACGGCCGTCCTCGACCTCCTGGACACGCTCGAGGGGTCCGGGCTCGACCCGCACGGGCTCGTCGTCGCGCGCGACGGCGTCCCGGTCGTCGAGGCGGCGTGGGCGCCGCACGACGCGCGCGTGCCCGGCCTCGTGTACTCGGTGTCGAAGACGTTCACGGCGATCGCCGTGGGGCACCTCGTCGCGGAGGGCCGCCTCGCCGTCGACGACCGCGTCGGCCCGCTGCTCGGCCTGCCCGACCCGACGGGGCTCACCGTCGAGCACCTGCTGACGATGAGCACCGGGCACTCGGCGGAGCAGGTCGAGGAGATCGGGTTCGACCTCCCCCGCCTGCTCGCGACCCCGCCCGCGCACGCGCCCGGGACGCGCTTCGTCTACAGCTCGCCCGCGACGCGCGCGCTGTCGGCGGTCGTGACGGCCGTCACGGGCGAGCGGCTGCTCGACTACCTGCGCCCGCGCGTGCTCGACCCGCTGGGCGTCGAGCACCCGTGGTGGGTGCCGATCGACGACCTCGACCAGGGGTTCTCCGGGCTCCACGCGACGACGCGCGACGTGAGCCGTCTCGCCGTCGCGCTCGCCGACGGCGGCCGGTACGGGGGCGTGCAGGTCGTCCCGTCCGCGTGGCTGGCCGAGATGCGCGTGCCGCGGTCGGACACGAGCGCGTCCGACGAGGCGGCCGACTGGAGGCTCGGCTACGGCTACCAGGTGTGGTCGAGCCGGTACGGGTTCCGGGCCGACGGCGCGTACGGGCAGTTCGCGCTCGCGGTGCCCGAGCGCGGGCTCGCGGTCGGCTACCGCGGCGCGACGCGGGACACGCCGGCCGTGCTGGAGGCGTTCTGGGCGTTCGTCGAGCGCGCGGGCACGGACGCGACCCCGCTGCCGCCCGACCCCGCCGCGGCCGGCCGCCTTGCCGCACGGGTCGCGGCGCTCGACGCGTGGCCGGCGATCCTCGACCGTCCGCTCGACCCGGAGCCGACGCCCCAGGACGTGCTCAGCCCCGTGCCGTGGACGCTGCTCGCCGCGGGTGACGCGGGGTCGCCCGGCGGCTGGACGGTCGACGTCGGTGGCCAGCGCGTGCCCGTCTCCCCCGACGCGTGGACCACGAGCGTCCTGCCCTGGCCCCACGCCGAGGCGGGCAGCCCGGCCACGGCGGGTCCGGTCGCCGACCCCGTGCTCGTCCTCTCGACGCGCGGGCGGGCGCTGCCCGACGACTCCGTCGAGGTGCACGTCGTGGTCCCCACGTCGCCGCACCGCCTCGTCGCGACCGGGCGCCCGGGCGGGCGCCTGACCCTCGCATGGCACACGACGCCGCTGTGGCACCCGAGCCTCACGACGCTCGTCGTCCCCGCCGCGCACGCCGCGTCCGTCCTCTGACCTCCGGCGAGACGGTCGTGCCCACGGCCCCCGGCCCCGCCGTCGAGGACGAGGACGACACCGGCTGTCAGAGGCCGGTCTCGGCGTAGAAGCCCTCGATGTGCGCGCGCACGGCGGTGGCCGCGCGCTCGCCGTCGCCCGCGGCGACGGCGTCGAGCACCGCGCGGTGCTCGGCGCGCAGGCGCGCGGCGGTCCGCTCCCAGGACGGCAGGGCCGCGCTCCCCCGGGCGACGTAGGACTCGACCGCGCCGCGCAGTCCCGTCATGATCGCCTCCACGAGCGCGTTGCCGGAGAGCCGGACGAGCAGCACGTGGAACGTCGCGTCGAGCTCGCGGAACGCGTCGGCGGGCAGCGCCGGGTCGTCCATGCGGTCGAGGAGCGCGCGCGCCTGGCCGAGGACGCCCGCGACGCCGTCGTCGGCACCGTCGCCCTCGGCCCTGTCGTCGTCGGCGCCGTCAGGCGCGGACGCGCGCGCGACCCGCGCGCCCGCGGCCCGCGCCGCCCACGTCTCGAGCAGCACGCGCGTCTCGACGACGTCGCGCACCGCGAGCGTCCCGGACGCCACGTGCAGCCGCACGGCCGCGCCGAGGCCCGCGGCGGGCCGGTCGATCACCGTCGCCCCGGCGTCGGGCCCGGACCCGACGGCCGTGCGCACGATGCCCATGGCCTCGAGCACGCGGATGGCCTCGCGCACCGACGGCCGCGAGACGCCGAGCTCGTCGGCGAGCGACCGCTCCGCGGGGAGCCGCTCGCCGAGCGCCCAGCGGCCCGCGGCGAGGTCCGCCTCGATCCGGGCGAGGACGCGTTCGTGGGTGCGCACGCGCCCAGGGTAGGCGACCTGTGGTCAGACCACACCGCCGGCGATGGTCTACAGTGGCGACCTGTGGTCAGACCACACCCGCGGCGCCTCACCGCGGGGTCCCGGCGCGCGGCGGGGACGCGGCGCGACTAGACTGGACCCGACACACCGTCTCCCGGAGCAACGATGCGCATAGCCCTCACCGCGACCTGTCTCGGCGACGTGATGTTCCCCCAGGCGCCGCGCGCCACCGCGCTCCTGCTCGAACGGCTGGGGCACGAGGTGTTCTTCCCCGAGCGCCAGGCGTGCTGCGGCCAGATGCACGTCAACACCGGCTACCTCGACGAGGCCGTGCCCGTCGTGCGCAACCACGTCGAGGCGTTCTCCCCCGTGCTCGACGGCGAGTGGGACGCGATCGTCGTGCCGTCCGGATCGTGCACCGGCTCCGTGCGGCACCAACAGGGCATGGTCTGCCGACGCGCCGGCCTCGACGACCTCGCGCGCACCGCCGACGCGGTCGCCGCGAAGACGTACGAGCTCTCCGAGCTGCTCGTCGACGTGCTCGGCGTGACCGACGTCGGTGCCTACTTCCCGCACCGGGTCACGTACCACCCGACGTGCCACTCGCTGCGCATGCTGCACGTGGGCGACAAGCCCCTGCGGCTCCTGCGCGCCGTCGAGGGCATCGACCTCGTCGAGCTGCCCGCGGCCGAGTCGTGCTGCGGGTTCGGCGGCACGTTCGCGCTGAAGAACGCCGAGACCTCGACGGCGATGCTCGCCGACAAGATGACGCACGTGAAGGCGACGGGCGCCGAGGTCCTCACCGCCGGAGACGCGTCGTGCCTCATGCACATCGGCGGTGGCCTGTCGCGCATCCGCGCGGGCGTGCGCACGCTGCACCTCGCGGAGATCCTCGCGTCCACGAAGGACGCGCCCGCCCCGGTCGCGGCCGGCGCGACGGACGGGAGCGCGCGATGACCCGGACGTTCCTCGGCCTGCCCGTCCGGCGCGGCGCACGCACCCTGCCCGACGACGTCGCGCATCCGGGCGGGCACGGCACCTCCGCGAGCGCGGGCCGGGCGTCGGACGCGTTCGGCGACGTGCCGCACCCGGACGCCCCCCTGCGGTGGGGAGACGCGTTCCCCGACGCGGCCCGCGTGGCCCTCCAGAACACCCAGCTGCGCCGCAACCTCGCGCACGCGACCTCGACGATCCGGACCAAGCGCGCCGCCGTCGTGGGCGAGGTGCCGGACTGGGAGGCGCTGCGGGACGCGGGGTCGGCGATCAAGACCGACGTCATGGCGCGCCTGCCGGAGCTCCTCGAGGAGCTGGAGCGCAACGTCGTGGCGCGCGGCGGCGTCGTGCACTGGGCGCGCGACGCGGACGAGGCGAACCGGATCGTCGCGGACCTCGTGAAGGCGAAGGGCGTCGACGAGGTCGTCAAGGTGAAGTCCATGGCGACGCAGGAGACCGGCCTCAACGAGGCGCTCGCCGCCGAGGGGATCGCGGCGTACGAGACGGACCTCGCGGAGCTCATCGTGCAGCTCGCGGACGACATGCCGTCCCACATCCTCGTGCCCGCGATCCACCGCAACCGCGCCGAGATCCGCGAAATCTTCCTCGCGCGGATGGGCGACGCCCCGCCCGACCTGTCGGACGTGCCGCGCGAGCTCGCGATGGCCGCGCGCGCCCACCTGCGCCGCAAGTTCCTCTCGGCGAAGGTCGCGATCAGCGGCGCGAACTTCGGCGTCGCGGACACGGGGACGCTGACCGTCGTCGAGTCCGAGGGCAACGGCCGCATGTGCCTCACGCTCCCCGAGACGCTCATCACCGTCATGGGGATCGAGAAGGTCGTGCCCACGTACACCGACCTGGAGGTGTTCCTCCAGCTCCTGCCGCGGTCGTCCACGGGCGAGCGCATGAACCCCTACACGTCCCTGTGGACGGGCGTCACGCCCGGCGACGGCCCGCAGGAGTTCCACCTCGTGCTGCTCGACAACGGGCGCACCGACGTCCTCGCCGACGAGGTCGGGCGGGCCGCGCTGCACTGCATCCGCTGCTCGGCGTGCCTCAACGTGTGCCCGGTGTACGAGCGGGTGGGCGGCCACGCGTACGGGTCGGTGTACCCCGGCCCGATCGGCGCGATCCTCACGCCGCAGCTCACGAAGGCCTCCGGCGGGCTCTCGGGCCACGACGACCCGAACGCCTCGCTCCCCTACGCCTCGACGCTGTGCGGCGCGTGCTACGAGGTGTGCCCCGTGAAGATCGACATCCCGTCGATCCTCGTCGAGCTCCGCGCGCGCGAGGTCGACGCCGACCGCGGCCGCCCCACCGGGTGGGGCGCCGCGATGAAGGCGGCGTCGTTCGTCATGTCCGACGCGCGGCGGTTCGGGCTCGCGGGCAGGGCCGCGGGCCTGGGGCGCGTGGTCGCCGGGTCGTCGGGCCGGATCTCGACGCTCCCGCCGCCCGCGTCCGGCTGGACCCGCTCGCGCGACCTGCCCGCCCCCGCGCAGCAGACGTTCCGCGACTGGTGGCGCGACCGCCCGGTCGACGAGCCCCGCACCGAGGGGGGTGAGCGCCCGTGAGCGCGCGCGACGACGTCCTCGCGCGCGTGCGCGCCGCGCTCGGAGCACCGGCACCCGGCCCGGCGACAGGCCGCGCGACGGCGGGCACCGTGCCGCGCGCCTACCGCGAGCGCGGCGACCTGACGCCCGGGTCGCCGGAGGCGGTGGAGGTCCTCGTCGACCGGCTCGTCGACTACCGGGCGCACGTGCACCACGCTGCCGGCCCGGCCGACGTCGCCACGCTCGTCGGCGACCTGCTCGCCGACGCGACGTCCGTCGTCGTGCCCGCCGGCCTCGACGAGGCGTGGCTCGGGGGGCTGGGTGACGCGACCGCCGTCGTACGGGACGCGCGCGACGACCCGCGCACGCCCGACGAGCTCGACCGCACGGACGCCGTCGTGACCGCGGCCCGCGTCGCGATCGCCGACACGGGCACGATCGTCCTCGACGGCGAGCCCGACCAGGGCCGGCGGGCCGTCACGCTCGTCCCCGACGTGCACGTGTGCGTCGTGCGCACCGACCAGGTGGTGCAGACCGTGCCCGAGGCCGTGCGCCTGCTCGCCGCCCACCCCGAGCGCCCGCAGACGTGGATCAGCGGCCCCAGCGCGACGAGCGACATCGAGCTCTCGCGCGTCGAGGGCGTGCACGGACCGCGCACGCTCCACGTCGTGCTCGTCGGCGCCTGAGTGCCGCGGGCCGCCCGTCAGGCCCGACGGCGGTGGCGCACCTCGGCGAGCACCGTCGCGAGGCGCACCGGGAAGTCGTCCGGCGTCCCGGCGGGCAGCGCGTCCACGGGGAACCACGCGACGTCCTCGCTCTCGTCGCTCACGACGGTCCGCGCCCCCGGGTCCGCGAACGCGACGAAGCCCACGTCCCAGTGGGTGCGGCACGCGCCGAACGCCGCGGCGAGGTCGTGGCGGTGCACGTCGACGGGCGAGGACGGCGGCGCGCCGGTCGACGGGTCGGGGTCCGGGTCGAACGGCACGAGCGCGTCGAGGCCGCTCTCCTCGCGCGCCTCCCGGTACGCGGCGCCCGCGAGCGTCGTGTCGCACGGCTCGGTGTGCCCGCCGACCTGCACCCAGAACCGGCCCTTGCGGTGGAAGCACAGCAGCACGTGGTCGAGGTCGGGGCTGAGGACGAAGCAGCTCGCCGTGAGGTGCTGCGGGCCGCCGTCGCGGCGCACCGCCTCGGCGCGCGGGCCGGCGTCGCCGCGGACGAACGCGCGGTACTGCGCCGCGAGCGCCTCCTGGCGGGGGTCCACCGGCTGCCACCGGTCGAGGCGGTCGAGGGCGTCGCGGGCGAGCAGGGCTGCGGGGTCGGCGGTCACCGGGGAAGGGTACGCCCGGACCCGCGACCGCCTTCTGCGCCCGCGGCGACCCCCGTCCGGGCCGGGGGGTCGCGCGCGCTGCGACAATAGTGTCCCGTGAGCGACCCTCAGCACGGCAGAGACGGCGGTCCGACCGACGCCGCCACCCGGACCGACCCGGTACCCGCCGGACCCGCCGGGGACCCGGCGCTGTTCGACCTCCCGCCCGGGTCGCGCGAGGTGCCGACCCGGATCGTGCTGCTCACCGGGGCGTCGGGCTCGGGCAAGACGTCGCTCACGCGGCGGCTCGGGCTGCCCGTCGTGTCGCTCGACGACTTCTACCTCGACCACGACCACCCGGACCTGCCGCGCCGGTTCGGGATCGTCGACTGGGACGACCCGCGGTCGTGGGACGGCGCAGGGGCGGTCGCGGCGCTCGTCGACCTCGCGCGCACCGGGCACGCGGACGTGCCCGTGTACGACATCCCGACGTCGCAGCGCACCGGGACGACGCACGTCGACGTCACGGGGTCGCGCGTCGTCATCGCGGAGGGCATCTTCGCGGCGGAGATCGTCGCGGCGTGCCGTGCGCAGGACGTGCTGGCCGACGCGGTGTGCCTGCGCCGCCCGCGCCTCGTGACGTTCTGGTTCCGCCTCCTGCGCGACCTCGCGGAGATGCGCAAGCCCCCGCTCACGCTCGTGCGTCGCGGGTGGGCGCTGCTGCGGGCCGAGCCGCGCCTCGTCGCCCACTGGACCTCGCTCGGGTGCCGGGCGCTCGGTCCCACCCAGGCGGAGAAGGAGATCCGCGCGCTCCTGCAGCGCCCCGCGGCGTAGCCGACGGCGGGCGTCATCCCGCGGGCGGCGGGATCTCCACGCTCGCGCTCCAGGGCCCTCCGCAGTCGCGCCCGTACGGGTGGTCGTCGACGTCCCACGGGACGTCGACGCTCGTCGCGAGGACGGTCGCGCCGGACCCGCTCTCGACGACGCGCACCGCGACCTGCTCCGGTGCGGTGAGACTCGTCCCCGTCCACTCGGGACCGGTCACCGCGGGGCGCTCCGGCGCCGGTGCCGGCGCGTCCGGCGTCGAGGACGGCTGCTCCGGCGTGGAGCCCGGCGCGGTCGGCGTGTCGAGCACCTGGGGCTCCGCGGGCTCCGGAGCGACGACGAGCGTGCCGTCGCGCACGAGCTCGCACCCTCGCTCCCCCGGCAGGCAGGTGACCCGGACGTCGTGCGCGTCCCGGTCCGGCCACGCGTCGTCGAGCCGCACCTCGAGCCGCCCCACATAACCGATCGCGGGGCACGCCACGGTGAGGCCGCCTCCCGGCCCGCTGCACGCGACGGCCACGGCCGCCGCCCCCGCGACCGCGACCACGAGCGCACCACGGCGCACCATGCCCGCCGCGCCGGTCCTGCCCCTCATGCCCGGACTGTGTGGCGGGTGCCGCGCGTCTTGCACCGGGCGCCGGGATGACGCCCGGACAGCGCCGCGCGTCCTCGTCGTCGGCGCGATTCCGTCCGGACGGGCGCTCGTCAGTCGGTCCGCCCGTCGCGCCGCGTGCCGACGACGACCGTCGCGCCGATCTCTTCGTCCCGGACCACGCGCGCGGCGAGCCCGGCGCGCTCCAGCACGGCGACGGCGCCGGGCGCCTGCCGCTCCCCCGACTCGGTGAGCAGGTGGCCGCCGGGCGCGAGCCAGCGCAGCGCGTCGGCCGCCACCCGACGTAGGACGTCGAGGCCGTCGCCGCCGCCGTCGAGCGCGACGCGCGCCTCGTGGTCGCGCGCCTCCGGAGGAAGCAGCGGGATCTCGCCGGTGGGCACGTAGGGGACGTTGGCGAGCAGCACGTCGACGCGGCCACGCAGGCGCGTCGGCAGGGGGTCGAACAGGTCGCCCCGGTACGCGACACCGCCCACGGCGGCGACGTTGCGCGCCGCGCACGCGACGGCCGCGGGGTCGAGGTCGGTCACATGCAGGTCCACGGGGCAGCGTCCGGCGTCGGCCCCGGACCCGAGGTCCGTGGCGACCGCGAGACCGAGCGCACCGGCACCGCAGCACACGTCGACGACCACGACCGGGTCGTCGGCCTGCCCGGGCACGGTCCCGGGCGGCCGCGTGCGGACCGTGCGCCGCCGCACGAGCGCGACCGCCTCGTCCACGAGCAGGACCGTGCGCTGGCGCGGGACGAACACCCCCGGGTCGACGGCGATCCGCAGGCCGTGGAAGTCGACGTACCCGAGCACGTGCTCGAGCGGCTCGCCCTCGACGCGGCGCGCGACGAGCGCCTCCAGGTGGTGCGCGTCGTCGGCCCGCTCGACCAGGCGCGCGGCCTCCTCCTCGGCGAAGACGCACCCGGCGGCGCGCAGCCGCGCGGCGAGGTCGTCGAGCTGGTCCGGGTCCACGCCCGGACCGTACCCCTCGCACCCGGTGCGAGCGTGACTCATTCGACGTCTAGGCGGGCAGCGCACGCGGATCGGCTTGACCCCGCCCGATTCGCTCCTCTAGATTGATCAAGTCATCTGATGTATTCCGCGGTCGTCCGCGGGGACGGCGAGGATACGCATGGCGAGGATCACGAGCGTCGAGATCGAGGACGTCCGCTTCCCGACGTCGCTCACGGCGGACGGCTCGGACGCGATGAACAAGGACGCCGACTACTCGGCCGCGTACGTCGTGCTCCGCACCGACGGCACCGACACGCTCGGGGACCCGCTCGCCGGCCACGGCCTCACGTTCACCATCGGCCGCGGCAACGACATCGTCGCGGAGACCGCGCGCCAGCAGGCCGCCGCGCTCGTGGGGCGCGACGTCGACGAGCTCGCCGCGGACATGGGCGGCGTGTACCGCGCGCTCACGTCCGACTCGCAGCTGCGCTGGCTCGGGCCCGAGAAGGGCGTCGTGCACCTGTCGGTCGCGGCCGTGCTCAACGCGACGTGGGACCTCGTCGCCCGGCGCGCGGGCAAGCCGCTGTGGCGCCTGCTCGCGGACATGACCCCCGCCGAGCTCGTCGCCGTCGCCGACCTGCGCTACCTCTCCGACGCGCTCACCGCCGACGAGGCGGTCGCGCTCCTCGAGGCCAGGGCCGCCACCAAGGCCGAGCGCATCGCCCACCTCGAGCGCACCGGCTACCCCGTCTACACGACCTCCGCCGGCTGGCTCGGGTACGACGACGACAAGCTGCGCCGGCTTTGCCAGGAGGCCGTCGACGCCGGGTACGGGCACATCAAGCTCAAGGTGGGCGCCGACCTCGCCGACGACGTGCGCCGCCTCACCATCGCGCGCGAGGTCATCGGTCCCGACCGGCGGCTCATGGTCGACGCGAACCAGGTGTGGGACGTGCCCCAGGCGATCGAGTGGATGGCCGCGCTCGCGCCGTTCGACCCCCTGTGGATCGAGGAGCCCACGTCGCCCGACGACGTCCTCGGGCACGCGGCCGTGCGCCGCGCCGTCGCCCCCGTCCGCGTCGCGACCGGCGAGCACTGCCACAACCGCGTCATGTTCAAGCAGTTCTTCCAGGCCGGGGCGATCGACTTCTGCCAGCTCGACACGGGCCGCCTCGCGAGCGTCAACGAGATCGTCGCCGTCCTGCTGCTCGCCGCGAAGTTCGGCGTCCCCGTGTGCCCGCACGCGGGCGGCGTCGGCCTGTGCGAGATGGTGCAGCACGTCTCCGTCCTGGACTACGTCGCGATCGCCGGCGACCTCACCGACCGCGTCACCGAGTACGTCGACCACCTGCACGAGCACTTCACCGACCCGTGCGTCGTCGCGGACACCGGCTCCGGGAGCGGCTACGTGCTGCCCCGACGCCCCGGCTACTCGACGCAGATTCACGCCGCGTCCGTCGCGCGGTTCCGGTTCCCCGACGGCGAGTACTGGGCCGAGCGCCGCGCGCGCGAGACCGCACGCGTGACCGCGCAGTCATCAGAGGAATCGCCCGCCGCGGCGTGGCGATAGGTCATACTTCTCGTATGTCCCGCACGGATGAGGTCGTCGACGGCATCAAGCGCATGATCCTCGACGGAGAGCTCGGTCCCGGCGACCGCCTCCCCGTCGAGAAGGACCTCGCCGAGGCCCTCGGCGTCTCGCGCGGCTCCCTGCGCGAAGGCGTGCGCGCGCTGTCCATCCTCGGGATCGTCGACACCCGCCAGGGCGACGGCACCTACGTCACGAGCCTCGACCCCGGGCGCCTGCTGTCCCCCATGGGCTTCGTCGTCGACCTCCAGGGAGACGGCAGCGCCCTCCCCTTCCACCACGTGCGCCGCATCCTCGAGACCGAGGCCGCCGGCCTCGCCGCGACCCGCATCACCCCCGAGGCCCTCGCCGAGGCGCGCGCCGTCCTCGACCAGGTCGACGACATCCTGCGCGAGCCCACCGTCGACCACGAGCGCTTCATCGAGTCCGACATCGCGTTCCACCGCATCATCGCCGCCCACACCGGCAACCCCGTCCTCGCCGCGCTCGTCGAGTCGCTCGCCAGCCGCACCGTCCGCGAGCGCCTGTGGCGCGGCCTCCACGAGGAGGGCGCCGAGGAACGCACGCACGGAGAGCACGAGGCGATCTGGCGCGCGCTCGCCGCGGGCGACGCGGAGCGGGCGCGGCTGCGGATGGCGAACCACCTCCTCGGCGTCGAGGAGTCCCTCCCCCGCGTCCCGGACGACCTCCCCGACGACGACGCCTGATCTCTCCAGGAGCGCGGACGACGGCGTCCGTCCGGCTGGATGGTCGGGGGCTTGTCCGTCCCGCTGGGTGGTCGGGGCGTGCCGACGCGTCCGTCCGGCTGCGTAGTCGGGGCGGGTGGGAGAGGGCACCGCGAGCGGGCGGGGTGGCCTCGGATGCGAAGGGCGTCGACGCCGCGCGCGCAGACCGCCGCCCGACGGACGCAGGTGACGGCGCGGCAGCCCGAGCACCGAAGACACGCCACCCGCGAACCCGGCCACGCGGGCCGTCTCCCGACCCGACCAGCGGACTCGACCCGCGGACCCGACCACGCGGGCCGTCGCCGAGCGTGACCCGGACCACGACGCGAAAGGCCCGGCGCCGGGGCGACCTCAGGGGTCGTCCCCGCGCCGGGCCGGTCGTCGGGTGACGGGCCGTCGGTCACTCGTAGAGGACCGCGGCGATGTCCTCGTCGTCGATGTTCGTCGCGTCGTACCAGTAGAAGCCCGAGTCGATGACGGGCTCGACGTCCTCGCCGTTGATCGCGGCGACGGCGGCGCGGACGGTCTCGTAGCCGATGCCGACGGGGTTCTGCGTGATGGCACCCGCCATGAGGCCGTCACGGATGGCGTCGGTCTGGGCCTTGCCGGAGTCGAAGCCGATCACGGTGAGCGTGCCCGCCCTGCCGAGCTCCTGCACCGCCTTGACGACGCCCGTCGCGGCGCCCTCGTTGGTGCCGTAGATGCCCTGGAGGTCGGGGTTCGCCTGGAGGATCGACTTCGCGGCGTCCGCCGACTTGAGCTGGTCGCCGCCGGCGTACTGGACGTCGACGATCTCGACGTCGGGCGCGTTCTCCTCGATGTAGTCGACGAACCCGGAGACGCGCTGCTGACCCGTCTGCGACGTCTGGTCGTGCCCGAGCACGGCGATCTTCCCGCTGCCGCCGATGAGCTCGACCATGTGCTTCGCCGCCTCGGCGGCGGCGGCCTCGTTGTCGGTCGACACCGTGGTGATCGGCACGTCGGACTCGACGCCGGAGTCGAACGCGACGACGGGGATGCCGCGGGACTGGGCGTCCGCCATGAGCGGGATCGACGCCTCGGAGTCGAGCGCGGCGAAGCCGATGGCGTCGGGGTTCTTGTCGAGCGCGGTCTGCAGCATGGAGAGCTGCTTGTCGACCTCGGTCTCGGTCTCCGGGCCCTCGAACGTCACCTCGACGCCGAGCTCCTCGGCGGCCTCGTCCGCGCCCTGCTTCACGGCCTGCCAGAACTGGTGCTGGAAGCCCTTGGAGACGAGCGCGACGTACGGGGTGCCGCCGTCGCCCCCGCCGGGTGCGGACCCGTCGTCGGCGGCGGAGCTGCACGCGCCGAGCGCGAGGAGGAGGGCGACGGCCCCCGCGGCGCCGACGTGCTTCAGGCGTGCGGCACGGGTGGTCTTCATGAGGGTGCTCCTTCGGGGGATGACGTCGTCGTCGGGGAGACGAGGGAGGTTCGGACGGGTGGAGGGCGGGCGGGCGCCGGGGTCAGGCGTCCTTGCCACGCCGGAGGATGTCGGTGTAGACGGCGAGGAGGATGACGACGCCGACAGCGACCTTCTGCCACTCCTGCGGGATCGACATGATCCGCAGGCCGTTGGTGAGCGTGGCCATGATGAGCGCGCCGATCACGGTCCCGAGGATCGTGGCCTTGCCGCCGCGCAGGGACGTGCCGCCGATGACGACGGCGGCGATCGCCTCGAGCTCGTACCCGAGCCCGAGGCCGGGCTGGGCCGAGTTGAGCCGCGACGCCATGACGACGCCCGCGAGCCCGGTGAAGACGCCCGCGACCGTGTAGACCACGACCTTCCAGCGCCGCACGTCGATGCCGGAGATCGCCGTCGCCTCCTCGTTGGAGCCGATGGACAGCGCGTACCGGCCGACGAGCGACTTGCTGAGCAGCACGCCCGCGACGACGGCGGCGACGAAGAAGATGAGGACGGCGTTCGGCAGCCCGGGCACGAGCTCGCCGAGCGCGATCTGGCCGAAGCCCGCGACGTCGGAGAAGTAGATGGGCTTGGTGCCGGAGATGACGAGCGACAGGCCCTGCGCGACCATCATGGTCGCGAGCGTCGCGATGAACGGCGGGATGCCGAGGAACGACACGTTGAGGCCGTTGACGAGCCCGAGCAGCGCCCCGGCCGCGATCCCGCCGAGCACGCCCACCGCGAGCGGGAGACCGAGGTTGGTGAGGAACACGCCCGTCATGACGGCGCACAGCGTCATCCCGGTCCCGACCGACAGGTCGATCCCGCCCGTGGCGATGACGAACGTCGCGCCGAGCGCCATGATCCCGGTGACCGCGGTGGCGAGCAGGATGCCCTTGATGTTCGCCCAGTCGAGGAAGTACGGGCTCGCGACCGAGAAGAACGCGAAGATCACCACGAGGCCGGCGAACGCGAGGATCTGCTGGAGCTGCTGGCGGTAGCGCGGGCCGCGCGATGTCACGACGGCGTCGGGCAGGGCGTCGGTGACGGTGGTGGTCGAGGTCATCGGGCGTCTCCGGTCGTGGCGAGGAGGTGCTCGGCGCCGCCGAAGCGCGTCGCGAGCTCCATGACGTTGTGCGGGGTGGCGTCGGCGTTGTCGAGGACACCGGTGACCCGGCCCTCGCACATGACGACGATCCGCTCGGACAGGCGCAGGACCTCCGGCAGCTCGGACGAGATCATGACGATCGCCTTGCCCTGGTCCGCGAGCGTGCGCAGGAGGTCGTAGATCTCCTCCTTCGCGCCGACGTCGATGCCGCGCGTCGGCTCGTCGACGACGAGCACGTCGCAGTCGCGCACGAGCCACTTGGCGAGCACGACCTTCTGCTGGTTGCCGCCCGAGAGGTTCTTCGTGCGCTGGCGCACCGACGGCGTCTTGATGGCGAGGCGGCGGACCATGTCGGTCGCGACGCGCCGCGCGTCGCCGTCGCGCACGAACCCGGCCCGGCTCTCGCGGCCCAGCGAGGACAGCATGACGTTCGCGGTGACGTCCTGGTCGAGCAGGAGGCCGTACCGCTTGCGGTCCTCCGACAGGTAGCCGATGCCGTGCCGCACGGCGTCGGCCGGGTTGCGCACGTGCACGGCACGCCCGCGGACCTCGACGCGGCCCGTGCTGCGGTCGGCGCCGACGAGGGCGCGCGCGACCTCCGTGCGACCCGCGCCCATGAGGCCGGCGAAGCCGAGGATCTCTCCCTCGTGGAGGTCGAACGAGACGTCCTTGAGCAGCCTGCGGGTGCTCAGCCCGCGCACGGACAGCACGACGGGGCGGCCGGTCGGGGCGGGCGCGGGCCGCACGTCGGTGCGGATCTCGCGCCCGACCATGCGCGCGATGACGTCGGCGACGGCAGTCCCGGGGGTGTCGAGCGTGTCGATGTAGCGGCCGTCGCGCAGGACGGTGATGCGGTCCGAGATCTCCTTGATCTCCTCCATGCGGTGGGAGATGTAGATGACGCCCGTCCGGGGGGTCAGGAACTGGCGGACGAGCCGGAAGAGCGTGCGCACCTCGGCGTCGTTGAGCGCGGCGGTCGGCTCGTCCATGATGAGGACCTTCGCGTCGAACGACAGCGCCTTGGCGATCTCGACCATCTGCTGCCCGGCGACGCTGAGCTGCGACACCGGCTGGCGCGGGTCCAGGGGGATCCCGAGCCGCTCGAACAGCCCGGTGGCGCGGCGCACGAGCGCGCGGTCGTCGATGAGCCCCAGGCGCCGCGGCTCGCGCCCCGCGAAGATGTTCTGCGCGACCGAGAGGTCGGGCATGAGGTGGAACTCCTGGTGGATGATGCTGATCCCGCGCTCGTTCGCCTCGCGGGGTGAGCGCACGTCGAGCGCCGCGCCGTCGAGCTCCATGGTCCCGGCGTCGGGCTGGTGGATCCCCGAGAGCAGCTTCATGAGCGTCGACTTGCCGGCCCCGTTCTCCCCCACGAGCGCGAGGACCTCGCCACGGCGCAGGTCGAGGCGGACGTCGTCGAGCGCCCGGACCCCGGGGAAGGACTTGGTGATGCCCTCGACACGCAGCAGCGTGCCCGCCGGCGGCGGGTCGCCCGCGCGCACCGCGGGGGTCGGGTCCGTGCTCACGTGAAGCCCCTTTGCTTGGTGGTGACCGAGGTCAGTTCTACCGCAGACATCAGATGCATTTCAAGACTTCGCCCCATCTCTGCCCAGGTCTCGCGCCCGATTCGCGACCTTACGGCGACCGTGAGCGTTTCAACATCTGATGATTCGACCATCAACGGCCTGTTCATCAGACCTGGCGGACCCCGATCGTGAGCAGCAGGTTCGCGTACACGCGCTGGTCCCCGGTCGCCACGAGGAGCGCGACGTCGTCGCCGCGCGCCGCGTCGTAGAACGCGGGTCGGTCGAGGTCCTGCCACGTCGCGGACGGCGCCGCCGCCGCGAGCGCGTCCCGGTACCCCGCGTGCGCGGGCACCCGGGCGCCGGCCGGGAGCACGTCACCCGCGGCGCCGGACGGCGCCATGACGGCCGCCGACTCGACCGGCACCGCGCCGAGCAGCACCTCGAGCACCTGGTCGACCGTGACGAGCCCGGGCCGCAGGTTGAGGTGCACGCGCGCCGCCCCGGCGCGCACGCCCGTCGAGTGCGGGTAGTTCGCGTCCGCGAGCAGGACGCGCGCCCCGTGCCCCGCGGCGGCGAGCGCGCCGATCAGCTCCGGGTGCAGGAGAGGGAAGCGCAGCACGCCGTCACCCCGCGGCGACGGCGGCGCCCGCAGCACGGACCGGGACGTCGGCGTCGGCCACGGCGTGCCGCTGGCGGCCGACGCCCTCGATCTCGACCTCGACGACGTCGCCGTCGCGCAGGTACGGGAAACGCCCGGAGAGGGCGACGCCCTGCGGCGTCCCGGTGCAGATCAGGTCACCCGGCTCCAGCGCCATGTACTGCGAGAGGTGCCACACGAGGTACGCGACGTCGAAGATCATGTCCGCCGTCGTCGAGTCCTGACGGGGCTCGCCGTTCACCCACGAGCGCAGGCGCACGTCCCGTGCGTCGAGCTCGTCCGCGGGGACGAGCGCCGGGCCGGTCGGTGCGAACCCGGGCCCGCACTTGCCCTTGGACCACTGCCCCAGCGACTCGTCGAGCTGCCACGCGCGCTCGCTCACGTCGTCGACGGCCGTGTACCCCGCGACGTGCGCGAGCGCGTCATCCGGCGAGGCGAGGTAGCTCGCGCGGCGCCCGACGACCACCCCGAGCTCGACCTCCCAGTCGAGCCGCTCGGCGCCCGGCGGCACCGGGAGCGTGTCGTCGGGCCCGACCACGGTGTTCGGGTGCTTGAGGAAGACGATCGGCGTCGCCGGGGGCTCGGCGCCCGACTCGGCGGCGTGCGCGGCGTAGTTCTGCCCGATGCACACGACCGCGGCCGGCCGCGCGATCGGCGCCCCGCGGCGCAGGCGGTCCGCGCCGTCGAGCACGGGCAGCGCGCCCGCGGCGAGCGCCGCCCGCACGCGCGCGACGCCGTCCGCCGCGAGGAACGCCCCGTCGACGTCGGCGGTCAGCGGCCGCAGGTCGTAGGTCGTGCCGCCCTCCGCGACGGCGGGGATCTCCTGGCCGGCGGGGCCCAGGCGGAGCAGGTGCATGCGGTCGTTCCTCTCGGGTCAGGGGGTGCGCGCGTCGCGCGAGGGCGCCGCGTCCTCGGGAAGCAGGCCCGCGCGCACGAGCGCGTCCCACAGGTCGTCCGGCACGACGGCTGTGTGCCGCGCGTACGCCTCGCGCACCTGGCCGGGCGTCCGGAGCCCGACGACGGTGCTCGCGACGGCGGGGTGCCGCCGCACGTACGCGAGCGCGGCCTCGGGCAGCGTCACACCGTGCTCGGCGCAGACCGCGGCGATCCGCCGGGTCCGCTCGAGGAGCGCGGCGGGGGCCCGCGCGTAGTCGTACGTCGCGTCGTCGGGCGGCACGTCGCGCGCGAGCAGGCCGGAGTTGTAGACGCCCGCGACGACGACGGCGGCGCCGTGCTCGACGGCCGCGGGCAGGAGGTCGGCGAGCGCCGGCTGCTCGAGGAGCGTGAACCGGCCCGCGCACATGACGACGTCCACGTCCCCGGTGCGGACGAACCGCGCGAGCATCGCGGACTGGTTCATCCCGGCGCCGATCGCCCCGACGACGCCCTGGTCGCGCAGGTCGACGAGCGCGGGCAGCGCCTCGTGCACCGCCGCGTCCTCGTGGTCGTCCGGGTCGTGGAGGTAGACGACGTCGACCCGGTCGAGCCCGGTGCGCGCGAGCGTCGCGTCGATCGAGCGCAGCACGCCGTCGCGCGAGAAGTCCCACACGCGGCGGTGGTCCGCCGGGACGTCGAAGAGGTCCGGGTCCCTCTCGTGCGCGGTCCCCGGTGACGGGACGAGGAGCCTGCCGACCTTGCTCGACACCACGTACTCGTCACGCGGGCGGCCCCGCAGCGCGGCCCCGAGACGCCGCTCGGAGAGCCCGAGGCCGTAGTGCGGGGCGGTGTCGAAGTACCGGACGCCCAGGTCCCACGCCGCCTCGACCGCGGCCGCCGACTCCTCGTCCGTCGTGGCGCGGAAGAGGTTGCCCGCCTGCGCGGCGCCGAACCCGAGGGACGTGAGCCGCACGCCCGTGCCCCGCACCTCGCGCGTCGGGAGCGCGGCCGCCGGCGCGTCCGCCGTCTCGCGCGTCACGACGCCGCCGGCGGGCGGACCCGAAGCGTGTGCATGCCGCCGTCGACCGCGAGCGCCGCACCCGTGGTCGCCTCCGCGAGCGGGCTCGCGAGGTAGCACACGGCGTGCGCGACGGCCTCGGGGCTCACGAGCCGTCCCGTGGGCTGGCGCGCCTCCAGCGCGGCGCGCTCGGCGGCGGGGTCGTCCGCGGCGTCGAGCAGGCGGCCGACCCACGGGGTGTCGACGGTGCCGGGGTTCACGCAGTTCACGCGGATCCCCTCGCGCACGTGATCGGCGGCCATCGCGAGCGTGAGCGCCTGGACGGCGCCCTTGGACGCGGAGTACAGCGCACGCGACGGCAGGCCGGTCCACGCCGCGATGGAGCACGTGTTGACGACGGCCGCGCGGTCGGACGCGCGCAGGTGGGGCAGCGCGGCGCGCGTCACGCGCACGGTCCCCAGGACGTTGACGTCGAGGACGCGCAGCCACTCGGCGTCGTCGTTGTCGGCGACCGTCCCCTGCGCGCCGATGCCCGCGTTGTTGACGACGACGTCGATCCCGCCCATCGCGGCGGCCGCGCTCTCGACGGCGGCGCGGACCGCGGCGTCGTCGGTGACGTCCGCGACCTCGGCACGGGCGCCGTCGGGCACGCCGTCGGTCGTGCGGTCGAGCGACGTGACCGCCGCGCCGCGCGCGAGCATCGCGGTGACGATCGCCGCGCCGATGCCGGAGGCGCCGCCGGTGACGACGGCGCGCACGCCGTCGAGCTCGCGGGTCGTGCTCGTGGGTGCTGTCACGGGTGGCTCTCCTCGGTCTGGGGGACGGCGACGGTGGCGTCGGCGGGGCCGGTGAGGCCGTAGACGCGGCGCGCGGTCCCGGCCCACACCGCGGCGCTCTCGGTCGGCGTGAGCCCGGCGAGCAGCACGCGCAGCGTCTCGATCCAGCGCCCGTAGTCGCTCGCGAGCAGGCACACGGGCCAGTCGGACCCGACCATGAGCCGGTCCGGCCCGAGCACGTCGAGCGCGTGGTCGACGGCGGGCAGCAGGTCGGCCGGCGTCCACGCGTCCCAGCGGGCCTCGGTGACGAGGCCGGACAGCTTCGCGGTGACGTTCTCGTGCGCGGCGAGCGCGGCGAGGTCGGCGCGCCACGCGGCGAGCACGTCGCGCGACGCGCCGGGAGCGGACGCGGCGTCGAGCCGGGGCTTGCCGAGGTGGTCGAGCACGAAGCGCACGTCGGGGAGCGCGGCGACGAGCCGCGCTGCGGCGGCGAGCTGGTGGTCGCGCAGGACGAGGTCGAACGCGAGGCCGGCCGCCCCCACGGCGGCGATGCCGCGCCGCACGTCGGCGCGGTCGAGGTAGTCGGGGTCGGGCTCGGCCTGGACCATGGTCCGCACGCCCACGAGGTGCTCCCCGCCGGGGCCGGCGCGCAGCGCGGCCAGCCGGTCGGCCAGGTCGGGTGCGGTGAGGTCGGCCCAGACGACGGCCCCCGCGAGCCGGGCGGCGCGACCCTCGGGCGACGCGCACGA
Source organism: Cellulosimicrobium composti (assembly GCF_009711085.1). GTDB lineage: Bacteria > Actinomycetota > Actinomycetes > Actinomycetales > Cellulomonadaceae > Cellulosimicrobium > Cellulosimicrobium composti. The sequence continues at coordinate 153,941 of NZ_WMKA01000003.1, forward strand.
CGCGAGCAGCTCCTCGGACTCTGCCCAGGCGCTCGCGGACTGCACGACGACGGTCGCGCGGACGCCGTGCGCCGCCGCGGGGAGGTCCGCGGGCTCGAAGTCCCGGTCGATCGCCGCCATGGTGTCCGGGTCGATCCAGTCCTGGGGCGTGCGCGCGCGCACCCAGAGGTGGTGGTGCGCGTCCACGACGTCGTGACCGGTCACCGTCGTCCTTCCGTCACGTCGAGCCGCCCTGGCTCCGGATTCATCCAATCTATCGTACACACGAGGGGGCGATATGTGGGGCACCGCGAGCTGATCGCCCGCGCTACGGCATCAGTCATCGGACATCACGAAGGGCTCGGCCGTCAGACCGAGCCCTCCGGGATGATCGATCCTGCGTGTTACGAGGCTAGATCTGTCAAGTTCCGCTGTCCAGGGTCGGATCCCGTGCTCGTGGGCACCGGGAACGACGACGGGCCCCGACCCTCCCTCAGGAGGATCGGGGCCCGTGTGTCAGGCGGTGCCGGTGGACCGGCTGCCGGTCCACCGGCGCGTCACTCGGCGCCGGCCTGCAGCTCGCCCGTGGGGGGCAGGTCGCGGACCGAGACGCCGGTCGGGGCGTCGAGCGCGGCGGCCGCACCCACGCTCACCGGGCCGCGGTCGTGCTCGCCCTTGGGGACGCCCCGGAAGGTGAACTCCCCGAGCAGGCCCTCGCCCTCGGCGTCGACCAGCACGATCTCGCCGGCCTTGAGCTCGCCGAACAGGATCTTCTCGGAGAGCACGTCCTCGATGTCGCGCTGGATCGCGCGGCGCAGCGGACGAGCACCGAGGACCGGGTCGTAGCCCTTCTCGGCGAGGAGCTGCTTCGCCGGCTGGGTGAGCTCGATGCCCATGTCCTTGTCCCGCAGGCGGGCGTCGAGACGGGCGATCATGAGGTCGACGATCTGGATGATCTCGTCCTGCGAGAGCTGCGGGAAGACCACCACGTCGTCGACGCGGTTGAGGAACTCGGGGCGGAAGTGCTGCTTGAGCTCCTCGTTGACCTTCGCCTTCATGCGCTCGTAGGACGTGACCAGGTCGCCGCCGGCGTTGAAGCCGGTCTGGACGCCCTTGGCGATGTCCCGCGTGCCGAGGTTGGTCGTCATGATGATGACGGTGTTCTTGAAGTCCACGACGCGGCCCTGCGAGTCGGTCAGACGACCGTCCTCGAGGATCTGCAGGAGCGAGTTGAAAATGTCCGCGTGGGCCTTCTCCACCTCGTCGAACAGGACGACCGAGAACGGCTTGCGCCGCACCTTCTCGGTGAGCTGGCCACCCTCGTCGTACCCGACGTAGCCGGGGGGCGAGCCGAACAGCCGCGAGACGGTGTGCTTCTCGGAGAACTCCGACATGTCGAGCTGGATGAGCGCGTCCTCGTCCCCGAAGAGGAACTCGGCGAGCGCCTTGGCCAGCTCGGTCTTCCCGACGCCGGTCGGGCCGGCGAAGATGAACGACCCACCCGGGCGCTTCGGGTCCTTGAGGCCCGCACGCGTCCGGCGGATGGCCTGCGACAGCGCCTTGATCGCGGCCTCCTGGCCGACGACGCGCTTGTGCAGCTCGTCCTCCATGTTGAGCAGGCGGCTGGACTCCTCCTCGGTGAGCTTGAAGACCGGGATGCCCGTGGCCATGGCCAGGACCTCGGCGATCAGCTCCTCGTCCACCTCGGCGACGGTGTCCAGGTCACCGGACTTCCACGCCTTCTCCTTGTCGGCGCGCTTCGCGGTGAGCTGCTTCTCCTTGTCGCGCAGGCCGGCGGCCTTCTCGAAGTCCTGCGCGTCGATCGCGGACTCCTTCTCGCGGCGAGCCTCGGCGATCTCCTCGTCGAGCTCCTTGAGCTCCGGCGGGGCCGTCATGCGGCGGATGCGCAGGCGCGCGCCCGCCTCGTCGATGAGGTCGATCGCCTTGTCCGGGAGGAACCGGTCGTTGATGTACCGGTCCGCGAGCGTGGCCGCCGAGACCAGCGCGGAGTCCGTGATGGACACGCGGTGGTGCGCCTCGTAGCGGTCGCGCAGGCCCTTGAGGATCTCGATCGCGTGCGGGAGGGACGGCTCGGCGACCTGGATCGGCTGGAAGCGGCGCTCCAGGGCCGGGTCCTTCTCGACGTGCTTGCGGTACTCGTCGAGCGTCGTCGCGCCGATCGTCTGCAGCTCGCCGCGCGCGAGCATCGGCTTGAGGATGCTCGCGGCGTCGATCGCGCCCTCGGCGGCACCCGCCCCGACGAGCGTGTGGATCTCGTCGATGAACAGGATGATGTCGCCGCGCGTGCGGATCTCCTTGAGCACCTTCTTCAGGCGCTCCTCGAAGTCACCGCGGTAGCGCGAGCCGGCCACGAGCGCGCCGAGGTCGAGCGTGTAGAGCTGCTTGTCCTTGAGCGTCTCGGGGACGTCGCCGCGCACGATGTCCTGCGCGAGGCCCTCGACGACGGCGGTCTTGCCGACGCCGGGCTCGCCGATGAGGACGGGGTTGTTCTTGGTGCGGCGGCTCAGCACCTGCATGACGCGCTCGATCTCGAGGCTGCGCCCGATCACCGGGTCGAGCTTGCCCTCGCGCGCGGCCTGGGTGAGGTTGCGCCCGAACTGGTCGAGCACGGCCGACCCCGACGGCTGGCCCTCGGTGGGACCGCCCGCGGCGACGGGCTCCTTGCCCTGGTAGCCGGACAGGAGCTGGATGACCTGCTGACGCACCTTGTTGAGGTCGGCGCCCATCTTCGTCAGGACCTGAGCGGCGACGCCCTCGCCCTCGCGGATGAGGCCGAGCAGGATGTGCTCGGTGCCGATGTAGTTGTGACCGAGCTGCAGCGCCTCGCGCAGCGACAGCTCGAGCACCTTCTTGGCGCGCGGCGTGAACGGGATGTGCCCGCTCGGGGCCTGCTGGCCCTCGCCGATGATCTCGGTCACCTGGGTGCGGACGCCGTCGAGGGAGATCCCGAGGGACTCCAGCGCCTTGGCCGCGACACCCTCGCCCTCGTGGATGAGGCCGAGGAGGATGTGCTCGGTGCCGATGTAGTTGTGGTTGAGCATCCGCGCCTCTTCCTGGGCGAGGACGACGACCCGACGGGCTCGGTCTGTGAATCTCTCGAACATGTGCTGCTCCTCGTGAGCGGCGTACACCTGCCCGCCGGACGACGGGTACAAGCCTGACCGCATTGACTCTATGCGGTTCGAACGAGCCGTACCCCCTCCGTATGCCGTTGTTCGCCAGGGGCGTGAAAGAGGGGTCGGGCCGTGACCTGGCGACGCCCGCCGCGACGCCGTCCGCGCAGATCACCCGCCCCGACACGCGCCGGGGGCGTTGACCCGGGACCGCACCGCGGGCAGGCTCGGGAGTGCGCGCCGCACGGACGGCCAGAAGGGTGGCGAGAGCGATGCACCAGCCGGACCAGCAGCCGGAGGAACCGGCACCGGGAGCCGACGAGCGCGAGACGCGCACGGGGAGCACGCCCGTCACGTGGGAGCAGGTCGTCGCCCGCTTCGAGGGCGTCGTCGCCGAGGTCGACGACCCCCTCACGTGGGGCCTCGACCTCGACGAGGAGACCCTCACGGGCGCGGCCCACGGCGCGCACGACCCGGCGGAGGAGCGGTTCCTGCGCTCCTACGTGTCGTTCACGGGCGAGACGCTCGACGTCGAGACCCTGCGCGTCCTCGCGGCGCACGACGAGCAGGCCGAGGACATCGTCCGCACGGCGCTCAGCGGGGCGCTCGCCGCGCCCCTGCACGCCGACGACCCCGCCGACGACGACTTCCTCGACTCCTACCAGGAGTACCGCGCCGCGATGCGCGCCATCGTCGAGGAGGTCGACGTCGCGCACGTCGCCCGCACGACGTTCGCCGTCGACGGCGAGCCCTGCGCGTGCCTGCACGTCGCGGTGCGCGAGCACGCCGCCGTGTACGTGCCGCTCGAGGACCGCGCGCTCGTCGTCTCCGGGCCCTCGGACCTGCTCGCGCGCGTCGACGTCGTGACGCGCCCGCTGCGCAACATCCTCCAGGACGAGGCCGAGCCCCGGTTCTGACGAGCCGGTCGGGTCCGCCGCCCGCGCGCGCCCGACGCCGTCCCGGGCCGATCGTGCCGCCGCGGTCTACTGTCGAGTCAGCACCGGCGCGGACGACGGCGCCGGCACGGGTGGTTCACCGGCGGCGCGCGCCGTCGGCCGACCGGGCGGAGGTGACGCGATGCGCGGGGTGATCGTCGGGGTCGACGGGTCCGAGGAGTCCGGCGGCGCGCTGGACTGGGCCCTGCGCGAGGCGGCGGACCGCCACGCACCGCTCACGGGGGTGCTCGCGTGGGAGTCGCGGCAGGGGGCCGAGGCGGACGTCGCCGAGGAGAAGCGGGCCCTCGTCCAGGACTGGCTGGAGGCCGCGCGCACGCGCACCGGCCTGGGCCCCGACGCCGTCACCACGGCCGCCGTCGCGGAGCGCGGCAGCCCCGCCGCCGTGCTGCTCGCCGCCGCCCAGCCGGGCACCGCCCGGGCGACGGACGACGAGGTACGCCCCGCACGCGACGACACCGACGACGCCGAGCTCCTCGTCGTGGGCCGCTGCGGCCGGGGACGCCTCGGACGCATGGTCCTCGGCTCGGTCCCGACCGCCGTCGTGCAGCACGCGACCGTCCCCGTGACCGTCGTGCGCGGCACGCCCGACGTGCGCCACGACCACGCGCGGCCGGTCGTCGTCGGGGTCGACGGGTCCTCGACGTCCGTCCACGCGCTGCGCCACGGCGCGGACGTCGCGCGCCGCACCGGCGCGACGCTCGAGGCCCTGTTCTGCTGGCAGATCGTCTCGCTCGCGCCCCTGCCCGACTCGTGGGGCTGGACGCCGCCGCTCGACGACTACGAGCGGTTCGCCGCGCAGAAGCTCGACGCCGCGCTCGACGCCGCGGGCGTCGACCTGCCCGACGACCGCGTGGTCCGCAGCGTGCGGCACGTCCAGGCCGCGAAGGGGATCATCGAGGCGTCGTCGCACGCCGAGCGGATCGTCGTGGGCAACCGCGGCGTCGGCGGGTTCGACCGGCTCCTGCTGGGGTCGGTGAGCCGCCACGCGATCGAGTACGCGCACTGCCCCGTCACCGTCGTGCGCCCCCCGGACGCGACGCACCCCTCGGGCGCGGCATGATGGGACTCCCCGACAGGTCGGAGCCCCGATGACGAACGTCGACCTTCTCACCGACGCGCACCTCACGAACGCCCGGAGCGCGCCGAACGGGCGCAGCGCCGAGGTCGTGCTGCACGACGGCCCGCTGCGCCAGACGATCCTCGCGCTCCGCGCGGGCGTCGAGCTCGGGGAGCACAACTCGCCGCCCGCGGCGTCGATCCAGGTGCTGCGCGGGCGGGTCCGCGTGACGGCGCTCGGCGAGGGCGACGTCGAGCTCGGCGCGGGCGAGCTGCGCGTGCTCACGCACGAGCGGCACGCCGTGAGCGCGCTCGACGACGCCGCGTTCCTGCTCACGACCGTGACGAGCGTCCCGGGCTCCTGACGCGCCGCCGGTCGGCGGCGGACCGCCCGCTCGACGGGACTCGGCGCCGGGCCGCCCGCGCGACGGGATCAGCGGCGGACGGCCCACGCGGCGAGAGCGAGAGCGACGGCGTCCTCGGCGACGGCGCCCGGCCAGTCGGGCCGCCGGCCCACCGCGAGCCTCCGCCACGCCGCGCCGCCCCACGTACCCACCGCGGCGCCGGCGGCCCCGGCCGCAGCGGCTGCCACGACGCCGAGGCCTCGCGTGCGTCGCCCGGCCACCAGGACGCCGCCCACGGCGCCGGACGCGAGGCGGACGTAGGCGCCGGGCGGGTCGAGGCGGCTCGGCGTCGTGGGCAGCTTGTCGCCCACGAGCTCGCCCGCGACCGCCGCGCCGGCCACGGCCCGGACGAGGCGCCGCCGCCACGCCGGTCCCGCCCCGGGTCGGTCGCCCGCGTGACGTGCGAGCACCGGCGCCGCGACGCCGAGGCTGCTGCGCGACCCCGCGGCCGCGCCGATCGCGAGCGCCCGGGCGAGGGCCGCCGTCGTGCCGTGCGCAGGGGTGGTGTCGCCGGGCGTCATGGGTCCTCCTGCGGGGACGGTCGGGGCGGTCGTGCGTCGAACGTAACCTCTCCGCGCGCTGCCCACCCGGTGCGGGGGCCGCACCGCTACCCTGGGGCCGTGCCCGGACCCACCCTGAGCGAGGTCGCGCGAGACGCCGGCGTCTCCCTCGCGACCGCCTCGCGCGCGATCAACGGGAGCGCGAACCGCACGGTGCGCCCCGACCTGCGGGAGCGGGTGCTCGCCTCGGCGCGCCGCCTCGGCTACTCGCCCGACCCGAGCGCGCAGGCCATGGCGCGCGGTCGCACGACGAGCGTGGGCCTCGTGGTGCACGACATCGCCGACCCGTACTTCTCGTCGCTCGCGGCGGGCGTCGCGGACGCGGCCGACCGCGACGGCCTCATCGTCACGCTCACGAGCACGCGCCACTCGCCGGAGCGCGAGCGCGCGTTCGTCGAGCTCATGGACCGCCAGCGCGCGCGGGCGGTCGTGCTCGGCGGCGGCCGGCTCGCGGACGACGCCGACGGCGCGCTGCGCCGCGCGCTCGAGAGCTACCGCTCCTCGGGCGGTGGCGTCTCGCTCGTCGGTCAGCCGCTCGGAGACCTGCCGGCGGTGCAGATCGCCAACGCGGAGGGCGCGGCAGACCTGGCGCGCGCACTGCACGGCCTGGGGTACCGGTCGTTCGGCGTGTTCGCCGGCCCGGCGGGACACCGCACCGCGGTCGACCGCGCCCGCGGCTTCACCGAGGCGCTCGCCGCGCTCGGCTCCCCCGTCGAGCCGGAGGCGATCGTGGAGTGCGCGTTCACGCGCGACGGCGGCCATCGCGGCATGGGCGAGCTCCTCGCCCGCGTGGGCCCGGGTGCGGGCGGTGCCCACGACGACGCCCCGCGCGCGGTCTTCGCGGTGAACGACGTCATGGCCGTGGGCGCGATGGCGGCGGCCCGCGACGCGGGTCTGCGCGTCCCGGAGGACGTCGCGGTGGCGGGGTTCGACGACATCGTGACGCTGCGCGACGTCACGCCCGCGCTGACGACCGTGCGCATCCCGCTCACCGAGGTGGGCGAGCGGGCCCTCGCGCTGGCGCTGGCCCCGTACGAGGAGGACGCGCCGCCGCAGCGGGTCGAGGTCCGGGGCACCGTCGTGCTCCGGGAGTCGACGCCCGCGCCGGGCTGACGCCGTCGGCCTGGAAATCGCTTCCCCCGGGCGGGACGCCTCCCGCCTCTTGACGCCTCGGGAATACTGCGGCACCTTGGGACGTAGATACCCCCAGGGGGTATCAGGACGCTCCGAAGACCAGGAGGACGACGTGGAGCACGACCACCGCACGGCCGGCACCGCGCGCGACGCCACGACGGCGAGCGGCGCGCACACCGAGGGCACCCCCGCACCGGGCACGCGCACCCACGCACCGCACGCACCCGGCGGGCACGCGCACCACGCGGACGGTCACGGGACGCCCGGTCACGACACGGCGCACGCCCCGTCCCACGACCACGACGGGACCGGCCACGGGGCTCACGGCCACGGGACGACGAGCCACGGGTCCCATGACCACACCGCCGCGGGCCACGACGCGCACGGCGCGGGCCACGACGCTCACGGCGCGCGGCACGGCGGGCACGGCGGGGGCCACGGCGACCACGTCGGTCAGTACCGGCGCCTCTTCTGGGCCATGCTCGCGCTCGCGGTACCGACCGTCGCGCTGAGCCCGATGTTCGCGATGCTCCTCGGGTACGACCTCCCCGACGCGGCCTGGCTGCCCTGGGTGTCACCCGTGCTCGGCTCGGTGATCTTCCTGCGGGGCGGGCGCCCGTTCCTCACGGGCGCGGTCGACGAGCTCCGCGGCCGCACGCCCGGCATGATGACGCTCATCTCGCTCGCGATCACGGTCGCGTTCGCGTCGTCGCTCGGCGCGAGCCTCGGCGTGCTCGCGCCCGAGCTGGACGTGTGGTGGGAGCTCGCGCTCCTCGTCGTCATCATGCTGCTGGGCCACTGGCTCGAGATGCGCTCGCTCGCGCAGACGGCGTCGGCGCTCGACTCGCTCGCGGCGCTCCTGCCGGACGAGGCGGAGCGGGTCGCCGACGACGGCACGGTGACGACCGTCGCGCCGACGGACCTGCGCGTGGGCGACCTCGTGGTCGTCCGGCCGGGCGGCCGCGTACCCGCGGACGGCGAGGTCGCGTCGGGCGCCGCGGACGTCGACGAGTCGATGATCACGGGCGAGTCGCGCCCGGTGCGGCGCACGGTGGGCGACCCGGTCGTCGCCGGGACCGTCGCGACGGACGACGCGCTGCGCGTGCGCGTCACGGCCGTGGGCGACGACACCGCGCTCGCGGGCATCCAGCGGCTCGTCGCGGACGCGCAGGCGTCCTCGACGAGGACGCAGCGCCTCGCGGACCGCGCCGCGGGCTGGTTGTTCTGGTACGCGCTCGGTGCGGCGGCCCTGACCATCGGTGCGTGGCTCGTCCTCGGCTCGCCCGAGCAGGCGCTGATCCGCGCCATCACCGTGCTCGTCATCGCGTGCCCGCACGCGCTGGGCCTCGCGATCCCGCTCGTCGTCTCGCTCTCGACGGAGCGGGCCGCGCGCGCCGGCGTGCTCGTCAAGGACCGCCTCGCGCTCGAGCGCATGCGCACGGTGGACACCGTCCTGTTCGACAAGACGGGGACGCTCACGGCGGGCGAGCCCGTCGTCGTGCACGCCGCCACGACCGGCAGCACGACGGAGGACGACCTCCTCGCGCTCGCCGCCGCTGCCGAGGCCGACAGCCAGCACCCGCTCGCGCGGGCGATCGTCGCGCGCGCCGCCGCGACGCGTCTCGACGTGCCGCGGGCGACGGACTTCCGGTCGCTCACCGCGGTCGGGGTCGAGGCGACGGTCCGCACGCCGGACGGCCCGCGCCGCGTCGCCGTGGGCGGTCCCGCGCTGCTGGGCGAGCGCGGGCTCGACCCGCTGCCCGACGCCGACGCGTGGGCGGGCGACGGCGCGACCGTCCTGCACGTCGTCGTCTCCCCCGTTGCGGGTCCGGACGACGGCGGTCCGGACGACGACGGTCAGCGCGGCGAGGTCGTGGGCGCACTCGCGCTCGCGGACGCCGTCCGGCCGGAGTCCCGCGAGGCCGTGGACGCGCTGCACCGGCGCGGCATCCGGGTCGTCATGATCACGGGCGACGCCGAGCCCGTCGCCCGGTCGGTCGCGCGCGAGCTCGGCATCGACCAGGTCTTCGCGGGCGTGCGCCCGGAGGACAAGGACGCGAAGGTGGCCGAGCTCCAGCGCGGCGGGCGCGTCGTCGCGATGGTCGGCGACGGCGTCAACGACGCCCCGGCGCTCGCGCAGGCCGACGTCGGCATCGCGATCGGCGCGGGCACGGACGTCGCGATCGCGTCGGCCGGGGTGATCCTCGCGAGCTCCGACCCACGCGCGGTGCTCTCGATCATCGCGCTGTCGCACGCGTCCTACCGCAAGATGCAGCAGAACCTCTGGTGGGCGGCGGGCTACAACATCGCCGCCGTCCCGCTCGCCGCGGGCGTGCTCGCCCCGGTCGGGTTCGTCATGCCGATGGCGGCGGGCGCGATCCTCATGTCCGTCTCGACGGTCGTCGTCGCGCTCAACGCGCAGCTCCTGCGCCGCCTCGACCTCGACCCGGGCCGGCTCGCCGCCCGCTGACCGGGGTCCCCCGCCGAACACGGGGTTGCTGTCGTTATCCGGCGGATAACGACAGCAACCCCGTGCTCGACCGTGAGAAGGGCCGTGCTCGCTGCGAGACTGGTCCCGTGACCACGCCGACCCCCGACGACCGGCCCGTCGCCGGCGTCCTGCTCACGCCCGGGGCGGGCGCGAGCCGCGACCACCGCGCGCTCGTCGCGATCGACGACGCGCTCGCCGCGCTCGACCCGCCCGTGCCCGTGCGCCGTGTCGACTTCCCCTACCGGATCGCCGGCAAGCGGATGCCCGACCGGCCGCCGGTCGCGGTCGCGCACGTGCGCGCCGAGGCGGAGGCGTTCGCCGCCGAGCTCGGCACCACGACCGACCGCCTCGTGCTCGGCGGGCGGTCGTACGGCGGGCGCATGTGCTCGATGGCCGTCGCCGAGGGCCTGCCCGCGGCCGGGCTCGCCCTCGTCAGCTACCCCCTGCACCCGCCGGGCAAGCCCGAGCGGCTGCGGACCGAGCACCTCCCCGACCTCCGCGTGCCGGTCCTGTTCGTGTCGGGCCGCACCGACCCGTTCGCGACGCCGGACGAGCTCGCCGAGCACACCGCCGTGATCCCCGGGCCGGTCACGCGCGTGGAGCTGCCCGGCGCGCACGACCTCAAGGGCCAGGACGCCGCGGTCTGCGAGGCCCTCGTCGCGTGGCTCGCGACGATCGGCACCTGACCAGCCGTCGCCACCGGCCGCCGGAGCCGCCAGACCGCACGGGCCCGACCGCCGGAGCCGCCAGACCGCACGGGCCCGACCGCCGGAGCCGCCAGACCGCCCGGGCCCGACCGCCGGAGCCGCCCGGCCCGCGCGACGACGCCCCGACGACAGGGCTTTCCTGCGGCACGGCCGCACTGCGTACGATGTGCCGCGGACCACGCTCGTGCCGATCCGGAGGTGATGATGCGCGCCGCTGGCCGTCTGCTCGCCCTCGCGACCCTCGGGGTCGTCACGGCCGCGGTGACGGCGGCCCCGGCGGCGGCCGAGGACCGTGACGGCGGGGGCGGCCTCACCGTCACGGTCGACGCCGTCTCGTTCGACCCGAGCCGGCTGCGCCACCCCACCGGGTGGCTCGAGTACGTCGTCACGAGGCCCGACGGGTCGCACCCCCGCAACATGGGCGACGGCTACTCGCGCGAGGACGCGGCCGACGGCGTCCTGGAGCTCGACGTGCCCCGCCGGGGCCCGTACCAGGACGGGTACTGCATCAGCTGGGTGCTCGTGACGGGCATCGACCGGCAGTTCGCCGGGTGGAACGGCGACGCCGCGGTCTGCACGACGGCGGCCGCCTCGCCCGCTCCCGCACCCACGACGCCGCCCACGACGCCATCCCCCGCGCCGTCGACCGAGGCCCCCACGCCGGCCCCGCCGCCCGCCGACGCGCCCGTCCCGGCGACCGAGGAGCCGCGGGAGCCCGTGGCCGCGCCCGAGCCGGAGACCACCGAGGAGCCGACGCCGGACCCGACGCCCGAGGCGCCCGTCGAGCCGACCCCGACCGCGGAGCCCTCGACCCCGGAGCCGGAGCCCTCGCGCACGCCGCTCGTGTCGGTGGCGGAGCGCATGCCCCCGCCCCCGCCCGCCGCGGAGTCCTTCCCGGTCTTCGCCGTGGTCGGCGTCGGCGGCCTCGTCGCCGCCGCGGCCGGCGGCGCGATCCTCCTCCTGCGCCGCGTCGGCTGAGCCGTCAGGCGCGCGGCGCGGGCGACGCCCCGTTCCGTGCCGCCCGCCGCTCCCAGCGCGCGCGCTCGTCCACGTCGCCCGCCGTGTAGTCGGCGTCGTCGGGGTCGTGGGCGGCGATCACGGGGCGCCCGGGGGCCGTCGCCCGGTCGTGGCGCCGGGGCGTCCCGGTCGCGCGCGCCGTCGTCCTGGGGGTCGGCAGGGTGTCGACCATCACGTGTCCTCGTCTCGTCCGGCGATCCTCGCCCCGAGACAACCCTGCCCGGGCAGACGCCCGGTGACCGGGCGCTGTCCTGCGGGCGAACTCTCCGGGACGACGCCCGACCGCGCCGGACGCTGCCGCCGAGCGCTGCCGCCGAGCGAGGCCGGACGACGGTCGGACCGGCCGCACCCGGCCCACCCAGCCGGACGACACCCGGGAACGACGAAGCCCTGGCCCGCGTTTCCGCTGGCCAGGGCTTCGTGTCGGAGCCGCCTGTGGGAATCGAACCCACGACCTATTCATTACGAGTGAATCGCTCTGCCGACTGAGCTAAGGCGGCGTGCTGCACCCCGGTCCGCTCCGCGAACCGCTGGCAACGAGCGCCTACTGTACCCAACGACCGGGCCAGATTCCAAAGCGGCCTCGTGGGCCGCCCGCGGGCGCTCTCCGCGTCAGCAGCGCAGCCCGTCCTCGGGCACCGTGCCGTCCACGAGGTAGGCGTCGACGGCGTCGCCCACGCACGCGTTGGAGCGCCCGTACGCGGTGTGGCCCTCGCCCTCCCACGTGAGGAGGACGGCCGAGTCGAGCGTGTCCGCAAGACCCTCCGCCCACACGTACGGGGTGGCCGGGTCGTTGGTCGTGCCGATGACGACGATCGGCGCGGCACCCTCGGCGTGCAGGTCGAACTCCGGCTCGGCGGCGGGGAACGGCCATCCCTCGCACGTGAGCCCGCCGAACGCGAAGAACGTGCCCATCGTCGGGGCGGCCTCCTCGAGGCGCTCGAGCTGGGCCTGCATCGCGGCGGGGTCGTCGTCCTGACGGCCGTCGAGGCAGTTGACCGCGCGGAACGCCTCGGTCGAGTTCGAGGAGTACGTCCCGTCGGGGTTGCGGTCGTTGTAGAAGTCGGCGAGGTAGAGCAGCAGGTCGCCCGTGCCCTCGTCGAAGGCCTCGGTGAGCGCCTGCGTCAGCACGGGCCAGCTCTGGTCGTTGTACAGGGTCACCGCGACGCCGTAGAAGGCGAGCGTCTGCGTCACGCGGCGCCCGGAGTCGGTGCGCAGCGGGTTCGACTTCGCGGCGTCGAGCAGCGCCCGGACCTGGCGCATGCCCTGGTCGGCGTCGCCGCGCAGCGGGCACCCCTCGCCCGCCTGGCAGTCCTCGACGTACGCGCGCAGCGCGTTCTCGAAGCCGACGGCCTGCTGCTCGGAGATCGTGTCCGGGTCGAGCGACGTGTCGATCGCGCCGTCGAGCACGAGGCGTCCCACCTTGTCCGGGAAGAGCCCTGCGTACGTGGCGCCGAGCTGGGTGCCGTACGAGTAGCCCAGGTAGGCGAGCTTCTCGTCGCCGAGCACGGCCCGCAGCATGTCCATGTCTCGTGCGGCGCTCTGGGTGTCCACCTGGCCGAGGAGGTCGCCCGTGTTCTCGGCGCACGCCTCGGCCCAGGCGCGGCGGTCCTCCGCGAGCGCCTCGAGCCCCGCCTCGTCGGTGTCGAAGTCGCGCGAGAGCGACTCGTCCTTGGCCGCGTCGTCGAGGCACACGACGGGCGAGGACTCGCCGACGCCGCGCGGGTCGAACCCGACGAGGTCGTAGGCCTCGGTGACGCGGTCGCCGACCATCGGGGCGAGGCTCGTGACGAACTCGATGCCGGACGCCCCGGGTCCGCCGGGGTTGGTGAGCAGCGAGCCGATGCGCTCCCCGCTCGCGGGCCGGCGCTTGACCGCGAGCTCGATCTCGCCCGCGGACGGGTCCTGCCAGGAGAGCGGGGCACGCGCCGTCGCGCACTCCCAGCCCGCGCCGCAGTCCTCCCACGCAAGGCTCTGCCCGTAGAAGTCCTCGAAGCCCTCCGGGCCGGTCTCGCCCGTGCCCGACGCGGAGGTCGCGACGCCCTCGACGGGGGTCTGCTGCTTGGGCGGCACCGAGCACGACGCCGCCACGAGGGCCAGCACGAGGGTCACGGCGCAGGCCAGGGCACGTCGAGCGGGGCGCGAGGCGGGGGACGTCGTCACCCGGACACGGTAGCCGCTCCCCCGGTGCGCGCAGGACGGTCGGCCGGTCGCGGAGCCGTCCTTTCACGCGCTCTTCACGGCGCGGGTCGCTACTCCTCGACCCAGGCCCACTCGCCGGCGGCGCCGTCCGCGGCGGGCGGTACGACGACGGTCCCGCGGTCCCCGAGCACGACGCTCACCTCGGCGCCCGGGTCGACGTCGTCCGGCACCCCGACGACGGACGTCGCGGGCACGTAGTCCATGGTGCACGGCGTGGTCGGGTCGATCTCGACGAACGTCACCACGACCTCGTCCCCCCGGACCGCGGCCTCGTCCTCGGCGAGCACCGGGCAGCTGCTCGACCCGTAGGAGACGACGAGCAGGAGCCCGGGCTCGGCGCTCCAGGCCGCGCCGGTCCCGCCCTCGGCGGGCGCGTCCACGCCGGGCGGCAGACCCGTGCCGTGCGCCCCGGCCACGACGTCCATCGTCGCGGCGTCCGGCAGGCCCTCCTCCTCGCCGGTCGCGTCGTCCGACGGCTCGTCGGACGGCTCGTCGCTCGGCTCGGGCGACTCCTGCGTGGTGGCGGTGCCGTCACCGCCGCCGTCGGTCTCGGACGCGCACGCGCCGAGCAGCGCGACGGCGAGGGCGAGGCCGAGCGCGGACGCGGCACGGGCGGGGCGGGGCGCGGGGCGACGGGCGGGGGTCATCGGGACTCCTCGGTCGGCGGCGGGTGCGACCATCGTGCTCCCCGGCCGGGCGTTCTGCGCGGCGAACCGCTGGCGCGTCGCCGGGTGGGCCGCGCCCGGTTCACCCCGCCTCGCCGGGCACGAACCGCCCCGCCTCGCTAGGTTCGCCGTGACGGCGCGCGGCAGCAGGCCGTGCGCGCTACGGGGATACGTCGAGAAAGGGCGCGACCGTGGACTTCTGGGACTTCTTCTGGCTGCTCGTGTGGAGCTTCTTCTTCATCGCCTACCTCATCGTGCTCTTCCAGATCATCGCGGACCTGTTCCGCGACCATGAGCTGTCCGGGTGGTGGAAGGCCGTGTGGATCATCTTCCTCATCTTCCTGCCCGTACTGACCTCGCTCGTCTACCTCATCGCCCGCGGTCGCGGCATGGCCGAGCGGCAGGCCGCGGCGGTGGCCCAGGCCAAGCACGAGACCGACTCGTACATCCGCCAGGTGGCGCACACGTCACCGGCCGAGCAGATCTCGCACGCGAAGTCCCTCCTGGACTCGGGAGCCATCACCCCGGAGGAGTTCGCCCAGCTCAAGGCGAAGGCGCTCGCCTGACGCGACGTCACGCCCGACGGGCCGGGTGCACCCGCGTGCGGGCGCACCCGGCCCGTTCCACGATCGAGGCATGACCCGCTTCGGCTACACCCTCATGACCGAGCAGTCCGGCCCGCGCGCGCTCGTGGAGCACGCGGTCGACGCGGAGCGCGTCGGCTTCGACTTCGAGGTGATGAGCGACCACTACTTCCCGTGGCTCGACGCCCAGGGCCACTCCCCGTACGCGTGGAGCGTGCTCGGCGCCGTCGCCCAGGCGACCGAGCGCGTCGGGCTCATGACGTACGTGACGTGCCCGCTCATGCGCTACCACCCGGCCGTCGTCGCGCAGAAGGCCGCGACGGTCGCGCTCCTGTCCGACGACCGCTTCACCCTCGGGCTCGGCGCGGGCGAGAACCTCAACGAGCACGTCGCGGGCGAGCGCTGGCCCGCGGTCGGCGAGCGGCACGACATGCTGGAGGAGGCGGTGGAGATCATCCGGTCGCTGCTCGACGGCGAGCGCCTCACCTTCGAGGGGGTCCACTACCGGGTCGACTCCGCGAGGCTGTGGGACCTGCCCGACGAGACGGTGGAGATCGGCGTCGCCGTGTCGGGGCCGCAGTCGATCGAGCGGTTCGCGCCGCTGGCCGACCACCTCGTGACCACGGAGCCCGACGCGGACGTGGTGCAGCGGTGGTCCGCGGTCCGGGGCCGTGCCGACCTCGCCGCGTCGCGCGTCGTGGGGCAGATGCCGATCTGCTGGGACCCGGACGAGGAGGTCGCCGTCGCACGGGCGCACGAGCAGTTCCGCTGGTTCGGGGGCGGCTGGCGCGTCAACGCGGACCTGCCCACGACGGAGGCGTTCGACGCGGCGACGGCGTTCGTGCGCCCGGAGGACGTGGCGGAGGCGATCCCGTGCGGCCCCGACCTCGACGCGGTCGTCGAGGCGGCGTCCGCCTGGTGGGAGGCCGGGTTCACCGACCTGGCGCTCGTCCAGGTGGGCGAGGTCGGGCAGCGCGAGTTCCTCGCGGACGCCGCGGGGCCGCTGCTGGAGAAGCTCCGCGCGGCGGCCCCGACGACGTAGCGCGTCAGGCGCGCGCCGCCTCGGGCGCGTACGAGCCGGACTCGAGCTCGTCGGCGAGCGTGCCGCGGCGCGGGCTCCACCCGAGCTCGACGGAGCGCTGCGCGCGCGGCGCCTGGTCGAGCAGGAGCGCGTCGGCGAGCGCCGCGCCGAGCCGCTCGCGCGTCTGCTCGACGGTCTGCGGCACGACGGCGCCGCCCAGCCCCACGGCCCGGCTCGCCGCCTCGCCGAGCGAGCGGACGGTCGGGTTCTCGGCCGTCGTGCCGAGCAGGTGGCCGCGCGCCCCGCGCTCGAGGGCGAGCGCGTAGAGGTCGGCGAGGTCGTCGACGTGCACGACCGACCACCGCTGCGTGCCGTCGCCCACGAGGGCGAGCCCCGTCCCGTCAGGCCCGTCGACCCGCGGCGCCCCGGCGAGGAGCGTCGGCAGGCCGCGCCCGTGCCCGTAGACGACGCCGGGCGCCACGACGGACGCGACGACGTCCTGCGCGAGCAGGTGCTCCTCGACGGCGACGCGCCACGCGACGATCGCGGGCGGGTCGGCCGGCGCGTCGTCGGTGCCCCCGGCGCCGCTGCCGTGCTTCCACACGCCGCTCGTGTGCACGAACGGTCGTGTCGTGCCGCCGTAGGCCCGCGCGACGGCCGCCACGACGGCGCGGTCGAGGGCCTCGTTCGTCCCGTCGTCGGGCGCCGCGGTGTGGATCGCCCCGTCCGTCGCGGCGAGCGCGGCGGCGAGCGCGTCGACGTCGTACGCGTCCGCGCGCAGGGGCGTCGCCCCGGCGTCCGCCACGGCCGCGGCGGACGCCTCGGACCGCACGAGCGCGGTGACCTCGTGCCCGCGGTCGCGCAGCTCCCGCAGCACGGCCGACCCGATGAACCCGGTCCCCCCGGTGAGCAGCACCTGCATGTCGTTCCTCCCGTGTCGTTCGGCGGCCGGCTCTCGGCCGAGCGGCACGGTATCCGACAGGTACTGGTGACTTCACCGTGCCATACTTCCCGGATGGATACCATGGCGCGCTCCCGGGGCCGACGTGCCGGCGACGACGTCTCGCCTGGTGGACCGGACGTCTTCTCGGCCGACTGCCCGAGCCGCCTCGTCGTCGAGCGGATCGGCGACAAGTGGACGCTGCTCGTCTTCATGGCGCTGCGCCGGCGCGTGCTGCGGTTCGGCGAGCTGCGCGACCTCGTGGGTGCCGTGACGCCGAAGGTCCTCACGCAGACGCTGCGCTCGCTCGAGCGCGACGGGCTCGTCACCCGCACCGTCTACGCCGAGGTCCCCCCGCGCGTCGAGTACGCGCTCACCGACCTCGGTCGGTCCCTCCTCGGCCCGATCGACGCGATCCGCGCGTGGTCCGAGGAGAACGGCGAGCGCATCGCCGCGTCGAGGGCGGCCGCCGCCGCCCGGGTCGGCGCGTGAGCGCACGCCGCCGCACCCACGCCGCCAGCCGCCTCCCGGCGCTCCCCTGTTCCTGCTCGCTCTCGCGGTCGGCGCGGCGTCGTCCACCGTGCCCGGACGCCTCGGCGACCGCCTCGACGCGGTCGCGACGGTCCTCGTCGCGCTCGCGGTCATGGCCGTCCAGGCGCTCGTCGACCGTCGGCAGCGCCGACGTCGCGGACAGGACCGTGGCGGTCGCGCACCGCGCGGGAGCGCGCGGGTCGACCCCGCGCGCCGCCGCTGAGGGCGGGCGCCTGCGACGCTCGTCGGGGCGTCAGCCCTGAGGCCGCAGCGCGACGACCATCGCCTCGACCGCGAGCAGCGGAGCCACGTTGCCCTCCAGCCGCTCGCGCGCGACGCCGATCGCGTCCATCCGCCGCACCGTCTGCTCCGGCGTGGAGTCCTCGGCGAGCGAGCGCACGGTCTCGGCGAGCTCGGAGTTGACGAGCTCGACGTCCGCGCCGAGCTGGACCACGAGCACGTCGCGGTAGAGCGAGAGCAGGTCCACCATCGCGCGGTCGAGCACGTCGCGCTGGTGCCGCGTCGCGCGCCGCTTCTGGTCCGCCTCGAGGTCGCGCAGCTGGGAGCGCAGGCGCGGCGGCAGCGTCTCGCCGTCGGCGACGCCGAGCGTGCGCAGCAGCTCGGCCTTCTCCGCCGCGTCGCGCTCCTCCGTCGCCGCCTTCGCCTCCGCCTGCGCGAGGTCCACGAGCTCGCCCGCCGCGAGCACGGCGTCGCCCACGCCCCGCACGCGACGCGCGAGCGAGAGCACGGACGTCCGCCGCTCGCGCGCGCCCGCGTCGCGCGCGAGCCGCCGCGCGAGCCCGATGTGGCTCTGCGCCGCGCGCGCCGCCACGAGCGCGACGTGCTCGTCGACGCCGTCGCGCTGCACGAGCAGCCCGGCCACGGCCTCGACGGGCGGCACGCGCAGCACGACGCCCCGGCACCGCGACCGGATGGTCACGAGCACGTCCTGCGGGCTCGGCGCGCACAGGATCCACACCGTGTGCGGGGCAGGCTCCTCGATCGCCTTGAGCAGCACGTTCGTCGTGCGCTCCGCCATGCGGTCGGCGTCCTCGACGACGATGACGCGACGCCGGCCCTGCGAGGGGCTGCGGCTCGCGACCGTCACGAGGTCGCGCACCTCGTCGATCCTGATCGTCACGAGCTCCGTCGCGACGAGGGTCACGTCCGGGTGCGTCCCGGCGAGGGTCGTGCGGCACGCGGCGCACCGCCCGCAGCCGCCCTGCTCGCACTGCAGCGCGGCCGCGAACGCGCGCGCCGCGTTGGAGCGGCCCGAGCCGGGCGGCCCGGTGAGCAGCCACGCGTGCGTCATCGCGGCCGGGTCGGTCGCCGCGGCGCGCAACGTCGCGACGGCGTCCTCCTGACCGACGACGTCGTCCCAGACGCTCATGCGCTCGCCGCCCCGCTCTCGCCCGCGGGCCCCGTGGCGGCACCGGGCGCCACGCCCCGGCCCGGCTCGTAGCCGATCGCGCTGTCGGAGTCGTCGAAGCCGTCGTCGGGCGCGGCGGCGACCGTGTCCTCGGCCTCCTCGACGACGGGCGTGAGCTCGAGGCGCGCGGCGACGTCCACCCGGATCTGCGCCTGGAGGTCGTCGACGGACGCGGAGGCGTCGAGCACGACCCAGCGGTCCGGGTCCGCCGCGGCGCGCGCGAGGAACGCCTCGCGCGTGCGGCGGTGGAACTCCGAGCCCGCGCGCTCGAGCCGGTCGTGCTGGCGGCGGATCCGCGCGGCGGCCTCGGCCGGGTCGAGGTCGAGCAGGATCGTGACGTCCGGCATGAGGTCCTGGACGGCCCAGCGCGAGATGAGCTCGACCTCGTCCGCGCCGAGCTCGCGCCCCCCGGCCTGGTACGCGACGGACGAGTCGAGGTAGCGGTCCGTCACCACGATCGCGCCCCGCTCGAGCGCGGGGCGCACGAGGCTCGCGACGTGGTGGGCACGGTCCGCCGCGTAGAGCAGCGCCTCGGTGCGCGCGTCCATGTCCTGGCCGTGGAGCACGGCGGCGCGCAGCTCCTTGCCGAGTTCGGTGCCGCCCGGCTCGCGGGTGAGCACGACCTCACGGCCCGTGAGCTCGCCCAGCCACCGCCCGAGCAGGCGCGCCTGCGTCGACTTGCCGACGCCGTCGCCGCCCTCGAAGGAGATGAAGTACCCGGGTGCGCTCACGGCGACCACCCTAGCCGCGACGTCGGACACGCGGCGGGGCTCCGGTGGTCCCCGCCGACCGCGCGCGGCGGCCCGGGATAGCCTCGGCCCATGCCCGACCCCTCGCCCGCTGCCCTGCCGTCCCCCGGCGTCGCGTTCGCCGACCGCACGTTCGACGCCGTGCTGTTCGACATGGACGGCACGCTCATCGACTCGGTCCCGGCCGTCGAGCGGTCGTGGCGGCGCTGGGCCGCGGAGCACGGCCTGCCCGACGCGGACGACTTCCAGGTCCAGCACGGCACCCCCGCGCGCACGCTCATCGCCGCGCTGCTGCCCGAGGACCGCGTCGAGGCCGCGTACGACCGCATCCACGCGCTCGAGCTCGACGACAACGAGGGCGTGACGATCCTGCCCGGCACGCGCGACGCGCTCGCCGCGCTGCCGCCCGAGCGGTCGGCGATCGTCACGTCGTGCACGCGCCCCCTCGCGGCGGCGCGCATGGCCGCGTCGGGCCTGGTCGCGCCGTCGGTGGTCGTCACGGCGGACGACGTCGCGCACGGCAAGCCGGACCCGGACCCGTTCCTGCTCGGCGCCCGGCGACTCGGCGTGGACCCGCGCCGGTGCCTCGTCGTGGAGGACGCCCCGGCGGGCGTCGCGTCGGGTCGGGCGGCGGGGTGCGCCGTGCTCGTCGTGACCGGCACGCACTCGGCGGACGAGCTCGCGGCCGCGTCCCCGGCGCCCGACGCGCTCGCGGCGGGTCTGGCGGCGGTGCGCTTCGTCGTCGGGCCCGACGGCGTCCGCGTCACCGACGCCTGACCCCCTCGCCGAACATGGGGTTGCCTCCCGTCCTCGTCCCCTGACGCGCCGGAACCGCATGTTCGGCGGGCGGCAGACGCATGGTCGTCAGTAGACGCCCGCGCGCAGCGCGGCGGCGACCACCTTCGACGCGGCGGCGTGGACCTCGGCGAGCTCGTCGAGGCCGAGCCCGGTCGCGGCGACGATCGCGGGCGGGATCCGCTCGGCGTCGCGACGCCGGGCCCGCCCCTCGGCGGTGAGCGTCACGCGGACCTGGCGGCCGTCGTCGGGCGAGCGCGACCGGCGCACGTAGCCGAGGGCCTCCAGCCGCTTGAGGAGCGGCGAGAGGGTGCCGGCGTCGAGGTGCAGCCGGCCCGCGAGGTCGCCCACGGTCGACGTCGCCCCCGCCGCGTCGTCCTGCCACAGCGCGAGGAGCACGAGGTACTGGGGATGGGTTATGCCGAGCGGCTCGAGGAGCGGCCGGTAGAGGGCGACCATGCCGCGGGCCCCCGCGGAGAGCGCGAAGCACACCTGCGCCTCGAGCGCGAGCGGGTCGACGGTCGCCGCGCCCGCTCCGGCCGTGCCCGTGCCCTCGACCTCGTCACCCGCCATGCGCGTCATCGTACCGAGCGGAGCGCTATCCTTGGTACACCAATCATTGGTGCACCAAGGACCGTGCGGGCACCCGCACCCACCCAGCAGCGGAGGACCACCGTGGCGCGGAACAAGGACCGGCGCACGCTCGGCATGCGCATCACCGAGGGCTTCCTGCCGATCTTCGGGCCCGCGCAGGTCGGGCGTCAGGACGCCGACGGGCGCGGCGTCTCCGAGGCCGAGCGCGAGCGCGACCGGGAGCTGCGCACGCGGTTCGAGCGCGTGACCGGGCCCGACGGCCGCACCTACGTCGTCGAGCACACGGACTGACCCGGGCGGGGCCGGAGGGCCGCGCGGGACCGGCGGGTCGCGGGGTCGACCGGTCGCCCCGGCCGACCCCGCCGGACCTCACTCGCCCGGGTAGACGACCCCGACCTGGCGGCGCACCTCGTCGAGCGTGCGCATGACCTCGAGCGTCGAGTCCCACGACATGCGGGGGCTCTGCGTCTCGCCCACGGCGACGCGGCGCGCGACCTCGGCCGCCTGGTACTGCTTGCCCTCGCCCGAGAAGCCGTCGTAGTACCACGACGAGCCGTCGTGGCGGACGACCCGGAACGACGTCGGCGCGTAGAACGCCCCCTCGACCTCGATGCGGCCCGCGGTCCCGGAGACCACGGCCGTCGTCGCGGTCCGCGACCACAGCGTCGTCGAGAGCGTGGCCTGCGCGTCGCCGTAACCGAGCACGACGCTCACCTGGCCGTCGACGCCCGTCTCGGTGAGCGAGCCCACCGCCGTGACCGACGCGGGCGCGCCCAGGAGGTCGTGCGCGAACGAGACCGGGTAGACGCCCAGGTCGAGCAGCGCGCCGCCCGCGAGCTCGGGTGCGTAGAGGCGGTGCGCCGGGTCGAACGCGAACCACTGCCCGTGGTCGGCGCTGAGGTTGACGACGTCCCCGATCTCGCCGCGCGCGATCACGCCGCGCAGCGCGGCCACGTGCGGCAGGAACCGCGTCCACATGGCCTCCATCACGAACACGCCGGCCTCGCGCGCGGCGTCGAGCACCTCGACGGCCTCGGCCTCGTTGCGTGTGAACGCCTTCTCCACGAGCACGTGCTTGCCCGCGGCGATCGCGAGCAGCGCGTGCTCGCGGTGGTGCGAGTGCGGCGTCGCGACGTACACGACGTCGACGTGCGGGTCCTCGACGAGCTCGTCGTAGCCGTGGTGCGTCGTCGGCACGCCGTGGGCGGTCGCGAAGCGCTCGGCGCGCACGCGGTCGCGCGAGCCGACGGACGCGACACGGCCCTGGGTGTGCACGCGCACGGCCTCGGCGAACGACGACGCGATGCCGCCCGCGCCGAGGATGCCCCACCGGATCGGGGGCGCGGTGCGCGGGTCGGGGACCGTTCCGGTCACGTCGGCGGACAGGTCGGGAAGGGGGTGGACGGCGGACCCTGCCGGGTGCGCGGCCGCCGGGGCGTCGGTGCTCATGGGGCTCACGCTATCCCGCTGACACCGCTGACGGCCGGGCCGTCCGTCCCGCTCCCCCGTACGGGTGGTGCGCACGGCCGCGCCACGCGCCACGATGGGGACCATGACGTCCCCCGCACCCCGGACCGCCGCCCCGACCGACGGCGCGGGCGCGCCCGAGCCGCGCGCGCGGGCCCGCGACCTCGTCAAGGTCTACGGCTCGGGCACGACGGCGGTGCGCGCGCTCGACGGCGTCGACGTCGACTTCGCGCGCGGACGGCTCACCGCGATCATGGGGCCGTCGGGCTCCGGGAAGTCGACGCTCATGCACTGCCTCGCCGGGCTCGACTCCCCCACCTCGGGGAGCGTCGTCATCGACGGCCAGGAGATCAGCCGCCTCTCGCAGCGCCGCCTCACGGCCCTGCGCCGCACGCGCGTCGGGTTCGTGTTCCAGGCGTACAACCTCGTGCCGACGCTCACCGCCGCGGAGAACATCACTCTGCCGCTCGACATCGCGCGCGCCCCCGTGGACCGCGCGTGGTTCGACGAGGTCGTCGACGCCGTGGGCCTGCGCGACCGACTGCACCACCGCCCGGCGGAGCTCTCCGGGGGCCAGCAGCAGCGCGTCGCGTGCGCGCGGGCGCTCGTGTCGCGGCCGTCGATCGTGTTCGCGGACGAGCCGACGGGCAACCTCGACTCGCGCTCCGCGGGCGAGGTGCTGACGTTCCTGCGCCGGTCCGTCGACGAGCTCGACCAGACGGTCGTCATGGTCACGCACGACCCGCGCGCGGCGTCGTACGCGCACCGCGTCGTGTTCCTCGCCGACGGCCGGCTCGCGGGCGAGCTGCACGACCCGACGCAGCAGGACATCCTCGACGCGCTCGCGCTCGCGGCGGACGACGGACCGCCCGCGGCCGGGACCGTCGCCCCGGACGGTCCGCGTGCGACACCGGACGGACCCGCGGGGACCCTCGACGGCCCGGCCGCGACCCCGGGCGGTCCGAGCGCGCCGGTCGGGCGCCACGCCGCACCGGTCGACCCGGTCGACCCGGTCGACCCGGTCGACCCGGCATGATCCGCGTCGCGCTGCGGGGCGTGCGCGCGCACGTCGTGCGCTTCGTGCTCTCGGTGCTCGCCGTGACGCTCGGCGTCGCGTTCGTCGTGGGCACGTTCGCGTTCCGCGGCATGCTCTCCTCGACGTTCGAGGACATCATCGCGACCACGCTCACCGCCGACGTCTACGTGCGCGGGTCGCAGGAGGTCGCCGGGGACGCGACCGGACCGGGCGGCGGGGGCGGCGGGACGGGCTTCACGGGCGACCGCACGCTCGTCCCGGCGGACCTGACGGCCGACGTCGAGGAGGTGGACGGCGTCGCGCGCGCCGTCGCGGACGTGTCCGGGCCCGTCGTGCTCGTCGCCGCCGACGGGACCGCCGTCGTCACGACGGGACCGCCCAGCACCGCGTTCTCCGTCGACCCGGAGGACCCGAGCCTCACGCTGCTCGACGGCGCGTGGCCGCAGCCGGGCGAGATCGTGCTCGAGCAGAGCGCGGCGGAGACGGCGGACCTCACGACTGGAGACACGACGACGGTCGTGCTGGGCGGCGAACCGACGCCCGTGACGGTGTCCGGGGTCTTCGGGATCGAGGCGGCCGCGGCCGGGGCGGTGCTCGTCGGGATCGACGGCGAGACCGCCCGCGAGGTGTACGCACCGGACCAGATGGTGCCCCAGCTCGCGGTGTGGGCGACGCCGTCGTCCGGGCCCGTCGACGAGGACGCGCTCGCGGAGCGCGTCGGGGCGGTGCTGCCCGCGGGCGCGGAGGCCGTGACCGGCGAGCAGGCGCGGGCCGAGGCGAGCGAGGCCGTCGAGGAGGTGCTCGGGTTCGTCGAGACGTTCCTGCTCGTGTTCGCCGCGATCGCGCTCTTCGTCGGGGCGTTCATCATCGCGAACACGTTCGCCATGTCGGTGCGCGAGCGGCTGCGCGAGCTCGCGCTGCTGCGCGCGCTCGGCGCGTCCCCCGGGCAGGTGTTCGCGTCGGTGCTCGTGCAGGCGCTCGTCGTCGGGCTCGTGGGAGGGGGCCTCGGCGTCCTCGCCGGCGCGGGGCTCGTGCGCGTCATCCGGTGGGGTCTCGCGCTCGCCGGGATGGAGTTCTCGGGCCGCGTGCCGCTCGGCGCGCCGCAGGCCCTGGCGGCCGTCGCGCTCGGCGCGGTCGTCAGCGTGCTCGCGGCCGTCCTGCCCGCGCGGCGCGCCGCCGCGATCCCGCCCGTCCAGGCGATGCGCGACGACGTCGCGCCCGACCGCGGGACAGGCCTGCGGGCCGTGGGCGGGACCGTCCTCGTCGCGGCGGGCGCCGGGACCCTCTGGCTCGCCGCGTACCTCGGCGCGTCCGTGGCCGACGCCCCGACCGGCTGGGCGTGGGTCGACGACCTCAGCCCGCGCGTGCTCCTCGGCGTCGGCGCGGGGCTCGTCCTCGTGGGCGTGCTCGTCGGGTCCCCCGCGGTCGCGCGCGGCGTCCTCGCGGTGCTCGCGTGGCCGCTCGTCGTCGCGCTGCGCCCCCTCGGCCGCCTCGCGCGCGGCAACGTCACGCGCAACCCGCGCCGCACCGCGAGCACCGCGGGCGCCCTCCTCATCGGCATGGCGCTCGTGTCCGTGACGGGCGTCATCGCGGCCTCGACGCAGGCGTCGGTGCGGGGCATCGTCGAGAACGAGGTGCGGGCCGACCTCGTGGTCGACTCCGCGACGCTCGTGGTGCCCGAGGGCGCGGTCGAGGCCGTGACCGCCACGCCGGGCGTCGCGGTCGTCGACACCGTGCGGCTCGGGCTCGCGCCGGTCGCGACGGTGGACGGCGCCGGGGACGCGGGCGAGGCGCGCGGCACCGACGTCGCGGGCGTCCCCGCCGGGTTCTTCGACACCGCGCTCGACCCCGTGGCGCTCGCCGGGGACCCGACGTCGACGCTCGAGGACGGGGACGTGGTCGTGCACCGGCGCACCGCGCGCGAGCGCGGCTGGGAGGTGGGCGACTCCGTGCGGCTCGGCGAGGGCGGCGCCGCCGTCGAGGTGCGCCTGGGCGCGGTGATCGACAGCCAGCTCGTCGGGACGGGGATCCTCGTGCGCGACGACGTGTTCGACGCCGTCGTGCCGGCCGCGCAGGCGAGCGTGCGGATCGTCTACGTGTCCGCTGCGGACGGCGCGACCACCGCCGACGTGGAGGACGTGCGCGCGTCCCTGACGACCGCCGTCGAGCCGTTCCTCGTCGTGACGGTGCTCGACCGCGAGGACACGGCGTCGGCGTTCGCCGACCAGGTGAACCAGGTGCTCGTCATCCTGTACGCGCTGCTCGCGCTGTCGATCGTCATCGCGCTGCTCGGCATCGTCAACACGCTCGCGCTGTCGATCATCGAGCGCACGCGCGAAATCGGCCTGCTGCGCGCCGTCGGGCTCGGGCGGCTCCAGCTCGCCGGGGTCATCGCGATCGAGTCCGTGCTCACCGCGGTCTACGGGACGGTCCTCGGCGTGGCGACGGGCATCGGGATCGGCGCCGCCCTGCCGGGCGTCCTCGCCGACGAGGGGCTGAGCACGCTCGCCGTGCCGTGGGGGCAGGTGCTCGCGATCCTCGGGGTCGCCGTCGTCATCGGCCTCGTCGCGAGCGTCTGGCCGGCGATCCGCGCCGCCCGCCTACCGGTCCTCGAGGCGGTCACCGTCGAGTGACCGCCCCGGCGTCGAGCGTCACGGCGTGAGCGCGGGCGCGGGCTCCGGGGCCGGGATGCGGTAGCGGCGCAGCGGGGCGTTGCGCCACGCGACGAGCCCGACGACGGCGCTCGCCGCGAGCCCGCCCACGACGAGCGCGACCGGCGCGGACGTGAGCGACGCGAGCACGCCGCCCCGGAAGTTCCCGACCTCCGGGCCGGCGACGCCCACGACGTGCTCGACCGAGGAGACGCGGCCGCGGAACTCGTCGGGCGTCTCGAGCTGCACGAGCGCGCCGCGCGTCACGACGGACACCGTGTCCGCGGCGCCCGCGACGGCCAGGCACACGAGCGCGAGCCACAGCGACCCCGCGAGCCCGAAGCCCGCCAGGGCGACGCCCCACGTGGCCGCCGCGGCGAGCTGCAGGGCGCCCGACCGCGTCGCGCGCGTCACCGCGCCCGAGACGAGGCCCGCCCCGATGCCGCCCACCGCGACGGCCGAGAGGAACAGGCCCAGGGTGCGCGGGTCGCCGTCGAAGCGGACCTCGTTGACGAGCGGGAAGAGCGAGACGGGCATCGCGAGCACCGTCGCCGCGACGTCGGTCGCGAAGGAGCCGCGCAGCGTCGGCCGGCGCCACACGATCGACCACCCGCCCGCTGCGGCCCGACGGCGCGGCGCGGCTCCCCCGGCCGGCGCGCCGTCGTCGTCGGGCGTGGCGGGGGCTGCCTGGCGCGCCGCGGCACCGGGACCGGCGGGCAGCGGGGGCAGCGGAGGCAGGCGCACGAGGCCGAGGAGCGCGACGGTCGCCGCCGCGGCCTGCACCCCGTACGCGACGGGCAGGTCCCAGCGCGCGAGCACGAGTCCCGCGACCGCGGGGCCGACGAGCATCGCGACCTGGAACGCGAGGTTCTGCAGCGCGAGCCCTGCCGCGACCTGGTCGGGCGGCAGGAGGCGCGGCGGGACCGTCCGGCGGGCCGGCGACCCGAGCGCGTTGCACGCCGCGCCGAGGCTCACGAGCCCGAGGAGCACCCACACCGAGCGGTTGCCCGCGGCGGCCTGCGCGACGAGGCCGAGCGCGGCGAGCACCTGGCCCGCGGCGGCGAGGCGCATGATCGTGCGGCGGTCGTGGACGTCGGCGAGGTGACCGCCGACGAGGCCGAGCGTGAGCAGCGGGACCGCGCTGGCCAGGCCGATCGTGCCCGTCCACACGGGGCTGCGCGTGAGCTCCCACACCTGGAGCAGCACGGCGACCGTCGCGACCTGGAACCCGAGGCCGCCGACGGCCGAGCCCGCCCAGAGGTCGCGGTAGGCGCGGCTCGCCCGCAGGGGCCGCAGGTCGAGCACGTGGTGGCGCACGTCAGCGGTCCTCCGGTCGGGGGTAGCCCGCGGCGTCGAGACGCGCGGCGAGGCGCTCGCGCAGCGACCGGCGCTCGAGCACGCGCTCGAGCTCCGCGACGACGGCGCTCAGCGCGTGCGGGAGCTCGTCGTCGATCTCGGCGACGGACTCCTCGGTCGCGCGCCACTCGGCCTCGAGGAGCGGGACCAGCTCCCGCGCGCGCTCGGTGAGCGCCACGCGGCGCGTGCGCGCGTCCTCGCCCGGCGCCGTCTCGACGAGACCCTCGCGCCGCATCGCGGTGACCGTCTGGCTCATGGCCGAGTGGGTGCGGCCGAGCGACGCCGCGAGGTCGCGGATCGTCAGCGGCCCGGTGTGCGCGAGGCGGATCAGCGGGTAGACGAAGCGCGGTCGCACGCCCTCCACGCCACGGTCCGTGTAGACGGTCGCGATCTCGTCGTCGAGGCGGCGCAGGAGCGCGTGCAACGCGTCCCAGCGGCCGGGGACGGTGGTCGGGTCGATCGATGCCACAGCACTGTTATAACAGCACTCACACGATTGCGGAAGCCACGCCGCCCACCGCGCCGCCTTCCGCACGGCGGCCTCGCCGACGTGACGACCGGCCACGGCGGACACCCGCCCGCCCGGAGTGCGCGGCCTGGCGGGCATCCGGACTAGGTTGCTCGGCTAACTAGGTAGCCGTACTGTCTAGTCATGCGTTTCGACGAGCGTCTCGACCGCGAGCTCCTGCGCGGCGTCCTGCCGCTGTGCGTGCTCGCCGTGGTCGCGACCGACGGACCCACGTACGGCTACGCGATCACGCGCTCGCTCGCCGACGCCGGGCTCGGCACCGTGAAGGGCGGCACGCTCTACCCGCTGCTGCAACGGCTGGAGGACGACGGGCTCGTCACGACCTCCTGGCGCGAGGGCGACCGCGGACCGAGCCGCCGCTACTACGCCGTCACGGACGAGGGCCGCGTCGCCCTCGCGGACGCGGCCGCGCGCTGGGACGCCGTGACGGGTGCGGCGGGCACGCTCCTCGCGGGCTCGGCCGCACCCCCGCACGGCGACGCCGTCGTGCCTCCACGCGGGGACGCACCGCACGGCGGCGCCCCAGAGCACCCGCCCGGCGACCCGGAGGCCTCCGCCGACGCCGCCCACCCTGCCACCACCCCGGGAAGGACCCTCCGATGAGCGACACGAGCCGCTACACGATCGAGCGCCGCCACGCGCCGCACGTCGACCCGCGCTGGGCCGAGGCCCTGCTCCTGGAGCTGCGCCTCCAGGGCGTCGCGGGCGCGCGCATCGGCGCCGTGCTCGCGGAGGTGGACGCCCACGTCGTCGACTCGGGCGAGACCGCGCAGGAGGCGTTCGGCGACCCCGTCGCCTACGCGCGCTCGCTCGACCTGCCGGAGGACCCCGCGCAGTCGAGCTCGTCGATCGGGCGGACCGTCGCCGCCTCGGCCGTGCAGACCGTCGGGATGCTCGGCACCCTGTGGTCGCTGCGGCCCGCGCTCGACGGGTCCCCGCTCGTGCTCCCGGCCGGGATGCTGCTCGTCCTCGCCGCCGCGATCGCGGGCTTCGTCGGCCTGTGGCGTGCCGGCGACCAGGTGCTGCGCGCCGCGCTCGCGCACCCCGTGCTCACCGTCGTCGCGAACATGGTCGTGACGGCCGCGCTCGTCGGCCTCGCGGTCACGCTGCGCGAGCCGGTGGCGACCCTGCCCGCGGTCCCGGTCCTCGCCGGGGCTGCGCTCGCGCTCGTCGTCGGGACCGTCTGGAACCTGCGCCAGCAGGGCACCGGGGACCCCGTCGTCGACCCGCTCGACGACGCACCGGAGCAGCGCACCGACCGGACCGGGCGGTGGGGAGCGCTGCTCCTGCCCGTCGTGACGGTCGTCCTCGGGACGATCACAGCCCTAGCCCGCTGAACCCACCCGCCGAACATGCGGTTTTGGCGCGTCCGGACCGCCGGACGCGCCACGACCGCATGTTCGGCGTGGGGTTACTTCTTGGCGGCCGTCTTCTTCGCCGCGGGCTTGCGGGCCGTCGTGCGCTTCTTCTTCGCCGGGCCCTGGGCGCGCTTCTCCGCGAGCAGCTCGATGGCCTGCTCGGGCGTGATCGACTCCGGCGTGACGTCGCGCGGGAGCGTGCGGTTCGTCTCGCCGTCGGTCACGTACGCGCCGAACCGGCCGTCCTTGACGACGATCGGCTTGCCGCTGTTCGGGTCCTCGCCGAGCTCGCGCAGCGGCGGCGTCGCGGCGCGCTGACCCCGGCCGCGCTTGGGCTGCTTGTACAGCTCGAGCGCCTCCTCGAGCGTCACGGTGAACATCGACTCCTCGTCGGGGAGCGAGCGCGAGTCCGTGCCCTTCTTGAGGTACGGCCCGTAACGGCCGTTCTGCGCCGTGATCTCCTCGCCCGACTCCGGGTCGGTCCCGACGACGCGCGGCAGCGAGAGCAGGCGCAGCGCGTCGTCGAGCGTGATCGTGTCGAGCGACTGCGTCTTGAGCAGCGACGCGGTCCGCGGCTTGGGCTGCGCCGCCTTCGCCTTCTTCTGCGCCGCGGCGGACAGGCTCGTGTCGATCGGCGGGAGGTCGAGCACCTCGGTGACGTACGGCCCGTACCGGCCGGCCTTCGCGATGATCTCGTTGCCCGACGCGGGGTCGGTGCCGAGCACCTTGCCGTCGTCCGCGCCCGCGGCGAGCAGCTCGCGCGCCTTGGCGACCGTGAGCTCGTCGGGGGCGACGTCGTCCGGCACGGACGCGCGCGGCGGGTTCTCGCCCTCCTTGACGGGGACCGAGAGGTCCTCGACGTACGGCCCGTAGCGGCCGACGCGGAGCTGGATGCCCTCGCCGATCGGCACCGAGTTGATGCCGCGCGCGTCGATCTCGCCGAGGTTCGCGACGAGGTCGCGCAGGCCCTCGGCGTCCGCGCCCTTGGCCGCGTCGCCGAAGTAGAACTGCGTGAGCCACTCCACCCGGTCGCGACGGCCGGCGGCGATCTCGTCGAGGTCGGCCTCCATGCGCGCCGTGAAGTCGTAGTCGACGAGGCGGTCGAAGTGCTCCTCGAGCAGCCGCACGACGGCGAACGCGAGCCAGCTCGGCACGAGCGCCTGCCCGCGCGAGAGCACGTACCCGCGGTCCTGGATCGTCGAGATCGTCGACGCGTACGTCGACGGCCGCCCGATCCCGAGCTCCTCGAGCGCCTTGACGAGGCTCGCCTCCGTGTAGCGCGGCGGCGCGGAGGTCGAGTGCCCGTCCGCGGTGAGGTCGTCGCCGCGCAGGGCGTCGCCCTCCGTCATCTGCGGCAGGCGCGCGTCCTCGCCCTTGGGCGCGGCCGCGGGGGCGTCCTCGGCGTACCGGTCGACGTCGGAGCCCTCCTCGTACGCGGCGAGGAACCCGCGGAACGTGATCACGGTGCCGGACGCGGCGAAGACGGCGTCACGCCCCGCGACGTCGCCCGCGTCGGCGGAGAGCGCCGCGCCGAGGCGCACCGAGGCCGTCGAGCCCTTCGCGTCCGCCATCTGCGACGCGACCGTGCGCTTCCACACGAGCTCGTAGAGCTTGAACTGGTCGTCGCTCAGCTCGCGCTTGACCTGCGCGGGCGTGCGGAACGAGTCGCCCGCGGGGCGGATGGCCTCGTGCGCCTCCTGCGCGCCCTGGTTCTTCGCGGCGTAGACGCGCGGCTTCTCCGGGACGAACTCGGGGCCGTACAGCTCGGCCGCCTGGCGGCGGGCCGCCGTCGTGGCCTCGGCCGAGAGCGACGGCGAGTCCGTGCGCATGTAGGTGATGTAGCCGTTCTCGTACAGCGACTGCGCGGTGCGCATCGCCTGGCGCGACGACATGCGCAGCTTGCGGCTGGCCTCCTGCTGGAGGGTCGACGTCGTGAACGGCGCCGCCGGGCGGCGCGTGTACGGCTTGGTCTCGAGCGAGCGCACGGTGAACGCGGCGTCCGCGAGGCCCGACACCACGGACCGCGCCGTGGCCTCGTCGAGGTGCGCGACGCCGTCGCGCGCCGCACCCGCCTTGAGCTGCCCGCGGTCGTCGAAGTCGCGACCCGACGCGACGCGCGCGTCCCCGAGCTGCACGAGGCGCGCGCCGAACGCCTTGCCCGCGTCCGGCGCGGACGCGTCCGCGTGCTCGAACGTGCCGGTGACGTCCCAGTACTCCGCGGGGACGAACGCCATGCGCTCACGCTCGCGCTCGACCACGAGGCGCGTCGCGACCGACTGCACGCGCCCGGCGGACAGCCCCTGGGCGATCTTGCGCCACAGCACGGGCGAGACCTCGTAGCCGTAGAGGCGGTCGAGGATGCGGCGGGTCTCCTGCGCGTCGACGAGGTGCTCGTCGAGGTCGCGCGTGTTCTGCAGCGCCCGCTGGATCGCCTCGCGCGTGATCTCGTGGAAGACCATCCGCTTGACCGGGACCTTCGGCTTGAGCGCCTCGAGGAGGTGCCACGCGATGGCCTCGCCCTCGCGGTCCTCGTCCGTCGCGAGGTAGAGCTCGTCGGCGTCCTTGAGCGCGCGCTTGAGCTCCGCGACCTTCTTCTTCTTGTCGGCGTACACCTCGTAGTACGGGTCGAACCCGTGGTCGACGTCGACCGCGAACTTCCCGTACGGGCCCTTCTTCATGTCCGCGGGCAGCTCGGACGGCTGCGGCAGGTCGCGGATGTGGCCGACGCTCGCCTCGACCTCGTAGTCGTCGCCGAGGTAGCCCTGGATCTTGCGAGCCTTGGCGGGCGACTCGACGATCACGAGCTTGCGTGGCATCCGATCCTGCTTTCGTCCGTGAGTGCGTGTGGGTGGCGGGGCGTCCTGCCCGACGGCGTCGGGCGCCGCCGCGGGAGCGTCCGGTGCCGCTGGACGACCCTCCGGTCGTCGCCGTGGCAGCCTACGACCTTACTCCCGTCGCGCCAGCCGCACCCTACCCCCGAACGGCCCGTGCGTCCGGGCGGCCGGTGGCCTGGCGGACGAGGAGCAGGACGGCGAACGCCGCGGCCGTCACCGCGAGGACCCCGGCGACGCCCCCCGCGTACGCGGTGACGTCCTGCGCCGTCGTCGTGCCCCACGTGGCGGGCGTGGCGCGCAGCGCGAGCCCCGCCGCGACCCCGGCCGCGGCCGCGCCGAGGAGGAGCAGGACGGCGACGACGGTCGAGCCGGGCGTCGGACCGGCGCCCGGGTCGAGCGCCGAGCGGGGCGTGAAGGCGCACACGAGCGCGGCCCACGCGAGGACGACGAGGACGGCGGCCACGACGTCGCTCGGGCGGTGCCACTGCCCGACGAGGGTGGACACCCCCGTCGCCGCCGTGTACGCCCCGCCGAGCACCGCCACGAGCGCGCGGGCCCCGCGCGGCACGACGAGGAGCAGGGCCGCGGCGACGGAGCCCGCGACGGTCGTGTGGCCGCTGGGCAGCGAGTTCTCCCAGTGCCAGCCGCCGATGAGCTCCTCCCGCCCGAGGAGCGAGTGCTTGACGAGCTGCGTCGTGACGTTCGCGCCCACGACGAGGAACGCGACCTGCACGGCCAGGCCCCACCGGCGGCGCAGCAGCGCGATGCCCATCGCCGCGCCGAGGCCGCCGACGACGAACGCGATCGAGACGGTGTCGAGCACCGGCTCGGCGACCGTCCACAGCTCGCCCTGACCCGTCACGGCGCCGTCGAACGCGGCACGCTCGAGCATCTGCCCCGCGTAGGTGTCGACGAAGAAGCGCCACACGAGCCACCCGCCCGCGACGGCTAGCACCGCGACGACCGCCGCGACGACGCGCGACGCGACGCTCGGCCCGTCGCCGTCCGGGCGCGCGCCCGGGCGTGCGGGCGCGGGCCGCG
>NZ_WMKA01000030.1 GCF_009711085.1 Cellulosimicrobium composti
GACCGTCGGTGGTGCGGCGGCCGCGGGAGGTGCCGCCGCGAGCGGCGGGGCCCTCGCCGCCGCCGGTGCGGGCGGTCTCGTCGCGCTCGTCACCTCGGCGCCGCTCGCCGCGGCGGCCGTCACGGTCGGCGTGCTCGCCGTCGCGGGCCTGGGCGTCGCGGGCGCGCTCGGCGTGTTCTCGCCCGAGCCGCCGCCCGCAGCGGAGTCCTCCCCGACCGGGTCCACCTCTCCTGATCCGTCGTCGGACGGCGGGACCTCGACCACGCCGTCGGACACCGGCACGGACCCGACGTCGCCGTCGAACATCCCGACGGAGCCGGTCGACGAGAGCGCGCCTCCCGCCACGGACACGGGGACGACGGCGACCGGCGAGCCCGCGCCTGTCGGGTCCACGCCCGAGGCGCCGACGACCGGCGGGACGACCGACCCCGGGACCAGCACGGACGTGCCGGCCGACCCCGGGTCGGGGACCTCGACGGACACCCCGACCGCCCCGACGCCCGACCCGACGCCCGACCCCACGCCCGCTCCGGCGCCCCCCGCGCTCGACCTGTCGCTCGCGCCGGTCACGCTCGCCGCGCGCGAGCCGGCCGACCTGCTCATGACGGCGGCGAACACGGGAGGACGTTCCGCGGAGGAGGTCGTCGTCGACCTGACACTGCCGGCGGGCGTCTCGGCGCCGAGCTCGACGCTCGTCGCGCGCGGCACCGCCGTCGCGGGCCCGCTCGCCGCGGCCGCGCTCCCGTGCGGCAGCGCGACCGGGCAGCCGGACGGCACGAGCCTCGTCACGTGCTCGGTCGGCGTCCTGTCTCCCGGCGCGTCGCAGGACCTCCTGGTGCAGGTCGTCGCGCAGTCGGGCGGCGAGTACGCGTTCGCCGCCGACCTGCGCGCGAAGGGCGTCGAGCCGGTCCGGCGCACGTTCGCACCGACGCCCGTGCGCCACTACGGCCCGGAGATCCGGGTGTCGACGACGGCCCCGTCGTTCGACAACCCCGGCGACGGGGTGCTGCGCGTGACCGTCCGCAACAGCGGCGACCAGCCCGCGGTCGAGCCGAGCGTCACCGCCGTGCTCCCCGCGGGGCTGCGCCTCCTCGACGACACGGCCGGCACGTGGTCCTGCACGGCGGACGACCGGACCGTGACGTGCGCGTCGCCGCCGGGCACCACGCTCGCGCCCCAGGCGGCGGTGGAGGTCCCGCTCGCGCTGCTCGCGGACAGCGAGGGGCCGCTGGACGCGACCGTCAGCCTGCGCGGCACCGCCGACGGCGCGCACCCGGGCAGCACGGGCGTCCCGGTCGACGTCGACGAGCCCTGGGCCGACGCCGAGGCGGGCCTTCTCGGCGACGACGGGCAGCGGCTGGGCGTCGTCCCGCGGTGCACCGCGCGCGACGGCCAGGACGTCGCGTCGCTCGTCGCGAGCTACACGAACACCACCCCGTACGACGACCTCGACGTGACGCTCGAGGCGGCCGGGTCGAGCGCCACGACGACGGTCCCCGCCGGGGACCGGGCGACGGTCCGGGTCGACGACGGCGTGCGCTTCCCGGCCGGCAGCGCGACGCTCGTGCTCACGACGACGTTCGGCGACGGCGAGTTCGCGCAGAGCTTCGAGCACCGGCTCGACGCGGGCGCGTTCGACGCGCTCGACTGCTGGACCCCGCCGTCGTGGCTCACGGCCGCGGACGTGCGCGTCGCCGCGGACAACGACCGGGGGACCGTCCGGTACACGGCGACGGTCACGAACGGCACGGGCGCAGGCGTCGACGTCCGCCTCCTCGCGCCGACCGGCGGCACGTGGTCCGGCGTCGCGGACTCCGCCGCGATCGCGCCCCTCGCCGACGGCCGCACGGGCGACCTCGTGCTCGCGACCGGGCTGCGCGAGACGACGCGCGCGAACGCGGTGCTGCGCCAGTACCGCTGGCACGTGGACGCCGACGGCGACGGCAAGGGCTACCAGTCGCTCCTGCCCGTGCTGCTCGACGAGCACCGGATCGCCCCGGCCGTCCCCGAACCCACCGTCGGGCGGTGCACGTTCGACCCGCGCACCGACACGTCCAGCGCGCCGGTGACGCTGCGCCTCGACAACTCCGCGTCGACGCTCCCCGTGACGTTCTCCGTGCCGGGCGTGACCGAGCCGGTCGAGGTCCGGG
The DNA here is from genome assembly GCF_009711085.1 of Cellulosimicrobium composti. Lineage (GTDB taxonomy): Bacteria > Actinomycetota > Actinomycetes > Actinomycetales > Cellulomonadaceae > Cellulosimicrobium > Cellulosimicrobium composti. Next base: position 2,151 of record NZ_WMKA01000030.1, read on the forward strand.
GCGGCGTGGCCCGGTCCGTCACCGCCGTCGTGGGCGGGCAGGCCACGACGTTCCCCGTCCTCGCCGACGGCGCGCCGCTCGCGTCGCCGACGGTGCCGGGCGCCGACTGCTTCACGTGGGACGTGGACGCCACCGCGGAGGCGGGCTGGCTCGCCGACGAGCGCTCGGTCGCCGTGACCGGCACGTTCCGCAACGGCCACACGGCGACGCGCCTCGCCGTCGTCATGGACGCCGGCGCGTGGGGGGCCACCGAGCCCGTCGAGGTCGGGCCGGGCGAGGAAGTCTCGCTCACCGTCGGGACGGGCTCGCGCGACGTCGACGCGGGCGAGGTCACCTTCCGGGTCGCGCGGGTCGGCGGTGCCGGGTCGCACGTCGTCACGGCCGCGTACGACGCGGTGCGGCACGCCCCGACGGTCGGCGCGCCGAGCGTCGGGCAGTGCGTGCTCGACCCGCGGACCGAGGTCTCCTCGGCGTCCGTCACGCTGCGCTACGACAACGCCCGGTCCACCGTGCCCGTCGTGTTCTCCGTCGACGGCCGCGACGACCTGACACGGACGGTCGCGGGCGGTGCCGTCGTGACGGTCGCCGTGCCGGGCGGCGTGGGTGCTCAGCCGCTGACGCTCGCGGTCCGGGCCGACGGCACGCCGCTCGCGAGCCACGTCGTCCCCGGCGTCGACTGCTTCGCCTGGGACCGGGTGGCGGGCACGGCGAGCGCGAGGGCCGCGTGGGTCGTGCCGTCGGGCGCCGGTGTCGGGACGTCGGTCGTGACCGGCACCTTCCACAACCCGTACGCCGCGACGACGCTGCGCGTCGGGATGTCGACCCCGCACGGCGACGCCGCGCCCGTCGAGGTCGCGCCCGGCGCCGACGTGACGCTCTCCGTGGACGCCCGCGCGCTGACCGTCCCCGCCGGCACGGCGACGTTCACGGTCGAGCGCGCGACGCCCGCCGGGCCCGGGTCGCGGACCGTCGAGGCCGCGTACGGCGCCGTGGCGTACGCCCCGCAGTGGGCTCGCACCGCGTCCGTCGAGGCGCGATGGCAGGACGGGTCGGTCAAACTCGTCGGCACCGTCACCAACGACTCGCCCGAGACGGTCGACGTCGTCATGAGGGCCGGCGCCCACGGCGACTCCGGCCCCGCGCGCCCCGTCGCGCCGGGCGCGACGGAGACGTTCACGGTCGACACGCGCGCGCTCGACGTCAAGCACGGCGCCGTCACGTTCGCCCAGTCGCGCACCGTGCTCGGCACGACCTTCACCGACGCGGGCCTCACCGCGAAGCACCAGGGCGCGACGTACCAGCCCGACTGGTCCGTCACCCCGACCGTCACCGCGCAGTGCGCGCCGGACGGCGTGGTGCTCAGCGTGGGCGTGCGCAACGACGCGTCCGGGGCCACGCACGTCGTCGTGCGCACCCCGTTCGGCGAGCGCGACCTCGGCGACCTCGCGCCGGGCGCGAGCGCGAGCGCGGACGTCCCCGCGGGGGCGCTCGCGGTCAAGACCGGCAAGGTCGACCTCGTGCTCTCGCGCACGGTGCTCGGGGTCGTGCACACGCACACCGTGACGGAGCGGTACGCCGCGCTCGACTGCGCGGTGACGAAGCCCGCGGCGAGCCTCGTGCTCGGCGACCCGTACTACGACGCGCAGCGCGGGCACTCGTACCGCGCCGTGTCGGTGCTGCTCGACAACTCCGGCTCGAACGTCCCGGTGACGTTCCGCGTCACGGGCCACGCCAAGGGCGAGTGGACGCTCGCGGCCGGCGAGCGCCGCACCGAGACGCTCGGCGAGGCGCCGGGGTCCGGCGCGACGTACGTCGTGCACGCCGGCTCGTGGTCGCAGCAGCTCAGGGTCGAGAGCTTCTCCGCGGCGCCCGCGTGCTTCGACGAGTGGGAGCGCAGCACCTGGTACGACCGCGGCGACCAGGTCTCCTACCGCGGCTGGAACTACACCGCGCGCAGCGGCACCGTGCTGGTGCGCCCGGACGACCCCGTGCTGGGCTGGGTGTTCTGGGACCGCGGGGTGGCCTGCGGCGAGGGCTGAGCGGCTCCGGCCGGTCTACGGCAGGACGTCGGCGAGCGCCTCGTCGACGGGGCGGTCGCCCGCGACGAGGTCGAGCACCAGACCGGCCGACCGCGGCTCGTGGAGGACCGCCGCGAGCACGAGCGCGACGTCGTCGCGCGTCACGTCCTCCCGCTCGCCGACCGCCGCACCCGGCTTGCGCCGCTTGCCGCGCGGCTTGTCGCCGTCGCCCACGGGGGCGAGGGCGACGAGGCCGACGCCGGGGTCGTCGGTGAGCCGACCGGGCCGCACGATCGTCCACTGCAGCCCGTCCCGCGCGCGCAGGTCGTCCTCCGCGGCGGCCTTCGCCCGCAGGTAGGACCAGAAGACGTCGTCGACGCCCTCGGGCCGCTCGTCGGCGCGCGCCGCCTCGACGCCGCGGGACGAGACGAGCACGTAGCGGCCGACGCCCGCGCGCTCGGCGGCGTCGGCGAGCAGGGCCGCGCCCGCGCGGTCGACACTGTCCTTGCGGGGCGCGCCGCTGCCCGGTCCGGCGCCCGCGGCGAACACGACGGCGTCCGCCCCCTCGAGCTCGAAGGACACCGCGACCGCGTCGTCCTTCTCGAGGTCGATCAGCGCGACCTGCGCGCCGAGCTCGGTGACGTCGGTGATCTGCGCGGCGGACCGCACGAAGGCGACGACGTCGTCGCCCCGCTCCACCAGGGCCCGGGCCAGGCGACGGCCGACCTGGCCGTGACCTCCCGCGATGACTGTGCGCATGGGGCGAACGTATCGCCGCCCGCCCGTGCGCGCCTGGCGAGCAGCGGCCGCGCCCGCAGGGAGGCGCGGGTCGGGGGTGCGCTGCCGGGCGCGGGGTCCCCCCACGTACCCCCACGTGACCGCGGCCCGGCAGCGCGAGTCCTCAGGCGGCGTCCCCCGTGCCGCCGAGGACGACGGGGGTCTGCGGGTCGAACCGGTAACCGAGCCCGCGGACCGTGGTGATGACGTGCTCCAGCCCGAGCTTCTCGCGCAGGCGTCGCACGTGGACGTCGATGGTGCGGCTGCCCGCGGCGACCTCGTGGTCGGCCCACACCGTCTCGAGCAGCTCGGCGCGCGTCACGACGCGGTGCGCCGTGCGCGCGAGGTACGACAGCAGCTCGAGCTCGCGGAACGTCAGGTGCGCGGTCCGGTTCTCGACCGTGACCGTGCGACCCGCGGGGTCGATGACGACGCGCGGCACGGGGGAGAGGGTCGCGAGCCGCTCGCGGAACGCGGCGATGTCCTGGACCGGCGACGCGGTCGCGGTCGTCGGCTCGGCGAGGGCGAGCGCGGTGTAGGTCTCCGCGCTGGGCAGCCAGTCGCGCGCGAGCTCGCCGAGCGCCTCGGCGAGCTCGACGAGCTGCGCCTGGGGCTGCTCGACCTCCGCCGCGTCGACGCCGACGTAGAGGACGAACCCGGGGGTGCGGCGCGGCGCTGCGGGCTCCGCCGTCGTGCGGGTGGGCACCGCGGCACGGGGTGCCGCCGGGCGCTGCGGGGCGGCGGGTCGCTGCGGTGCGGCGCCGCGCTGCGGTGCGGCAGCGCGGGGTGCCGCGGCGCGGGCGGGTGCGGTGCGGCGGGCAGGGCGGGTGGCGGTGAGCGTCATGGGTGGCTCCGGGTGCGTCGGGCCGACGGCAGCGCCGGAGGACCGGCGGGTCGGCAGGGGTCGAGGTCTGAACCGAGGTGCGGGAGAAGGTTCAGGCCTGACAACAGACGCACATGACCGCGCCCAGGAGCGCGCCGGACGGCGCGCTGGCGGGACGGGTCGAGGTGCTCACGGGAGCGAGCATGGCAGCGCGCGACGTGGCGCGCCAAGAGGTGCGACGGAACTTCTCAGCATGCGGACGCTTCGGGTCTCGCGTTGCGGTCGGCGAGGTGCGGCGGCGCGGGGGCCGCGCCGGGTGCGTCCGGAGCGTCGGCGCAGGTGGGACGGGTCAGACGACGCCGTACAGGCGGTCCCCGGCGTCGCCGAGCCCGGGCACGATGTACGCCTTCTCGTTGAGGCGCTCGTCCACCGCCGCGACCACGAGCTGGACGTCGACGCGGTCGCCCACGGCGTTCTCCAGCACCTGGATGCCCTCGGGTGCCGCGAGCAGGCACACCGCCGTGACGTCGCGCGCGCCGCGCGCGAACACGTAGTCGATCGCCGCGACGAGCGTGCCGCCCGTCGCCAGCATCGGGTCGAGCAGGAACACGTGCCGGCCCGTGAGGTCGTCGGGGAGCCGGTTCGCGTACGTGACGGCCTCGAGCGTCTCCTCGTCGCGCTGCATCCCGAGGAACCCGACCTCCGCCGTCGGCAGCAGGCGCGTCATGCCCTCGAGCATGCCGAGACCCGCACGCAGGATCGGCACGACGAGCGGCCGCGGCTCCGCGAGGCGCACGCCGATCGTCGTCGTCACGGGCGTCTCGATCTCGTGGGGCTCGACGCGCACGTCGCGCGTGGCCTCGTAGGCGAGCAGCGTCACGAGCTCGTCGACGAGGAGCCGGAACGTGGCGGACGCCGTCTCCTTGTTCCGCAGGACGGTGAGCTTGTGGGCCACGAGCGGGTGGTCGGCGACGTGCAGGCGCATGGCGACAACGGTATCCGACCGCACGGCCTCCCGTACCGCCCGGTAACCGTGGCCGGGCCGCGAGTTGTCGCCGTCCCGGCGCTCTATAGCCTGGTGGGGCCGTCCGCCGCGCGCCCGCGCGGCGCCGGACCGGTCCCGTGCCGGTACGCCCGCTCCTCGCCCCCGGAGGTCCCGTGCCCGACGACGCCGCCCACCCCGGCGACCCCGCGCACCCGGGTGCGGGGCCGACGTCGGGCACCGCGCCGACCCCGGATGCGCCGGCCTCGGACGCGCCGGCCTCGGACGCGCCGGCCTCGGACGCGCCGGCGTCAGGCGTATCCNGTCAGGCGTATCCGACTCCGGTGTTCCCGACCCGGGCGACGAGCCGGAGCCCCGTGACGCCCCGACGCCGGACGCTCCCGGGCCGCGCGGGCTCGACCTGCCCTGGGCGGAGGGGACGTTCCCGCCGGGCACGGTGGCGGGCCGCCGGCACGTGTGGGACGCCCTCATGGGGCTCGCGCTGCACGAGGCGACCCACGCGCTCGCGAGCGACGACGTGCCCGTGGGGGCGCTCGTCGTCGGGCCGGACGGGCGGCTGCTGGGCGTCGGGCGCAACCGGCGCGAGGAGACCGGCGACCCGACCGCGCACGCCGAGGTCCTCGCGCTGCGTCAGGCGGCCGCGACGGTCGGGGAGTGGCGGCTGGAGGGCTGCACGCTCGTCGTCACCCTCGAACCGTGCGTCATGTGCGCGGGGGCGCTCGTGCTCGCGCGCGTGCAACGGCTCGTCCTCGGCGCGTGGGACCCGAAGGCCGGTGCGACCGGGTCGGTGTGGGACCTCGTGCGCGACCAGCGCGCCAACCACGCGGTCGAGGTCGTCGGCGGCGTCCGCGAGGACGAGTGCGGCCATCTCCTGCGCGACTTCTTCGCCGCGCAACGCTGAGCGGTCACGCGACCGAGGTGGCCTGCGCGGTGGGGAGGGACGACGACGCCGGGTCTTCCATCCGGCGCCTCGTTCCTCGGCGCCTCCCGCCAGGCCCGCCACGACCCGGCGCCGTCCTTCCACCCCACCGCTCGTCGGTGGCCCGCTCAGCGCGCGAGCGCCTCGGCGAGAGCGGTGAGGGTCTCGGTGGTGCCGGCCTCGACCTTGAGCGTGGCGAGCGGGTCGCCGCGCGTCCAGCCGCGGTTGACGATGACGACCGGCTTCTCCTGCTTCGCCGCGTGCCGCACGAACCGCAGGCCGCTCATGACCGTGAGCGACGACCCCGCGACGAGCAGCGCGTCGCCGTCGTCGACCATCGCGTACGCGCGCTCGACCCGCTCGCGCGGCACGTTCTCGCCGAAGTACACGATCTCGGGCTTGAGCACCCCGCCGCAGAACTCGCACGGCGCGGGCCGGAAGTGCGACGTCTGCTCGATCACGGCGTCCGCGTCCGGCGCGATCTCGACGTCCTCGACGTCGCCGATGCTCTCGACGAAGCCCGGGTTGAGCGCGGTGAGCCGCTCCGCGAGGTGCTCGCGCGAGATGACGCGCCCGCACTGCAGGCAGATGACGCGGTCGTAGCGGCCGTGCAGGTCGATGACGTTCCGGCTGCCCGCGTCCTCGTGCAGCAGGTCCACGTTCTGCGTGATGAGCCCCACGAGCACGCCCGCGTCCTCCAGGCGTGCGAGCGCGCGGTGACCTGCGTTCGGGTGCGTGCGGTGCACGTGCTGCCAGCCGACGTGGTTGCGCGCCCAGTAGTGGCGGCGGAATGCCTCGTCCTGCACGAACTGCTGGTACGTCATCGGGTTGCGCGGCGGAGAGTCCGGGCCGCGGTAGTCCGGGATGCCCGAGTCCGTCGAGACGCCCGCGCCCGTGAGCGCCGTGACCCGCAGGCCGCGGAGCAGCTCCACCGCGTCGTCGACCGTTCCCGTGCGGGGCGCCGGCTCCGCGCCCGTCGGCGGCTGGCTCGGGCGCCACGCGAGCCGCGAGGTCAGGGTGGGGACGGCCGACGGCAGGTCGGCCGACGACGTCGCGACGTGGGCGGGGGAGGAGGTCGGGGGGAGGGACTCGCTGGGCACGTCTCCCACGGTACGACGCGGCGCGCGGCGTCACGCGGGGTCACGTCAGGGTCACCTGCGCCCGCCGCGAACATGCGGCTATCTCCCGTCCCGGCGACCGGACGGGCCACAACCACATGCTCGGCGGGGTCGGCGGGTTGGTGGGTCGGGTGGGCGCGGGTGATCGGGGTCACGGCCGGGCGTTGCCAGGCGCTGTTAGGCTCGCCTAAGTCATCGACGAGAGGTTCTCATGCCGACCACCACCGCGCCCGCACCGCGGCGCGCCCGCCCGCAGACGGTCCTCGAGGTCGTCGAGACGACGTGGCTCTCCCCGCACCTCGTGCGGGTCGTGGCAGGAGGCGACGGCTTCGCCGCGTTCACCACGAACGAGCACACCGACAAGTACGTCAAGATCTACTTCGCCAAGCCCGAGCTCGGCCTCGAACCGCCCTACGACGTCGCGGCCCTGCGCGAGACCCTCGCCCCCGACGACGTGCCCGTCACCCGCACGTACACCGTGCGGTGGGTCGACGTGGCGGCGCAGCGGCTCGCGATCGACTTCGTCGTGCACGGCGACGAGGGACTGGCCGGGCCGTGGGCCGCGCGCGCGACGCCCGGCGACCGCCTCGTCCTCTCCGGCCCCGGCGGCGGGTACGCGCCCGATCCCGCCGCCGACTGGCACCTGCTCGCCGGCGACGACTCGGCCCTGCCCGCGATCGCCGCCGCGCTCGAGGCCATGCCGCGCGACGCCGTCGGGCACGCCGTGATCGAGGTCGGCACCGAGGCGGACCGCCTCCCGCTCGAAGCGCCCGACGGCGTCCAGGTCACCTGGGTGCTGCGCGGCGACGCACCCGCCGGGACGACGACCCTCCTGCCCGACGCCGTCGCCGACCTCTCGTGGCGCGACGGCCGCGTGCACGTCTTCGCCCACGGCGAGCGCGAGGCCATGAAGGCCCTGCGCCGCGTGTTCGCCGAGCGCGGCGTCCCCCGCGCCGACCTGTCGCTCTCCGGCTACTGGGCCTACGGCCGCGCAGAAGACCGCTTCCAGGCGGAGAAGCGCGAGCCCGTCGGCAAGATCTTCGAGGACTGAGGAGTCCCATGCACCGCACCACCACGTCCCGCCGGGCGCTCGCGGCCGCGTCCGCGCTCGCCGTCGTCGCGCTCGCCGCGTGCTCGTCCGGCGGCGAGGACGACGCGCCGACGGGCGGCACGAGCGGCGACGGGGCGTTTCCCGTGACCGTCGCCACCGCGTTCGGCGACGTCGAGATCGACGAGCAGCCGACGCGCGTCGTCGCCCTCGGGTGGGGCGACGCCGAGACCGCCCTCGCGCTCGGCGTCCAGCCCGTCGGGGCGAGCGACTGGCTCGCGTTCGGCGGCGACGGCGTCGGCCCCTGGCTCGACGACGCCTACGACGAGTCGCCCGAGATCATCGGCACGCTCGAACCCTCGTACGAGCAGATCGCCGTGCTCGACCCCGACGTCATCCTCGACGTGAAGTCGTCCGGCGACCCCGAGCGGTACGAGCGGCTCACCGAGATCGCGCCCACCGTCGCGATCCCCGAGGGCGGCGAGGCCTACCTCACGCCCATGGAGGACCAGGTGACGATGATCGCCGCCGCGCTCGGGCGCAGCGAGGAGGGCGAGCAGCTGCTCGCCGAGGTCGACGACGCGTTCGCCGCCGCGCGCGACGAGCACCCCGACTTCGCGGGCAGGACCGCCGTCATCGGGTCGTACTGGGCCGAAGGCTTCGGCGCGTACGTGTCGTCGTCCAGCCGCGGCGAGTTCATGCAGGCCCTCGGGTTCGAGACCAAGCCCGAGATCGACGAGGCGGCCGGCGACGCGTTCTCCGTCACCCTCGGCACCGAGAACGTCGACCTGCTCGACGCCGACCTCACCGTCATCCAGCCCATCGGGTTCACCGCCGCAGACGTCGAGGCGCAACCCATCTTCCGGACCGTCCCGTCCGTCGCCGACGGCCGCTACGTCGTGCTCGACGACGCCGACCTCTCCAACGCGTTCTCGCTCGGCACGCCCACCGCCGTGATCTACGCGATCGACAACGTCGTGCCGCTGTTCGCGGACGCGCTCAGCGGGTCGTGACGGTGGGCTTCCGACGGCCGATCGGCCGGTCTGACCGGCCGATTCGGTGTCCGGGGGTGTGACCAGGTATCCTTCCTGGGCCGGGTATCCCGGCGAGGTAGCGTGTCCGAGCGGCCTAAGGAGCACGCCTCGAAAGCGTGTGTGGGTGAAAGTCCACCGTGGGTTCAAATCCCACCGCTACCGCCACCCGAAGGGCCCCACCCGCGAGAATTCGCGGCTGTGGGGCCCTTCGTCATGCAAAGGCAGCCGTCGCCCTCTCGGTTGCGAAGGCGCCCCGGCCCGGGCGCGCCCGCACTCCGTTGTTCGTCACTCCACGGTCGTCGACTGTGCCGCTGCCCGTCGTTCCTGCACAGCGTGCAGCTGCGCCGCGATGTGCCGTGCGGTGGCCCACATCGCGCCGTACCAGGCGATCGCTCCCAGCACGCAGCCCACGCCGTCCCACATCCGCATGGCGTAGTAGGCCGCCACGACTGCAGCCACCACCGCGACGGCGCCGGCTGCTATCCGTCGGGGCGTCTTCTCGTCCGCCAGGGGATGCCATCGGCGGGTCCGCGCTTGCTCCCACATCAGGACGACCGTGCCAGGGGTGAAAGCCGCTAATAGAAAGGCGGTCATTCCCGGCGGGAACGGGACGAGCACAGCGGACACGAGGAACGGCGGACCCATCAGCGGAGGGGCCCACAGTCGGAGCTTCCAGGTCCACGCGTCCATCCGGGCCAGTCGGGGGTGTTGGTCTGACACCGGTCGCACGGCACTCTCCTCGTCGGCTGTCCGACCGGCGACCGCCGCCGGTGACCGCACTGTAGCGAGCGACGAGGACCTACCCGGACCAGACGACGGCCGGTCGCCGCACGATTCGCAGGCCGTGCGGCGGTGCAGGCGATGACTTCCGGACCTCGTCCCGGTCTGCCGCGCATACCGCCAAGACCCGGAGGGTGGGATGAAGCTGTTGCTCACGTCAGGGGGAGTCACCAACCCGACCATCGAGACGGCGCTCGTCGGGCTGCTGGGTCGGCCGATCGGTGAGTGCTCGGCGCTGTGCATCCCCACGGCGCTGTACGGCCACCCGTGGGTGGGCCCGGGGAAGAACGCCCGGGACTTCATCACCGGGGAGTCGGACCACATGGCCGGTCTGGGGTGGGAATCGGTCGGGGTGCTGGAGCTGACGGCGCTGCCGAGCATCCCCGCGGGGCGCTGGGTGCCGCTCGTCCAGGAGACCGACGTGCTGCTGGCCGCGGGGGGTGACGCCCTCTACCTCGCGTACTGGATGCGCCGCTCGGGTCTGGCCGACCTCGTCCCGACGCTCACCGGGACGGTCTATGTCGGGATGAGCGGCGGGAGCATGGCGTTGACGCCGCGGATCGGGCGGGAGTTCGTCGGGTGGGCGCCGCCCGACGGCGAGGCGGTGTCGCCCCTCGGGCTCGTCGACTTCTCGTTGTTCCCGCACCTCGACCACCCCGACCTCCCGGACAACACCTCGGCGGCGGCGGAGCGGTGGGCGGCGTCCCTGGGCGGGCCCGCCTACGCGATCGACGACGAGACGGCCCTCGTGGTCGACGGCGGCGTCGAGGTCGTCTCGGAGGGGAGCTGGCGCCGGCTGGCGTGACCCCGCCGGCGGCCCGTTCGCGCGGGCCTTGGGCGACTATCCGGCGCGGTGGCGCGCGACTGCGGCCGCGGCGAGCGCGCGGCAGGGGAGCGCGGCGGGTCCGCCGTCACCCGCGACGGTGCGCCGCGTCCGCGAGGCGAGCGCGGCGTCGTACAGGCCGAGGATCTCGGCGGCGAGGGCGTCGGGTTCGGCGGCGCCGCTCTCGGCGGCGAGGCTGCGCAGCCGCTCGACGAGCAGGTGGGTGTCGGCGGCGAGCCAGCGGTACGCGGGGTGCTCGGGCTCGGTGACCTCGACCGCGGCGGCGAGGAACGCGCACCCGCGCGTGCTCGTCGCAGTGGGGAAGTCGTCGAGGGCGTCGAAGATCGCGAGGACGCGGGCGTCGGGGTCGTCGCCGCAGCGTTCGAGGGCGGCGTCCCACGTGGCGCGCCACCGCTCGTGGCGGCGCTCGAGGTAGCCCGCGACGAGGTGGTCCTTGCCGGGGAAGTGCGCGTAGAGCGTCGCGGGGGAGACCTCCGCGCGGCCGAGCACGGCGTCGACGCCGGTCGCGGCGATCCCGCGCTCGACGAACAGTTCCTCCGCGGCGTCGAGCAGACGGTCGCGCGCCGTCCCGCGTGCGTGGGCCCGAGGCATGGGACTACTGTAACGATCATTATGATGAAACGATCGTTACACCTTTGCCGTGCGACGTCGCCGGGCCGTCTCGTGGCCGCGGGGACGGGCCTGATCGCGGTGACCTACGGCGTCGTGCGCTACGGCTACGGGCTCCAGCTGCCCGCGCTGACGAGCGAGCTCGGTCTGTCCTCGGCGCTCGCGGGCGCGATCGCGGCGGGGAGCTTCGCCGCGTACTGCGCGGCCGCGCTGTGGGCGCAGCGGGCCATGGCACGACGGGCGCCGCGGGCCGTCGTCCGGGTCGCGGCGGCTCTCGCGGCGTCGGGCGCGCTCCTGGTCGGCGCGTCCTGGTCGGCGTGGAGCCTCGCGGCGGGCGTGCTCGTCGCCGGCAGTGCCGCGGGCGCCGCCTCGCCCGCGCTCGTCGCCGCCGTCGCGTCCACGGTCGACGCGCGGCGCGCCGGCCGGGCGCAGGCCGTGGTCAACGCCGGGACGGGCGTCGGGGTCGCCCTGGTCGGCGCCGCGACCCTCGCCGCGCCCGACGCCTGGCGGCCCGTGTGGTTCGGCGCCGCGGCGGGTGCGCTCGTCACGGCCGCCGTCGTCGACCGGAGCGCACGCTGGCCGTCGGGCCCCGAGGGCTCGCCGCCGACGGACGACGCCGGCCCTCCCGGGCGGCAGGCCGGCGCACGCCCTCGCGGACCGTTCGTGCGTGCCGGCGTCGCCGCCGCGGTCGCGGGCGTCGGCAGCGCCGCCGTGTGGACGTTCGGCCGCGACCTCGTGACGGTCACGGGCGGTCTGCCCGGGCGCACCTCCGCCGCGCTGTGGTGCCTGCTCGGCGTGGCCGCGGTGCTCGGCGCGCTGAGCGGCGACGCCGTGCGCGTGCTCGGCCTGCGCCGCGCCTGGGTCGTCACGGTGCTGGCGACGGCCGCCGGCACCGCGGCCCTGACGCTCGCTCCCGGCAGCGTGCTCGTCGTGGCAGTCGGGGGCGCCGTCTTCGGCGGCGCGTACACCGCGATGAGCGGCGTGCTCATCGCGTGGGGCGCCGCCCTGCGCCCGCACGCGGCCGGCCGCGCGACCGCCGCCCTCTTCGTCGCGCTCACGGCCGGGCAGGCCGCCGGGGCGCTCGTCACGGGCGGGCTGAGCGACGTCGTCGGCCCGCAGGCGGCCTTCTGGGTGGGGGCGGCGGCCCTCGTCGCCGCGGCCGGGATCGTCCCGACGGCGGCCCCCGGCCTGGGCGGTCCGAGCACCACGACGGCGGGCGGCACCGGGGAGGGCGGCTACGCGTCGTCGTCCGGTGGCACAGGGCGTATCGGCTCGCCGTCGGGGCCGAGCGGCTCGACGAGCGTGAGGTCCTCGGCGTCGGGATCGACCCAGCGCTGGTAGCCCGGGCCGGTCCGCGCCGTCTCGAAGCGCACGGCGACGCGGCCGTCGTCGCCGACGCGCACGACCCACCCGCGCCCGTCGGCGGCTGTGGCGACGTCGAGCCCGGGCGCGACGTTCGCGGCCGTCGCCCGGACGGGTCCCGAGGGCGACGGCGCGGGCAACGGCACGGCGTCGGCGGGCTCCGCGGGGGCCTCTGCGGCCTCGTCGCCGAGCGGCAGCATGAGCTGCGCGTGCTCGGACAGCGCGTGGAACGCGACCCCGAGGAGCCGGACGGGCTCGGTGACGTCGGCGAGGCGCAGCGCGCGGTGCGCGGCGTCGCGCAGCGCGCCCTCGTCGGCGGTCGGGCGGGGCAGGGTCACGGAACGCGTGAGCGTCGTGAACGACGCGAGCCGCACCTTGACGACGACGGTGCGCGCAGCGACGGCGTGCCGCTCGAGGCGGGCGAGCGCGGCGTCGACCACGGGGTCGAGGGCGGCGGCGATCGCCGCCCGGCCGTGCAGGTCGGTGTCGAAGGTGTGCTCGGCGCCCGCGGACTTCCGCTCGCGCACGGTGGTGACCGGCCGGTCGTCCCACCCGCGCGCGATCCGGTACAGGTTCGTGCCGCCCGCCTCGCCCGCGACGAGGAGCAGCGTGTCGAGCGGCTGCCGGCGCAGGTCCGCGACCGTGCGGACCCCGAGCTCGTCGAGGCGCGCGGCGGACACGGGTCCGACGCCCCACAGCGCCCGCACGGGCAGGTCGAGCAGGAACGCGTCCTCGTCGTCGGCGCCGACCACGCGCACCCCGCCGGGCTTCGCGGCCTCGGACGCGAGCTTCGCGACGAGCTTCGACCGGCCGAGCCCGAGGGACACCGGCAGCCCGCTCAGCTCGCGCGCTCGCTCCCGGATCCGGTGCGCGAGCGCGCGAAGGTCGGTCTCGGGCCCGACCGCGCCCGCGACGTCCGCGAACGCCTCGTCGATGCTCACCGGCTCGACGAGCTCGGTGACCTCGCGCAGCGCCGCCATGATCCGTGCCGAGTAGGCGGAGTACGCGGCGAACCGTGGCACGACGACGACCGTCGACGGCGGGCACAGCCGCCGCGCCTGCTCCATGGGCATCGCGGAGCGCGCGCCGTACTGCCGCGCCTCGTACGACGCCGTCGCGACGACGCTGCGCGGACCCACCCCGCCGACGAGCACGGGACGCCCGCGCAGCGACGGGCGCTGGTGCTGCTCGACGGCCGCGAAGAACGCGTCCGCGTCGAGGTGGACGATCGTCGGGCGCGCGCGCAGCACCGGGGCGTGCGGCGCGCGGTCGATGCTCACCGCCCTACTCTGCCCGCCCGGACCGACACGGGGGACTTTCGTTCGGACCCTGGCGTAAACACGCCGCCGCCAGGTAAGTTGCAGGAGACCGAACAAATCCCGGGATCCCCAGCCCGGGCCGAAGAGCAACGAGGCCTTCATGACCGATCGATCGACACCCAGCGTGGCCTCCTCGGGCCGCTCGTCCACCCCCTCCCCGCACGCACCGACCGCCCGCTCGCGCGCGGTCGCGACCACCGCCGTCGTCGGGGCGCTCGCCCTCGCGGCGTCCACCTTCGCCGTGCCCGCCGCGGCGGCACCGCAGCCCGCGGCGAAGCCGACGGCGTCCGTCGCCGGGCCGTCGGACATCAACGGGTTCCGCAGCGTCGGCTACGTCATGGCCGACTCGCGCCAGACCCGCGACTTCCACGTGGCCGACCTCGTGCGCACCGGGGCGATCGAGGACCTCACCCACATCAACTACGCGTTCGGCAACGTCACGACCGACCTCGTGTGCGACATCGCCGACGTCCCGGGCGAGGGCGACCCGCTCAACGACTTCGTCGCCGAGGTCCCCGCCGCGGACTCCGTGGACGGCAAGGCCGACGAGCCCGGCCAGGTGCTCGCCGGGAACTTCAACCAGCTGAAGAAGCTCAAGGCCGTCAGCCCCGAGACGAAGATCCTCATCTCGCTCGGCGGCTGGACCTGGTCCGACAACTTCTCGGAGGCGGCGTCGACCCCCGAGGGCCGCACCGCGCTCGTCGACTCCTGCCTCGACCTCTACATCGACGGCGACCTGCCCGTCGTCGACGGCAAGGGCGGCCCGGGCGCCGCGGCCGGGATCTTCGACGGCATCGACATCGACTGGGAGTGGCCGGTCACGGGCGGCGAGACGGCCAACGCCCGCCCCGAGGACAAGGAGAACTTCCTGCTCCTCATGGAGGAGTTCCGCGCCGAGCTCGACGCGCGCGGCGCGGCGAACGGGCAGGAGTACCTCCTCACGGCGTTCGCCCCGGCGGGCGGCTGGAACGCGGGCGAGGGCGGCTGGCTCGACCCGCGCCTGTTCGCCGTCGTCGACTTCCTCAACGTGCAGGGCTACGACTTCCACGGCGGCTGGGTGCCGAACCAGACGGGGCACCAGGGCAACCTGCACCCCGACGGCACGCAGAACTGGGGGCTCGGGCTCGACGGCGCGCTCGCCATGTACGTCAACGCGGGCGCCGACCCGTCGCAGGTCAACGCGGGCCTCGCCGCCTACGGCCACGGCTGGTACGGCGTCGAGGACGGCTCGCAGGGCTGGCAGCCCGCCGCGGGCTACGTGGGCACCAAGACGTACGCGGAGCTGCGCTCGTTCGACGGCGAGGCGTTCTTCGACCCGGAGATCGGCGCGAGCTGGCTCTACGACGGCGACGAGTGGTGGAGCTACGACGACCCGGCGTCGGTGACGGCCAAGGCCGAGTTCGTCGCGACGCAGGGCTACGGCGGCGCGATGTGGTGGGACCTCTCCGGTGACTACCGCAACGAGCTGGGCGACGCCCTGGGCTCGACGCTGCGCGCGGCGACCCCGGGACCGGGCGTCGCGGACGAGTGCGCGGCGCCGTGGTACGGCACGGGCGTCTACACGGGCGGCGACGTCGTGTCGCACGAGGGTGCGGAGTACGCGGCCCGGTGGTGGACGCGCAACCAGGAGCCGGGCGCGAGCAACGCCTGGAAGAAGATCGGCCCGTGCGGCACGGCGCCCGCGGTCGAGGTCGCGGACTGCGCCCCGGCGTGGTCGCGCGAGGCCGTGTACACCGGCGGTCAGACCGCCTCCCGCGCGGGCGTGAACTACCGCGCCCAGTGGTGGACGCAGGGCGAGCTGCCCGGGTCCGTGACGTGGGGCTCGTGGGACCCGGTGGGTCTGTGCGCGTGACCTGACGGTCGGCCGGGCGGTACGCCGCCCGGACCACCCCGCACGACGACGGCGGGCCCGGTCCTCGAGACCGGGCCCGCCGTTCGCGTCGGCGCGGCTGGGGCGGTCGGCGCGGTCGGCGCGGTGGCGCGAGAGCCCGCGGCGGGCGCGGCAGGCGCGGCAGGCGCGTCAGGTGCGGGAGCGCCGGGAGGCTCAGCGGTGCTCGCGGGTCACGGCGCGCACGTCGCGCTGCAGGTAGTTCCACGCGAGCACGCAGCAGACGACGCCGTTCACGAGGCCCGCGACGACGTCGGCCGTGCCGTGCGCCCCCCGGTACAGCCGGGACACCCCGACGCCGAGGGGCACGAGGCAGCACAGGATCGTCACGACGACCCGCAGCACCGGGTGCGTGATGCGCTGCGCGAGCAGCATGAGCGTCAGGTAGAACGCGGCCGACGCGCCGGTGTGGCCCGACGGGAAGCTCGACGTGGGCGGGGCCTCGTCGAGCCGTGAGACGTCGGGCCGCTCGCGCCCCACGACGATCGACGACGTGAGGAAGATCAGCGCCTGCAGCGCGACGGCGAGCGCGGGCACGACGGCGAACCACCACTGCCGCGTCCGCCACCACACGAGCAGCACGGTGAGCAGCGTGCCGCCGATGATGAACTCGGTGGTCCCGATGAGGGACAGCACGTCGGTCACCGCGTCCCAGGTCGGCGTGCGGCGCTCCTCGAACCAGCGGTTCACCGCGACCTCGCCCGGCAGGTCGCCGAGCGGCCCCCGCACGAGGAACCCCGTGGCCACGATGAGCACCCACAGCACCGCGCCGGGCACGAACGCGCGGAGGCCGACGTCGCGCAGCACCTCCTTCGCGGTGGGTCGGGACGTGTCGAGCTCGTAGCGGTGCACGAAGGGACGCATCAGACCTCGATCCTCGGAGCGGACCCGGACGGGGCGGCGGACGCCCACCCGTGGAAGCCGACGGCGGACGCCCCGGCGACGACGCCGCCGAGGAGGAGCCCGCCGACGACGTCGGACGGGTGGTGCACGCCGAGCAGCACGCGGTCGGCGGCGGTGACGAGCGCGAGCACCACGGCCGCCGTCGCGACCGCGGCACGACCGCGACGGCGCAGCAGCGGCCGCACGAGCACCGTGAGGCTCACCCCGACGGCGGCCGCGTTCATCGCGTGACCGGACGGGAAGCTCGTGCCCGGCACCGTGGTCACGACGTCCTCGACGACGGGCCGGGCGCGGCCCACGAGCCCCTTCGCCGCGAGGCCGAGCGCCCACGCGCCCCAGACCGTGCCGGCCGCCCAGGCGGCGCGCGCCCCAAGGCCCCGGCGGTGCCAGGCCCACGCGCACACACCCGTGGCGGCGAGGTTCATCCACCGCGCGGCGAGCGCCTCCTGCCCGACGAGCAGCGCGCGACGCAGCGCCGGGCGCGCGGCCGTGAACCGGGTCGCCGCGGCGACGGTCGCACGGTCGGCCTCGGCGACGGCGCCCGACTCCGCGCGCACGAGCCACCCGAGCGCGAGCACCGGCACGCTGGCCGCGACCCCGTACGACGCGGCCCGTCCGAGCGCGCGGCGCGAGGTCCGGTCGGCGAGCACCCCCGGACAGTAGCGGCGCCCCCGTGCGCACGCGCGCCAGGACGACACCCGCCCCGCGCCCGTCAGGACGAACCCGCCCCGAGCCCGCACGCCAGGACGACATCCCCCCGCGCCCGCACGCAGGACGACATCCGCCCCGTGCCCGCACGCCAGGACGCGTGCCCGCGCTCGCACGCCCGCGCTCGCAGCGCCATCACGACGTCACGCGCGCCCGCACGGAACGGCACGTCGTCCCTCCACCACGACGCCTCGTCGACGCGAGCGGGCGCCCACCCGTCGGACGTCAGCCGGGGAGGGCGGCGACCGCCTCGATCTCGACGAGCGCGCCCGGCCGTCCGAGGCCGACACGCAGCACGGTCACGGCGGCGGGGTGGGGACCCCACACCTCCCCGACGGCCGCGAACCCCTCCATGAGGTCGGCCTCGGGGTCGAGGTAGACGGCGAGGCGCGCGACGTCCTGCGGGCCGGCGCCCGCCTCGGCGAGGACGGCGAGCACGTTGCGCAGGGCCTGCGCCGTCTGGGCCGCGATGCCGCCCTCGACGATCGCGCCGTCGGCGTCGGTGCCGTTCTGGCCGCCCACGTACAGGGTGCGCCCCGTCTCGACGATCGTGCCCTGCGAGAACGCGGGGTTGCGGTGCAGCCCGGGCGGGTTGAGGTGCGTGACGGTCGGCGTGGTCATCGTGGTCCCTCCTGCGGTCCGGTCCTCGGGCGGTCGACGCTACGCCGCACCTCCGACACGCCCGCGCGCACCGCTCGCCGGGGCGACGGCCGCGCGCTCGACAAGCCGGAGCGGCGTCCGCTGTGTAGGAAGGAGGGGTGAAGCAGTCAGCAGGGCTCGTGCTCTACCGGATCCGTGACGGCGTCGTCGAGGTGCTCCTCGGGCACATGGGCGGCCCGTTGTGGGCGCGCAAGGACGCGGGCGGCTGGACGATCCCCAAGGGCGAGGTCGAACCGGGAGAGGACGGTCTGGCCGCGGCGCTGCGCGAGTTCGCCGAGGAGCTCGGGGTCCCCGCGCCGGACGCGGCGGCGCCGGACCTCGACCTGGGCACCGTGCGGCAGCGCGCGGGCAAGCTCGTGTCGGCGTGGGCGCGCGAGGCGGACCTCGACGTCACGGCGATCGCGAGCAACACGTTCGCGCTGGAGTGGCCGCCGCGATCGGGGCGGATGCAGGAGTTCCCGGAGCTGGACCGTGCGGCGTGGTTCCCGGTCGCGCGCGCCCGCGGGCTCGTCGTCTCCGGCCAGGTGCCGCTGCTCGACCGCCTGGAGGAGCTCGTGGCAGAGGCCGAGGACCGCGCGTCCGGGTCGTAGGCTCCGGGCGTGGCGCTCTACCACTACGGTCTGTCACGGCCGCCGGGGAATCCTCGGCGGCGCCGCGCATACGCCGTCGGGGTGCTGCTGCTCTGCGTGCTGCTCGCCCCGTTCGCGGTCCGGGGTGCGGTCGAGGGCTGGGCCGCGGGCGAGGTCCCCGGGGCGGCGGTGCTCACGCTGCTCGTCGTCCTCTGCCTCGTCGGCGCGGTCGGCGCGGTGTGGGCGCTCGTCGACTCGTTCCGGCGGGCCGGCCCGCGGGACGACGACGGCGGGCCGGGTCAGCCCAGCAGGTAGGGCGCGGCGGCGAAGCCGGCGGCGAGACCGACGAGCACGACGGCGACGGCGGACAGGTGCGAGTGGCGCGCGCGGCTCGCGGTGCGGCGGGCGGCGTCGGTCACGGTGGTCATGGCGGTCCTCTCGTCGGGGTGGTACCAGGGAGAGAGACCGCGCCAGACGCGATCCATGACGCGAAATCGGCCGACCTCGGCGCGATCTGCGTCACACCGCGGCGACCGAAGCGCGCCAACCCTGGTGCAGCATCGTGCACCAGGGTTGGTCGGTTCGCGCGGCGGAGCCCCGACGGCGCCGCCCGGAGGGTCAGGCGCGCAGGATCAGCGCGTCGCCCTGACCGCCGCCGCCGCACAGCGCCGCGGCGCCGATGCCGCCCCCGCGGCGCCGCAGCGCGAGCGCGAGGTGGAGCGCGAGGCGCGCGCCGGACGCGCCGACGGGGTGCCCGAGCGCGATCGCGCCGCCGTCGGTGTTGACGACGTCCGCGTCGATGCCGAGGTCGGCGATCGACTGCAGCGCGACGGCGGCGAACGCCTCGTTGATCTCCACGAGGTCGAGGTCAGCGGCGGAGACCCCCTCGCGCTTCACGGCGGCCTCGATGGCGCGCGCGGGCTGGGAGTGCAGCGAGCTGTCCGGCCCGGCGACCTGGCCGGCGGCGCCGATCTCGGCGAGCCACGACAGCCCGTTGCGCTTCGCGAAGGCGCGGCTCGCGACGACGACCGCCGCCGCGCCGTCGGACAGCGGCGAGCTCGACCCGGCGGTGATGGTCCCGTCCTTCACGAAGGCCGGGCGCAACCGCTCCAGCGCCTCGAGCGTCGTGTCGGCGCGCACCCCCTCGTCGTGCCGGACGACGACCGGCTCGCCCTTGCGCTGCGGCACCTCGACGGGCGCGATCTCCTCGGCGAGGCGGCCGGCGTCGCGCGCCGCGGCGGCCCGCTGGTGCGAGCGCAGCGCGAACGCGTCCTGCTCGGGGCGGCCGATGCCGCGCGTCGCGCAGCCGCGGTCGGTGAGCTCGCCCATGACCTCGCCGCTGAACGGGTCGTTCAGGCCGTCGTGCGTGAGGGAGTCGGCCATCGTGACGTCGCCGAACGCGAAGCCGGAGCGCGTGCCGACCACGAGGTGCGGCGCGTTCGTCATGGACTCCTGGCCACCCGCGACGACGACGCTCGCCTCGCCCGTGCGGACCAGGCGCGCCGCGTCGATGATCGCGGTGAGCCCCGAGAGGCACAGCTTGTTGATCGTCACGGTCGGCACGTCCCAGCCGATCCCGGCGAGGATCGCGGCCTGGCGCGCGGGGCCCTGCTTGGCGCCCGCCTGCACGACCTGCCCGACGATCACCGTGTCGACCTGCTCCGGCGCGACGCCCGCGGCCGCGAGCGCGCCCCGGATCGCGTGCGCGCCGAGCTCGGCGGCCGAGAGCGAGGCGAGCGCCCCGCGGAAGCGCGCGAACGGGGTGCGCGCGCCGTGCAGGAGGACCGGGGTGACCTCGTCCTCGGCGGTGACGGCTGCGCCGTCGGGAAGGGTGTCGGTGCTCATGGTGCTCCGTCCGGGAGAAGGCGGGACGCGGGGATCGGGGAGCCCCGGCGCCGCGAGGAGGGGCGAGCGGCGCCGGGGAGCGGGGGGAGGGCGTGCGCCCTCGGGGCGGTCAGACGAACGCGGAGACGCCCGTGATGTCGCGGCCGACGATGAGCGCCTGCACCGACTCGGTGCCCTCGTACGTGTGCAGGGCCTCGATGTCGGCGAAGTGCCGCGCGACGCGGTTCTGGAGCAGGATGCCGTTGCCGCCGAGCAGGTCGCGCGCGCTCGCCGCGACCTCGCGGGCCCCGCGGGTGCACGAGTACTTGGCGAGCGACGCCTGCGGGCCCGTGAGCGTGCCCGCCTCGTCGAGCCGCGTCATCTGCGCGACGAGGAGCTGGAGCTGCGTGATCGTCGAGAGCATGCGGGTGAGGCGCTCCTGGATCATCTGGTTCGCGGCGAGCGGGCGCCCGAACTGGACGCGCTGCTTCGCGTACGCGACCGCGGCCTCGTAGCACGCGACCGCGTGCCCGACGGCGGCCCACGCCACCCCGAGGCGCGTCGCGAACAGCACGCGCGACGTGTCCTTGAACGACCGCGCCCCCGGCAGGGCGTTCTCGGCGGGGACGAACACGTCGTCGAGCACGACGTGCGCCTGCCAGATCGCGCGCAGCGACACCTTGCCGGTGATGGTCGTGCCCGTGTACCCGGGGGTGTCCTGCGGCACGACGAACCCGTGGACCTGGCCGTCGCCGTCGTCGCCGACGAGGCGCGCCCACACCACGGTGATGTGACCCGACGACCCGTTGCCGATCCACTTCTTCTCGCCGTTCAGCACGTAGCCCTCGACGCCGTCGCGCGTCTCCTTGCGCGCCGTCGTCTCGAGCGAGACGGAGTCCGAGCCGTGGGTGGGCTCGGTGAGCGCGAACGCGCCGAGGATCTCCCCGCGCGCCATGGGCTCGGCGTACCTCGCCCGCTGCTCGTCGGAGCCGAGCATCTGGATGCTGCGCAGCGCGAGACCGCCCTGGACGCCGCAGATCGTCGCGACGGAGCCGTCGCCGCGCGACATCTCCATCGCGGCGAGGCCCGCGGCGAGCAGGCTCACGTGCGGGCGCCCCTCGACGTCGACGCCGTCGCGCAGCAGGTCGAGCTCGCCCATGCGCTTGACGAGGTCGAACGGGACCTCGGCGCGCTCCCAGTAGTCGTCGATGACGGGCAGCACCTCGTCCTGGACGAACTGCCGGACGCGCTGCTGGTGGGCGCGGTCCGCCTCGGTCGCGTCGGCGAACGCGCCGGCGTAGTCGAGGTCGAGCGGCGTCGCGAGGTCGTAGGTGGGCTCGGTGACGCCGGGCATGATCGGGGTGGTGGGCATCGGTGCTCCCCTGGGAGGGCGGCTGCGGTCGGTCGACCGCCCTCGACGCGGTTGCCCGGGGTGCGGGCCCGGCGTCGGCGGCGGTCCCTCCCATAGTGCAGCGATACCCGGTCTCAGTCAATCTGAGACGGCGTATCGGCGTCTCTCGCGAGCCGCGCCGTAGGGTCGGGACATGGTGACCTGGGACGACGACGCCTCGGCGGGCGTGTGGATCGCGCGGCGGCTCGGCGAGTTCGGCCCGACCGTCGACGGCACCGTCCCGCGCGAGTACACCGCGTACGCGGGCGTCGCGCACCCGGGGTGGGACGACGACGGCACGCTCGTGGCGCAGAGCGCCGCGCTCGCGGCGGCGCTCGCGCCGTTCACGGGGGAGCAGCCCGTGCACCTCGCCCTGTGGACGGGGCACGGCTTCCTCTACGACCACGGCACCGACCCGCGCACGACGTCGGGCGTCGCGCCGTTCGTGTCGTGGTCACCGGACGAGCCCCCGCCGAGCCCGCAGGAGCGCGAGCGCGCGCTCGACGAGGCGTGGGCGGGGATCACGGCGACGCTCGTCGAGCGCCCGGCGGCGCCGATGCTCCTGCTCCCGCACCGCGAGTACCACCTGTGGACGGGCACGCTCGCCGACGCCGCCGGGTTCCGTGCACACGACCAGCCCCCGAACCTGTGGTGGCCCGAGGACCGGTCCTGGTTCGTCGGGACCGAGATCGACGCGGCGGCGACCTACGTCGGCGGGAGCGACGCCGTCGTCGAGGCCCTGTGCGCGGACCCGGCGCTGCGCGCGACCCGGGTCGCGCCGTCGGACCGGATGCTGTTCGACGACTGAGCCGTCAGGCGACCGCCGCGGCCGCCTCCTCGTCGGCCGTCGCGCGACGACGCACGCGCCACCACACGAAGAACCCGACGAGCGTGAACGCGCCGTAGAAGACGTACATGAACGCCGACGCGTAGTACCCGGCGGACAGGAGCAGCGGGACGCCCACGACGTCGACCGCGACCCAGATCAGCCAGAACTCGACCCAGCCCTTGGCCATGCCGTACGTCGCGAGCAGCGAGCCCATGAAGATCCACGCGTCGGCCCACACGGGCTCGTACGACTCCAGCGCGCGGAACACGGGCGTGAGCAGCGCCGTGCCGCCCACGAGCGCGACGACGAGGAACACGCGCTGGCGCCACGACGCCCAGCGCGGCACGACGGCGACGCCGTGGCTGTCCGCGTCGGCGTCCGCGCCGTCGAGCCGCTGCCGGGTGCGGCGCCACTGCACCCACCCGTAGACCGACACGATGACGAACATCACCTGGCGGCCGGCCTGGCCCAGCAGGTTCACGGGGTTGGGCGTCGCGAACACCGCGCCGAGGAACACGGTGAGCAGCAACAGGTTGCCGACGATGCCGACCGGCCACGCCCACACCTTGCGTCGCATGCCGCCCAGCGCCGACGCCAGGCCGAACCCGTTGCCCACGATCTCGCGCCACAGCAGGTGCTGGTCGCCGATCGTCAGCTGCGCGTCGAACAGCGTGTGGATCAGGTCCATCGGATGTGTCCTCGTCCTCCCGGGCACGTCGGGCTCCGGGGCGAGGGCGGGCGGCGCGCCGGGCCGACCCGACGGCGTCGCTCACCACGGCGGGACGCGTCCCGTGCGCGGGCTCGCGAGGGAGCCCGGCCGAGGACGGCCGCGCCGCACGTGCTTCCTCCCATCCGGACTGTCACCGTCGGTCCCGGAGTTCCACCAGGTCAACCGCGCGTGGGCGCGGGTCGCGGACTGTCACCGCCGGCTCGGAATTGCACCGACCCCGGAGCACGTTCGTGCGTACTGCGTTCTGCAACGGCCGATGCTACCCGCGCATTCCCCACCCGGGGGAGGCCGTCCGTCCGTCGTGACATCGGCACTCGCGTGCGAGATCGGCAGTCGGGATCACCGATCTCGGCAGAATCTGCCGACGTCGGCGCGACCTGCCGATCTCGCGCCTAGGCGAGGGCGTCGCGCACGGCGCGGGCGACGTCGTCCGCGACGGCCTGGGCGTCCGCGCCGGCGTCGACCACCGTCACGACCACGCGCCGCGCCGCGGGGACGCCGTCGCCGGAGCCGCGCTCGGCGGCGGCGTCCTCGGGCGGCCCGTACCGACCGACGGCGGCGCGGCGCAGGTCGGCGAACGCCTCCTCGAGCTGCGGGCGCAGGTCCTGGTCGGGGGAGCGCAGCCACCGGCGCAGGAGCGCGTTGTGCACCGCGACGACGGACGCCGCGAACGCGATGGACGCGGTCGAGCGCCGCGCGTCGGGCGGGAGCGCGTCGCGCAGGTACGCGGTGAACGCGCGCTCGTAGCGGTGGGTCGTGACGAGCTCACGGTCGCGCAGCGCGGGCACCTGCTGGAGGAGCTGCCACCGGGCGAGCGACGTCTCGCGCTGACCGACGTGGTGGTCGAACACGAGCCGCGCCGCGCGGCAGACCTCCACGTACGGGTCGACCGACGGGTCGGGCGTGAGCCGGCCCTCGGCGTCGGGCACGGGGCGCGTCGCCGCGAGCATGACGACGACCTCGTCGAGCAGGAGCTCGTGGTCGGCGAAGACCACGTCCTCCTTCGACCCGTAGCGGCGGAAGAAGGTGGCGCGGCTGACCTGGGCGGCGTCGGCGATCTCCTCGACGGTGGTCTGCTCGTACCCCTTGCGGGTGAAGAGCTCGATCGCTGCGTCGACGGCCTGGGCGTGGGTGCGGCTGCGGACGTCGGTCATGCACCGGACGGTACACCGGTACCGGTCGCTCGCTCCCTCCCGGGCGGCGGGCCCGCCGCGCGCCCGTGCGAGGCTGGGACCATGCCCGACCAGCCCCGCGTGCACGCCATCCACGTCGCGAAGGCGCGCCGGTTGCCGACCCGCGTCGTCGAGGAGGTCGAGGCGGAGGAGGGCAAGGGCCTCGTCGGGGACCGCTACCACGGCTCGAAGCACCGGCACGTGACGATCCAGACGCTCACCGACCTCGCCGACGCGTCCGCCGCGCTCGGGCAGGAGATCGACCCGGGCCTGACGCGCCGCAACGTCACGCTCACCCACGGCGACCTGCCCACGAAGCCGGGCACGTTCCTGCGGATCGGCGACGTGGAGCTCCAGGTGCTCCGTGTCGCCGCGCCCTGCCGGCTCCTCGACGACTGGATCGCGCCCGGGGCGATGCGCGCGATGCACGCGCGCGGCGGGGTCGTGTGCCGGCTGCTCTCGTCGGGCACGATCCGCGCCGGCGACGTCGTCGTGTGGGGCGACCCGCCCGACGCTCAGGGCACGAGCCGGTAGAACCGGAAGAAGGCGAAGTCCTCGACGGGCAGCACCTCGACGTCCGCGAAACCCGCCTCGCGCGCGTACCGGCGCAGCGTCGCCGGGCGCATCACGGTCCCGGTGCCGACCGACGGCGGGGACGACAGCCCGTCGGGCAGGCACACGAACAGGCTGTACCCGTACATGACGCGGTCGACGTCGTCGGCGGGTGCGGTGAACTCCTCGTCGACGGCCTCGTCCATGACGACCACGACGCCGTCGGGCCGGACCGCGCGTCGCACGGCGTCGAGCACCGCGACGGGCCGGGGCATGTCGTGGACGCACTCGAACGCGAAGGCGGCGTCGAACGGGCGCCCGGCGGGCTCGACGAGCCCGAGCTCCGCGGCGTCGGCCAGGTGGAACGTCACCCGG
Source organism: Cellulosimicrobium composti (assembly GCF_009711085.1). Taxonomy (GTDB): domain Bacteria; phylum Actinomycetota; class Actinomycetes; order Actinomycetales; family Cellulomonadaceae; genus Cellulosimicrobium; species Cellulosimicrobium composti. The sequence continues at coordinate 27,405 of NZ_WMKA01000030.1, forward strand.
TCGGCGAGGCCCGCCTCCTCGGCGGCGGCGCGTGCGGCCGCGACCGACGGCCGGTCCACGTCGACGCCGTGCACCACCGCGCCCGGGTAGGCGCGCGCGAGCGCGAGCGTCGACCACCCGAAACCGCACCCGACGTCGACGACGCGCGCGCCCGGCCGGCTCAGCACGTCGTGGACCTCCGGGACCCCGGCGAGCGCGGGCGCGAGCTCACGCTCGAACCAGGGGCGGTTGACGTCCGCCTGGGCCTCGCGCGCGTCGTCCCCGAGCTGCTCCCACGACACGCCGCCGCCCGTGCGGTAGGCGTCGAGCAGGTGGGGGAGCTGCGGCCCGATCGCCCCGACGAAGCGCGCGAGCGGCGCGAGGTACGCGAGCGACGACGTGTCCGTGAGGACCTCCGCGTGCGCGGCGGGCAGGGCGTAGAGGCGCTCGCGGCCCACGACGGCCGGGTCGGCGCCCACGGCGGGCGCGGCGCCCGGGTCCTCGGCGACGAGGATCCCGCTCGCGGCCTGCTGCTCGAGCCACTCGCGCGCGTACCGCTCGTGGGTGCCCGTGCGCTCGGCGAGCCCGGTGGACGTGAGCGGGCCGCCGTCGGCGAGCGCCCGGTACCACCCGAGGCGGTCGCCCACGTAGACGGCGAGGACGTCGATCGCGCCGAGCGTCGCGGAGAACAGTCGCTCCGCGAACACGTCGGCGTCCGACGGGGCGGGGCCGCTCTCGCGCTGGTCGCCCGGACCCGGGGAGTCGTCGTCCGAGGACACCATCGCAGCCTCCGCCTGACGTTGGCCGGGCGCGTACCGGAGGCAGCGGCGCCCGTGGTTCGACGGTAGACCTCGGCGGGCGCCGCGTCGACGGGTCGAGGGGCTGAAAGCTCGGTGCTCGTCGCCGCGCGTCAGCGGCCGAGGAACGCGTTCATCGCGAGGACGGAGAACAGGATCGCGCCGGCCACGACGGCGACCGCGACGAGCCACCCGTTCGCGCGCTCGACCGGCGGGACGCCGGTGCGGCGGGGGCTCGCGTCCCGGGAGCCGCGGCCCCGGCGCGCGGTGGACCGCCGATCGCGCGCGGTGGAACGGGCGGGGCGCTCGGGGGCCTGGTCGGGGTGCGCGGCGTCCCGGGCGGGGGTGTGGGTCGTCACGGTGCGCCTCCGGTGGTCTGCGACGCCGCTGCCCGACGCCGTGCCGCCAGTCTTCCCCGCGACCTCCCCCTCGCGCGTCGCCCGTCCGGTGGATCCTGGGGTCCACCGGGGTGCGACCTCCGGATGACGGCGGTGCCGCCGCGTGGCCCGGGCGAGCGACCGGGCACGTGACGTCAGCGGGGCGCGTTCTCGTGGTAGCGGGGACGCCCGCCGCGCGCGGCGCGCTGCAGGTAGCGGACCTCGCGGAGTGCGACGGCCGCCGCCGCGAGGAGCGGGAACCAGGCCCAGGTGCGGCCCCGCAGCACGAGCACGAGGCACACGAGCGCGACGGCGATCCCGCCGAGGACGGTCCCGACGCTCGCCCAGCGCACCCCGGTGCGGACGTCGTCGGCGCGCTGCCACCAGCGGCGCAGGCGCTCCCCGACGCCGGGCCGCGGCGCCGGGCCCGGTGCGGCGCTCACGCGCGCTCCTCGGGGGCCGGCGCGACGCCGGGCCGGTCGTCGGGCACGCCGGCGCGGGCGTCGCTCGCGGGGAGGGAGGACGACGCCGCCCCGGGGCTCGCGGCAAGGGACTCCCGCGCGCTCGTTCGTGCCGTCACGCGGCCCACGATAGCCCCCGTCGGCCGGCACCTCACCGCCCGGGAACCGCCGCGAGGCACGGACGGCGGCCCGCTCGCGCGTCGCCCCGTCGCCGCGCGTCCGCGCCACCGCCGATGAGTTCGGGGGACCGCTCCGGTCCCAGGGACGTCAGGTTGTGGACGACGGCGGCCGGCGTGCCGACCGCGGAGGGGAGCGCGGCATGGGCAGGGTGACGTGCGACGTGTCGGTGTCGGCGGACGGGTTCTCGTCCCGGCCGGACCAGACCCTGGAGCACCCGTTCGGCGAGGGCGTGGACCTGCACCGGTGGATGTTCGAGACCCCCGACGAGAACACGGCGGAGCTCGAGGCGATCCTCGCGGCCGGCGCCTTCGTCATGGGACGGAACATGTTCACGCCGGGGCGCGGCGAGTGGGACCTGGACTGGACGGGCTGGTGGGGCCCGGAGCCGCCCTACCACGGGCCCGTCTTCGTCCTCACCCACCACCCGCGCGAGCCGGTTGTCATGGAGGGCGGGACGACGTTCTTCTTCGTCACCGACGGCATCCGGTCCGCCGTCGCGCAGGCGCGCGAGGCGGCCGGCGACCGCGACGTCGCGATCGCGGGCGGTGCCGCGACGATCAACCAGGCGCTCGCGGCGGGCCTGCTCGACGAGCTGCGGCTGCACGTCGTGCCCCAGGTCCTCGGCTTCGGCGACCGCGTGCTCGACGGCGTCCCGCCCCTCGCGCTCGAGACCGTCGCCGTACGCGCCGCGTCGCTCGTCACGCACGTGACGTACCGCGTGGTGGGACCGCTCGGCTGAGCGGCCCGCGCCTCAGCCGACGACGGCGAGCAGGAGCGGCGCCGCCACGACGAGCACGACGACCGACCCGACGGCCAGGACCTGGCGCCACGGTCCGGCGTCGTGCGGCGCGCCCGACGCCCGGGCGCGCGTCCGCTCGGTCCACGCGGAGCCGTCGTACCAGCGCTCGCTCCCCGAGCCCGGTGCGTCCGCGTACCACCCCGCCGCTGCCTTGCGCACGTCGCCTCCTCGCGTCCGGTCCCGTCGACCCCTCCGTCGAGACCTGTGTCACGGCGCCCCTGTCTCTTTCACGCGGAAGCACGCCCGGAGGTTCCGCGCCGCGGGGCGGTCGGCTCAGGCCGACGACGTGCCCGTCGCGAGGCCGCGGACCTGCGCGGCGCCGTCCGTCGCGATCCGCTCGAAGACGCGCTCGTCGGCGGCGAACTGCGTGCCGGGGATCGGCTGGTGCACCACGATCTCGGTGATCCCCGCCTCGGCGTAGCCGTGAGCGGTCTCGACGAAAGCGTCGACGGACTCGAGCGCGGGATCGGGCGTGAAGCCGGTGAGCAGGATCCGCTCGACGGAGGCGGGGTCGCGACCGGCGTCCGCGCACGCCGCCTCCAGCCGCTCGACCTGGGCGCGCACGGCGGCGCGCGACTGCGTCGGCGTCGCGTCGTCGGGGAGGCGGCCGTCGCCCGTCGTGACCCAGCCCTGCCCGTGTCGTGCCGCGAGCCGCAGGCCGCGCGGGCCCGTCGCGGCGATCGCGAACGGCACGCGCGGCGACTGGACGGGGCCGGGGATCGTCCGCGCCTCGTGCGCACGGTAGTGGCCCTCGTCGTGCGTGACGGCGGGCTCGGTGAGCAGGCGGTCGAGCAGGACCGTGAAGTCGCGCAGCCGGTCGGCGCGCTCGCGGGCGGACCACGGCTCGCCGCCGAGGACGGTCGCGTCGAAGCCCGTCGTCCCGGCGCCCAGCCCGACGGTGACCCGCCCGCCCGAGAGGTCGTCGAGCGTCATGACCTCCTTCGCGAACGTCACCGGCTCGCGGAAGTTCGGCGACGACACGAGCGTGCCCAGCCGCACCCGCTCGGTGACGCCCGCCGCGGCAGCGAGCGTCGGCACCGCGCCGAACCACGGACCGTCGCGGAACGACCGCCACGACAGGTGGTCGTACGTGTACGCCGCGTGGAACCCGAGGTCGTCGGCGGCCCGCCAGACCTCCCGGCCCTCGCGCCACGGGTAGATCGGCAGGATCACGGTGCTCACGCGCATGGCCGCCAGCCTAGGGTGGGGGCGTGATCCAGCACACCGTCGCCTTCCGCCTCGTCCACCCCGCCGGCAGCGCGGAGGAGGCCGAGTTCCTCGGCACCGCGCGCCGCACGCTCACCGCGGTCCCAGGCGTGCGGGACTTCACGGTCTCGCGCCAGGTCAGCCCGAAGAGCCCGCTGACGTTCCAGTTCTCCATGGTGTTCGACGACGACGCCGCGTACGCCGCGTACGACGCCCACCCGGACCACCGCGCGTTCGTCGCCGACCGCTGGGTGCCCGAGGTCGCGGAGTTCCAGGAGCTCGACCTGGTGCCCGTCGCCGACTGAGCGCCGCACCCGGGCCTGGCCGGTGCGTGTGGCAGGGTGACGGCATGACCCAGATCGACCTGCGCATCTTCACCGAGCCCCAGCAGGGCGCCTCGTACGACGACCTCCTCGCCGTCGCGAAGGCCACCGAGGACCTCGGCTTCGACGCCTTCTTCCGCTCCGACCACTACCTCGTCATGGGCGACGGCGACGGGCTCCCCGGCCCGACGGACGCCTGGACGACCCTCGCCGGCCTCGCGCGCGAGACGAGCCGCATCCGGCTCGGCACGCTCGTGTCGTCGGCGACGTTCCGCCACCCCGGGGTGCTCGCGATCCAGGTCGCGCAGGTCGACCAGATGTCGGGCGGGCGCGTCGAGCTCGGCCTGGGGGCCGGCTGGTACGCGCAGGAGCACGCGGCGTACGGCATCCCGTTCCCCGAGAAGCGGTTCGGGATCCTCGAGGAGCAGCTCGCGGTGATCACGGGACTGTGGGAGACGCCGGTCGGCGAGACGTTCTCGTTCGACGGCGAGCACTACACCCTCACCGACTCGCCGGCGCTGCCGAAGCCCGCGCAGGAGCGCGTGCCCGTCATCGTCGGCGGCCACGGCCCGCGCCGGACGCCGGCGCTCGCCGCGCGGTTCGCGAGCGAGTACAACGCGGCGTTCCCCGACCCGGGCGTGCTGCCCGAGCGGTTCGAGAACGTGCGCGCCGCGTGCCTCGACGCCGACCGTGACCCCGACTCGCTCGTGTACTCGGCGGCGTTCGTCGTCGCGGTCGGCAAGGACGAGGCGGAGTTCCGCCGCCGCGCCGACGCCATCGGCCGCGAGCCCGACGAGGTGCGCCGCAACGGCCTCGCGGGCACGGTGAGCGAGGTCGCGGACAAGATCGCCGCCGCGGCCGAGCAGGGCGCGACGCGCTTCTACCTCCAGGTCCTCGACCTGCACGACCTCGACCACCTCGACCTCATCGCGAGCGAGGTCGTGCCGCAGCTGCCCTGACGTGATCCTCTCGCCGGTCACCGTCGCGCGGCGGCGCGCGACGGTGACCGGGCCGGTGCGTGCGGCACCGGGCCGGTGCGTGCGGCACCGGGCCGGTGCGTCCGGCACCGCGCCCGACGGCGCGGACCGGCACGCGGCGCCGTGACGTGGTGGCACTACCCTGCTCCGGGGGTCGTCACACGAACTTCACGGACAGGAGAGTCATGAGCGCCATCGGATGGCGGGTGCACGGGAACGGGAAGACGGTCGCGCCGGGGGACGTCGTCGACCCGGACGAGCGGCTGAGCTGGCCGCGGACCGTCGGGATCGGCATGCAGCACGTCGTCGCCATGTTCGGCGCGACGTTCCTCGTGCCCCTCATCACCGGGTTCTCGCCCGCGACGACCCTGTTCTTCTCGGCGATCGGCACGGTCGGCTTCCTGCTCATCACGCGCAACCGGCTCCCCAGCTACCTCGGGTCGAGCTTCGCGTTCATCGCCCCGATCGGCGCGGCCACGGCGTCCCAGGGCCAGTCCGTCGCGGTCGGCGGCATCCTCGTCACGGGCCTCGTGCTCGCCGCGGTCGGCCTGGTCGTGCACCTCGCGGGAGCACGGTGGATCGACGTCGTCATGCCGCCGATCGTCACGGGCACGATCGTCGCGCTCATCGGCTTCAACCTCGCGCCCGCCGCGTGGGGCAACTTCCAGCAGGCGCCGGTCACGGCCGTCGTCACGCTGACCGCGATCATCCTCGTGAGCGTCCTGTTCAAGGGCATCCTCGGTCGTCTGTCGATCCTCGTGGGCGTGCTCGTCGGGTACGTCGTGGCCGTGGTCCGGGGCGAGGTGTCGTTCGACGCGCTGCGCGAGGCTGCGTGGATCGGCTTCCCCGAGTTCGTCACGCCCACGTTCGACGTCGCCGTGCTCGGCCTGTTCGTCCCCGTCGTGCTCGTGCTGATCGCCGAGAACGTCGGCCACGTGAAGTCGGTCGCGGCGATGACCGGCAAGAACCTCGACGACCTCACCGGCCGCGCGCTCTTCGCCGACGGCCTCGCGACGACGCTCGCGGGCGTGGGCGGCGGGTCCGGCACCACGACGTACGCCGAGAACATCGGCGTCATGGCCGCCACGCGCGTGTACTCGACCGCGGCGTACTGGGTCGCGGCGGCGACCGCGCTCGTGCTGTCGCTGTCGCCGAAGTTCGGCGCGCTCATCGCCACGATCCCCGCGGGCGTCCTCGGCGGCGCCGCGACCATGCTCTACGGCATGATCGGCATCCTCGGCGCCCGCATCTGGGTGCAGAACAAGGTCGACTTCTCCGACCCGGTGAACCTCACGACGGCCGCCGTGCCGCTCGTCATCGGCATCGCCAACTTCACGTGGTCCGCGGGCGACCTGACGTTCGAGGGCATCGCGCTCGGCACCGCCTCGGCGCTCGTGATCTACCACCTCATGCGCGCCGTCGCCCGGTGGCGCGGGACGACGCAGGAGCCGGCCAGCCCGGCGTCGGCCCCCGGCGGCGACGAGCCCGCCGTCCACGACGCGCACTGAGGAAGCGCTGACACCACGCGGCCCCGGGGCCCCGGTCCGTCACGGCACCGGACCCGGGGCCGCGTGCCGCCCGGAGCGCCCGCTCGTCGGACCGGTCCGTTCGTGGCGCGGCACGCGCGGCGGGCGCGACCTAGAGCCGCAGCCCCAGCACGAGGCCCTCGGGTACGTCGAGGCGCGTGAACCCGAGGTGCTCGTAGAAGCCGATCGCGGAGACGTTGTCCTCGGCGACGCCCAGGTGGACGCCGGGGGAGCCCGCGACGCGCAGCGCGTCGAACAGGGTCTCGAGCAGTCGCCGGCCGTTCCCGCCGCCCTGCGCGGCGGGCAGGAGGTCGACGTGCAGGTGGGAGGGGTACGCGTCGAGGATCGCCGCGTGCGTGCGGTGCGGGCGGTGGATCTGCTGGACGAGGGCCTCGTCGCGCGAGTCCTCCGGGAAGCTCCCGAGCGGGTAGCGCTCGCGCAGCGCGGGCCACCACTCGCGCTCGGTCCGCGCCTCGAACGCCGCGGTGTCCCGGGCCCCGAGCACGTACCCCGCGGCGACGCCGTCGGCCTCGACGACGAACGCGAGCCCGGGCTCGAGGGCCAGGTACGCGCCGAGGTAGACCTCGCCGAGCAGGCGCGGGTCCGTATACAGCGCGGTCGCGTCAGCCCCGGACGCGCCGGTGCGCAGGCAGATCTCGTAGAGGCGGTCGACCTCGGCGGGGTCGGTGGTCCGGGCGTGCCGGAGGGGCAGGGTGCTCATGGGAACCGTTCGGCGGTCGTGAGGATCGGCGGGGCGCCGGGTGGGACGTGCTCAGCCCTCGGTGGCGGGCACGGGGAGCGGCCTTGGCGTGATCTGCTCGATCGGGACGCAGCCCGGCCGGCTCTCGAGCGGGACGTCCCCCGACAGCCCCACGAGCTCCGGGTCCACGACGTTCTCGAAGTCCGCACCCACGTACAGGTCGACGGTCGCGGCCTCGCGCACGTCGAGCACGAGGCCCGGGTTCTCGTAGTGCGCGGCCAGGGTGTACGCCTGGGCCACGCTCGTGAGGCCGAAGTGGATCTGCGTGCGCGTCATCGCGTCGGGGTCGCCGTCGCCGTCGACGTCCGGGGCGTTGCCCGTCGTGAGGATGGTGAAGCCGCGCGACTCGAGGATGTCCCGGTTGAGCCGGCCGAGCGGCTCGTCCGTGCCCGACGCGTTGTAGATGTTGACCTGGACCTGGCCCGCTGCGACCGGGAGGGTGCCCTCGGCGAGGCACGGAACCTCGACGTCCGCGAGGTCGTCGACCGCCTCGGGGGACGACAGGGGCCGGTCGAACGGGGCGTCGATCGCCCCCGTGTACACGGCCAGCGCGCCGAGCCCGACCACGGCGAGCGCGGCGATGAGGAGCCCGAACACGACCGCCTGGCGCTCGTGCATGCGTCGGCGACGCTCGGCGCGCGCGGTGTCGGGGCGGGTGGTCACGCCAGAAACCTACCGGACCGGGTGCTCATCGCACGGTCAGCACGCGCGCGTGCAGGATCGCGCGCTGCTGGAGGGCCGCGCGGACGGCGCGGTGCAGCCCGTCCTCCAGGTAGAGGACGCCCTCGTACTCCACGACGTGGGCGAACAGGTCGCCGAAGAAGGTCGAGTCCTCGGCGAGCAGGGCGTCGAGGTCGAGGGTTCGCTTGGTGGTGACGAGCTCGTCGAGGCGCACCTGGCGCGGGGGCACCTCGGCCCAGTCCCGGGCGGTCACCCGGCCGTGGTCCGGGTAGGGGCGCCCGTCACCGACGGCCTTGAAGATCATGCGGGACATCCTAGAGGCCGGGCACCGGCCCCCGCGGGGCCCTTCCGGGGGCCGGTCACGCAGTCGTCACGATCTCCCCACGAGGAGCGACCGGTCTCACCCCGGGTCGACCATCGACGGCCCTGCCGGGCCCGGACCCGCCGCGTCGTCGACCAGGCGCGCGAGCTCGCGCACGACCGCGCCCGGCAGCGCGGAGGGGAACACGAGCGCGCGCTGGAGCTCGCCCGCGCGCCAGCCGTCGCACGCGAGCGCCGCGACCACGAGGGGCGTCGGCGCGCCCTCCTCGCGCCACGCGCGCAGCACGAGCTCGTGCACGGCGTGCTGGCCCTCGGGCACGTCGTCGCGCGCGACCCCGCCCAGCGCGTAGAGCCGCAGGAGCGCCGCGGCCTTGCGCGAGTCGTCGAGCGCTGCGACGGACGCCGCGACCGCCGCGCGGGACGGGTCGAGGCGCAGGGGCGACAGGTCGTCGAAGCCGGACTGCAGGACCTCGAGCGCGACGTCGTCGACGAGGGTCTCCGCGTCGCCGAACATCGCGAGGAGGGTGGACTCGCTGCGGTCGCACCGCCGCGCGACCGCGGCGAGCGTGACGTTGTGCACACCCTCCTCCAGCGCGACCCGCAGCACGGCGTCCACGAGGGGCCGCTCGTCGTCGCGGAACGGGTCGGCGTCGAGGTCGACGTCGCGGAAGACGACCGCGCTCGCGGGCGGCCGGACGTCGGCGTACCGGGAGAGGTCCTCGATCACCGCGTCCCACTCGGACTCGGTGAGCTCGTACGCGTCCTGGTAGAGGCCCAGCCACGTCCCCTCGAGCGCGAGCGCGGCGACCCAGGTGCGCGCGTCGCGCGCGCCCGCGTCGTCCGCGCCGTCGCGCGTCGGGATCGCGGCGACCCACTCGTGCAGGGCGGCCCTGGCCGAGCGCGTCGCGTCGCTCCGGTCGGGCGTGGGCATGACCGTCACCTCCGTGGTCGGGACCGTCCACCGAGCCTAGCCGCAGGTGGGCCGCCGTTCGCGGTACGCCGCCTCCGGGTCAGGGCCGCGGGACGTCGCGGCGGCGGAACGCGGCGAGGCCGAGCCCGACGAGCGCGGCGGCCAGGAGCGTGAGCCACACGAACGGCCACGGCTCGACGTCGGCGCCGGGGAGCTGCGGCACGTGCCAGAACGGGGAGGCCGCGCCGGCCCACGACGGCAGGTCGAGCAGGCCCCCGAACATCGTCACGACGAACGAGTACGCGAGCAGCGCCCACGCGAGCCCGGCGAGGCCGGGCCGCCCGCCGAACGCGGCCGCCCCGACCCCGGCGACGACCGCGACGGCGGGCAGGTACGCGAACGACGCCGCGAGATAGTCCGCGAGCCCGAAGGTGTCCTCGCCGACGCTGAGGGCGCCGAGCCACAGCCCGAGCGCGCTCGCGACGAGCAGCGCCGCCATCCCGAGCAGGGTCACGACGAGCTGGCCGCCGAGCCAGCGCACGCGCCCCACCCCGGTCGCGAGAACGGGCTCGAGCCGGCCCGACGTCTCCTCCCCGCGGGCCCGCTGGACGGAGGCGACGGCGAAGCCGCCCGCGCCGAGGCCGAGGAAGAGCGCCATGACCGCGACGAACCCGCTCACGAGGTCGGTCGGGTCGCCGAGCATCGCGGCGATCTCGGGGTTGTCCGCGACCATCGTGCCCACGGAGTCGACGAACGTCCCGCACGCGAGCGCCGTGAGGCCGACCGCGACGCCCCACGCGAGAACGGACGCGCGCTGCTGGCGCCACGCGAGGGCGAGCGGGCTCGCGAGCCACCCCGCGGCGTCGGGCCGGCCCGCGCGCGGCGGCACGAGACCCGCCCCGAGGTCCCGGCGCGCCGCGAGCGCCGCGCCGAGCACGAGGAGCAGTGCGACCAGCACCAGCGACAGGGCGAGCGGCCACCAGCGCAGGTCCACGTACGCGCGGATCTGCTGCGCCCAGCCGACGGGGGAGAGCCACGAGACCCAGCTCCCGTGCAGCTCCTGGACGTCGCCGAACGCGCGGAGCAGGAACGCGACGCCGAGCACGGCGAGCGCGAGCCCGCTCGCGGCGCGCGCGTGCTCGGTCACCTGGCTCGTCACGGTGGCGACGGCGGCGAACACGAGGCCGGTGACGCCGACGGCGGCGCCGAGCGCGAACGAGTCGACGGGCGCGAGGCCCGCCGCGGAGAGGACGGCCCCGCTCGCGACCGCGATCGCGGCGTTCGCGACGAGGGCGGCGGCGAACGCGGCGGTCCCGGGGGCGTGGCGGCCCACGACCCCGGCCCGCACGAGCTCCGCGCGCCCCGTCTCCTCCTCGGCGCGCGTGTGCCGCACGACGAGGGAGATGCTCATGATCGCGACGGCGACCATCACCGTGAGCGCCATCTCGTTCGCGATCATGGCGCCGAGCGTGTAGTCCTCGATCCCGTACTGCGGGCCGGAGAGCATGATGCCCGCCGGGCTCGACACGAGCGCCGCGCGCGCCTGGCGCTCCGCCGCGGTGGGGTAGAGCGCGTCGAGCGCGACGGCGACGTACGCGAGGAGGAGCGCGACCGACGCGGTCCACACGGGGATCCGCACCCGCTCGCGGCGCAGCGCGAACCGCAGGAGCGTCGTCCAGCCGGTGACCCCGCGCCCGCGCGGCTCGGGCGGCACGACGGCGGTGCGGCGCCCGCGCGGCGGGGCGGCCGCGGGGGCGGTCTCGGCGCGGCTCACAGCGACCCCGCGCCGTCGAGCAGGGCGAGCTCGTCGCCGTAGTGACGCAGGAACAGCTCCTCGAGCGAGGGCGGGGTGACGGCGACGGACCGCAGCCCGAGGTCGGTGACGGCCCGCAGGACGGCCTCGACGTGGTCGTCGTCGACGTCGAACCGCACGCGCGTGCCGTCGGCGCCGGGCTCGGCGACGAGGTCGTGCACGCCGGGGAGGCTTGCGAGCGCGGCGGGGTCGCGGAGCGTGACGGCGGTGACGGACGACCGCGTGAGGTGCCGCAGCTCGGCGAGCGTGCCCGACTGCACCGTGCGGCCCGCGCGGATGATGGTCACGGTGTCGCACAGCTTCTCGACCTCCGCGAGGACGTGGCTCGACAGCAGCACGGACCGGCCCTCCGCCGTCACCTCGCGCACGCACTGCGTGAAGACCGACTCCATGAGGGGGTCGAGGCCGGACGTCGGCTCGTCGAGGACGAGGAGCTCGACGTCGGACGCGAACGCCGCGACGAGCGCGACCTTCTGCCGGTTCCCCTTCGAGTAGGTGCGCGCCTTCTTCGACGGGTCGAGCTCGAACCGTTCGAGCAGGAGCTCCTTGCGCCGCGGGTCGACGTTCCCCCGCAGCCGGGTGAGCAGGTCGATCGCCTCGCCGCCGGTGAGGCTCGGCCACAGGCTGACGTCGCCGGGCACGTACGCGAGGCGCCGGTGCAGGTCGACCGCGTCGTGCCACGGGTCGCCGCCGAGGAGCCGCGCGCTGCCCGAGTCGGCGCGCAGGAGGCCGAGCAGGACGCGGATCGTCGTGGACTTGCCGGCGCCGTTCGGTCCGAGGAACCCGGCGACCTCGCCCGCGCGGACGGTGAGGTCGAGCCCGTCGAGCGCCTGCACGTGCCCGAACGCCTTGCGCAGGTCGTGCACCTCGACGGCGGGGGTCGTGCTCGTCATGGCGTCTCCTCCTGGTGGGTGGTGTGCTGGACGTAGGCGTCGAGCAGCGTGGGCTCGACGAAGAGCCCCTCGGTGAAGACCTCGAGCGCGGGGAGCATCACGCGCCCGACGTACTCGCGCAGGTCCGCCCCGGGGTCGCGCGGCTCGGTGCGGTCGCGCAGCACGCCGTCGACGAGCAGCGAGCCGAGCGAGAGCGACACGAGGTAGCTCGCGCGCGCCGCCTCGTCGCGGCTCGGGCGGATCGTGCCGGCGGCGACACCCGCCGCGAGGTACTCCTGCGTGACCTCGGTGAGGTGCGCGACGAACGACCGCGCGAGGTCGCCGCCCGCCTGGAGGCTGCGCAGCGTGTACTCGAACACGGGTGCGTAGTCCTCGATCGTCGCGAGCTGCGCGAGCAGTGACATGGGGCCCGCGTCGGGGTTCTCGGGGGAGACGGCCTCGGTCTTCGCGTCCCGCACCGCCTCGAACACGTAGGTGTCGCACGCAGCGCGCAGCCCGTCCTTGGACCCGAAGTGGTGCACGACGAGCCCGGCGCTCACGCCGGCGTCGGCCGCGATCGTGCGCAGCGACGCTCCGAAGCCGTCGCGCGCGAAGCGGGCGATCGCCGCGTCCCGGATCCGCGCGCGGGTCGTGAGGTCGTCGGCGCCCGTCGCCGCGGGCCGCCGTGGGCCGGACGAGGAGGACGTGGTTGAACGCATGTTCAATAGGCTAAACAAGTGTTCAACGGGTGTCCAGGGGTCGCTGCGCGGCGCGCGGGGACGTGACGGTGTGGCGAAGATCCGCGAGTCGAGCCCCCGCACCCCTGCCGTTCCGGGCCGGACACCCGTAGGCTGGGGGGAGCCGTCGGCGGCACCGCCGGCGCCACGTCCCGGCGCGTCGGACCGTCGGGACGTCGAGAGGCCCGTCGCACCCGTGCGACGGGCCTTTTCGGTGCGGGCGCTCTCCCTGCCCGCCGGCCGCCCGTCGGGCCCCTCCCGCCGGCCGCCCGTCGGGCGAGCCGGTGGGGAGACGACGAAGGGCCCGCCGCGTGTGCGGCGGGCCCTTCGGTCCGGCGGAGGATGGGGGATTCGAACCCCCGAGGGCTGTTAACCCAACACGCTTTCCAAGCGTGCGCCATAGGCCACTAGGCGAATCCTCCTGGTGCGACGGCCGGGCGCGCAGGGCGGACCGACAGCAGCGCAACGAGGATACCGGACCGCGGCGCCCGGGCCGAATCGCCCCCTGCGGACGCGGGTTTCGGGTGGGACGCGGACCTGGGCTAGGCTGGGAGCAGACCCCTCGTGCGGCATCATCTCGCCGAACTCCCCCAGGGCCGGAAGGCAGCAAGGGTAGGTGAGCTCTGGTGGGTGTGCGGGGGGTCCTTCACGTTCCTCGGGGCCCGCGATGCCGCACGGCCGACGTGCAGTGCCCGCCCGGGCGTGGTTCCCTGCCCGTGTGACCGGGGACACCCAGAGCCCGCTGTCGACGGCGAACCTCCTGCGCCGGGTCGTCCCGGCGCTCGTGATCGGCGTCCTCTGCGCCGTCACGCTCGTCGCGCTCTCGTCGTTCGCGACCTGGGTCCAGCACCTCGTGTGGGAGAGCCTGCCCGCGGCCTGGGGCCTCGGGACCACCCCGACGTGGTGGACGGTCGTCGTGCTCACGGTCACCGGGCTCCTCGTCGGTGTCGTCGTCCGGTGGGCGCCGGGCCACGCGGGGGTCGACCCCGCGACGACGGACCTCGTGACGGCGCCGCTCCCGCTGCGGGCGCTCCCGGGGCTCGCGGTCGCGCTCGTGCTCGGCCTGGCGGGCGGCGTGAGCCTCGGGCCGGAGAACCCGATCATCGCGATCAACGTGGCGCTCGCCGCCTGGATCCTGTGCCGCCCGCGCCTGGGGGTGCCCGTCGAGGGCGCGGTCGGGCTCGCCCTGGCCGCGACGATCGGCGCGCTCTTCGCGACGCCGGTCGCGGCCGCGCTCGTGCTCACCGAGACCTTCGCGGAGCGCGGTGACCGCAGCGGACCGCTGTTCGACCGGCTCTTCGCGTCGCTCGTCGCCGCAGGCGCGGGAGCCGTGACGATGCTCGCGCTCGAGGCCCCCACGTTCGCGATCGACCTGCCCAGCCGGCCCGGGCTCCACGCCGGGGACGCGCTCGGAGCGGCGCTCGTCGCGCTCGCCGCCGCGGCGCTCGCGCTGCTCGCCGTCCTCGCCCTGCCGTGGGTCCACCGCGCGCTGCACGGGATGCGCCACCCCGTCCTCGCGCTCGGCGCGGGCGGCCTCGTCCTCGGCCTGCTCGGCGTCGTCGGCGGCCCGCTCACGCTCTTCAAGGGCCTGGAGGAGATGAAGGAGCTGTCCGAGCAGGCCGACGCCATGACGTGGGGCGCGATCCTCGTCCTGGCCGTGGTGAAGACCGGCGCGCTCGTCGTGGCGACGAGCGCCGGCTTCCGTGGCGGGCGCATCTTCCCCACGGTGTTCATCGGGGTCGCCGTGGGGTTCGCCGCCACCGCGCTCGTGCCCGCGGTGCCCGCGGCGGTCGCGGTCGGGGCGGGCGTGCTCGGCGCGACGATCGTCGTGAGCCGGGACGGGTGGCTCGCGCTGTTCATGGCGGCCGTCGTCGTGGGGGACGTGCAGCTCATCCCGGTGCTGTGCGTCGCGATCCTGCCGGTCTGGCTGGTCGCGCGCGTGATGCCCCCGATGCGGGTCGAGCCCCCGGCAGGCGGCGCGCCCGAGTTCGCCGCGCTCGCGCCGCGGTCCTGAGCCTTCGTGGGTTGCCCCCGCGGTCGGGGCGGTGTGGCGCACGTCTCCTCGGCGGGGGCTCCGAAGAGCGCGGGAACCGGAGCCGGAGTCCGATAGATACCGGTTCGTCCACTGCGTTTCCCGCGATGCGATCAAAATGGCGTCCGCATCGTGGACGTTTTACCCAGGAGATTGGCGCCGCGCGCCGACGCGTGCACATGATGTCTGCATGACCCGGCACCACGTCGACACCACGACCCCGCGCGCAGCGTCCTGCGCCGGCGCCTCGTGCTGTCGTGGCGTGCGCACCGGGCGAATGTGCGGCTGCTGACGCCGTCGTGACCCGCAGGGAGACCTGCGCCGCACCCGCCGCGTCGTCCTCGACGACCGGCCCCCGCTCGCCGCGAGGCTGATGGCCCGCCGGAAGCAACCCCGAACCCCACTCCTGCAGGACCGTCCCCTGCGCCCGGCCGTGCCGACCCCGCACGACCGTCACCGGAAGGAACCCCCATGTCGTTCTCGACCACCCGCAAGCGCCTCACCTGGACCGCGATCGCCGCGACGGCCGCCCTCACCCTCACCGCGTGCGGCGGTGGCGGCACCGGCGGCTCCTCTGCCGACGGCGACGACGAGGGCCCGATCCGCATCGGCGTCGTCGGCGCGTCCGACGACAAGTGGGCCGTGTTCCAGGAGCAGGCCGAGGCCGAGGGCATCGAGATCGAGCTCGTCGACCTCCAGGACTACACGCAGGCCAACCCGGCGCTCTCGCAGGGCGAGCTCGACGTCAACCAGTTCCAGCACCTGCAGTTCCTCGCGGGCTACAACGTGGACGCGGGCGACGACCTGCAGCCCATCGGCGCGACCGCCGTCTACCCGCTCGGCCTGTACTCGACCAAGCACGCCTCGCTCGAGGACATCCCCGAGGGCGGTCAGGTCGCCGTCCCGAACGACCCGACGAACCTCGCCCGCGCGCTCCTCGTGCTGCAGGACGCGGGCCTCGTCGAGCTCGAGGACGGCGGTAGCTCGATCTCCACGGAGCTCGACGTGCTCCCGAGCTCGAAGGTCACCGTCACCCCGGTCGCCGCGGAGCAGACCCCGATCCAGCTCCAGTCGGTCGACGCCTCGATCATCAACAACGACTTCGTCGAGGACGCGGGCCTCAAGCCCGAGGAGGCGCTGTTCCAGGACGACCCCGACTCCGACGCCGCGAAGCCCTACATCAACGTGTGGGTCGCGCGCGCCGAGGACAAGGACGACGAGACGCTGCTCAAGCTCGCCGAGATCTCGCACTCCCCGGAGGTCGTCAAGGCCGAGAAGAAGGCCTCGGGCGGCACCGCGGTCATCAAGGAGAACTCGCCCGCCGAGCTCCAGGAGATCCTCGCCGGCATCGAGGCCGACATCCGCAACTCCTGACCCGCACGCCGCGGGGGTGGGTGCGCACGCCGCACCCGCCCCCGCGCGCCGTCGTCCCGGGGGGAGGACGATGGCAGGCGAGCGGCTCACCGACCGGCAGCCAGACGGCGCCAGGCGGCCGGCCCCACGGGCCGGCCTCCGACGAGAGGAACCCGACGTGACCGAGGCCCCCCGCGACCCGGGCGGCGACCCGCAGCCCGCGATCGAGCTGCGCCACGTGAGCAAGACCTTCGGCGAGGGCGACGGCGCCGTGCACGCGGTCGACGACGTCTCCCTGACCGTGCGTCGCGGCGAGATCTTCGGCGTCATCGGCTACTCGGGCGCCGGCAAGTCGACGCTCGTGCGGCTGATCAACGCGCTGGAGACCGTGACGAGCGGCGAGGTCGTGGTCGACGGGCAGGTCATCACCGGGCTGCCCGAGCGCCGGGTGCGGGAGGTGCGCTCGCGCATCGGCATGGTGTTCCAGCAGTTCAACCTGCTGTCGTCGCGGACCGTGGCGGGGAACGTGGCGTACCCGCTCAAGGTGGCGGGGTGGTCGCGCGAGAAGCGGGCGGCGCGCGTCGCCGAGCTGCTCGCGTTCGTCGGCCTCGCCGACAAGGCGAAGGCGTACCCGCGCCAGCTCTCCGGGGGGCAGAAGCAGCGCGTCGGGATCGCGCGCGCGCTCGCCGCGCAGCCCACGATCCTCCTCGCCGACGAGGCGACGTCCGCGCTCGACCCCGAGACGACGCGCGAGGTCCTCGCGCTCCTGCGGCGCGTCAACGCCGAGCTCGGCATCACCATCGTCGTCATCACGCACGAGATGGAGGTCGTGCGCTCGACGTGCCACCGCGTCGCGGTCATGGAGCACGGCAAGGTCGTCGAGACGGGCGACGTGTACGACGTCTTCTCCGCGCCGAGCGCGGACGCCGCCCAGCGGTTCGTCGGCACCGCGCTGCACGACCGGCCCTCGCGCGAGACCCTGGCTCGCCTGCGCGAGCGCCACCCCGGCCGTCTCGTCACGGTCGGCGTGCGCGAGGGCGCGAGCACCGGGACGGACCTGTTCCGCCTGCTGCGCGAGCACGACGTCGACGGGTCCGTCGTCTACGGCGGCATCTCGGAGGTGGGCGAGCGACCGTTCGGGTCGCTCACCGTCGAGCTCGACGCCCCCGAGGACCGCGTCGCGCCGTTCCTCGCGGCGCTGGCCGCGCACGCCGACGTCGTGGACCTCGGGACGGCGGCGCACCCGCTCGACGACCCGCGCGTCGCGCGGCTCGCCGCCGACCTCGGAGGCCGCTCATGAACGGGGACTGGGAGCTCTTGTGGCCCAAGCTGGTCGAGTCGTTCGGCCAGACGCTGCAGATGGTGTCCGTCGCCCTGCTCACGGGCGGGCTCGCGGGCCTCGCGCTCGGCATCGCCCTCTACGTGACGCGGCGCGGCAACCTGCTCGAGAACCGCTGGGTGTTCGGCGTGCTCAACGTGCTCGTCAACATCGTGCGGCCGATCCCGTTCATCATCTTCGTCACGCTCCTCGGGCCCGTGACGCTCCAGGTGGTCGGGACGACGCTCGGCACCGAGGCGTTCATCTTCCCGCTGTCGGTGATGACGGCGTTCGGCACGAGCCGCATCGTCGAGCAGAACCTCGTGGGGATCGACCCCGGCGTGGTGGAGGCGGCGCGCGCGATGGGCGCGTCGTCGTGGCGCATCATCACGACGGTGCTCGTGCCGGAGGCGCTCGCGCCCCTCATCCTCGGCTACACGTTCCTCTTCATCGCGGTGCTGGACATGTCGGCGATCGCCGGGATCATCGGCGGCGGCGGGCTGGGCAACTTCGCGATCGTCTACGGCTACCAGCGCTACAACTGGGGCGTCGTGGTCGTGACGGTGCTCGTCATCATCGCGATCGTGCAGGTGGCCCAGCTGCTCGGCAACTGGCTCGCGCGCAAGGCCCTCCACCGCTGAGGACGCGGCCTCGTGCGTGTGGGTCGCGACGTCTAGAGTGACCGGGGTGAGCACCGCCCTGTACCGCCGCTACCGGCCCGAGACGTTCGCCGAGGTGATCGGTCAGGACCACGTGACCGCGCCGCTCATGCAGGCGCTGCGCAGCGGGCGGGTAAACCACGCCTACCTCTTCTCCGGCCCGCGCGGGTGCGGCAAGACGACGAGCGCGCGCATCCTCGCGCGCACGCTCAACTGCGCGCAGAACACCCCGGACAACCCGCTCGACACCCCGTGCGGCGTCTGCCCCTCGTGCGTCGAGCTCGCGCGCGGCGGCCCGGGCAGCCTCGACGTCGTCGAGATCGACGCGGCGTCGCACAACGGCGTTGACGACGCGCGCGAGCTGCGCGAGCGCGCCGCGTTCGCCCCGGCCCGCGACCGGTACAAGATCTTCATCCTCGACGAGGCGCACATGGTGACGCCGCAGGGCTTCAACGCGCTGCTCAAGCTCGTCGAGGAGCCGCCCGAGCACGTGAAGTTCGTGTTCGCGACGACGGAGCCGGACAAGGTCATCGGGACCATCCGTTCCCGCACGCACCACTACCCGTTCCGCCTCGTCCCGCCGGACGTGCTGGGCCCCTACCTCGAGGAGCTGTGCGCGGCCGAGGGCGTGTCGATCGGCAGCGGCGTGGTCCCGCTCGTGACGCGCGCCGGGGGTGGCTCGGTCCGCGACTCGCTGTCCGTCATGGACCAGCTCATCGCGGGCGCCGAGGGCGGGGTCGTGGAGTACGAGCGCGCGGTCGCGCTGCTCGGCTTCACGCACGCGACGCTGCTCGACGACGTGGTGGACGCGCTCGCCGCGCGCGACGGCGCGAGCATCTTCCGCGTCGTGGACCACGTCATCGCCACCGGGCACGAGCCGCGGCGCTTCGTCGAGGACGTGCTCGAGCGGCTGCGCGACCTCATCGTCATCGCCGTCTCCGGCGACGAGGCGCAGGCCGTGCTGCGCGACCAGCCCGCCGACCAGCTCGAGCGCATGCGGGCCCAGGCGCAGCACCTCGGCGTCGCCGAGCTCTCGCGCGCGGCCGACCTGGTCAACGCGGCGCTCACCGAGATGACGGGCGCGACGTCGCCGCGCCTGCACCTCGAGCTCCTCATGGCGCGCCTGCTCCTCCCGGGCGCGGACGACGGCGCCGCCGGGTTCGCGGCGCGCCTCGACCGCCTGGAGCGCGGCGGCCTGGGCAACGTCGTCGTGCCGCCCGCGGCCGGGACGCCCACCGGGTCCGACGCCGCCGCCCCGGCTCCCGCGGCGACCGCGCCGCCGTCGGGGCTCACCGGTCCCGCCGCCGTGCGCGCGGCGCTGCGGCCCACGCGTGCGGCCACGCCACCCGCGG
>NZ_WMKA01000031.1 GCF_009711085.1 Cellulosimicrobium composti
GGCTGCGCCGGGGCAGCCGGGGCCGACGGCTGAGCCGGCGTCGCCGGGGACGGTCGCTGCGCGGGCGTGGCCGCCGCGGGCGCCTGCGTGGGCACCCCGGCCGGGGGGCTCACCGGTGCCCAGGCGGTCTGCCGGACGGCCGGCTGGCCACCGGGCGCGCCCCCGACCACCCCCGACGGCTGCCCGGCCTGCGGCGCGCTGCCCGAGCCGTCAGAGGGTGGAAATGCCATTGAGAACACTCTCCAAGACGCTCAGGGACAGGCCCGAGTGGTTGCTGCCGTGACCCGTGTGGACGTTGAGCGGGGTCGACGTGTGGACGGTGATGTAGTTGTCCTCCTGCAGGTCCGCGACGAGCACCTTCGTCACGCCGAGCGGCAGGCGCAGGAGCGCGGAGAGCTCGGCGATCGAGACGTACGTGTGCGCGGCGTGCTGGAGGATCGAGCGCTTCTCGGGCGGGAGCCCGAAGCTGTTCACTGCGCCCGGCATGACCTCGACGAGCGCCTCGAGCGGGAGGTCGGACGTGGCGGACCGGACGCGACCGCCGGTGACCGCGTACGGGCGGACCGTCGCCGCCTCGTACCCGTCGTGGGCGCCCATGCTGCCGAAAGGTACGTTCGTCATCGATCAGTCCTCATCCCACCGGGGCTCGCGTCGCGCCGTCGACGGGAAGGCTACCCCGCATCTCCGAGATGAGCTGCGGCGTCAGGGTCGCCTCGGTGCGCGAGACCAGGAGCGCCATCTCGTAGCCGATGAGGCCGATGTCGCAGTTGGCCTCGGCGACGACGCCCAGCACCGACCCGTTCGACACGTTCATGAGGAACAGGAAGCCGTTGTCCATCTCGATGATGGCCTGGCGGACGTTCCCCCCGTTGAGCTGGCGGGCCGCACCGCGGGTGAGGCTCGACATGCCCGAGACGATCGCCGCCAGCTGGTCACCGCTCGTGCGGTCCAGCTGGTCGGACATCGCCATGAGCAGGCCGTCCGCCGACACCACGAGCGTGTGCCGGCTGCCCGGGACGGTACGCACGAAGTTGTCGAGCAGCCACCCGAAGTTCGTTGCCTCGGTGCTGAGCGCGTTCACTCTTCCTCCTCGTCAGTTGCCGCAGACGGCAGTGGGTTACCGCGCCTGGGGCGCTGAATCAGGGACATAATCCACGGCCTGGGGGTCCCACGTCGAACTCGTCTCGTCCTGCCCCTCGACGCGGCCGCGTGCCGTCGCCGACTGGAACGCCGACAGACGGGCCCGCAGCTGCTCCGGGTCGCGGTCGATCCGCGCCGTGAAGCGGTCCACGTAGCCCTCGCGCTCCTCGCCGCGCGAGCGCCGGGCGAGGCCCGACGCCGTCGTCGCGTCGACCTTGAGGGGCTGGTAGATGCCGTCGTTCGAGTCCGCCAAGGTCGCTTCCTGGAAGTCGGTGCTGCCCTGCAGCAGGGTGGACATCTCCTCGTACAGCACCGCGGACGCCATCCAGTCCGACCGCGCCTCGACCGAGTCGCTGATGTACCCGGGCTCCAGAGGCTCGAGCGTCTCCGACACCGGCCGGCGCACCAGCGGGCTCGGCGGACCGTAGCCGGCCGGCTCCGTGGCGTCGGCCGGCTCCGGCGCCCAGGAGTCGCGCGCAGGGGCGGGCTCGCGCCCGGCCTCCGACGGCGCGACGTCGGGAGCGTAGGCCTGCTCCGGCGCCGCGTAGGACGGCTCGTACGACGGCTGCGGCGCGGCGGGCGCCTCGGTCGCGGAGTAGGCGGTCTCGAGCGGGGCGTACGCGGCCTCGTGCGACGCGGGGACCTGCTCCTCGGCCGGCGTCGTCGGCGGGGCGAACGACGCCGCGGGCGCGGGCTGGTCGGCGCGCGGCGCGAACGCCGAGGTGCGTGCGGGGGCCGCGGGCTCCTGCGGTGCGACGGGGATCGACGGCGCGACCGGGGCCGCCGTGGGCGTCGCCGCCGCAGCGGGGGCCGCCGGTGCGGGTGCCGACGGTGCGGGTGCCGACGGTCCTGCGGGTGCGGGCGCCGTCGCAGCGGGGGCCGCGGACGCGGACGTGCCGGCGGGACGCGCCTGGGGCGTCGCCGTCGTCCGCGGACGGCGGCCGAAGAGCCCGCGCTTGCGCGCCTGGCTCTCGCGCAGCGACCGACGCGTCGGGAGGTCCGCCATGAGCTCCTCGAAGCGCGGCAGCGCCTCGAACGTCAGCTCTGCCGGGATGTCCTCGGCCGGAGCCGCGGCGTTCGCGCTCTCGACGACCGGGACATCCTCCGCGGGCCGGGCCTCCGGAGCGGCCGGGGCGGACACGGCGGGCGCACGCTCGGCGAGCGGGACGCGCGCGACGGTCGCCTCCTCCGCGGGCTCGGCCGGGACCGGCGGCACGACGCGCGTCGCGTCCAGGGACTCGTCGCCCACGGACGACGGCGCCCAGGTGTCCGCGGCCTGCGCGGGCGCCCAGGACTGCTCGGCCGGCTGCTCGGGCGCCGCGGGGGGCTGCTCGGCCGCGACGGCAGGCTGCTCGGGAGCCCACGCCTGCTCCGGGGCCCAGGCCTGCGCCTCCGGCGCCGGCCAGGCCTGCGCGACCGGCTCCTCTGCCGGGGCGGGCTGCGGGCTCCACGCGTCCTGCGGGACCGGCGCGGAGCCGGTCGGGACCTCGGTCACGAGAGGGATGTCCGTGGCNCTCCGGCGCCGGCCAGGCCTGCGCGACCGGCTCCTCTGCCGGGGCGGGCTGCGGGCTCCACGCGTCCTGCGGGACCGGCGCGGAGCCGGTCGGGACCTCGGTCACGAGAGGGATGTCCGTGGCGGTCACGTCCGGGGCGGCCGGCAGCTCGACCGGGTTCTCCGCCGGGCGGTCGCCCATCGGGCGGAAGCTCGAGAACAGCGCGCTGCGCGTGCTCACGTCGAGCACCGGGATCTCGGCGGAGACCGGCTCGACCGGCGTGGCGGCCGGGCGCGCACGGCTCGGGAGCGCCGAGCCGGCGTCGGCGACCTCGGCGGGCGGGGTCCACGCCTCGTCGGCCGCGGGGAGCTGGTCCGGCAGCGCGGGGGTCGCGAGCGGCGGCAGGACGATCGCGCCGGTCTGCGGGCCGGACGCGAACGACGCGCTCGGCGCCGCGGCGGCCGGGTCGACCGTGCGCGAGCGACGGCGGGGCATGCCCGTCTGCGTCGTGCCGTCGGTCAGCGCGTCGATGTCGACCGGCACGGCCGCGGGAGCCTGGGGCTCGACCGCGGGGAAGGAGGCCGTCGCCGCGGGCGCCGCGGGCGCCGCGAACGGGGCCGGTGCCTCGGGCGCGGGGAGCGCAGGCGCGGCCGCCGGGCCCGCGAGCTGCTGCGCGGCGGCCTGCGTGCTCGTCTCGAGCGGGTCGGTCGGCTGCGGGAGCGGGACGCTCGAGTCCGGGACGAAGAGGACGGCCGGGAACGACACGACGACCTCGGTGCCCTGCTCGTCGCCGCCGGCGCTGAAGCGGACCTTCGCGCCGAGGCGGTCCGCGAGGCGGCCGACGACGAAGAGACCCAGGCGCTGCGCGCCGACGACGTCCGACGCCGCGTGCGTCGCGACCTTCCGGTTCGCGTCCGCGATCTCCTCGGGCGTCATCCCGAGGCCGTGGTCGCGGACCGTGACGTAGACGAAGTTCTCGTCCCGCCCGGTCGTGACCTCGACAGGCGTGTGCGGCTCCGAGAACATCGTCGCGTTCTCGAGGAGCTCGGCGAGCAGGTGCGCGGCGTTGAGCGCGTTGTGCCCGAGCATGAGCGGGTCGACCACGAGGTTGAGGCGCACGCGGTCGTACAGCTCGATCTCCGACGACGCCGTACGGATGACGTCGGAGGCCGGCATGGGCTGGCGCACGCGACGGCCGGAGTCGATGCCCGCGAGGACGAGGAGCGACTCGGCGTTGCGGCGCATTCGCGTCGCGAGGTGGTCGAGGCGGAAGAGGTTGGACAGCGTGCCCGCGTCCTCCTCGGAGCGCTCGAGGTCGTCGAGGAACGCGAGCTGGCGGTTGAGGAGCACCTGGTCGCGGCGGGCGACGTTGACGAACATCTCGGCGATCGAGCCACGCAGCGCGGCCTGCTCGCGGGCGACGCGGATCGTCGTCTCGTTCACGTCGTTGAACGCGGTCGCGAGCTGGCCGACCTCGTCCGTGGACTCCACGGCGATCGGCGCCAGGTCGATGCCCGGTCCCTGACCCGGGACGGCGACCTGCTCGACGAGCTTCGGGAGCTGGTCGCGGACGTCCTCGGCCGCGTCGGTGAGGCGGCGCAGCGGGTTGACGATCGCGCGGGCGATGAGGCCCGCGACGAGGACGGAGAGGATGACGGCGGCGAGGGTCACGAGGATCGTCACGACCGCGCGGGTCGTCGCGGCGGCGGCGAGGTCGGACGCCTTCTTCTCGGTCTCGACGCGGACCGCGTCACGCACCGGGGCCGTCTGGTCGCGGTCGGCCTGCGAGAGCGCCGGCCACTCGGCCGCCTGGCTCGCGGGGGTCGCGCCGGGGCGCGAGCCCATGAGGTTCTGGCGGATCTGGTTGTACGTCGCCGTCGGGGTCTCGAGGCGGAGCTCGCCGGGGAGCTGGCGCACCGCGGTCTGCGTGCGCTTGGCGAGCTCGTCACCGGTCGTCACGAGGACGGCGGCCTGCTGGTTGGTCGCGGTGCTCTCCTGGCCCACCTGCGCGGCCTGGAGCACCGCGCCGGCCACCGGCTGCTCGAGCGCCTGCTGGGCGAGCAGCTCGTCGAGGAGCACGTACGTGTCGAGGTACTGCGCGAGGCCGCGGTCGGGCGTCGTGTCGGCCAGCGTGCGAGGCACCTCGAGCGCGTCGTCGATGAGGTTCCCGTACAGCGAGTTGCGCTGCAGCTGGCCGAGGCCGGAGCGGTCGATGGCCTGGCGGACCGACTGCAGGTCCGAGCGGTCGGCGATCGTGTCGGCCAGGGCCTCGCGCACGCGGGGGTCGAGCGCCGACGTGTCGAGCCGCTCGTACGCGCGGTCGCGCACGTCGAGCGCCTTGTCGGTCTTCTCGCGCTGCGCCATCATCTGCGCCTCGGCGTCCTCGGTCGCGCCCCGCGCGTCGAGGAAGGCGTACGTGCGCTCGGCCGCGATCTCGGTCCCCGCGACGTCCTGCGCGGCGAGCGCCGCGACGAGCGCGCTCGTCTGGCTCGCGTCGCGCGCCGTCGAGATGGCCTGCGCGGAGATGATCGCGGCGGCCGCGAAGAGGACGAGGACAGGCACCGCGAGGGCCGCAAGGATCTTCCCGCGAACGCTCAACCTGCGGAGCATACGAACCTGCCTCCATCACCCTGGTCCACCCGGTTCGGCAGCGCGGTCGGCGCGCGGCAGCGGCGCCTCCCGGGCTCCGGTCCCCGGTCGTGCGTACTAACTATCGGTGCACATCTCCCGGACACCTAATCCGTGAGCAGCACGGCCACGCGTGCCGTTCCCCACGGCGCCCCCGTCGGCGAACCGGCGCCCCCGGGCCGCCCGCGTAGTCTCGGCGATGTGCGAGGCGTCACGATATCGGGCCCCGGTGGCCCTGAGAAACTAACGGTTTCCACGCTCCCTGACCAGACCCCCGGGACGGACGAGGTCGTGGTCCACGTCGCTTCCGCTGGCGTGAACCGCGCTGACCTGCTACAACGCGCCGGTTCGTACCCGCCGCCGCCCGGCGCGCCCGAGTGGCCGGGCCTCGAGGTGTCGGGGACGATCGCGGCCGTCGGCGACGCCGTGACGGGGTGGTCGACGGGCGACCGCGTCGTCGCGCTGCTCGACGGCGGCGGGTACGCGGAGCAGGTGCGCGTCCGCGCGACCCAGGTGCTCCCCGTGCCCGACGGCGTCGACCTCGTCGACGCGGCGGCGCTCCCCGAGGCGGTGTGCACCGCGTGGAGCAACCTCGTGGACGTCGGCCGCCTCACGTCGGGCGAGTGGCTGCTCGTGCACGGCGGGTCCGGCGGGGTCGGGACCGTCGCGGTGCAGCTCGGCGCGGCGCTCGGCGCCCGCGTCGCCGTGACCGCGGGCGGGCGCGCCCGCGCCGACCGGTGCGTCGCGCTCGGGGCGAGCGTCGCCGTCGACCACCGCGAGGAGGACTTCGTCGCGGCCGTGCGCGAGGCGTCGGGCGGGCACGGGGCGGACGTGGTGCTCGACGTCGTCGGCGCCGCGTACCTCCCGCGGAACCTCGACGTGCTCGCGACGGGCGGCCGGCTCGTGGTCATCGGGATGCAGAAGGGTCGACGGGCGGAGCTCGACCTCGGCCTGCTCCTGGCCCGCCGCGCGACCGTCGCCGGCACGACGCTGCGCTCCCGGCCGCCCGCCGAGAAGGCGCGGATCGTGCACGACGTCCTCACGCACGTCTGGCCGATGGTCGAGGACGGGCGCGTGCGCCCGGTCGTGCACGCGCGACTCCCCCTCGACGAGGCGGCGCGGGCCCACGAGCTGCTCGACTCGGGCGAGGTCTTCGGCAAGGTGCTGCTCGTCCCCTGACGCTCGCGCGGTCCGGGCGGCGCGCAGGCACCTCGCCGCGGCCACGTCGCCCACGGCCCGCGTCGGTGCGCGCGTCGGCGGCGCGCGCCAGACTGGACCCATGGCTGACGAACCGCGCGACCCCCGCCCCGACGAGCCCACCCCGCCCGACCCCCGGTCGGCCCCGGACGACGCGCCCGAGCGCGACGACCCCGGCCGCGCCACCGTCGTCATGCCGGACGGGACCGGGGTCGGCGTCGAGGGTGCCCCCTCGCAGGACGACGACGGCCCGACGACGGTGATCGAGGAGCCCGCCAAGGTCATGCGCATCGGCGGCATGATCAAGAAGCTCCTCGACGAGGTGCGCGACGCGCCGCTCGACGAGGCGGCCCGCTCGCGCCTCGCCGAGATCCACGAGCGGTCGCTCACCGAGCTCGAGGAGGGGCTCTCGCCCGACCTGGTCGACGAGCTGCACCGCATCACCCTGCCGTTCTCGGACGACGCGGTCCCCACGGACGCCGAGCTGCGCGTCGCGCAGGCCCAGCTCGTGGGATGGCTCGAGGGGCTGTTCCACGGGATCCAGACCGCGCTCGTCGCGCAGCAGATGGCCGCGCAGGCCCAGCTCTCCCAGATGCGCCGCGCGCTCCCGCCCGGGTCGCTGCCCGGCATGGCGCCCGGCGGTCCCGGCGGGATACCGGGCCAGCAGGGCGGGCGCCCCGACGAGCACGACGGACGGCCGTCGCCCGGCCAGTACCTCTGAGAACGGGCGGCGGCCCGGTCCCGCGCCTCAGGGGAGCGGCGGGTCGGGCGGGGCGTCGCCCGGCGGCGCCCCGCCCTGCCGCCGGTCCCGGGGCGCTGCCGTCATGGCGATCGCGCCCGAGACGAGCAGGAGGCCCGCCACCTCGGGGAGCGTCGGCACCTGGCGCAGCACGACGGCGCCCACGACGGCCGCCGACGCGGGCAGGAGCGCGAGGAGCACCGAGAACGTCGCGGCGCTGACGCGACGCAGGACGACCTGCTCGAGCGCGTACGGCACGACGGACGAGAACAGCGCGATCCCCGCGACGGCGGCCACGTGGCGCCAGTCGCCGAGCACGGGCAGCGCGTCCGGCGCGAGGACCGGGGCGAAGACGAGCGCGCCCACGGTCATCGCGACCGCGAGCGACGTGACGCCCGAGCCGGCGACCGCGACGCGCCGCCCGAGGAGGATGTAGGCCGCCCAGCAGGCCGCGGCCACCGTGATCGCGGCGAGGCCGTGCACGGCGTCCTCGCGCGGGAGGTCGGACTCGATCGTCACGCCCGCGAGGAGCACGACCCCGGCGCACGCGACCGCGATCGCGCCGCGCTCGCGCCACCCGCTGCCCGTGACCGCCGCGACGGCGACGGGGCCGAGGAACTCGATCGCGACGGCCGTCCCGAGCGGCAGGTGGTCGATCGCGACGTAGAACGCGAGGTTCATCGCGGCGAGCGCGACCCCGAAGACCGCGACCCCCACGAGCTCACGGCGCGTCCACCGTCGGCGCCACGGACGGCGCCACGCGAGCAGGAGCACCGCAGACGCCGCGATCCGCAGCCACCCGACCTCGATCGCGCCCGCGACGGCGAACAGCCCCACGGCGATCGCCGCGCCGAGGTACTGCGTCAGCCCCGAGACGACGAAGAGGACCGGGACGGGCACCCGCTCGAGAGCGGCGACGGGGCGACGGGACACCTACGAACTCTAGGCACGCGCGGGTCGACGTCCGCGCACGACGACGGCCCGCCCCCGGAAGGGGACGGGCCGCGTCAAGCGGTGCGCCGGGTCAGCCCTTGACGGAGCCGGCCAGGAGACCGCGCACGAAGTACCGCTGGAGCGCGACGAACACGATGAGCGGCACGATGATCGAGATGAACGCGCCGGCGGTGAGGATGTGCCAGTCGCCGCCGCGGGAGCCCGCCATCTCGGCCACGCGCACGGTGAGCGGGTAGGACGACGTGTTGGCGAACGTCAGGCCCACGAGCAGGTCGTTCCACACCCAGAGGAACTGGAAGATCGCGAACGACGCGATCGCGGGCACGAGCAGCGGCAGGAGCACCTGGAAGAAGATCTTCACGTGCCCCGCGCCGTCGACCCGGGCGGCCTCGACCAGCGACCGCGGGATGTCCTTCATGAAGTTGTGGAGCAGGAAGATCGCGAGCGGCAGCGCGAAGATCGAGTGCGACAGCCAGACCGTCCAGAACGTGCCGTTGAGGCCGACGGTGACGTAGTCGCGCAGGAGCGGGACGAGCGCGACCTGGAGCGGCACGACCTGCAGCGCGAAGATCGCGACGAAGAGGATCTCGCGGCCCTTGAACTCGATCCACGCGAACGCGTACGCCGCGAGCAGCGCGAGCGTGATCGGGATGACCACCGCGGGCAGCGTGATGACGAACGAGTTGACGAAGTACGTGGAGAGGTTGCTGCCGCTCCCGTACAGCGCCTGGTCGTAGTTGTCGAGCGTGAACT
Source organism: Cellulosimicrobium composti (assembly GCF_009711085.1). Lineage (GTDB taxonomy): Bacteria > Actinomycetota > Actinomycetes > Actinomycetales > Cellulomonadaceae > Cellulosimicrobium > Cellulosimicrobium composti. The sequence goes on from NZ_WMKA01000031.1 coordinate 8,905, forward strand.
CGGCCTCGCCCGTGAAGATGCCCGGGATGACCGTCCACCAGCCGCTGCGGCGGATGTCGAGCTCGGGGCGGAACGACGTGACCAGCAGACCGACCGAGGGGATGGTCCACAGGAGGGCGATGAGGATCGCGAGGAACGACGCCCACGGGGAGCTGAGCTTGCCCTTGGCGGCGATCGCGCGCTTCTCGAGCCGGGTGAGCTTGCGGGGGCCTCGGGGGCCCTCGAGCTCCGCCTCGGTGGTGAGGTCGGTGTCCGGGACGACCGGGGGGATCGGCGTGCTGGTCATCGGATCTCCTCCGCGAGGCGCATCTGCCGGACGTTGTAGACGATGATCGGGATGACGAGCACGAACAGGATCACCGCGAGCGCGGAGCTCAGGCCCTGGTTGTTCTGCCGGAACGCCTGCGTGTAGAACTCGTTCGCCACGACCTGGGTGCCGAACTGGCCGCCCGTCATGGTCCGCACGATGTCGAAGATCTTGAGCGTCGCCATCGCGATCGTCGTCAGGACGACGACGAGGGCCGGGCGCACGCTCGGGATCGTGATGTAGCGGAACATGCCGAAGCCCTTGAGCCCGTCGAGCCGCGCGGCCTCGACGATGTCGTCGGGGATCGCCTTGATCGCGGCCGAGAGGATCGTCATCGCGAACCCGGTCTGGATCCAGATCATGACGACGATGAGGAAGAACGTGTTCCAGGGCTGGCCGATGAGGAACTGCTGCGGCGGGAGCCCGAGCCACACGAGCACCTGGTTGAGCAGGCCGATCTGGTTGACGCCCGGCTGGTCGGGGCGGAACTCGTAGACGAAGCCCCAGATGATCGACGCGCCGACCATCGAGATGGCCATCGGCAGGAAGACCAGCGCCTTCGCGAACTTCTCGAAGCGCGAGCGGTCGACGAGCACCGCGTAGACGATCCCGATGAACGTCGAGAGGATCGGCACCACGACGACCCAGATCGCCGTGTTGCGCAGGACGAGCTGGAACTGGTCCGTGGTGAACGCGGTGACGTAGTTGTCGAGCCCGACGAACTCGTTGCCGCGGCGGTCGAACAGGGAGTTCCAGATCGTGATGATCGCGGGGCGCACGAGGCCCCACGCGAGCCCGAGGACCGCGGGGCCCACGAACCCGAGGACGACGACCCAGCGCGGGATGCGCTTGGGGCGGTCCACCGCGAGCAGGATCGCGCCCATGACGACGACGAAGAGCAGGATCGCGAGGAACATCAGCCCGAACTTCTCCACGGGAGAGCTCGGGTCGGTCAACCAGTCCATGGTGGCCTCCGGTCTGGTCGCCCACGGCGTCGGGGGCGAACGTGGTCTACATCCTGGACCCGGGAGCGGGGGGTCCGCCACAGTGGGCGGACCCCCCGTCCGGTCGTGCGTGCGTCAGACGGGCTCGCGCCCGTCCGTCCGGGTCAGGACGACGGCCAGGACGCCTCGATCGTGTCGACGACCTCCTGCGTGTCGGAGCCGGTGAACCAGTTCACCATCCCGGTCCAGAAGGTCCCCGCACCGACCTCGCCCGGCATCAGGTCGGACGCGTCGAAGCGGATCACGGCGTCGGGGTCGGCCAGGATCTCCGCGGAGAGCTGGTCGAACGACGTCGCGAGGTTCTCCGGGTCGAGACCGTTGTTGGCGCTGACCCAGCCGCCCTGGGGCGTGGTGAGCGCCTTCGTGTTGGCCCAGTCCGCGCTCGAGAGGTAGGTCTGGAAGGCCTGCACCTCGGGACGGTCGTTGAAGGCCGCGACGAACTCGCCGCCGCCGAGGACCGGCTTGATGTCGGTCTGGTCGGTCGGCAGGTAGAAGGCGTAGACGTCGCCGTCCTCGGCAACCTCGGTGCCCTCGGGCCACTGCGTCTGGTAGAAGTTCGCGGCGCGGTGCAGCCAGCACGTGCCGTCGAGGATCGGGTAGCCCGCGTCGGTCCACGCGGTGGTCGCGATCGAGTCGACGCCGCCGAGGCCCGCGTTGACGAAGTCGGGGTTCTTGAGGATCTCGCCGGCCGTGTCGAACGCCTCGACGATCTGCGGGTCGTTGAACGGGATCTCGTGCGTGTACCACTGGTCGTACACCTCGGGACCCGCGGTGCGCAGGACGACGTCCTCGATCCAGTCGGTCGCGGGCCAGCCGGTCGCGTCACCGGACTCGACGCCGGCGCACCAGGGCATGCCGCCGTCCTCGACGATCTGCGCGGAGAGGTCCATCATCTCGGTCCACGTCGTCGGGACCTCGTAGCCGGCGTCCTCGAACATCGACGGCGAGTACCAGACGTACGACTTGACGTTCGACCCGAGCGGCGCGGCGTAGAACGTGCCGTCGACGGTGCCGTACTCCTTCCACGACTCGCTGAAGAACTCGTCGACGTTCGCGACGGTCTGCTGCGGCGCGGGGACGATCTGGTCCGGGAAGTCGTTGACGATCGTGTTGAGCAGGCCGGGCTGCGGCAGGTACGCGATGTCGGGGGCGTTGCCCGCCTGGATGCGGACGAGCAGCTGCGCCTCGAACTCGCGCGAGCCCTCGTAGTTGATCGTGACGCCCGTGCACTCCTCGAACGGGTCGTACGACGCCTCCTGCGTCGCCTGCTCGGGCTCGACGATCGACGTGTAGACGGAGACCTCCGTGCCCTCGAGGTCGCCGAACTCCTCGTAGGCGGAGCAGTCGATCTCCGGGGTCGCGGCGTCGCCGCCGCCGTCACCGCCGTCGCCGTCCCCGCCGCCGCCACCGCTGCACGCCGCGAGCACGAGCGCGAGGCTCGCCCCGCCGGCGGCGACCGCCAGCGTGCGGCGACGTGCCGCGCTGGTCCTCGTGGTCCTGGTCATCTCAGCCTCCACCTCGTCGTAGGTCCGGACGTCGGCCGCCCCGGTCAGGTACGGACCGGGCGCATCGCGACGTCGCGAGCGCGGGTGCGCTCTCGCCCCACCCCCCATGCAAGCGATTGCATCGCGCTGCCGCAAGCACAGCAGGGCGCGTTTGCGTAACGATTCCGTCACGCGGGGCGGGTGCGCGCTCTCTCGGGGCCGATCCCCTGGTCACGCTCCCACGGGGCGGGTCCGAGCGCGCGTCGAGCGGACGGACGGCTCCCTACGCGACAGGCCGCGGCGGCGCGGTCGAGCGACGGCGCACGAGCTCCGTCGGGTACGTGAGGCTCTCCGGCACCGGGGCTCCGTTGATCATGTCGAGGAGCAGCAGCGCGGCGTCGAAGCCCTGCTGGTAGGCGTCCTGGGCGATCGTCGTCAGGCCCACGAGCTCGCCGAGGTCGTGCCCGTCGACCCCGACGACGGAGAGGTCCTCGGGCACGCGCAGGCCCCGGTCGCGCGCGGCGAGGATCGCCCCCATCGCCATCTCGTCCGAGGCGGCGAAGACCGCCGTCACGTCCGGGCGCCGCCGCAGGAGGTCCGTGGTGGACTCCCGCCCGCCCGCGACGTCGAAGTCGCCGTTCACCTCGAGCCCCGGGTCCCGCGCCAGGCCCGCGCCCTCGAGCGCCTCGGCGTACCCCTGCGACCGCTCGACGGGCGGCGACCACGACGAGACGAGGTCGGGCACGCCCGTCACGTGGCCGATCACCCGGTGCCCGAGGTCGAGCAGGTGCTGCGTCGCCGCCCGGCCCGTCGCGACGTCGTCGAGCCGGACCGTCACCTGGTCGGCCGGGCCGGAGCCGACGAACGCGAGCGGGCGGCCGAGCCCGACGAGCGAGCGCACCTCGTCGTCGTCGAGCGGGAGGCCCACGACGAGCGTGCCGTCCACGCGGTGCCGCAGCACGCTCGGGTCCACGCGGCGCCGCGCCGCCGTGCGCCGCACGTCGAACGTGTAGAGCAGCACGTCGTAGCCGAGGTCGCGCAGGGCGCGCTCCGCGCCCTCGATGACGTTGGCGAAGAACCACCGGTTGACCCACGGCGTCAGGAGGCCGATCGTGCGCGTGCGGCCCGTGGCCAGCGACGACGCCGACGGCGTGGGGACGTAGCCGAGCCGGGCCGCCTCCGCGAGCACCCGGAGGCGCGTCGGCTCGGAGACGTTCGGCAGGCCGCGCAGGGCGCGCGACACGGTCGCCGTGGACACCCCGGCGGCCTGGGCGACGTCGTCGATACCTGCCACGACGGGTGATGCTGCCACGCCGACCGGTGCGTGGCGAGGCACCGTGCCACATCGTGAGCAGATCGATGCAAGCGCTTGCCCCCTCCGGGGGCCGACGGCGCCCCGCGCCCCGGCGGCGGGCCGGGCGGATATCGTGGTCGAGCCTGCGCGCCGCACGACCCGTGCCGCCGGGCGACACCACCACGAGCCGGAAGGACCACGATGATCGAGCTGAGGACCCCGCGGGAGATCGAGCAGATGCGGCCCGCAGGACGGTTCGTCGCCGACGTCCTCACGACCGTGCGTGCCGCGGCGAAGGTCGGCACGAACCTGCTCGAGCTCGACGAGATCGCGCACGCGATGATCCGCGAGCGCGGCGCGGAGTCCTGCTACATCGACTACCACCCGTCGTTCGGCGCGAGCCCGTTCGGCAAGGTCATCTGCACGTCGGTCAACGACGCCGTCCTGCACGGCCTCCCCCACGACTACGCGCTGCGGGACGGCGACCTGCTGAGCATCGACTTCGCGGCGTCCGTCGACGGCTGGGTCTCCGACTCGGCGCTGTCGTTCGTCGTCGGGACGCCGCGCGCCGGTGCGCTCGGCGAGGCGGACGCGAAGCTCATCGAGACGACGGAGCGAGCACTCGAGGCCGGCATCGCCGCGGCGCAGCCCGGCAAGAAGGTGGGCGACATCTCCGCCGCGATCGCCGACGTCGCGCACGCCGCGGGCTACTCGGTGAACACGGACTTCGGCGGGCACGGCGTCGGGCGCACGATGCACGGCGAGCCGCACGTGCCCAACGACGGCCGCCGCAAGCGCGGGTTCCCTCTCAAGCCGGGCCTCGTCATCGCGATCGAGCCGTGGTTCCTCGAGACGACGGACGAGATCTTCACCGACCCGGACGGCTGGACGCTGCGCTCCGCCGACGGCTCGCGCGGCGCGCACAGCGAGCACACCGTCGCGATCACCGAGGACGGCCCGGTCGTCCTCACGGCACGCGAGCCCCGCGACTGACCCCCTCCCCCCCGGCGAGGGAGTCCCCGGCACCGCGAGGTAGGGCCCCGGTCCGCCGAGGTAGCGCCCGGGTACCGCGAGGTAGTGGCGTGGTCATGACCACGCCTCTACCTCGGCGGAAGAACCTTCCGGAAGAACGCCGCCGACTCGTCGTAGCCCAGAGCCGCGTAGAACGGCGCGGCGCGCCGGGTCGCGAGAGCGACGTACGCCGCCCCCGCCGCGGCGGCCCACTCCTCGGCCGCTTCCATGAGCAGGCGCCCGGTCCCGCGGCGGCGCGCGGCGTCGTCGACCATGACCTCCTCGACCCACCCGACAGGAGCGTTGGCGAAGAGCGTCGCGTGTCGGTGCGCCACGAGGTAGCCGACGACGTCGTCCCCCACCTCGGCGACGAGCACCAGCGCGTCGTCGTCCGCGAGGAGCGACACGAACGACGCGTCGAAAGACGCACGCTCGGGGACGAACGACGTCGCGAAGGCGACGACGAGCCGCCAGACCCCGTCCGCGTCGTCGGGCAGCGCAGCCCGGACGGCCACGCCATCGAGTCGACGTCGAGGCCCGGTCACGACCACGCCTCTACCTCTCGGTACCGAGGCTCTACCTCGCGGTACCTGGCTTCTACCTCGGCGACCACGGCGCTGCCTCGCGGTCAGGGCAGGAGGCTGCGCAGGACGTCGGCCGCGCCGTCGTCGTCGATCGTGCCGGTGACCTCGTCGGCGGCCTCCTGCACGGCGGCGTCGGCGTGGCCCATCGCCACGCCGCGGGCCGCCCACTGCAGCATCTCGACGTCGTTGTGGCCGTCCCCGACGGCGACGGTCCGGTGGGGCTGGACGTGCAGCGCTCGCCGGACGAGCTCCAGGCCCGTCGCCTTGGTCACGCCGAGCGGCGCGAGGTCCATCCACGCGGTCCAGCCGACGGCGTACGTGACGTCGTCGAGGCCGAGGTGCTCGACGAGCTCGTGGAACTCCTCGCTCGTCGAACCCGGTGAGCGGACGATCACGCGCGTGACCTCGCCCGACCACAGCTCGTCGAACTCGACGACGCGGTGCACGCCGTCGAGCTCGCCGTCGGGGAAGAGCTCGTTCATGCGGAACCCGACGCCCACGTCCTCGACGGCGTACCGCGCGTCGGGCAGGTGCTCGCGCAGGAGCCGCAGGGCCGGGCCCGGGTCGAACGTCACGACGTCCTCGAGCGCGTACCCGTCCGGCTCCTCCGGGTCGAGCCGCGCGGTCACCGCGCCGTTCGACGCGACGACCCAGCCGCGGTCGATCCCCAGGATCTCCGCGACGGGCGTGATCGCGATGAGCGAGCGCCCGGACGCGAGCACCACGTGGTGACCCGCCGCGCGCAGGCCGGCGACGGCGTCGCGCACGTCCTCCGACAGCTCCTGGTCGTACGACATGAGGGTGCCGTCGATGTCGAGCGCGACGAGCATCGGCCCGGGCGCGTCGTCCGGGACGAGGGGACCCGTCACGCCACCACCGGCTCGAGCACCTCGAGGCCCCCGAGGTACGGACGCAGGCCCTCCGGCACGCGGACCGAGCCGTCGGCCTGCTGGTGGTTCTCGAGGATCGCGACGATCCAGCGCGTCGTGCCGAGCGTGCCGTTGAGCGTCGCGACGGTGCGCGTCTCGTTCTTGCCGTCGACCTCGACGCGCTCGCGCACGTTGAGGCGGCGCGCCTGGAACGTCGTGCAGTTCGACGTCGACGTGAGCTCGAGGTAGCGCTGCTGCGTGGGCAGCCACGCCTCGCAGTCGAACTTGCGCGCGGCGCTCGACCCGAGGTCGCCCGCGGCGGTGTCGATGACGCGGTACGGCAGGTCGACGAGACGCAGCATCTGCTCCTCCCAGCCGAGCAGGCGCTGGTGCTCCGCCTCGGCGTCCGCAGGGTCGCAGTAGGAGAACATCTCGACCTTGTGGAACTGGTGCACGCGGATGATGCCGCGCACGTCCTTGCCGTGCGAGCCGGCCTCGCGGCGGTAGCACGCGCTCCAGCCGGCGTAGCGCAGCGGCCCGGCCGACAGGTCGACGATCTCGTTCGCGTGGTAGCCCGCGAGCGCCACCTCGCTCGTCCCGACGAGGTAGAGGTCGTCCTTCTCGAGGCGGTAGATCTCGTCCGCGTGGGCGCCGAGGAACCCGGTGCCCTGCATGACCTCGGGCCGCACGAGCGTCGGCGTGATGACCGGCGTGAACCCGGCCGCGACCGCCGTGTCCATCGCGGCGTTGAGCAGCGCGAGCTCGAGGCGCGCGCCCACGCCCGTGAGGTAGTAGAAGCGGGCGCCCGAGACCTTGGCGCCGCGCTCGGTGTCGATCGCGCGCAGGCCCTCGCCGAGGTCGAGGTGGTCGCGCGGCGTGAAGCCCTCCGCGGCGAAGTCGCGGATCGTGCCCTCCTCGCGCAGCACGACGTAGTCGTCCTCGCCGCCCGCGGGCGCGCCCGCGACGACGTTCGAGATCTGGTAGAGCAGCGCGCGCAGCTCCTCCGCCGCGGCGTCGGCGTCGGCCTGGCGCGCCTTGACGTCGGCCGCGAGCTGCTTGGTGCGCGCGAGCAGCTCCTGCTTCTCCTCCCCCTGCGCCTGGGCGACCTGCTTGCCGAGGGACTTCTGCTCGGCGCGCAGGCTCTCGAACTCGCTCAGCGCGGCGCGGTGGCGGGCGTCGGCGTCGAGGGCGGCGTCCACCAGCGCGGGGTCGTCACCACGGGTGACCTGGCTGGCACGGACGATGTCGGGGTTGTCGCGCAGGAGGCGGAGGTCGATCACGCCAGCAGCCTAACGAACTGCGCGCTCCGAGGCCGCAGCCCTTTCCCGCCCCGGCCCCGCTACGGTGTCGCCATGTCCTGGACGCTCTGGCTCGCGATCGCGGCGCTCGCCGTCGCGGTCGTGGCACTCGTGGTCGCGCTGGGCCTGCGCGCGCAGCAGACCCGGCAGCGCCGTGCGCACGGCGACGCGCCGCCCGCCGGGGAGGCCCCGGTCGAGGACGACCCCCGCGAGCTCGTCGCGTTCGTCGCCAACCCGTCGAAGCCCGACGTCGCGGGACTGGAGACGGTCGTCCGTGCCGCGTTCGCGGACGCGGCCCTGCCAGACCCGCTGTGGTTCGAGACGACGGTGGAGGACCCGGGCGTCGGGCAGACGCGCGCGGCGCTCGCGCAGGGCGCGGACGTCGTCGTCGCCGTGGGCGGGGACGGCACGGTCCGTGCGGTCGCCGAGGGCATGGTGGGCAGCGGCCGCACCATGGGCCTCGTGCCCGTGGGCACGGGCAACCTCCTCGCGCGCAACCTCGACCTCCCGGTGGGCGACGCGCGCGCCGCGCTCGCCGTCGTGATCGCCGGGACGGACCGCCCCGTCGACGTGGGCTGGGCCACGGTCCTGCGCTGGGCCGAGGATCCCGACGGTGCCGAGGGGGCGGAGCCCGGGTCCACCAGGGACGTGCGCAAGGAGCACATCTTCCTCGTGATCGCGGGCCTGGGGTTCGACGCCGCGATGGTCGCCGACACGGACGACGACCTCAAGGCGAAGGTGGGCTGGGTCGCCTACTTCGTCGCGGGCATCCGGCACCTGCACGGGCGCCGCATGCGCGCGCAGCTCCAGCTCGACGACACGCCGCCCGTCGACGCGCGCCTGCGCTCGCTCCTCATCGGCAACTGCGGGCGGCTCCCCGGTGGCCTCACCCTCCTGCCCGACGCCGTCATCGACGACGGGATCCTGGACATCGCGGCGATCGACACGCGCGGCGGGGTCGTGGGCTGGGCGCAGCTCTTCGGGGAGGTCGTCATGCAGGGCCTCGGCGTGCGCAACGACCTCCCCGCCAAGATCGGGCGCATCGACCACGCGCGCGCCCGCCGCGTGCGCGTGCGGGTCGAGGGCGGCGAGCAGGCGCAGGTCGACGGCGACGTGCTGGGCCTCGCGGTCGAGATCGAGGCGCGCGTCGACCCCGGTGCCCTGGTGGTGCGCACGGCCTGACGCTCTGCGACGGGGGACGACGCACACCCGGTCCGCGCCGCGCGGTCGGTCCACGCGGTCAGTCCCCGCAGGCGGTCTCCGCGTCGATCGCCGACCGCATGACCGCCGCCGGGGGGACGACCTGCTCCCCGCCGACGCGGGTGAGGGCGGCGAGCCCGACACCGACCATGAGCAGGCGCCCCGCCGCCTCCCGGCGTCGCGCGTCACCCCGGTCGCCGAGGGCGTCCGCCAGGACGTCGGTCAGGAGCCCGAGCGTCTCCACGTAGGCCCGCGCGACGACGGGCCGCAGCTGCGCGTGCGCCCCGGCCTCCGCCCACCGGGCGAGCGCCTGCCCGTCACCCGCGGGCCCGAGCAGGTCCTCGAAGAAGAGCTCGAGCGCGGCGCGGGCGGTGCGACCACGGGCCGCGTCCTCGAACCGGACGATCTCGACGTCCGCGTACCGCCGCCACGCCTCGGCGACGAGCTCGTCCGTCGACGCGAAGTGGTGGTGGATCTGCCCAGGGGACCCGCCGAGCTCGTCGGCGACGACGCGCGCGGTGACGGCCCCGAGACCGTCGCGGCGCACGACGGCCGCGGCTGCGGCGACGATGGAGTCCCGACGCTCCGCGCGCGGCAGGTAGGCCATCAACGACTCCTCGTCCGCGCCGGGGGGGCGCCGTCGGTCAGGGTGTGCAGGAACGCGACGGTACGCGCCCGCAGGCCCTCCCGACGAGCTCGCACGACCTCACCGGGCGGGGGGTCGATCGGACCGCCCGACCGGACGGTCCGGACGTTGCGGTGGCAGTCGAGGTCGGTGCACAGCAGGAGGCCCACGCTGCTGAGCCGCTTCCTCGGGTCCCGCGACGGCCGGTGCGCCGCGAAGAGCGCGACCTCGTTGAACCGCCGCGAGAACCGGCACAGCGCGCACATCACGGCGCGCGACCCGACCTCGGCGTGGCTCGGGCTCTGGCGCAGGAGCGCCCCGACCGCGCGCCCGTCGACGTCCGCGACGAGGAACGCGCGCGAGGGCGCGCGCGGGTCGCGCCACCCGAGGTAGTCGAGCTCCTCCCAGCGCAGGTCGTCGAAGTGGCCGGGCAGGCGGACCTTCCCCTCCGCCGGGTCGACGTTGACGATCGCGGCCCGCGCCTCGGCGCGGGTCAGCGCGCGCACGGTCGGTCCTGGAAGTTGTACATGGATACAAGTTGTACACGGTGCCAAGTTGGTGCGTCCAGCAGATTGCGCGCAGCCGGCGTGGAGGCAGCGTGAGCGTCGCGCGCGGACCTGCGACGACGCTGCCGCCACGGTCGGGGGCGGTGTGACGCACCCCCGTAGGCTGGTCCGGTGACGTTCCCGGCCGCCGCGCTCCCCCCTGCCCGCACCCAGCCCGCCCGCCGGGGCCGGGGCCTCGGGCCGCGGACGACAGCGCTCGCCACGGCCGTCGCCCTGCTGCTGACGCTCCTCGCCACGGCCGGCCCGGCGGCGGCGACCGCCGCGGCCGGTTCGGCGGCGGCGGCGACCACCGAGGACACCGTCGCCGCCGGCCCGCTCGCCGCCGATCCCGCGCACGACCCGCGGCCCGTCGTGCTGGTCGCGGTGGCCGGCCTGTACTGGAGCGACGTCTCCCCCACCGCGACGCCCACGCTGTGGTCGATGATCCGCACGGGGTCCGTCGCCTCCCTCAACCTCGGGCGCACGGCGTGCACGACCGACGCGTGGCTCACGCTCTCGGCGGGGCGCATGGTGTCGGCGCAGGCGGACGAGCCGCCCGCGGAGCCGCTCCCCGCCGACGCCGAGGAGCCCGCGAGCGGCTGCCTCCCCCTGCCCGTGCCCGACGTCACGCCGACGGGGGCGACCACGCCCGACGCGCGCCCCGCCGACGTCCCCGGCTGGGCCGCGCTCACGGCACCGGCCGCGGAGGAGACGCCCGCGCAGGCGGCGCGGCACGACCCCGGGACGGCCGCGGCCCGGCTCGCCGAGACAGGGGTCTGCACGACCGCCGTCGGGCCGGGTGCCGCCGTGATGCTCGCGGACGCCGCCGGTCGCGTCGAGCGGTACGCGCCCTCGCTCGCCGCGCTCCCCGACGACGGCCTCGACGCGTGCGACGTGACGGTCGTCGACCAGGGCGAGATCGTCGACTCGGCCACCGGCCGCGGCGAGAGCCTCGACGAGCTCGACGAGGCGCTCGCCCGGGTCATGGACGAGGCCGACCGGGGCACGCGCGTCCTGGTGGCCGGCGTGTCGGCAGGACCGGTCGGCGAGACGGGGCTCCAGGTCGTCGTCGACTGGCGCAAGGGGCAGCCGACGAGCCGCTGGCTCCACTCGCCCAGCACGCAGAAGGACGGCATCGTCCAGCTCACCGACCTGACGGCGACCGTCGTGGAGTCGGCGGGCGGCAGCACGGAAGGGCTCGAGGGCGCCGCCCTGGAGCAGGGCGAGGTGCGGCGCATGGACGTCGCCCGGACGGTCGAGAACCGGCAGTACCTGAACGTCCTCACCAGCACCATCCCCACCCTCTACCCCGTGCTCGTCGGGCTCCTCGTCGGCACCCTGGTCCTCGCGCTCGGCGGCGCCCTGTGGGCGCGTCGCGCCGCCGTCCGCCGCGGGCGCGAGCCCGGCCCGGGGCCGCGCGGCCTGCGCGTGCTCTCCGCCGTGCTCATGGTGGTCGCGGCGGCGCCGGTCGCGGCGTCGCTCGCGAGCCTGTCGCGCTGGTGGGTGTGGAGCGCGCCCGCGCCGGCCCTCACGCTCGCGCTCGCGGTGAGCGCGGTCGTCGTCGCTCTCGTCGCGTGGGTCGTCTCGCGCCTCCTGCCGCGACGCCCGTGGGCACTGCCGTCGGCGCTCGCCGGGGTCACGTGGCTCGTGCTCACCGTCGACGGCGCGACCGGCACGACGCTCCAGCAGGCGTCCCTGCTCGGGACGTCGGCCGTCGTGGGCTTCACGCGCTTCTACGGCTTCAACAACGTCACCTTCGCCGTGTACGCCGTCGCCGGCCTCGTCCTCGCGGGCGGCCTCGCGTCGGCCGCGACCGCCCGCGGACGACGCCGCCTCGCGGCCTGGACCGTCGTCGCCGTCGGGGCGGTCACGGTCGTCATCGACGGCTGGCCCGCGTTCGGCGCCGACTTCGGCGGGATCCTCGCGCTCGTCCCCGCGTTCGCCGTCCTCGCGCTGCTCGTGGGCCGGGTGCGCATCACGTGGCTGCGCGCGCTCGTCGTCGCGCTCGCGACGGTGCTCGTGGTCGTGGTCGTCGCGGTCGTGGACTGGCTGCTGCCGGGCGGGAGGTCACACCTCGGCGGGTTCGTCCAGACCGTCGTGGACGGGGCCGCGCTCGACGTGATCGGCCGCAAGGCGCTCGGCGCGTGGGCCACCCTCGCGAACCCGCTGGGCGCGGTCGCGGCGGTCCTCGTGGTGCTGCTCGCCGTCGCCGTGCTGCGCCCCGAGCGGTTCCGCCTGCCGGAGGTCGCGCGGGCCTACGAGACCTGGCCGCTGCTGCGCCCGCTGGTCGTGGCGCTCGTCGTCGTCGCGGGCGTCGGCTCCGTCCTCAACGACTCGGGCGTCATCATCGCGGTCATGGTCGTGGTCGTCGCGACCGCGATGATCGTCCCCGGCTTCCTCGCGCGCCCCGCGCCCCCGCAGACCGTGCGGGCCGTGCCCGAGCCGGGGATCCGGCGCATGCCGACCATGCTCGCGACCGTGGGGGGTGGGCTCCTGCTCGTCCTCCTGCTCGCCTCGACGGTGCTCGCCTCGTCGGGGCTCCGGCCGGCGGCCAGCGCCGCCCCGGCGGGCGGCGAGGCCTCGGTGACCCGCTCGGACGCGATCGCGACGGACCGGCCGATCGTCGTCGTCGGCACCACGGGCGTCACGTGGGGCGACGTCACGTCGTCGGCCACCCCCACCCTCCACGCCTTGCTCACCGACGGCGCGGGCGCGGGCGGCGTCTCCCAGCCCACGGGGGCGGCGAGCCGCTGCACCGTCGGCGGCTGGCTCGCGCTCTCCGCCGGGCAGCTCGCCGAGGTCGCGACCGAGCGCGCAGCCGACGGCGCATGGGCGTGCCCGACGCCGCAGCCCGCCCCCGACGGCGCGGACGGGGCGCAGGTCGAGGGGTGGGACGACCTGGTCGCCCTCCAGCGCGGCTCGGGCTACCAGGCGCGCCTCGGCGTCCTCGGCGACGCGCTCGCCGCAGCCGGCGCCGACGGAGCGGTGTGCGCGACGGCGGTGGGCCCGGGCGCGGCGGTCGCCCTCGCGGACTCCACGGGCCAGGTCGCCCGCTACCGCGACCTCGCGGACGCGACGGCACCCGGCTCCGACGCGTTCGCGTGCCCCGTGACCGTCGTCGACGCGGGCGACGCGACCCCGCCGGTCGTCGACCCCGACCTCCCGGCGGACGAGCGCGCCACGCTGCGCAGCACCCTGCGCGCCGACCGCCTCACCGCGGTCGACGCGACCGTCGGCGCCGTGCTCGACGCGGCCCCGAGCGGCACGACCGTGCTCGTCGTGGACGTCGCCGGCACGCCCGGCACCCGACCCGCGCTCGGCACGACGCTCGTGCGCCCGTCGTCCGACGGCCCCGACCAGTCCCGCTACCTGACGAGCGCCGCCACCCGGACCGACGGCGTCGCGCGCGTGCTCGACGTCCCGGCGACGGTGCTCGATGCCGCGGGCGCCGCGACGCCGGCACGGATCCAGGACACACCGGTGGCATGGGGCTCGCCGCGCCCGGCCGACGCGACGTCGACCGCCGACGCCCTCGCCGACCTCACGACGCGCGACCACGTGCGCCGCGCCGTCTACACCGCGTTCGTCGACGTGCCGCTCTACGCGGGGCTCGTGATCGCCGGGCTGTGCCTCCTGCTCGCGCCGCGCGCCGCGCGCGCGACGGGCGACCGCGCGCGTGCCCGGTGGGCCCGGGCGGCGCACTGGGCCCGCGGGTCCGCGCTCGTCGTCGCCGCGGTGCCCACCGCCGCCTTCCTCGTGTCGCTCACGGGCTGGTGGCGGTTCGGGAACCAGACGCTCGCGATCGTCGTGTCCACGGTCCTCGCGACGGCAGCCGTCGCCGGCCTGGGCGCCCTCGCCCCACGCCGTCCGGTCTGGCTCGGCCCCGGCATCGTCGCAGGGCTCACGTTCGCCGTGCTCACGCTCGACGCGCTCGTCGGCACCCCGCTCAACCGGGCGAGCCCGCTCGGTTCGGCGCCCACGTTCGGCGCCCGGTTCTACGGGTTCGGGAACCCGACGTTCTCCGTGTACGCGGTCGCGGCGCTCGTCGTCGCCGCGGCGCTCGCGCAGTGGCTCGTCGCGCGCGGCCACCGGTACGCCGCCGCCGCGACGGTGGGCGTCATCGGTCTCGTGACGATGGTCGTGGACGTGTGGCCGACGCTCGGCGCCGACCTCGGCGGCGGTCTCGTCGTCGTGCCGGCGTTCGCCGTGCTGGGCCTCGCCGCCTCGGGCGCGCGCGTCACGTGGCGGCGCTTCCTGCTCGTCGCGGCGGCGGGCGTCGCGCTCGTCGCCGCCGTCGGCGTGCTCGACTGGCTGCGCCCGGCCGACGAGCGTTCGCACCTGGGCCGGTTCGTCGGGCAGGTGGTCGACGGGTCGGCGTGGGAGACGCTGCTCCGCAAGGCGGGCTACGCGGCGCGGTCCGTGCTGGGCGGGGTGCCGGTGTGGCTGACGATCGCCGTGCTCGTCGCGGCCGCGCTGCTGCTCTTCTGGCCCCGGCGCTTCACGCCGCAGTGGTTCGCGCGCACGGAGGCCGCGTGGCCGCTCGTGCGACCGACCCTGCTGGCGCTGTGGATCGTGGCCGTCGCGGGCTCGCTCGTCAACGACTTCGGCGTGCGGATCGCGCTCATCGCGCTCATCCCGGCCATCCCGCTGCTCACCGTCGCCGCGCTCCACGCGGCCGACGACGGCGGCGGCACGGGCGAGAGCGCGGACGACGACCCGGACGACCGCTCCGGCGCGGAGGGCCCCGCGGCGCGGGTTGGGAGCACCACGTCCTGACGCAGGTCAGTCCCGCACGTCGGTCGCGACGTCGTGCAGGACGAAGGTCGCGAACCCCAGCTCGCGTCGGGCACCGTCCAGCCAGGCGTCACGATTCCCGCGCGCGGCGGCGAGCGCCTGGGCACGGTCCTCGGCCGTCGGGGCCTCCCGGACCGCCCAGTCGACGAGCGACCCAGCCCAGCTGAGCTGGTAGTCGTCCCACTCGGCCAGGGTGCTGACGTGCCCGAACGACGGCTCGAAGCCGTGCGCACGGACGGCCCGCACGAAGCCGGCGAGATCGGGATAGGCGTCGGCGGGGACGTCGAGCGCCGCGAGCGCCGAGTCCGACGGGGTGCCCTCCCAGATGCTGTCACCGACGAGCGCCTGGCCGCCGGGGCGCAGTCGCTGCCGGACGGCGCCCAGCGTGGCGTCCAGTCCCCCGAAGGCGTGGCTCGCGCCGACGCACAGCACGACGTCGAACGCCCCGTCGTCCCAGGTGGCGGCGTCCGCCTCGATCCACCGCACCCGGTCGCTCAGCCCTCGCTCGTCGGTGCGCCGTGCCGCCGAGGCCGGGAGCATGTGGTCGATCCCGACGCCGGTGGTCCCGGGGTGGGCGAGCAGCAGCTCCTGCAGCCACTCGCCCTCGCCGCACCCGAGGTCGACGGCGCGGGCGCCGTCGGCCGGGCTCAGCCAGCCGACCAGCTCCCGCAGCCGCTCGGGCGCCACGGGCGCCCCGATCGGATGGCGCAGGTGGGCGATGTCGAAGATCTCGGACCGTTCCATCCCGCGACGCTACAGGCCGCCCACGCCGCGCCGGTGCCGCCCTCCGGGCCGCACCACCGGGTGGCTCACGCGCGGAGCGCGCCCTCGGTGAGCACGAGCCCGCTGCCGCTCGCCACGAGGTCGGCCATCGCGACGCTCCGGACCGCAGGGTCCTCGTACGTGTTCCAGTAGTAGGTCTGCGTGCGGGCGGAGAACAGGCCCGTGTAGACGGTCTTCTCGAACTCGCCGGACCCCATCGCCGCGCAGCCGTCGACCATCGCGACCTGCTGCAGCGTGTGGAAGGCGCGGCTCACGTTCTCCTCCTCGGTGCCCTTCGTCGGGTAGTGGGAGTTCACGTAGGCCGCGCGGACGAAGCGGGACGGCGAGTAGTAGTCGCCGGGGACGCCGCGCATGTGCGAGCCCGAGCCGAACGGGGCGAGGTGGGCCCGGCCCACGAGGGTGTCCTCGGGGAAGTCCGGCGAGACGTTGAGGTAGTTGCGCAGGTTCTCGTGGTGCCAATCGAACCCGGGCTGGTTCGTGAGGACGTCGACGTCGTCGTCGAACACCTGCATGCCCGCGCTGGTGTACTCCACCACGATCGCGCGGCGCGCGTCGCCGATGATCCAGTGGAGCAGCGAGCTCGGGTACCTGTCGTTGATCGGACGGTCCACGATCGCGACGTCGCGCAGCGCGGCCTCGACCTCGTCGACCGTCGCGAACTGCGCGCACACCCACAGCGGGAGCTCGAACGCGGCCACGTTGACCGCGCCGTCGACCGGGCCGGAGGCGTACTCCGCGTACCCGGGGAAGTTGAGGCCCGCGACGGCGAGACCCGCGTCGTTGCCGCAGTCGAAGTACAGCGGGGTGTCGTCCTCGACGATCCCCATGCCGAGGACCGCGTGCTCGATCCCGCGCACCGCGCCGAACGGCGACCGGGGCGTGTAGCCCGTCGGGGTCAGCAGCACCTGCTGCCCGTAGCCCGTCGTCCAGTCGAGGTTGCGGGCGAGATAGAGGTTGCCGTCGTCGTCCGTGAACCTGATCCCTGTGCACATGGCGCTGCCCCCGTCGTCGTCGGTCCAGCTCGCGCGGCGAGCCGCCCGGGCACGCCGTCGTGCCCGCCCTCCCATGGTGCGTCCGTGCGGGCTCCGGGGCCACTGCCGGCGCCGGCCGGTCAGGGCTGGAGGTACACCGAGACGTGGGCCTCGATCGCGCGCTCCGCACGGCCGGGGTCGCCCGAGCGGAGCGCGTCGAGCAGCTCACGGTGCTGCTCGACGACGGCGTGCGGGTCCTCGTGGTGCGGCGCGTCGCGGACGAAGTACGCGCGGACGCGCGGCTGGATGAGCCGCCAGATCTGCAGCGACTGCGTGTGGCTCGCGGCGGCGATCACCGCCTCGTGGAACTCGAGGTCCAGGTCGGCGAGGCGACGGGCGTCGAGCGGGTCCGCCGCGCGCTCCATCGCCGCCACCGTGCGGTCGAGCGCGTCCAGGAGCGCGGGGTCCTGCGCGCGCGCCGCCGCGCGGAACGCGACCTTCTCGATGACGGTCCGCACCGGGACGAGGATCTCGGCGATCTCCTCCTGGGAGACGTCCACCACGACGGCGCCGCGGTAAGGGTGGGAGACGACGAGCCCTTCCTGCTCGAGCACCATGATCGCCTCCCGCACCGGGCCGCGGCTGATGCCGTAGGAGGCGGAGAGGTCACGCTCGACGAGGCGGTCGCCGGCGGCGAGGTCGCCGGAGGCGATGCGTTCGCGCAGGTGGCGCAGGACCCAGTCGCGCCGGGACTCGGGCGGCGATGCGGGCAGGACGGGCACGACGGCGACCCTCTCACTCGGAATGGCCCCACCCTAATAGATGGCCGATGGTTGACCATCTACCATCGGCCCACCTAGAGTCACGGTCCACGGCACCGACGAGAGGACACCCATGAGGATCACCGCCATCACCGCCGCCGGCCTGCGCGGCGCCACCCCCGAGGGCGGCTGGCAGGAGGAGCTGCGCCAGGACGACGTCGTGCACACCCTCGTCGCCGTCCACACCGACGAGGGGCTCGTCGGCGTCGGCAGCGTGTTCACGACCGAGGACCTCGTGCGCGGCGCGCTCGACGTCCTGCGGCCCCTGCTCCTGGGCGCGAACGCGCTGGAGCCGGAGCGCACGAGCGAACGGCTGCACCGCACGACGTTCTGGATGGGGCGCGGCGGGTCGATCACGCACGCGATCAGCGGCGTCGACACCGCGCTGTGGGACCTCCTCGGCCAGGCGACGGGACAGCCCGTCGGGCGCCTCCTCGGCGGGCGGTACCGCGACCGGGTGCGCCCGTACGCCTCGCTGCTCATGGACCAGCCCGACGCGCTGCGCGACCACCTCGCCGCGCTGCGCGCCGAAGGATGGACCGCGTTCAAGATCGGCTGGGGCCCCTTCGGCCGGGTCGACGAGCGGCTCGACGAGCGCATCGTCGCCGCGGCGCGCGACGCCGTCGGCCCCGACGCGATGCTCATGGTCGACGCCGGCGGCAGCGACAGCGCGTGGAGCCAGGGCTACAAGTGGGCCCTGCGGACCGCCCGGATGCTCGACGCGTACGGCGTCGCCTGGTTCGAGGAGCCGCTGCCGCCGGACGCGATCGAGGACTACACCCACCTGCGCCGGCGCTCGCCCGTGCCCATCTCGGGCGGTGAGGTGCTCACGCGCCGCCAGGCGTTCCAGCCGTGGATCGAGGGCGGCGCCCTGGACATCGTGCAGCCCGACGTCACGAAGGTCGGCGGGACGAGCGAGCTGCGGCGCATCGCGTGGTCCGCGCACGACCACGGCGTCAAGCTCGTGCCGCACGGGTGGAACACCGCCGTCGGGCTCGCCACCGACCTCCAGCTCGCCTCCGCCCTGCCGGACACGGACCTCGTCGAGTACGTCACCGGCTCGCCCTACATCGACGACCTGACGACCGACCGCTGGACGCTCGACGAGGACGGGATGCTCCCGATCCCGGACGGCCCGGGCCTCGGCGTCACGCTCGACCGCGAGCGCCTCGCGCGCTACTGCGACGTCGACGCGCTGCTCGGGAGCGCGGCGTGAGCCCCCGGTCGCTCGTCGTGACGGGCGCGGCGTCGGGGATCGGCCGCGCGGTCGCCGTGGGCGCCGCCCGGGACGGCTGGTTCGTGCACGTGCTCGACCTCGACCCCGACGGCGCCGCGGCCACCGTGGACCTCGCCCGGGAGTCGGGTGGGGACGGGCGCGCACACGTGCTCGACGTGACCGACGCTGCCGCCGTCGCGGCGGCGGTCGGGACGGTCGCGGACTCCGGGCCGCCGCTGCGCGGCCTCTTCGCGGGCGCCGGGATCGACGTGGGCGGGGCGGCGCACGAGCTCGAACCGGCCACGTGGCGCCGCGTGCTCGACGTCAACGTGACGGGCACGTTCCTCGTCGTGCGCGAGGTGCTGCGCACGATGGTCGCCGACGGCGGCGGGAGCGTCGTGCTGTGCGGCTCGCCGGCCGCGACGGTCGGCTTCGCGGCCGGGGGCGCGACGGCGTACGGCGCCTCGAAGGGGGCGATCTCGTCCATGGTCCGCACGCTCGCGGTCGACTACGCGCGCCACGGCGTCCGGGTGAACGCGATCGTGCCCGGCCCGACGGAGACCCCGCTCATGTGGGCCAACGTGCCCGCCGACGAGGTGGACGCGACACGCGCGCAGATCGAGCGCGAGGTCCCGCTGGGCCGGCTCGCGCGGCCCGAGGAGATCGCCGAGCCCGTGCTCTGGCTGCTGTCGGACCGCTCGTCGTACACGACCGGGTCGCTCGTCGGGTGCGACGGCGGCGTCCTCGCCAAGTCGTCGATCAGCGTATGAGCGCGCCGGGCGCCCCGGCACGTCGCCCCCAGGTCGGGGCGACGTGCTGGGCGATCGGCGACGGCTGGATCCCGCCGTACGGCACGGGCGAGGACCCGACCCTCGCGAGTCACGAGAGCCTGTGCCTGCTCAACGCCGGTCCCGACGACGCGCGCGTCGAGATCCGGCTCTACTTCGCCGACCGCCCGCCGGCCGGCCCCTACGTCGTGGTGGTGCCCGCCGAGCGGGTGCGCCACGTGACGCTCAACGACCTCGACGACCCCGAGCCCGTGCCCCGCGGCACCGACTACTCGGCCGTCGTCGTCGCGTCGGCGCCCGTCGTCGTCCAGCACACGCGGCTCGACTCGCGGCAGGCCGCCAACGCCCTGTTCAGCACGATCGCCCATCCCGTCGACACCTTCCGAGAGGACCTCCGATGACGCAGACCTCCACCCCGACGACCTTCCGCCGGGGCACGCCGTGAACGCCGCGACGGGCCGCCTGGGCCACGGCGCCCTCACCCCGCTCGTCGTCGCGTCGACCGTCGGGGCGGCGCTGGGCGGGTTCATGTTCGGCTTCGACACGGCCGTGGTCAACGGCGCCGTCGACGCCCTCAAGGCCGAGCTCGGCGTCGGGAGCGCGCTCGTGGGCGTGATCGTCGCGAGCGCGCTCCTCGGCGCGGCGGTGGGCGCCTTCTCCGCGGGCACGATCGCGGACCGCTTCGGACGACGGCGCCTCATGATGGTCGCCGGGACCCTGTTCGTCACCACGTCGGTGCTGTGCGCCGTCGCGCACGACGGCCCGACCCTCGCGCTGTGGCGCTTCCTGGGGGGCGTCGGGGTGGGCATGGCGTCCGTCGTCGCGCCGCTCTACATCGCCGAGATCGCGCCCGCCCGGCTGCGCGGGCGGCTCGCGACAGCGCAGCAGATGTCGATCGTCCTGGGCATCTTCGCCGCGCTCGTCTCGAACGCGTTCCTCGTGCGCGCCGCGGGCGGGGCCGAGGCGGAGCTGGCCCTCGGCCTGCCTGCCTGGCGGTGGATGTTCCTGGTCGCGGTCGTGCCGTCGGTGGCGTACGTGGTCGCGGCGGTCCTGCTGCCCGAGTCGCCGCGGTACCTCGTGATGCGCGGCGACCGCGACGGCGCCGCCCGCACGCTGCGGCGCCTCCACCGCGTCCCGGAGGGCGACGCGCTCCTTGCCGTCGCGACCATCGAGGGGACGCTCCACGAGGCGCGGCCGGCGTGGTCCCACCTGTTCTCCGGGCCGGGCCGCCTCAAGCCCATCGTCTGGCTGGGGATCGCGCTCGCCGCGCTCCAGGCGCTCGTGGGGATCGACGTCATCTTCTACTACTCGACGTCGCTCTGGGCGCAGGTGGGCTTCGGCGAGCAGCAGGCCTTCTGGCTCTCGGCCCTGACGTCGCTCGTCAACGTCGCGGCGACCGTCGTCGCGATCTTCCTCGTCGACCGCGTGGGGCGGCGTCGCCTGCTGCTCGTGGGGTCGGTGGGCATGACGGTCGCCCTGGCCGTCATGGCGACCGGGTTCGCCCAGGCGCGGCAGACCGCGGACGGCGTCGTGTTCGTCGACGCGTGGGGCGTCGTGACCCTGGTCGCGGCGAACGTCTTCGTCGTGGCCTTCGCCGTCTCGTGGGGTCCGGTGGTGTGGATCCTCGTCGGGGAGATGTTCCCCAACCTGATGCGCGCCCGCGCCGCCTCGCTCGCCGCCGCCGCGAACTGGGCGGCGGGCATCGCCGTCAACCTCACGTTCCCCTCGCTCCGGGACCTGTCGCTCCCCGGCAGCTACGCCCTCTACGCGGTGTTCGCGGCCGCGTCGTTCGTGCTCGTGCTCCGCGCGCTGCCCGAGACGGCGAACCGCCCGCTCGAGGAGATGCGGGAGGAGACGGCGTCGGGTGGACATCGATCACTTTAGGAGTGTTAAAGTGATTGCATGATCCAGAACTCCATCACCCCGGAGCAGGCCCGTCGTCAGCTCGGCCAGGCGGAGGAGGTCGCCGCCCAGGCCCACCGCGCGACTCGCTGGTACCCCTGGCTCAGCGTCGGGCACGCCGTCACCGCCCTCGCGTACACGATCGCGATCGACGTCCTCGACGCACCGTGGTGGCCTGCCACCACGGTGCTCGTGGTCGTCCTCGCCCTGCTGTGGTCCGCCGTCGCGCGGCACCACCGGACGGCGCCGCGGCACTGGGTGCGCGACATGGGCATCGCCCTGATCACCTGGGCGGTGCTGTACTTCGCGATGCTCGACCCGGCGCTCCAGCTCGTCGGCGCGGCGTCGCCGGCCTGGTGGGTCCTCGCCGGCGTCGTCGCCGCCTCCCCTTTCGCGGCGTGCGCGTTCGCGAGCGCACGCCGGTGAGCCACCCGCGCAAGGGCCTGGACGCGCTCATCCACTCGCCCGTGCGCTTCTCGATCCTCGCCGCCCTGGCGAACGTCGAGAGCGCGGACTTCCGCTTCCTGGCCGACCTGGTCGAGCTGAGCGACTCGTCCCTCTCCCAGGCCCTCACCGCCCTCTCCGACGCGGGTCTGGTGGAGATCCGCAAGGAGGCCGCCGGGCGCCGGACGCGCACGTGGGTCCGCATCAGCGACCGCGGGCTCGACGCGTTCCGGCAGCACGTGCGCACCCTCGAGCAGATCGCCCGCACCGGCGCGATCGAGCCGCGACCCGACCCGACCCCGAGAGACACCGCACCATGACGCCCACGTTCCGTCGAGCCACCGCCGCCGACGTCCCCGCCGCGGCCCGCACCCTCGCCGCCGCGTTCCACGACTACCCCTGGACCCGCTGGGCCGTCCCGGAGGACGGCTACCCCGAGCGCCTCGCCGCGCTCCAGGAGATCTACCTCGAGCACGCCCTCGCGCACGGGATCGTCGTCGTCCACGAGCCGGTGGACGCCGTCGTCGCGCTCATGCCGCCCGACGCCCCCGCACCCCCCGACGACGTCCAGGAACGGGTCGCCGCGCTGCACGGCCCGCGCCTGCAGGCCGTGGCAACTGCGGAGCTCCCGCCGCCCCGCCCGGACGCCTGGGTGCTCGCGACGGTAGGGGTCCTGCCGTCGCTCCAGGGCACCGGGCTCGGCACCGCGGTGTGCCGGGCGGCGCTGCGCGAGCCCGCACTCGGGGACGCGCCCGTCGCGCTCGAGACCTCCGACGCGCGCAACGTCACCTTCTACGAGCGGCTGGGCTTCGTGCGCACCGCGACCACGCAGGTGCACGACGGCCCCGTCGTGCACGGCATGGTCCGCACGCGGACGCTCTGAGCCCCGCCGCCGAGCCGCCGCGCCGATCGGCCTGCCGTGCCGGGTCGCCCGGTGCGGCGGCCCCGCGTGGCTAGTGGTCGCCCGCGCGCACCCGGTCGACGGCGGAGCGCATCTTGCGCGCGTTCACGGCGAGCAGCACGTCCCGGTACTGGGCGGCGCGGTGGAGCTGGCCCTTGAGGTCGTTCGACGACGCGCGGTGGCGCAGGTCGCACGGCACCTCGACCGCGACGTACCCCTTGCGGAGCAGGTCGATCGTCATGCCGGTCTCGACGCCCCAGCCACGCGCGAGCGGGGTCGCGGCCTCGAACGCCTCGCGCGTCAGGCAGCGCATGCCGGAGAGCGGCTGCGTCGGCGTCCAGCCCGTGAGGGACTGGATCGCGCGGCGCGCCGCGCCGACGACGATGCCGCGGCCGCCGGCGCCCGGCTGCGGCGGCAGCAGCGCGATCGCGAGGTCCGCGAAGCCGTCGAGCACGGGCGGGACGAGAGGCGCGGTGTTCACGGCGGTCTCGCCGAGGTCGCCGTCGATGAAGAGCAGGAGGCGCGGGGGGCGGTCGGCCGCGTCGCGCATGGCGACGACCGCGGCGCCGGTCTCCATCGCCGCGGCCTTGCCGCGGTTGTGCGAGTGTCGCACGACGACGGCGCCCGCCTCGCGCGCGACGTGCTGGGTGTCGTCCTCGCTGCCGTCGTCCACGACGAGCACGAGGTCGACGTGCGGGATGGCCTTCGCGGCGCGGACGGTCGCCGCGATGCGCCGCGACTCGTCCTTGGCGGGGATGATGACCGCGACGCGCTGGCGCACGGCGCGGGCGCTGCGCCCCTCGCCCACGACGGGGCGCGGGGTGCGTGCGCGCGTGCCGGAGGCCGAGAGGTACGTCGGCGGCGCGCTCGCCGTGTCCGCGGGGCCAGTCCCCGCTCTGTTCCCCGACTCAGTCGACCGATGGTCCGCGTTCACGCCGCCCAGCCTAGTAGTGCAAAGAGTTGGCCGCAGAAGTGTCGTCGTTCCACCAGGAGATCCGCTCGGGATCTTCGCAGGGCGACCGGGCTGCGTTCCCGGGTCCCCCGGATCCTACTCGACGCGAGCGCCCGCCGACAGGGAGCCGGCGGGCCGCCGACGTCAGCGCAGGGTCACCTGGCGCGAGACGATCCCGGCGCGCGCCCGGCGCTCGTTCGCGTCGAGCGGCTCGGTGACCGCGAGGGCCTCCGCGAGGCGCGCGTCGAGCTCGGCGACCGGGCCCTCGAGCTCGTCCGCCTCCGTGCCGCGCGGCAGCTCCCACACCGGGACGAGCAGGCCGCTGGACCGGAACGCGCCGACGAACCTGCCGTCCGCGAGGCCGGACTCGCGGCGCGCGTGCAGGCGCGAGATCGCGTCGATGAGCGCGTCCTCGGGCTCCGGGCGCGCCCACCGCAGGAACTCGCGCGACATGCGGCACCAGTAGGCCGACGGCACCGCGTCGAGCTTGACCGTGGGGACCATGGACTCGGCCGCCTGGTCGAGCGACGCGCGCAGGTCCGGCGTGACCTCCGTGGACGGGTCGAGCCAGAACGAGAAGTCCTCGTGGACCGTGACGTCGAACGGCACGGACAGGTCGAGGACGTCCTGGAGGCGCGGGCCGGCCTCCGGCAGCGCGCTCAGCTCGATCGACGTGCCCGGCTCGGCGTCGATCGCCTCCAGGAGCGCGGCGGCGAGGTCGCGGCTCGTGTCGCCCGACCCCGCGAGCGTCTGCACGGCGAGGAGGATCGTGCCGTCCTGGCGGTGCAGCGCGGCCCACCCCGCGGGCAGCACCGTGACGACGAGGACGTCGCGCGCGCCGTGCTCGGCGGTCGTGCGGGCGGTCGCGGTGGCCGAGGGCACGACCTCGCGCATCGCGACCCAGTCGGTCTCGCCGGGGAGCCCCTCGAACGGGCGCAGCACGAAGTCGGGCGTGGAGTTCTTGGCCATGCGCGGCAGTCTACTGGCGCGCGGTCGGCGGCCCCGGCGGCGCGGGGCGCGTGCGCGGGCGCAGCCGGACGTCGGGGAGCGCGGGCGCCGGGAGGGGACCGCCGTCGTACCCGACGACCTCGCCGAAGCGGCCGTCCCGCGCGCCCTCCGCATAGCGCGTCCCGCCGTGGTTCGGCCCTCCGCCGCCGGTCGTCACGAGCTGCGCCTGCCAGTCCTCGCGGGCGCGCGCGACGTCGTCGTGCGACCGCCCGACGAAGTTCCACCACATGACGATGTCCTCGCCGAACGGCTCGCCGCCCACGAGCACGGCGCGCGCGGGCTCGTTCGCACCCGCCTCGACCGTGAGGGTCGCGCGACCGGGGGCGACGTACCCGAGCGACGACGCCGGGACCGGCGCGCCCTCCAGCCGCACGGCGCCGTCGTCGACGAGCAGGCCGTGCTCGAACGCCGGGTCCACGTCGAGCACCACGCGCGCGCCCGGCTCGAGGTCCACCTGCGCGCCGACGAGCGGGGTGTATGTGGTGGCGGGCGACCGCAGCACCGTCCCGGCGACGCGCAGGCCGCCGACGAAGACCTGGACGCGCGCGCCGCCCGCGGTCGCGACGGGCAGGTCCGCGTGGTGCTCGAACGCGGGCGGGTCGTCGAGCCGGTCCCCGGGCAGCGCGACCCAGAGCTGGACCCCGTGCAGCACGGGCGGCCGGACGCCGCGCGGCGACTCCTCCGAGTGCGAGATGCCGCGGCCCGCGGTCATGAGGTTGAGCTCGCCGGGGCGGACCGTCCGGAGCGAGCCGACCGCGTCCCGGTGCAGGATCTCCCCCGCAAAGAGCCACGTGACCGTCTGGAGGCCGGTGTGCGGGTGCGGGGGCACCTGCATGCCGTCGGTGCCGTCCCCGATCTCCGGCAGCGGGTCCGGGCCGTAGTGGTCGAGGAAGCACCACGCGCCGACGAGCGAGCGCGCGCGCTGCGGGATCGTGCGCCGCACGCGCATCGCGCGCGTGCCGCCGAGCGGGACGTCCCGGTGCTCGAGGATCTCGACCACCCCGGCCGCGCCGCCCTGCGGGTTCGCCCCGGCGGAGCACACGCGCTCCTCGGGACGGGTCTCGAGGTTGCTCATGCGTCGAGCGTAGGCGCTGCCGGTTCGCGCGGGGAGGTCTCGCGCGCCACCCCGGCGCTCCCCCGGTCGGGCCCCGGCCCCGCGCTCAGCCTCGCGCGTACTCGGCGAGCACGACGCCGGACTCGAATGGCGTGACCGCCACGGGACGCAGCGCCGCCGGACGGTACGGCCGGTCGCCGAACAGCCGGACGCCGTCGCCGAACAGCACGGGGTTGATCTTGAGCACGAGGCGGTCGATCTCGTCGGCGAGCACGGCGGCGAGCGCGCCCCCGCCGCAGAGCCAGATGCCGGCGCCGTCCTCGGCCTTGAGCTCGCGGACGACCTCGACCGGGTCCCGGTCGGTCAGCTCGACGCCCGCGGCGCCGTCGGGCGCCTCGTGCTCGCGCGAGAACACGATCTGGCGCAGGTGCCGGTAGGGGTCCGGCTGGGCCGGGAGCCCGACGGCGTAGGTGTTCCACCCCATGAGGACGGTGTCGAACGGGCCGCCGTCCACGGCGAGCCCCGCGGCGGCCGCGAGGTCCGTGGGGGCGGTCCCGCGGTACTTCTCCCAGATCCCCGCCATGTGGTCGCCCTCGAAGAGGAACGCGTCGAACTCGCCCGACGGGCCGGCGATGAAGCCGTCCGCGCTCACGGCGACGTAGTAGGTCAGGTCTCGCATGCTGCCTCCTGGCACAACGGGTGTAGTGGTTGGAACCATAACAGGTGTCGTGGTCGGGCGGGTACCCTGAGGCCATGGCGAAGAACGACGCACGCCGCCAGGCCCTCGCGGACGCGGGGATCGCGGTGCTCGCGCGCGAGGGCTCCCGCGGCCTCACGCACCGGGCGGTCGACGCGGAGGCGGGCGTCCCCGTGGGCACGACGTCCAACTACTTCCGCAGCCGGGAGGCGCTCGTCACCGGCCTCTTCGACCGCATCGGCGCGCGGCTGGCGCCCACCCCGGAGGACCTCGCCGCGCGGGCCGACGAGCCGCCGAGCCGCGCGCTCTTCGCCGCGTACGTGCGCGACATCGTGCGCCGCCTCACCACCCACCGCGAGGTGACCCTCGCGCTCTACGAGCTCCGCCTCGAGGCCGCCCGACGGCCCGACCTCGCGCGCTCGCTCGGGGAGTGGCAGCGCGCCGGGCTCGACGCCGACGTCGCGTTCCACGAGGCCGCCGGGCTCCCCGGCGGGCGGCGGGAGGTCGCGCTGTTCCACTACGCGATCGAGGGGCTCGTCCTCGACCGCCTCGTCGCGCCCGTCGACCCGGAGACGTCCACCGACGAGATCGTCGACGCGCTCGTGGCCGGCCTGCTCCCGTAGCCGTCGCCCGGGGCGGCGCGCACCGCACGTCGCGGTGGACGGCCTTCGCACGGCGCGGATCCCGCGGGAAGATGGCAGCGAGGCCCCTCGGAGCAGGATTCCGAGGGGCCTCGCCGTTCCGCGCGACCCCGGGGCGGTCGGGCCGAGGCCCGTCGGGGCGCCGCTCGCGACGAGGCGGCCCGGCGCCGTCGTCGTGGCCCGGGGTGCCCGGGCGGGCGGTGGCGCCGATCGCGGTCGGCCTTCCGGGTCCGTCGGAACCTGCGTCGTCGCACGCAGCCCGCAGCAGGGGGCGCGGGTCGTCCACCGTTCTCCGGTCGGCCGTGCCCTCGCGTTCGCCCGAGGACGTCGTGCGCTCCTGGCGGGGCCCTGGGGCCCCTGGGTGTGCGTGCCGGAACGTCGTCGTCCGCGTGCGGCCGTCCGGGCCGTTAGGCACGTTTGTAGTCCTCGCCCCGGGGGTCTGCAAGGGTTCCGACCGATGTCATTCGGGCGCCCCCGAAGGCCACAGGTTCGTCCACAGGCCGCCCCGCGCCGTTCCCACGCGACCCACAGCCCTGTGGACGAATTCTGTGGACGACCGCGCGGCTCGCCGCGCCCCGCGACGCGCCCGTGCGCACGTCGTGCGCACGGCCTTCGGACGCGTCAGACCCAGAACTGCGTCGTCGGGGTGGCGGCCGGCGTGAGCCGCTCCTCGAGGTCGAGGTCGCGCACGACGAACCCGCCGTCGTCCACGAGGGCCCCCGCGAGCCGGCCCTGGAGCATCGCCGCGAGCCGTGCGACGAGCACCCGGGCGCGCGAGCGCGCGATGACGTGCAGCCCCGACGGGCGCTCGACCTCGAGCTCGAACGGGTCCGGGGGCACCCACGTCACGCCGTAGGCGTGCGGGCCGTGCTCGCGCCAGTCGAGCGCCCCGAGCGCGAGCGGCACCTGCGGCACGCGCCGCGCCCAGAGGCGGACCGCGCCGTCGTACGGGGTCTCGCCGGACAGGACGTACTCCGCGAGGCCGTCGGGGCGCGGGTGGACCGCGACGACGCGCGCGCTCGGCACGGTCGTGCGCAGCACGCCCAGCGCGTCGTCCGGCCCGAGCACCTGCGCGCTGTACAGCGTGAGGTCGACGCCGGACGCCGCGTCGGGCGTGAGGACCGTGCGGCCGTCGGCCACGACCGCTCCCCCGACGCGGCGCGCCGCGGCGACGGCCCAGCCGAGCACCTGGAGCTCCAGCCCCTGCGGCAGCCCCGCGGCGAAGGCGCGCGCGAGGCCGTCGCGGTCGTCGGCCACGGCCGGCACCTGGCGCGGCGCCGGGTCGTCGACGTGGAGCGCGAACGCCTCCGCGGCGCCCGCCGCGAGGTCGAGCGCCTGCGTCTGGGCGGGCGTGAGCGGGAACGGCCCGACGGCGCGCGCGCCGTCGGCGAGGCGCAGCTCCCCGGGCGCGACGACGCCGTCGGGCACGACACCGCGGAACCGTGCTCCGGCCATCGGGCGGGCCGCTCCCCCGCCGCCGGGCGGGGACGTCCAGGCGGCGTCGGCGAACCACGCGCGCGCGAGCGCGTCCACGGGCGTGCGCGCCGCGCCGCGCGAGCGGGGCAGCGCGAGGAGGTGGGCACCGGCGTGCGCGTCTGGCACGAGACCGGCGACGGTGGCGTCCATGACCGGAGCGTAGTTGGTCCGGAATGCCGGGATGTTACGCGCGTGTCACGGGATCGGGTCAGGCGCGGACGTCGTGCAGGTGGTGGACGACGTCGTGGACGAAGTACTGCCCGAGCGTGCGGACGGTGAACACCGACCCGTTCGAGCGCCGCCCGGGGCGCTCCCACTGGTCGGGGACGAGCGCGTCGAACCGACCGGCGACCCGCTCGCCGGCGACCCGGAGCTCGCGCGCGACGGCGGCCGGGTCCTGGTGCGCGTAGTCCTCCTCGACCGCGGTCGCGTCCTGGTCCCAGTTCGCGAACTGCGGGTCGTCGCCCTCGACCATGGACTGCACGCGCACGTCGAAGACCGAGAACACGTCGCGCACGTGCGCGGCGTACTCGAGCACGGACCACGTCGTCGGGGCCGGACGGTCGCGCACGTCGTCGCGGCCGAGGGCGGCGACGTAGCGCGGGATCGCGTCGCGCACGGCCGCGCCGACCTGGTCGGGCGTCACCTCGGCGGCCACGAAGCCGCACTCGGGACAGGGGCGCTCCATGACCCACGTCCAGTCCTTGGTGTCCGCGGGGACGGGCGGGAACTGCGGGTCCGGCGCGGCGGCGGGCACGCCCTCGGGCGAGGCGGTCGGGTCCATGGCGGCAGTGTGCCAGACGGCGCCGACCAGGCGATTAGCGTTCTGACACGACCTCCCTATGATGTCAGCATGCCCAAGATCATCGGAGGGTCCCTCCACGAGCACCGCGCCCAGACCCGGCAGAAGCTCTTCGCGGCGCTCTCGACCCTCATGACGGACCGGGGCTTCGACGCGATCTCGCTCGCCGACATCGCGGCGGCCGCCGGCGTGGGCCGCACGGCGGTGTACAACCACTTCCCCGACAAGGAGGCGCTCCTGCTCGGGTTCATCACCCACGAGACGGAGCAGTACGTGGGCACGCTCGAGCGCGCGCTCGAGGACGTGGACGACCCCGTGGAGCAGCTGCGCACGTACATCCGCCAGCAGGCGCAGCTCAAGCGCGTCTTCCACCTCGCCCCGGGGCCGGACCTGCGGACGGTGCTCTCTCGGTCCACGCGGCAGCGGCTGCGCGAGCACGCCGAGCTCGTCGAGGCGATCCTGCGCCGCATCGTCGGCTCGGGGATCGAGGCGGGGGAGTTCCCGGCGCAGGACATCGACACGACGGTCCAGCTCGTCAACGCGTGCCTCTCGGGCCGGCTCGTCCCCGACGACCCGGCCGCGCGCGAGCAGGCGATCGAGGCGACCGAGGCGTTCGTGCTGCGCGCCGTCGGCGCCGACGTCCCGTCGCCCGCGCTCTCGCGCTGACACCCGCCCGGCCGGGCGCCCTTCTCGGCCTTCTGCTGCGTGCGGAAGAGCCGGGAATCACGGTGCTGCCCGCGGCAACCGTCACCTAGCCTCGGGGGATGCCGACCGTCCGCCGCCGCACGCGCCCCCGCACGACCGCGCGGACGCGTGCCGGGCTCGGGGTCCCGTTCCGCAACGTCTTCACGGCGAACCTCAGCTCCAGCCTCGGCGACGGCGTCGCCCGGGTCGCGGCACCGCTGCTCGCGGCCCGGCTCACCGACGACCCCCTCCTCGTCGGCGGCGTCGCCGCTGCCTCACTCCTCCCGTGGCTCTTCCTCGCGATCCCGGCCGGGGTGCTCCTCGACCGCGTGGACCGCCGCCACGCGCTCGCGCTCGCGAACGGCGCGCGCACGCTCCTCGCGCTCGGCCTCGTGGCGCTCGCCGCGACCGGCACGCTGACGATCTGGTGGCTGTTCGCCGTCGTGTTCCTCTACGGCGCGCTCGAGACCGTGTACGACGGCGCGATCCGGGCGGTGCTCCCCTCGATCGTCGCGCCCGCCGACCTCCCGCGCGCCAACTCCCGCATCGAGGCGGGCGAGATCACCGTCCAGAACTTCCTCGCGCAGCCCCTCACGTCGGCGCTCTTCGCCGTCGCCGTCGTCGTGCCGCTGGGCACGGGCGCGGCCGCGTACGCGGTCGCCGGGGCGCTCGCGCTCTTCCTCCCCGCCGTCGCCGCGGGCGAGCACCGCACGCCCGGTCCCGACGGCGCCGAGGCAGCCCCCGCGTGGTTCCGCCAGCTCGGCGACGGCTTCCGCTACCTGTGGGCCCACCCCACGCTGCGCCCGCTGTGGATCCTGTCGACCGTCGTCGCGCTGTGCTTCTCGGCAGCGACCGCGACGACCGTGCTGTACGTGCTCGACGTGCTGGGCGTGCCCGAGGCCTGGTACGGCACGTTCCTGCTCGTCGGCGCGGTGGGCTCTCTCGTCGCGGCGGCCGTCGTGAACCGGGCGAAGGAGCGGTTCGGGACGGGCCGCTCCATGGCGGCGGCCAACCTGCTGTCGCCCCTGACCGTCGCGCTCCTCGGCCTCGTGCCGCTCCTGCCGTCGGGCGGCGTCGCCGTCGCGGCCGCGCTGCTCGCCGTGGGGTTCGGCGCGGTGACGCTGTGGAACGTGCTCGTCATGTCGCTGCGCCAGGCGATGATCCCGGGTCGGCTGCTCGGGCGCGTGCACGGGACGTGGCGCACGCTGCTGTGGGGCGTCATGCCGCTCGGGTCGTTCCTCGGGGGCCTGCTCGCGCGGGTCGACCTCACGACCCCGCTCCTCGTCGGCGGCGGGCTCGGCACGCTGGCCGCGCTCGTCGGGTACCGGTTCGTCGCCGGGCTCCCCGACCCGGAGGACGTCGACCAGATCCCGGAACGAGGATAGGCAAGCCTCACCTGAGTGGGCTACAGTTCGTGACGCATCGTCATGACAGGACGTCACGACGTGCGAGTCCCACCCCCCACGCACGCAGGAGCCACCGTGACTGCTCTCACCCACGACCTCGACCGCACCGACGAGACCGTGCCGCTGTCCCAGCGCCTGCGCGAGGGCACGCGCCCGGAGCACGAGCAGGCCGAGGCCTCGGGGTTCGTCGAGCGGCTGATGTCGGGACGGCTCGACGTCGCGGCGTACGCCGACCTCGCGGCGCAGCAGTGGGCGATCTACGGCGCGCTCGAGGACGCGAGCGCCGCGATGCGCGAGGACGCCCAGGGCGCCACGCTCGTGTTCGACGAGCTCACGCGCACGCCCGAGATCGAGAAGGACCTGACGTTCCTCGTCGGCCCGGACTGGGCCGAGCGCATCACGATCCACCCCGCGACCGAGCGCTACGTGGCCCGGCTGCGCGCCGTCGGCGCGTCCCTGCCCGCGTACGCGGCGCACGCGTACACGCGCTACCTCGGCGACCTCTCGGGCGGGCAGATCATCAAGCGCATGCTCGAGCGGCACTACGGCCTCTCCGGCGACGGCCTCGCGTTCTACACGTTCGTCGAGATCCCCAAGTCGAAGCCGTTCAAGGACGTGTACCGAGAGCGCCTCGACGCGCTCGTCCTGTCGCCGGAGCAGCTCGACGAGACCGTGGCCGAGGCCAAGCACGCGTTCCGCCTCAACAGCGACCTGTTCGCCGACCTCGGCGCCGCCCACCCCTGACCCCCAGCGCCGAGCATGCGGTTGTGGCTCGTCGGAGGCGGCTGACGAGCGAGAACCGCATGCTCGGCGGGGGCCGGGTCCGCGTGTGCGTGAGGCGCGTTACTCCCGCGAGGGTCGAGACGCCACGCGCGGTCAGGTTAGGCTTCGCTTATCTGGGCGGCGACGACCCGTCGGGTCCGCCCGCCCCGCACCGCTCCCTGGAGACCGTCCATGCCTCACGCTGCCCGCACCACGCCGCCTCCCGGCCCGTCGACGCACCCGGCGCCGCCGCCGGCGACGACGTTCGGCCCGGCCGCGCGCGGCCCGCGGAGGGTCGTGACCGCGCTCGCGGGGGCGGGCGCCGTCGTGCTGCTGGGCCTGGTCGCCGCGTGCGCGCCGCTCCCCTACGAGCCGCCCGCGGAGCCGGCCCCCGACGCGACGCCCGCCGCCGCGCCCGCCGAGGCGACGCCCGCCGAGGCGCCGACGGGCGCCCCCGCGTGCACGACGCTCGACGAGTCGCGCGCCGCAGGAGGCGGGACGGACGTCGACCCCGCGACGTTCCCCACCGGCCCGACGTCCGCGACGTTCGCCGACGACGCGATCCACCCCGTCGCCGACGCCCCGACCCCGCAGCTCCCCGTCACGGTCGAGTCCGCCGACGGTCGGCAGGTCGAGGTCACGGACGCGAGCCGCATCATCCCGGTCGACCTCTACGGCACGCTCGGCGAGATCGTCTACAGCCTCGGGCTGGGCGACAACGTCGTGGGTCGCGACCTGCCGACCGGCTTCCCCGAGGCCGCGGACGTCCCCGTCGTCACCGGCGCCGGGCACGCGCTCGACGTCGAGGCGATACTCGGCCTGAACCCCTCGGTGATCCTCACCGACGCGACGATCCTCACGGACGACGCGCGCGCCCAGCTCGAGAGCTCGGGCATCGCCGTCGTCTACTTCGACGACGCGCGCACGCTCGACGGCGTCGACGACCGGATCCGGGCCGTGGCGACCGCCCTCGGCGTGCCCGAGCAGGGCGAGGCGCTGGTCGAGCGCACCGACCGGCAGATCTGCGCCGCGCTCTCGGCCGTCCCGCGCGACACCGGCGACCCGCTCGTCGCGTTCCTCTACCTGCGCGGCTCGAACATCAAGATGCTGTTCGGGCCCGGCTCGGGCGCCGACGACCTGATCCGCGAGATCGGCGGCGAGGACGCGGGCACCGCGATCGGCCTCACGCAGCAGTACGCGCCCGTGACGAGCGAGGCGCTCATCACCGCCGCGCCCGACGTGTACCTCGTCATGACGGACGGCCTGGAGTCCATGGGCGGGCTCGACGCCATGCTCGCGGTCCCCGGCCTCGCGCAGACGCCCGCGGGCGAGTCGCGCCGCGTGGTCGACATGGACGGCGCGCGCCTCCTCACGTTCGGCCCCCGCACAGGGCACACGATCGCGTCGCTCGTCGAGGCGTTCTACGGGGTGCCCGCGCCGGAGCTCCCGGCGTCGTGAGCGCGCCCACCACCCGCCCCCTCGGCACGCCCGAGGACGCGCCCGTCCCCGAGGACGTGCGCGTGCCCGACGACGCCCCGCGCCCGGGCGGCCGGCCCACCCGGGCGGTCCCCGCAGTCGCGCAGCAACGGCGACGCGCCGCGCGCTGGCTCATGGTCGGCCTGGGCGTCGCCCTCGCGGTCCTCACCGTGCTCTCGGGCATGACCGGCCAGGTGCCCGTCTCGCCCGCGGAGGTCCTCGGGTCGCTCGCGCACCACCTCGGGCTCGACTGGGGCCCGATGCCGTCGCACCCGCAGGGCGAGAACGCGCTGTGGGTCGTGCGGTTCCCGCGCGTCGTCATGGCGATCGTCGTGGGCGGCGCGCTCGCGTGCTCGGGCGCGCTCATGCAGGGCGTGTTCGGCAACCCGCTCGCCGAACCGGGTGTCATCGGGGTCTCGTCGGGCGCGGCCGTGGGGGCGTGCGCGGTCATCGTCACCGCGGGCGCGCTCGTGCCGGGCACGTGGGTCGCCGCGGCGGCGTTCCTCGGCGGGCTCGTCACGACGTTCGTCGTCTACGCGCTCGCGCGCGCCGGCGGCCGCACCGAGGTCGTGACGCTCGTGCTCACCGGCATCGCGGTCAACGCGTTCGCGGGCGGGCTGCTCGCGTTCTTCACGTTCGTCGCCGACCCGGCCGCGCGCGAGCAGGTCGTCTTCTGGCAGCTCGGGTCGCTCGGCGGCGCCACGTGGCAGTCGGTGTCGATCGTGCTGCCGATCGCCGTCGTCGGCGTCACGGGCGCGATGCTCGTGCGCCGCAGGATGGACCTGCTCTCCCTCGGCGAGCGCGCCGCGCAGCACCTCGGGGTGGACGTCGAGCGGCTGCGTCAGGTCGTCATCGTGCTCGTCGCGCTGCTCGTCTCCGCGGGCGTCGCGTTCACCGGGATCATCGCGTTCGTCGGGCTCGTCGTGCCGCACCTCGTGCGCATGGTCTGCGGGCCGAGCCACAGGACGCTCGTGCCCGCCTCGGTGCTGGGCGGCGCCGTCGTGCTGCTCGCCGCCGACCTCGTCGCACGCAGCGCCGTCGCGAACGTCGAGCTGCCGCTCGGCATGATCACGTCGCTCGTCGGCGGGCCGTTCTTCTTCTACCTGCTGCGCCGCACGCGCTCGCGCCAGGGAGGCTGGGCATGAGCGACCTGCGCCAGGAGGGGACGTCGTTCCTCGGCGCGCTGCGCACCGCCGTCACCGGTGCCCGACGCCGGTCCCGCCTCCCCGGGCCGACCTCGCCCGGCGACGTGGTCACCGCGGCGCACGACGTGTCCCTCACGCTCGGCGACGCCCCGATCCTGCGCGACGTGTCCGTCGACGTGCGCGCGGGCGAGGTGCGCGCGCTGCTCGGCCCCAACGGCGCGGGCAAGTCCACGCTGCTCGCCGTGCTCACCGGCGACCTGCGCCCCGACGCGGGCACGGTCACGGTCGACGGGCGGCCCCTCGGGTCGTGGTCCCCGACCGAGCTCGCGCTGCGCCGGTCCGTCATGCTCCAGCAGGTCTCGCTCAGCTTCCCGTTCACGGCCGCCGACGTCGTCCGCATGGGCCGCACCCCCTGGCGCGGCACCCCCTCCGAGGACGAGGACGACGCCGCGGTCGCCGAGGCGATGGCCGCGACCGACGTCGAGCACCTCGCGGAGCGGCACTTCACGTCGCTGTCGGGCGGGGAGAAGGCGCGCGTCGCGCTCGCGCGCGTGCTCGCCCAGCGCACCGCCCTGCTCATGCTCGACGAGCCGACCGCCGCGCTCGACCTCAAGCACCAGGAGCTCGTGCTCCAGCTCGCGCAGGCGCACGCCGCCGTCGGGGGTGCCGTGGTCGTCGTCGTGCACGACCTCTCGCTCGCCGCCGCCTACGCCGACCAGGTGACCCTGCTCGCGCACGGGCGCGTCGTCGCCGACGGCCACCCGCGCGACGTCCTCACCGCCGACCTGCTGAGCGGCGTCTACGACTACCCCGTCGAGATCGTCGACCACCCCGGCGGCGGCGCGCCGATCGTCCTGCCGCGCCGGTGACCGCGGTCGGGCACCGTCGACCGCTCAGTGAGGACGTACGCGCGTGCCTCGTCGTGCTCGACGCCCGCATCGGCGCATGGCTCCTCGCCGTCGTCCGCCAACGAGGGCGACTTCTTGTGCACGATGCCGGCACGGTGCGGCCAGCCGACGGCCTGTTGCCTCTGCTACACGCTCAAGAGACCGAGCGCTCGCTTCGAGGACGTCTCGGTTCGACGTGAGAATCCCCGGATGGTCAAAGGCGCTCGACGGAACGCGACGCATGATCGCCTGTCGTAGAAACGACGGCGGTCTCAACCCACCAACGCACCGCTGCGGGACGATGCTAGGAGACGTGGCCGCCGGTCGGTAGCGTCCTGCTCGTGAGAGTCGCGCGCATTCTGTTCGTCGGAGTGGTTCTGAGCGTTGGAACACTGCACTTGAGCGCCTGCGGCTCTGAGGGGGTCACGGTGCCGCCGGGCTCAGATGCGTTGAGCGACTGCGAGGTCCAGCAGCTCAACGTCGTTGAGCTTGAGTCAGTCGGCGAGCCAGGCTGTGACCTCGAAGGATCGTCGTTGCTCTTCCCGGACGGCACGACGTTGGAGATCGCTCCTGTCGGGAACGCAACCAGCTACCAGGACAGCAGGTCGGAGGGAGTGGAGTTCTCAATCGTGAATTGGGGCGTCCCTGGTGTGGGCGCCTCGGTCATTGAGGACGGAGAACTCATCGACGTGTGGGCGAGTACTCCGGAAGCGCTGGACCTGCAGCGAGAGCAGATGCGCATCGAAGGCGTAGACACGGCGTAATCCCGTCTTACGTACTGGCCGGCCGCGAGGAACGCCCCACCGCGCGGTAGACGGAGGCGCGAGAGACGCCGAAGAGTTCGGCAATCTCGGCG
>NZ_WMKA01000032.1 GCF_009711085.1 Cellulosimicrobium composti
CCTCGCCCGTCCCGTCGCGCGACTCGTCGAACTCCGGCTCGACGTGCACGGGGTTCTGCATCGCGTACAGCACCTCGTCACGAGTGACGCCGTGCTTGAACGCGCTGTCCCGCCACGTGATCGCCATGACAGAAGTGTAAAACAAAACCCCTAGTTCTGTCAAACAGAACCAGGGCGATCCATCGCGGTAGCGCCATCCCGAGTGGCGCGAGTAGCACTCACCGCGTCCACGGGAGCGGCGGCGTTACGCCCAGCCCGGCGCGAGGAGACCCGCGCCCGGCTCGTGCGCTCCCACCGGTCAGACACAGGTGATCCCGATGTGTTTGGGTGGGCCCGTGAGCACCTACGGGGAGCAGAAGAAGGCGTGGGCGCGTGAGTGGGCCCAGCTCCGGGCGCAGTATCTCGATGGGCGGCTCCCCGAAGTTCTGGCCAGCCCGGTCCCAGGTGATCCCGGCCTGTGGTGGTGGGAGTGTCCGGCCTGCCTCACCTACGGCCAGCCGACCATGTCTGAGGCGCAAGCGGCCAACGCGGGGCGAGGCCACGCGCAGACCCACGTCACCGACGAGGACTCCGAGTACCTGGAGGATCTGAAGGTCACACGCATGCCGCCCCAGCTGCTCACCGCCCACCAACGGCGACGTCGAGAACAGCTCGAACCCGGGCCCCCGGGGCGATGAGCTCCGCCACGCTACGTGGGCGCGCTTCCCGTTCTTGCAGGTCGGTGCGCCAGCCGACGCCGACACGCCGAGCAATGCGACACGCCGACGTGTTTGAGCCAACCCATGTCCGGTTTGGACTAGTTCTTGTGTGCGATGACGCTCGGCGCACCCGAGCTTTCGGCGTGGAATGACCCTGTCCGATCGTTCTCACAGGCTGTGGACTGACGTCCTACACACCCTGTGGACGACGGATTAAGTGTCGCGGAATTCCCGATTTGATCGGTGGGTATCCCTGTGGGCGGCACATTGGGGACGACGATTCTTGAGGGCTCGAACTTGCAGGTCTCGGGCCGATCGCTGGGTTGCTACCACGTGCGCACGGGTGAAGCTCGACCACGACATCTAGTGCGGTGGCACTGTGTCGACCACTAGGTACAGTGTGGTCACAGGAAAGGGCCGGAGGACTTCTGCCGCCGGTCCGATTCCTGTCACGGACGACGAAGGGCCGGCCAGGTTGCAGCCTGGTCCGACCCTGTCGTCCGCGATTCACGTCAACATCGAGACTCGTCGTTCACGGTTTCACGCGGTCATGCGTACAACGTCACCGTAGCAAACTTGCTCAGTGAACCGCGCGACGAGACTCCAAACAGATTGGAGCCCTCGTGGCCAAGACACCTACGGGCGAGAGCCGTCGCTCCCGCCCGGAGACTCCTCAGTCGAGTCTCCTGATCGTCCTGCTCGTGCTACTCATGTCGGGCGGGGTCCCCGCCGACGTCGCTGCCTGCGTGAGCGACACGCTCCCGCTGCTCGTCGCGAGCACCTAGCCGAACCGGCGAGCTGGGCACCGACTGAGGCGGTGCCCAGCAAGCCGGCTTGTCTCACACCGGTCTCGCCGCGGGCGGTAGGGCTTCCTCGAGCGGGACTTCGGGCCGGGCGCGCACGAAGCGGAGCGGGTGGCGCCACGACTTCCCGGACCAGGCGACGTCGGCGGAGACCTCGACGACGAACGGCTCGACGAGCGTCAGATCGATCGGCGCCGACCGCGCGTTGAACCTGCCGAACGTGCCGGGCGAGATTCGCGACGGCCACGGATGTTCCCCCGTCGGCCGGTGCAACAGTGGGACGAGCCGGCGCCGTGCGCCGGGGGTGAGCGGGGTCGTCCGCCCGACGATGCGCAGGTCACCATCGATCGGCAGGCCGGCGACGATCTCCTGAGGCTGGGACAGGGTGCCGGTCACCGCGGCGCACACGACGTCGACGGTCGCGCGGTGCTTCACCTTCAACCAGGACCGCTCTCCCCCGCGGTAGGGCTCGGCGCCGCCCTTGACGACCAGGCCCTCGACCCCGACCGCGGTGTACGTCTCGAACCACTCGCGCGCTTCGTCGACGTCGTCGGTCACGGGCGACAGGTTCAGCGGCGGCCGCCACGTCGCCGCGAGCTCGACGAGCAACGTCCGTCGGGCGTCGAACGGCTCGGCCCGCACGTCGCGGCCGTCGAGCTCGAGGACGTCGAACGCGACCAGGGACGCCGGCCGGGCACGGGCGGCGGCCGCGGCCGCGCGCGGGCCGCGTCCCATGCGCTCTTGCAGTACCTCGAACGCGAGCCGGCCGTCCTGCCAGACGACGAGCTCGCTGTCGAGGACGACGCCAGGGTCGAGCTGGGCTTCGAGTGCGGCGACGATCTCGGGGAACAGCGTGCTCAGGTCGGTCCCGCGTCGGGACCAGATGCGCGCGCCGTCGTCCCGGACCGCCGCGGTTGCGCGATAGCCGTCCCATTTCGGTTCGTAGCGGCAGCCGCCCTCGAGCGCGCTCGGCGCGGGGATCTGCTCGACGGCGCGCGCGAGGGCGACGTCGTACGGCATCGCCCTCGCGTCGGCCACGGCTCAGCCCGGGACGTTGCGCGGGTCGTGCCCGTGGGAGTCCTTCTGCGCGATCGTCCCGTCCAGGTTCTTGATCACGAGCTCAGCGCTCTCACGCTCGGCTGCCGCGCGCCCGGCGGCCACGGCATCGTCCTTCTTCGCGTGGTTCGACAACGGCTCACGCTCGCCCTGCCGGCGCACGTGCCACTGCTCGTCCTGGTGGTAGACCTCGATCGTCACGGCCACGGGGTACTCCTTCCGCTGGTGGTCAGACCACCGTGGAACGACCCCCCGGTTCTCGCACGTTCGCTGGCCGCCGCGTGAGTGCGAGACGCCGCGCCGTGCCGCCTATGGAGCCGTCGTTCCGGAAAGATCGGGCCCATGAACTGGACTGTCGTACCCCTGGACGCCCCCAACGGCACGACGAGGGCCGCGGGACTTTTCGCAAAACAGATCGACCACGTCGTGCGTTCCCGCATCGGGGTGCCGAGCCATCCCGCCCATCGCGAGCTCGCGGCCCACGTTCGAGGCGGAGCGGGAACGCCACCCGCACATCGAGTGGGTGTTGCCCGCGGACGTCTGGCTTGGCGTCGAGGACGGCGGCGCCCTCGTCGGCGCCGTGCACCTCGCCGTCCCGGTGGGACAGGCACTCGATATCGCCAGCAAGCCGGGTCACCCCATGGGCGCCGACCCCGCACGCTTCGCCAAGTACCTACGGCGCTGCGCCTTCGTTGACGAAATCGCCGTGCGAGAGACCCACCGGCGACAGGGCATAGCACTGGCACTCCTCGAGGCAGCCGAACGAAGAGGCGTCGAGGACACGGACCGTGAGCTGCACTCGATCGCGGCCTACGCCGGAAGTGAAGCCGCCGTCGCGCTGTTTCGCCGCGCGGGCTACAGCTGCGCACCTCCCGGCGCCCCCGTGCCCCGGGAGTATGCGAACGGGCTCATCACCTACTTTGACCCCCGCTACCAGGCGCTCGGGGGCTCCTACGTCTACAAGCATACCGAGAAGTTCCCCGGGGACTGGCGGCTCTAGCCGAGCGGTCCTGACGCGGGCCGCGGCCCGCGCTCACCCCTCGAGCGTCGCCAAGTGCCGATAGAGCGTGTCTCGCGAGACACCGAGCGCCCGGGCGACAGCAGCGCGGGACTGACCGCCGGCGAGGGCAACACGGGCGGCTTCGATGCGGTCGGGGGTCATGACGGTTGGCCGGCCGCCGACGCGGCCCCGGGCACGGGCGGCCGCGAGGCCGTCGAGGGTGCGTTCGCGCGCGAGGTCGGCCTCCATCTGCGCGACGGCGGCGAGCACGTGCACCATGAGTCGCCCGGCCGCGCTCGAGGTATCGAGCGTCTCCGACAGTGACCGGAGCGTGACGCCGCGCTCGTCGAGGTCGGCCACGAGGCGGGCGACGTGCGCGGCGGACCGGCCGAGCCGGTCGAGCTTCGTCACGACGAGGGCGTCCCCCTCGCGCAGCTGCGCGAGGACGCGGGCGAGCTCGGGACGGTCCTCGCGGCGCCCGGAGGCCTTCTCCACGACGACGTCGCGCACGTCGACCCCGCCGGGCCCGGTGAGCGCGTCGACCTGGGCGGTGAGGTTCTGCGCGGTGGTGGAGACCCGGGCGTACCCGTAGGTGTGTGCCATGGCGGTGACGGTAGCGAAAACCCCCGGGTCGCGTTCTGCGACAGCGGGGGTTTCCGGACACTAGTTCTGCGACATGTTCTCTCGGCGTGTCGCTGTGGCTTGCGCCGCTATATGGCGGGGTTCTGTCGGAGCTCAGTGGCGGCCTCCAAGCACGCGGGCAAGAGGACGCTGCGAGTGAGGCTCACGTTCCGCAAGCCGGTCCTTGAACGGGACACGTCTTTAAGCGCTGGACCGCGAAGCTCGAGGTTCGGTCTGAAGGGCCGGAGGGGCCACCTGTTAATTACGCCACTCAGTGGGGCGTCACCCGGCGAGCTCCGGTCGAGATGCGTGCTGCGGGGCGGTCGTGGTGCCATGGATGTCCGGCCGGGACTGTCCTGGCACCGGCACAGAGAGGTGATGATTGCGATGACCGTTCTCGATCCGTTCCGTGAGGTCGAGCGTCTGCTCGGCTCGGCGTTGCGTCAGAGCCCGTCCGCTGCGCTGATCCCGCTGGACCTGTACCGCTCCGGTGAGGAGTTTGTGGTCAAGATCGACCTGCCGGGCGTGGACCCGGGCTCGATCGACATCGACGTCGAGGACCGCACGCTGACGGTGCGTGCCGAGCGGCGCCCGCAGCAGGAGGGCGAGGCGCAGTGGCTGGTGCGGGAGCGCCCCGCGGGGACGTTCGCTCGCCAGCTGACGCTGGGTCAGGGCTTGGCGGTGGACCGCATCCAGGCCGACTACGCCGACGGTGTCCTGACGTTGACCATCCCGCTGGCGGAGGAGTCCAAGCCCCGCAAGATCCAGGTCTCCGCCTCCGGCGGGCAGAAGAGCATCGAGCAGGGCGGTCAGCAGGGTTCTGGTGAGGGGTCCGGCCATGCACAGTGACGTCGTCGTGGGCGCCGGTGCTGACCGGCGGCGCCCGTGGCAGGTTCGGAGGTAGCCATGACCAGTGGATTCGGGTTCGACTCCCCCTTCGATGACCTGATCAACCAGTTCTTCGGCGGACGGGACCCCTTCAGCTTGCTCGGCGCCCGCCAGACCACGGCGCCGTCGATGCAGCGGGTGGACCTGTCGCGGTCCTTGTCGGCGGAGGCGCGCGCTTTGATCTCGCGAGCAGCGGCGCAGGCGGCGCAGTGGGGCAACGGCGACGTCGACGCCGAGCATCTGCTGTGGGCGGCGACCCAGGAGCCTGCGACCCGGACGTTGCTCGAGCAGGCCGGGGTGGACGTCGCCGCGTTGGCCTCCCAGTTGGAGCAGGCGGTTCCGCACGGTGAGCCGGCAGCTCAGGGTGACGGGTTGTCGCTGACGCCGGCCGCGAAGCGGGCGCTGCTGGATGCGTACCGGCA
The DNA here is from genome assembly GCF_009711085.1 of Cellulosimicrobium composti. Taxonomy (GTDB): domain Bacteria; phylum Actinomycetota; class Actinomycetes; order Actinomycetales; family Cellulomonadaceae; genus Cellulosimicrobium; species Cellulosimicrobium composti. Next base: position 5,489 of record NZ_WMKA01000032.1, read on the forward strand.
GGCGCGGGGTGCGGGTTCGGCGTCGATCAACCCAGAGCACCTGCTGCTGGGGCTGGCCGCGAACACCGAGTCCGTGGCTGGGAGGGTGCTGGCCCGGGCGCTGCCGGACACGGACGCGGTTCGCCCGACCAGCCCGGCCGGCGCCGAGGGCCCGGCCCGGTCGGGCCGGGCGCAGTCGAGCACCCCGATGTTGGACGAGTACGGCCGGGACCTGACCGAGGCCGCTCGTGAGGGCCGCCTGGACCCGGTCGTGGGCCGGGACAGCGAGGTCGAGCAGACCCTGGAGGTGCTGTCCCGGCGCACGAAGAACAACCCGGTGCTCATCGGGGACCCGGGGGTGGGCAAGACGGCCATCGTCGAGGGCCTGGCCCAGCGGATCGTCAACGGCGACGTCCCGGACACCCTGAAGGACCGGCGGGTGATCGCCTTGGACCTGGCCGGGATGGTGGCGGGCAGCAAGTACCGCGGGGAGTTCGAGGAGCGCCTCAAGGGTGTCATCGATGAGGTCACGGCCGCCGAGCGGGAGGTGATCGTGTTCATCGACGAGCTCCACACGGTGGTCGGCGCGGGCGCCGCGGAAGGCTCGATGGACGCCGGCAACATGCTCAAGCCGGCCCTGGCGCGCGGTGAGCTGCAGGTCGTCGGGGCGACGACGGTCGATGAGTACCGCAAGCACATCGAGAAGGACCCGGCCTTGGAGCGCCGCTTCCAGCCGATCCTGGTGCCCGAGCCGTCGGTGGAGGACACGATCGCGATCCTGCGTGGCCTGCGCGACCGGTACGAGGCGCACCACCAGGTCCGGATCACGGACGAGGCGACCGTGGCCGCGGCCACGCTCTCGGACCGGTACATCACCAACCGGTTCCTGCCCGACAAGGCGATCGACCTGATCGACCAGGCCAGCGCCCGGGTCCGGCTCCGGGCCCGCACCGCCCCGCCCGACGTCCGGGACCTGGAGGAGAACGCCGCCCGGCTGCAGCGGGACAAGGACGCCGCCGTCGCGGCCGAGCACTACGAACGGGCCAACACCCTCAAGGCCGAGCTGGATGCCGCCCGCACCCGCCTGGAGGAAGCCCGCAGCCAGCGCGCCCCCGTGCCGGAGGTCACCGCCGAGGACATCGCCGAGGTCGTCTCGCGCACGACCGGTATCCCGGTCGCCCAGCTGACCGAGGAGGAGAAGGAGCGCCTGCTGCGGCTAGAGGAGACGCTGCACGGCCGGGTGGTGGGGCAGGAGGAGGCCGTGGAGGCGGTCGCCGAGGCGGTCCGGCGGGCCCGCGCGGGGCTGTCCGACCCCAACCGGCCCGTCGGCTCGTTCCTCTTTCTGGGCCCGACCGGCGTGGGCAAGACCGAGCTCGCCCGGGCGCTGGCCGAGGCCCTCTTCGGCGACGAGGGCCGGATGGTCCGGTTCGACATGAGCGAGTTCCAAGAACGCCACACCGTCTCCCGGCTGATGGGCGCCCCTCCGGGGTACGTCGGCTACGAGGAGGCCGGCCAGCTGACCGAGGCCGTCCGCCGCACCCCGTACACGGTGCTGCTGCTCGACGAGATCGAGAAGGCCCACCCCGACGTCTTCAACACCCTCCTGCAGCTCCTGGACGCCGGCCGGCTCACCGACGCCCAGGGCCGCACCGTGGACTTCTCGAACACGGTCGTGATCATGACCAGCAACGTGGGCGCCGAGCGCATCCTGGCGGCCACCCAGGCCGGCCGCTCCATGGAGGACCTGCGCGAGACCCTCATGAACCTGCTCGGGCAGTCCTTCCGGCCCGAGTTCCTCAACCGGATCGACGAGATCATCATCTTCCGCGGCCTGGACCGCACCCAGCTGCGCAAGATCACCACCCTGCTCCTGGAGCAGACGCGACGGCGGCTGCGCGCTCAGAACATCACCCTCGACATCACCGACCAGGCCCTGGACTGGCTCGCCAACCGCGGCTTCCAGCCGGAGTTTGGCGCCCGCCCGCTCCGGCGCACCATCCAGCGCGAGCTCGACAACCAGCTCTCTCGCCTTCTCCTGGCCGGCGACCTGAGCCCGGGTGACACCGTCACCGTCACCATCAGCGACGGACGGCTGCATTTCTCAACCACCCGGGGCACCGAGACCGACGGCGAACCGCCGCCCGGCCAGATGACGGGGTCGGAGATGAGCGCCGCCCACGAGACAGCACAGGACACCGGCGCCGGAGCCCCTTAGGAAACCGCGGGCTGACGTCCCGCTGCGGGGCGACAAGAGGCGCCCGGAAGGGCAGCTCCGCGGTGACTCGTACGAGAGGGACAGGCGCTCGGCGAGGGGCGAGAGCCGTTACCGGGCCCAGGGGAGGATCGCCGGGCCCAAGCGAGGAACGCCGCTCAGACGAGGTTCCCGAGTCGCTGCGCCTCCGCGAACTGCGTGCTCGCGACCTCGACGTGGTAGGTGCTCGCCTGGAGTGTGCTCACGCTGGTGAAGTCGCGCCGTCCACCGGTGGCCGCGTGGTCGATGAACCCGAAGATCGCGCCGAAGACGGCACCGATCAGGGCGCTGAGGAGGAGCATCCACAGCCAGAACCAGCCGCCGATGACGAAGATCGAGAACAGCAGACCGATGAGCAGGCCGAACCAGGCGCCTCCGGCGGCACCCCGCAGAGCCGCCTGAGCGTTCGTCTGCCGGCCGGTGACCTGTTCCACCGACCGCATGCCGGTCCCGACGATGCGGACGTTCTCCACAGGGAAACCGCGATCGGAGAGGAGATCGACAAGGCGCTGGGCGCCCGCGTAGTCGGGGAACTCCGCCAGTGTGCGGTAGTCCGCCTGGCCACTGGTCGCTGGGTTCTGGGTCATGGCGATCTCCAGGGAGCGGTCCGGCGCTGAGCCCGACCGATCGTACGCCCTTGGCCCGCGTCGTGCACCTCGTCAACAGGCCCACTGATCGCGTGCAGGGGCTACGGCACCGGCCCTCGGTGCTGGATGACCCTGATCGCACCTCGCCGCATCGATCTCCCCCGCGGTCATCGCGATCCCCGAGACTTGACCCGTGCCACATCCCGCTCAGCCGCCCGCCGCCCGCCCGCTCACGCTGCACCTCGGTGTCGTGCTCGAACCCCGCGCGGCCGAGCTCGTGCGCTCAGCACTCGAGACAACCCTGTCCGAGCGCCTGGCCGCCCGCTTTCCCGGGACCCGGTGGACGGTGTCCGTGGTCCACGAGGTCCTCACCCGGCCACCGGCCGGCCGCACCGAGCTCCTCGAGGAGACCCGGGACCGGATGCTCGACGCGGACTGGGACCTCGCCGTCGTCCTGACCGACTCCCCACTACGCGACGGGCACCGCACCCTCGCCGTCGTCACCAGCCCGGTGCACGGTGTCGGCCTGGTCTCCGTCCCGGCGCTAGGACCAGTGCGAGTGCAGCGGCGCGCGGAGGAGACCGTCGTCGGTGTCGTGACCACGCTGCTCGGCGCGGAGGCCGAAGGGCGCTCGCTAGATCGGCGGCTGCGTCAGCTTGCGGCCGACACCAAGGACCATCCGGGGGACAACGCGGTGGAGTTCGCGGCCCGCGTGCTCGGCGGGAACCTCTGGGTTCTGCTTGGGATGGTGCGAGCGAACCGGCCATGGCGCCTCGCCCTCCGACTGTCGCGCTCGCTCACGGTCGCCGCCGCCAGCGGCGTCGCGGCGCTCGTCACCTCCGACCTGTGGTCGCTGTCCGCCTCCTACGGGTCGCTCAGACTCACCGGCCTCGGGGTGCTGTCGGTCGGCGCCCTCACCCTCGCGCTCGTCCTCGGCGGCGGCCTGTGGGAACGCGCGCGGCACCGCCAGGAACGCGAGCAGGTGGTCCTCTTCAACCTCGCCACCCTCGCGACCGTCGTCATCGGCGTGCTGGTCTACTACCTCGCGCTGTTCGTCCTGGCATGGCTCGGCGCGCTGCTCCTCGTCTCGGAATCGGTGTATGCCACCTCGGTGGGCACGGCACTTGGCGCAGCGGAGTACGGGCGCCTTGCCTGGCTCACGGCGACGATCGCCACGGTCGGCGGCGCCCTCGGCGCGGGCCTGGAAGACTACGACGACGTGCGCGACGCCGCCTACACCCGCACCAGCGAGGCGGTCCAGCCGGTGGGCCGCGACACCAACCAGGACGGACCAACACACACCTGACCACGGCGGCTGAGCCCAGATTGGAGCCGTGCCCAGCCCGTCGCGACTCCCAACTCGCACCAGCCCCCTGCCCGATACCGCGCCAACGCGCCCTTTTCGCCGCGCGACGGCCCACATGCAATACCCGCTGGTCCGACCCTCACCCGGCTCTGAAGCGCGCGCCGTGCCATCCCGCAGCGATCGTCCCGTAAGACCAACCCCTACCGAGACACCCCGCGCCGTCACGACGCGTGAGCCGGCGCCTCGGATTCTCTGTCTCGCTAGACCCGCCCGCAAATATGCCCGATGAGGGCAGCTCATCTGCGACACTCCTGCCATGACTGCGACGCTCGTCGGCTACGCCCGGTGCTCGACCGCCGAGCAAGACCTCACCGCCCAACGGCAGGCCCTCGAGTCGATGGGCGTCGACCCGCGCCGCGTCTACGTCGACCAGGGCGTGACCGGCACCCACCGCGACCGCCCCGGCTTGCGCGAGGCCTTGGCCGCGACGCGGGCCGGGGACACACTCGTGGTAACCAAGCTCGACCGCCTCGCCCGCTCGATCCGCGACGCACGCGACATCGTCGACGAGCTCACCACCCACGGCGTCCGCCTCCAGATCGGAGGCACCGTCCACGACCCGAACGACCCCGTCGGCCGACTGCTGCTCAACGTCCTCGCGATGGTCGCCGAGTTCGAGGCCGACCTGATCCGTGCCCGCACCCGCGAAGGCATGGCCATCGCGAAGGCCAAGGGCAAGCTCAGGGGCCGTAGGCCCAAGCTCACCCCCGCCCAGGAGCGTCACCTCGTCGACCTTCACCGGGCCGGCAGCCATACCTCCGCCGAGATCGCCGAGCTCTTCGGCATCTCCCGGGCAACCGTCTATCGCGCAGTTGAGCGTCACGGTCGACTCACACAGCCCACTAGCGGCCGCTAACTCACCAACACATACGGGAGGATTCGCAGATGGCCAAGTCGATCCCCGCGCTCGTCGAGCCCTCCGTGCTGCGCTGGGCGCGAGAAACGATCGACCTGACGCCGGTGGCCGCTGCACGAAAACTCGGGATCCCCGAGGACCGCGTGGCAGCATGGGAATCCGGTGACGCGCAGCCGACGGTCGCACAACTGCGCAATGCGGCAAAGCTCTACCGACGGTCGCTGGGCGTCTTCTACCTCCCCGCCCCTCCGGAGGGCTTCGACACGCTCAGAGACTTCCGCCGACTCGACGGCGCAGCGGCAGGCCCATGGTCTCCTGCGCTTCACGCCGACTACAGGCGGGCTCACCTACAGCGGGAATACCTCCTTGAGCTCGCCGAGATTGACGACGTCGCACCGCCTTCAGCGTGGAGACTCTCGGCGCTACCTACCAACGACGAGCAGATCGCAGCAGTGGCGCGCGAGAACCTCCTTGCGCGCTCACCCCTTCCCCTCCCCCGCGGCGCAGGGACGACATACGAGCATCTCAATGCCTGGATCGCCGCTCTCGAGACAGCTGGCGTGCTCGTCATGGCCACGGCCGGTGGAAACGTAGCGACGACAGAGATGCGCGGCTTCTCGCTGTACTTCGATGAGGTCCCCGTCATCGTCGTCAACGGTGCCGACGCCGCCCGCGGACGTCTCTTCAGCCTCATCCACGAGTACGCACACCTGCTCCTTCACACAGAGGGCCTCTGCGACACCATCACGGACACTCGAGCCACCTCGCCAGATCGACAGCTTGAGGCGCGCTGCAACGCGATCGCGGCCGCCATCCTGATGCCGTCCGCGCTCGTCCTCGCCCGACCCGAAGTGATAGCTCGACAGGGCGACCCCGCCGGTTGGGACTACGACGCACTCGCTTCGGCCGCCCGACCCTTCGGCACCAGCGCAGAAGCGTTCCTTCGTCGACTGGTCACCCTGGGTCGCGTGGACCGCTCGTTCTACCGCGCACAGCGCGAGGCGTTCCTTGCCAGATACGAAGAGGAAGAAGCTCGATCGCGGCCCAAGGGCGGCAACTGGTACCGGAACACGGTTCGTGACCTCGGCAAGGGATACGTCCGGATCGTGGCTGATGCACACCGGCGCCGAGTCATCGACAGCTACACCGCCGCGACGTACCTGAACGCCAAGGTCGGCCAGATCCCACGGCTGGCCAACACCGCCGCACTGAGCGAAGCGGTCTAGAACCATGACTGGCTTCTACTCGTTCGACACCAGCACCCTCCTCAACGGGCAACGCGACTTGCTGCCGCCAACCACCTTCCCCGCTGTCTGGGAACGCATCGAGCAGATGATCGGGGCAGGCCGGATCCGAGCGATTGACCTCGTACGCGAAGAGCTCGCGGCACGAGAAGACGAGGTCCACGCGTGGTCCCGCGCGCAGCCCGACCTCTTCGTTGAGCTCACACACGAGGTGCAGCTCGCTGTGCGAAGCGTCCTGGCCCAACATCAGCGCCTCATCGGTATCGGTAGCGGGCGTAGCGGCGCAGACCCCTTCGTCATCGCCTTGGCGCTCGTACACGACGGTGTCGTCGTGACGGAGGAGAACCCGAGTCGCAATCTCGCCCGACCCAAGATCCCTGACGTCTGCCAAGCGATGGGAGTCCGGCAACTCAACCTCCTCGGTTTCATCCAGGAGCAAGGCTGGGTGTTTCGCTGATCGATGACGCGACCCGGTACCTTGCCCGTGGTGCGTTGACGGGTTGAGACCGCCTACTGGCCGGCCGCGAGGAACGCCCCATCGCGCGGTAGACGGTGGCGCGAGAGACGCCGAAGAGTTCGGCAATCTCGGCGGAGGTGTGGTTGCCGGCACGGTGGAGGTCGACGAGGTGTCGCTCCTGGGCGGGGGTGAGCTTGGGCTTGCGGCCCTTGAGCTTGCCCTTGGCCTTGGCAATGGCCATGCCTTCGCGGGTGCGGGCTCGGATGAGGTCGGCCTCGAACTCCGCGACCATCGCAAGCACGTTGAGCAGGAGTCGGCCGACGGGGTCGCTTGGGTCGTGCACCGTGGCGCCGATCTGGAGCCGGACGTCGTGGGTGGTGAGCTCGTCGACGATGTCGCGTGCGTCGCGGATCGAGCGGGCGAGGCGGTCGAGCTTGGTAACCACGAGCGTGTCCCCGGCCCTGGTCGCGGCGAGGGCCTCGCGGAGCCCCGGACGGTCGCGGTGGGTGCCGGTCACGCCCTGGTCCACGTAGACGCGGCGCGGGTCGACGCCCATCGTCTCGAGCGCTTGGCGTTGGGCGTTGAGGTCTTGTTCGGCGGTCGAGCAGCGTGCGTACCCGATGAGCGTCGCGGTCATGTTGTGAGTGTCGCAGATGAGCGGCCTTCACCGGGCACAATTCCGGGCGGGTCTACCGAGACGGCCTGGATCGCGGTGCCACCTCGGAGGGCGGCGGCGTGCAAGGTGTCTCGGTAGGGGATCCGTATGCGGACACCCGTTCGCGGGCAGAATGGCGACATGTCGAGCGCGGGGAGTGGCGATGGGTGAGCTGGCGGAACATGAGGAGCGTGCGATACGCGACTATGTGAACAGCCAGTCGCCGAAGGACGACCAGGCTGGCCTCGTTCAGCGGGTCGATTCCCGGCGAGTGCTTGGGCGGACCCACGAGATCTTCGACGTCCACTGCGCGAAGACGCGCTGGTGGGTGATCACGGATCCGACGAATCTCTACTTGCAGACCGACTTTCCGCAGGCAGAGCAGGCTCATCTTCCACGTCGGCCTCGGAGCGGTCATCGCCGAGCGCAGTCGCGGCGACGCTGAGGACGAACCGGTCTCTCCGCCGTGGCGTCGATACCGTGACGCGCTCAAGGTGATGGACAACGTCTCGGAAGCCGAGGACTTCCAGGCGGTGGGGATTAAGTGTCGCGACGCGCTCATCGCTCTGGGCAAGCAGTACCGAGACGCTGATTGGGTCGGCCAGATCGCGGAGCCCCCGAAGGCGGCGGACTTCAAGGGTTGGGGCGGGATCTACGCCGAGAGGCTCTCTGAAGGCCGACAGCGCAGCTACCTCAAGGCCATCGTCGACAAGACGTGGGACCTCACTGTCGGGCTGCAGCACGACTCAAATGCCACTCCTGACGATGCGGATCTGGTTCTCGAAGCAACGGGACACCTCATCTCGACACTGACCAGGCTCGTGAGGCGACACGACCAGGACCAGCCTGCTCGGTGCCCGCAGTGCGAGTCTTACCGGCTCGTCGACGACATCCAGGACGACGATGAAGGCGAAGGCTTCTACGAGTCGGTCGTGTGCTCTGCATGCGGCTGGCGCTCCGAGCGGGCTTTTACCTCGTGGAAGGAGCACTTCACCCCCGAGCGCGTAGAACGGATTGCCAACTACCTAGCGGGACCGGGGCTATAAGGGCGCGGGCGAGGGTCAGCCGCGCTCCGACCAGGGCCGATCTCGCTCTGCGCGTCGGCGCTCAATCCACCGCTTCAGCAGCGAGCCCAGCGTGGCGCCGACCACGGGCCCCGAGAATCCACGTCCACGTCTGCCCGGAGAGGGCTCGCATGGTCATCCAGCCGAGCAGGGCGCCTATCAGAGCGACCCATCCGACCATGAACGCGACCTCGCGACGGCTGCGAGCCATGCCGTCGAGCGTGACACAGGGCGTCGCACCTTGCCCCAGAAGCGTGAAACGGATGGGCCACCCCAGGGCCAGCATCCTCGCCCGCTCGCGCCAGACCTCGGTTGTGTGCACGCTCGGACGAGGTAGTCGACCAACGACGGGGGCGCCCATGCGGGAGGTGATCGCGCAGGAACAGCCGCGCTCACGCTGGTACTGGATCGGCCCCGTCTGCGGGTTCGCCGGGCTCGCCGGTGCGACTCACAGCCTGGCGGGCGGACGCACTGCGATGGTGCTCTTCATCGGGTTCTTCGCGGTGCTGCTCACTCTCATGCTCGTCGAGTTGTTCGCGCCAGTCGACCGGAGGCAGGTCATCGCGACTGACGAACGGCTCTTCGTCGGACGCTGGTGGCGGGTCGTGTCGATCGCGCGGCAGGACGTTCGAGCGGTTCGCGGCGACGTGCCTAATCGCCCGACGTGGTCCGACAGGGTCATCGTCGAGCATGTCGGCGGCGAACTGACGCTGGGCCGGTACGAGCAGCCGCCCGCGGTCGTGATCCAACGGTTGCAGGAATGGGCCGGGGTCGGTGAACGCCCCAACGGCCCAGCGTGATTGATCGACTCCAGACTTGGGAGACGTGCCCTAGGCATCTTCGATCGGCTCGGCCGGAGCGCAACCGAGTTCGACTGACTCAAGACTGAGATGCGGTGAGCTGCGAGCACCAGCGCCGATGACCTCCGACGTGTGGAGAGACCGAACGCTACCCAGCGGCGATCTCTGCGGCCTTAGCCGTCGAGCCGTCGCCACGAACAGTTCAGTTGGCGAGACCCAGTCCAGGACCCTGCGCGGTCGCTCGTTGAGAAGCTTCTGGATCCGCTCGAGCTCGTGGTCGGTCGTCTCGGCGAGGTTGGTGCGTCGTGGGAGGTACTGGCGTAGGAGGCGGTTGGTGTTCTCGTTGGTGCCGCGCTGCCACGGGCTGCGGGGGTCGCAGAAGTAGACCGGGGCGTCGATGAGCGCGCTGAGGAAGGCGTGGTCGGCCATCTCGCGTCCGCGGTCCCAGGTCAGGGACTTGCACATGCCGGGTGGCACGTTGAACAGCGCGCGGGCGACGGCGATGCTGACGTCCTTGGCCTTGATCCCGTCCGGCAGCGGAACGATCTTCAGGTAGCGGGTTGTGCGCTCGACGAGGGTCGCGACCGCGCTCGGTCGCTTGCCCATCACGAGGTCACCCTCCCAGTGGCCGGGCTCGAGCCGGTCCGTCACGGTGGCGGGGCGGTGATGGATCGAGACCATGTCGCGCAGGTGCCCGCGACCGTGCGAACGCTTCACGAGCCGGGATCGGCGCATCGTGCGACCAGACCGCAGCCGCCGGTGGGTGGCCTTCGGGAGGTTCCGCGACGCCGGCAGATAGACGGCGCGGTAGATCGTCTCGTGCGAGACCCACATGCCGGGCTCGTCGGGATGTTCGCGGCGCAGCCACGCCGCGATCTGCTGCGGGGACCAGTCCAGCTCGAGCCGCGAGAGCACTATCGCCCGCAGCCGCTCGTCGATCGCGAGACGCGGCGCCCGTGGCCGCCTGGCTTCGACGCGGGCGCGCTCGTCGGCGACCGTAGCGCGGTAGGCGGCGCGGCCGCCGTTGCGGGCGATCTCGCGCGAGATCGTCGACGCTGAACGGCCCAGCCCTTCGGCGACCCTCCGGGCAGAGAGACCAGCGGCGATCCCGCGCGAGATCTCTTCCCGCTCACCTGGGCTCAGGTGCCGCGGCGACCGTCTCGGCAGCACGGGTCGCACCCCGCCGTGACGGAGCAGGTACCGGCGCACGTGATGCTCCTGGAGGCCGGCGCGATCGGCGATCCGCCGTAGCGAATCGCCCTCGCCCCATGCTTGCCACACGACCTCCTGCACCGCTGCAGGCAGCGACGTCACGACACCCATCCCGACCTCCACGACCACGCATCATCCACCCTCGTGGTGCGTTGGTGGGTTGAGACCGCCAGGTGGCAAGTACCCCGTGTGCGCACCGGCGAGCACGCATCGTGGGCGGTTGCTACGTCAACCCATCCACAGGCGCGTACGCCTGCTACTCAGAAGGCAACGATGGAGATCGGGATTGGCATTGCCCTCGGACTGCTCCTTGGCGCGCTCGCCGGCACGCTGCAACCGCGCAAGCTCTCCTACTGGCAGACCCTGCTCTTCACTCTGCCGGGAGTGATCGTCGCGCTCGCGCTCTACTGGGCATTCGATGATGATCGGTATGCCTACGCGATCGCGTTCGCGGTGACGTTCGTCGCCGCAGCCGCCGCAGCGTACGCGGTAGCCCGGTCGCGTCAGAGGACCCGCCCAGACACGCGGTCCTGAGCTGACCCGCGACGAAGCGATGTGACCACGGCTCCGTCGCGTGGGCCTCTAGATCGCGCGGACAACGTCCCAACAGACTGTCGACTCCCTACAAGGTTGTCGGACACCGCAGAACCGACCGATTTTGAGGCGCACCAGAACCGGGTTCTGGAAGTTTCGAAACATCGTTCCTGTGCGTCGAATCAGCGCGCCCGCGCTGCGTCTGACTCAGGTCTTCAGCGGAGAGCCTGGAACGCGTCGTCGAGCAGCTCGGAGAGCGTGCGGGCCCGTTCCAGGGCCACCCACTCGCCGAACGCGGCGTCGAGACAGGCGAATGCCGCGTGGATCAGCGCGTGGGCGCGTAGCCGCCGAGTGGCTGCCAGGCCGCCGATCCGTTTGAGGACCTCCGGTTCGAACATCTGCCCCCAGGCCAGGTGCTTCTCCAGGTGGCGCGCCCGCAGCGAGGGCGAGCTCATCACGACCCGCATGGTGAGCATTCCGCGGTCGTTCTCGGCGTCGTCGACGAGCCGTTGCAGGGCTGCGCGCAGAGAGTCCCACGGCTGCTCGTCGGCCGGGCGGGCGGCGAGGTCGTCGGTGACCAGGCGCCCGTAGGGCATGGGGTCGCCGACGACGGCGTCCTCCTTGCTGGTGAAGTACCGGAAGAAGCTGCGGGGCGAGATGCCGACGGCCCTGGCGACGTCGTCCACGGTCGTCGCGTCGAACCCGTGCTCGTCGAACAGCCGAAGCGCGCTCTCGGCCACCTGGTCGCGCACCGCGTCCCGGGCCGCACCCCGCAGGTCCAGGCGCGGGGATCGCGTGGCTTCACTCATGTGTCCGAGCATACTGCGCCGCTTGTGGCAGTGGCTGCCACAACAGGCATACTGTGACGACAAGCGCTCGAGAGAGGACACGACATGCAGCAGCGCACACTCGGACGGCAGGGCCTGGCAGTCGGGCAGATCGGTTACGGCTCGATGGGGACCGCCATCGGCTATGGCCCGTCGGACGACCAGGAGTCGATCGCGGCCATCCGGCGGGCCCATGACCTCGGCGTCACCCACTTCGACACCGCCCGCATGTACGGCTGGGGCGAGGGCGAGAAGCTCCTCGGCACCGCGATCGCACCGTTCCGCGACGAGATCACCATCGCGACGAAGTTCGGCATCGAGACCGACACGACCGGCGCTTTCCTTCCCGACTCGCGGCCGGAGCACATCCGCAAGGTCGTCGATGACAGCCTGCGCAACCTCGGCGTCGACTCGATCGACCTGCTCTACCAGCACCTGCACGACCCTGACGTCCCCGTCGAAGAGGTCGTCGGGGTCATGCAGGAGTTCGTCGACGCCGGCAAGGTGAAGTACCTCGGCCTGTCCAACACCACGCCCGAGAACGTGCGCCGCGCGCACGCCGTGCACCCGATCACCGCCCTGCAGACGGAGTACTCGATCTTTGAACGCGGGGCCGAGGCGTTCTTCCCGGTTCTCGAAGAGCTCGGGATCGGCCTGGTCTCCTACTCACCCCTTGCCCGCGGCTTCCTCAGCGGCGTGGTCAAGCCCCGCGACCAGCACGCGGCCGACGACTTCCGCCAGTTCATCCCCTGGTGGGCGCCCGAGAACTTCGACGCCAACGTCGAGATCACCCACCGGCTCACCGAGCTCGCAGAGTCCAAGGGCGCCTCGCTGTCCCAACTGGCGCTCGCCTGGCTGCTCGCCCGCAAGGACTACATCGTGCCCATCCCCGGCTCGCGCAACCCCGACCGCGTCGCGCAGAACATCGCCGCGGCCGAGCTCGACCTCACCGCCGACGACCTCGCACGCATCGACCAGATCGCCCCGAACGGCGGCATCACCGGACCGACCGCCTGAGCGAGAGGCGGCCCGGCCCCAGCTACCCCGCATGGCGGCCCGGGGTCGTCCACGGTGGTGGTGCTTGTAGATCCACGACAAGCACCACCACCGTGTCAGAACTGACCGTTTGTCGGGCGTCCGAAAAGAGGGTTCTGCGACGTACGGCAAACGGTGGGTTCTGCGCACGGCCGCTCCGTAGGGGCGCGGCGCACAGGGACGCGGCGTGCTCGCGAGCCGCGCTGACGGCGTGCTGCGGCAACCCAGCGCGTTGATCGTCAGCGACCGGTTATTATCGCCCTGTGTCGATCATAGAACCTGAGGTGTGTGCCGCGACCACGGCCGATGTTGAGCCAGCGGTCGCGTTGTTTCGGTCGTTGGGTGACCCGGCGCGGTTGGCGATCGTGCGCCGGCTCGCGGTCGGGGAGGCGCGCGTCGCGGAGCTGACGGCTGATCTGGGGTTGGCGCAGTCGACGGTGTCCTCGCACGTGGCGTGCTTGAAGGACTGCGGCCTGGTGGCCGGGCGCATGGAGGGCCGGCGGGTGTTCTACTCGCTGGCCCGCCCGGAGCTGCTGGACATGCTCGCGGCCGCGGAGACGTTGCTCGCGGCGACGGGCAGCGCGGTCGCGCTGTGCCCGACGTACGGCGTGGACGGGCAGGTGTCGGCGTGCTGAGCACGATCGCGGCCGCAGTCGGGTTGTTCGTCGCGACCAACCTCGACGACATCGTGGTCCTGACGGTGTTGTTCGCGGTCGCTGCCCGGGGGACCTCGCGCCTGCGCGGATGGCAGATCGTGGCCGGTCAGTACCTCGGGCTGGTGACATTGATCGCGGTCAGCTTCCTCGCGGCCCTGGGGCTGACGATCGTGCCGGACGAGTGGGTGGGGCTGCTGGGTCTGATCCCGCTGGCGATCGGTGTCATGGCCCTGGTGCGCACCCTGCGGGGGCAAGACGACGATGACGAGGCCGAGTCCGCGCTCAAGGCCGTGGGGCTGTTCGGCGTCGCGGGCATCACGATCGCCAACGGTGGGGACAACATCGCGATCTACACCCCGGTGTTCCGCACCATCTCGACCACGGACGCCGTGGTCACGATCGTGGTGTTCCTCGTCCTGCTCGCGCTGTGGTGCCTGCTCGCGCGCGCGATCGGCACGAACGAGAAGGTGACCGAAGGGCTGGAGAAGGTCGAGCACTGGCTCGTGCCGGTGGTGTTCATCGGCCTCGGCGTGTTCATCCTCATCGAGTCCGGCACCCTGGCCCACATCGCCTCGCTGCTGTGAGCGCGGCAGCAACGGCGCCGGCGAGAGATGATGGACCGGTGAAGGTTGAGCTCCTGGTCGTCGACGCGTGTCCGAATGAGGCACCCGCCCGGGACGTGCTGCGCCGGGTCCTGGACCGGGTCGGGGTGAACGTGCCGATCGCGACCGTGGTCATCGCGGACGACGACCAGGCCCAGAGGTATGGCTTCCACGGGTCGCCGTCGTTCCACGTCGACGGGCAGGACGTGTTCCCCGTGCCCGGGGCTCGTCCTGGTGTGGCGTGCCGCGTCTATCCCACGAGCGCAGGTTTGCGCGGTGTTCCTGACGACGAGGCGCTTGCCGCGGCTGTCGCGGCCCGGGCCGCGCGCTGACTGAGCTCGACCGACCTACGGTGTCGGTGCGGGTTCGCGCGAGGCTGTCGGGTGGTGTGGGCGGTGTCGTCGCATCGCCCAGATCGTGAGCGGTGTCCCGATCGCCGCGGGCAGGAACCAGAACGACCAGGCGGGCAGCCGTTCCCACACCGGCAGGTGTGGTCCGTTGTCGACGTAGAACGCGGTCAGCATCGCGATGTACGCCAGACCCATCCACGCGATGTGCGCACCGTCGCTGCCGCCACGGCGCCGGTTGCGCCAGCCAAGCAGCACGGCGGCCAGGGCGACACCTCCGAGCACGGCCAGATGGACCGTGGCGGGCCAGCGGATCACCACCATGACGACCATCGACCCGAAGAGGGCGACGATCCCGCCGAGGAAGACTCGCCCTGCCGCGACGTGCCACCGCCCGCCCTTGCGCGCGAGCATCGCGACCAACCCCGCAAGGACCGACGTCACCCCCGCGGCGACGTGCACCAGCAGCGCAAGGTCGAACACCGGGCCCGCCTGCCAGAACGTGACGAACGGGTACCAGCGCACGTCGCCCAGGACGTCGGGCCCGCGCGGCTCGCGCAGCCAGTCGGGCTCCGACCACAGGGTCTCGGGACCCCACCACGTGACGCCGTCGGACGCGTGCTGGAGGTAGACGACGCGCGGCTCGTCCCACCGGGGCCCGGGACCCCACAGGTCGGCGACGCCGGGCGCGACCGGGTCGCCCCAGCGGACCTGGCGGCCGTCGTCCAGCACGGGGGCGTACTCGAGCGACCCGGGGTCGCGCGCGTCGGTGAGCCCGCGCCACAGGGGGGTGAAGCCGGGGGTCCCGGTGAACAGCGCGCCGTCGGAGCGGGCCTCGACGTCCTGCACGCCGCTGAACGCACCCTGCATGCCGAACGACCCGAGCGAGATGCCGAACGCGAGCAGGCGCGGGCGGTCGTCCTCGGGCAGCTCCGACCACCGGTCGTAGACGGCCTCGAACAGCGCCTTGCCCGCCGCGGGTGGCGTCGTGCGGTCTCCGACGAAGCTGATCCAGCTCGGCAGGTACGAGTACTGCATGCTCGCGATCGCCGTGTCGCCGCCGTGCATGAGCTCGACCGCCTCGACCATGCCGGGATCGACCCAGCCGGTGCCGGTGGTCGTCGCGACGACGAGGACGGACCGGTCCCACGCGTCGGTGCGGTCGAGCTCGTCGACGACGCGCGCGGCCGTCGCGTCGAGGTCGCCGTCGGGGTCGAGGCCCGCGTACGCGTGGATCGGCTCGCGCACGTCCGCGGGGTCGACGACGTCGCCCACCTGGGCGAACGCGCGCAGCTCGTCGAGGGTCGGCCCGGACACGACGAACTTCCGGCCCTCGGCGCCGAGCGACTCCCACGTCTCGGGCGACGCGGCCGAGCCGGACCGCTCGGGCTGCTGCGGCGGGGACAGCCGCGGGTCCATCTCGGCGTTCGCCGCGACGTAGATCGCGTTCAGCGCGTTCATCGCGCCCGACCAGACGACGCCGTTGAGCACGAGCACGACGACCACGGCGACGAGCACGCCGCTCACGAACCGCGCGAGCGGCGCGGGCACGACGTGCCCGACCAGCCGGGCCACCCAGCGCGCGACCCGGCGCAGCCCGCGCGCGGTCTGGAGCACGAGCAGGGCGACGGCCACGGCGACGGCCAGCGTGACGACCTCGCGGCCGGGGACGTCCTCGGACATGCCGAACAGGTGCCGCAGCTCGATCTGGCGCCGCGCCCCGAGCACGAGCGACAGCGGGACGAGCACGGCCGTCGCCCCGGCGAGCACCCACCACGCGACCCGGCTCGCGCGGGCCGTCCACC
This sequence comes from Cellulosimicrobium composti, assembly GCF_009711085.1. GTDB lineage: Bacteria > Actinomycetota > Actinomycetes > Actinomycetales > Cellulomonadaceae > Cellulosimicrobium > Cellulosimicrobium composti. The sequence goes on from NZ_WMKA01000032.1 coordinate 21,766, forward strand.
GGACCCGCAGACCGACCTTCACGGCGAACCACTCGACGAACGCGCCGACCGCGTACCCGCCGACGGCGCTCACGCCCGAGATCACGGCCTGGTAGTACCAGGCGCGCGGGATGAGCGACGGCGTGAGCGACAGGCAGAACCACAGCAGCGCGAGCACGAGCCCCGTGGCGGAGAACCGCCGCACCCACCGCCCCCACACGCCGTGCCGCGGGCGCTCGTCGTCGACGGGCTCGGAGGCTCGGGTCTCCGTCACGGTGGGCTGCATCTCGCGATCGTAGGTGGGTCCTCCCGAACCGTCCCGTCGAACGTCCGGGGCGCCGCCGGCCCACCCCGTCGCGGACGAGCCCTAGGCCTCCAGCAGCAGCGCCTCTCCCTGCCCGCCGCCCCCGCACAGCCCGACCGCGACGCGCCCGCCGCCGCGACGGGCGAGCTCGTGCGCGGCGTGGACGGCGAGGCGGGCGCCGGAGGCGCCGATGGGGTGGCCGAGCGAGATGCCGCCGCCGTGGACGTTGACGACGTCGGGCGAGACGCCGAGCACGCGCGTGGACACGGCGACGACGGTCGCGAAGGCTTCGTTGATCTCGACGAGGTCGAGGTCGTCGACCGTCCACCCGGCCCGGTCGAGGGCCTGGCGGATCGCACGTGCGGGCTGGGAGTGCAGCGACGTGTCCGGGCCGGCGACCTGGCCCCACGTGCGGACGGTCGCGAGCACGGGGGCGCCCGCGGACTCGGCGCGGGCGCGCGTGGTGAGCACGAGCGCGGCGGCGCCGTCGGAGATCTGCGACGCGTTGCCCGCGGTGATGGTGCCCTCGGGGTCGAACGCCGGACGCAGGCGCGCGAGGCCCTCGACGGTCGTGTCGGGGCGCACGCCCTCGTCGTCGCGGACCTCGTCGGGCTCGCCGCGGCGCTGCGGGACGCTCACGGGCGCGAGCTCGGCGTCGAACAGCCCGTCCTTCCACGCGGCGGCGGCGCGCTGGTGGGACGCGGCCGCGACGGCGTCCTGCTCCTCGCGCGAGACGAATACGTCGCCGACGTTGGTGCGCTCCGTCGAGACCCCCATGGAGGCGCGGTCGAACGCGTCGGTGAGCCCGTCGCTCGCGACGGCGTCGACGAGCGTCACGTCGCCGAACGTGAACCCGGCGCGCGAGCCGGGCAGGAGGTGCGGCGCGTTCGTCATGGACTCCTGGCCGCCGACGAGCACGACCTCGGCCTCACCGGAGCGGATCATGCGCGTGCCGTCGATGACGGCGGTGAGCCCGGACAGGCACACCTTGTTCACCGTCACGGCGGGCACGTCCCAGCCGACGCCGGCGCCCGCGGCGGTCTGTCGCGCGGGGTTCTGCCCGGCCCCGGCCTGGAGCACCTGGCCGAGCACGACCGCGTCGACGGCGTCCGCGCCGAGGCCGGAGCGCTCGATCGCGGCGCGCGCGGCGACGGCGCCGAGCTCGACGGCGGTCAGCGCGGCGAGCGAGCCCTTGAGCCGCCCCTGGGGCGTGCGGGCGGCGGCGACGACCACGACGTCGTCGGGGCGTGCGGGGGAGACGGGGGTGGTGCTCACGGCTGGACCTCCAGGGGTGCGGACGGCTCTGTCTGCGCGGGCGCCGGGGGTGTGGCGTCCGCTCGTGCGGTGGTCGTGCGGGCGACGGCGTCGTCCACGAGCCCGAGCAGGAGATCGAGGAACACGTCCGGCTCCTCGAGGTGGGGGCTGTGCCCGACGCCGGGCCGCACCTCCTCACGGTACCTGCCGCCCGCGGCGGCGTAGGCGTCGAGGACGGCGCGGGTCTGGGCGACCATCGGCTGCGGCGGGTGCGTCTCGTCGCCCGGCCACCCGGGGACGGCGCCGAGCGCGCCGAGCTGCGCGAGGTCGAACAGCGACGTGTCGGAGACGATCGCGTCGGCGTCGCCGCGCACCCACAGCACGGGCGCCGTCGCGCCGGACGTCGCGAACCCCGAGAGGTCGCAGTACTTCGCGCTGATCGCGTTGTTCATGCCGCGCGTGCCGGGCGCGACGCCGGGCCACGTGTCCGACGTCGTCCGGTCGCCCGGGTAGTTGTCGTCGCCGGTGCGGGTGGACAGGACGGAGTCGAGCAGCAGCTCTTCCAGGGCACCCAGCGGCTCGCCGAGCGAGGCCGGGTCGGCGACGTAGAACCGGCGCAGCACGTCGCGCGGCGACCCGGGGTCCTCGCTCCGGTCGCCCGCGGCGAGCGCCGCGACGAACGCCGGGTTGGCGGTCCCGCCGCCGGATCCCGCGACGTCGGGGGACAGCGGCGTGCCGTCGACGTCGCGCGTGCCGCCGAACCCGTACGGCGACATGGGCGCTTCGAGCAGGATCGCGTCGAACAGGTCGGGCCGGTCGGTCGCGAGCTGGAGCACGACGCCCGCCCCGGCGGAGTGCGCGACGGCGACGAGCGGGCGCGCGAGGTCGAGCGCGTCGAGCACGGCCGCGACGTCGTCGGCGAAGTCCCGCACGCCGCGCGTCGCGTCGACGGGCCGCACCTCGGCGTCGCCGTACCCGCGCAGGTCGACAGCGACGCCGCGCACGTCGGCGGGCAGCGCGCGCAGCAGCGGGTCGAAGAACGCCGACGACGAGCAGTTGCCGTGCACGAGGAGCACGGTCGCGCGCGCCGCGCCGTCGGGGGCGACCTCGCGCACGTGCTCGCGCCCGCGCGACGTCGTCACGTCGTGGCGCAGGACGTCGCGCGTCACGACGGCGTCCCGGCGGCTCGCGTGGACGGGCGGGCGTCGGCCACGTCGAGCGGCGCGTCGTCGAGCGCGACGGTGAGGTCGGGCTCGGTCGCGGCGCGCACGTCGTCGACGCTCACGCCGGGCGCGGTCTCGCGCAGCACGAGGCCGTCGGGCGTCACGTCGATCACCGCGAGGTCGGTGATGATCCGGTGCACGACCCCGCGTCCGGTGAGGGGCAGCGAGCACGAGCGCAGGATCTTGGGCGACCCGTCGCGCGCGACGTGCTCCATGAGGACGATCACGCGGCCCGCCCCGTGCACGAGGTCCATCGCGCCGCCGGGGCCCTTGACCATCTTGCCGGGGATCATCCAGTTGGCGAGGTCGCCCGTCTCGGAGACCTGCATGCCGCCGAGGATGGCGGCGTCGATCTTGCCGCCGCGGATCATGCCGAAGCTCAGCGCGGAGTCGAAGAACGCGGCGCCCGGCAGGACGGTGACGGTCTCCTTGCCGGCGTTGATGAGGTCGGGGTCCACGGCGTCCTCGGTCGGGTACGGCCCGACGCCGAGGATCCCGTTCTCCGACTGGAGCACGAGGTGCTTGTCCGCGGGCACGTAGTTGGGCACGAGCGTCGGCAGGCCGATGCCGAGGTTGACGTACCAGCCGTCCTGGAGCTCGCGTGCGGCGCGGGCGGCCATCTCGTCGCGGGTGAGCGCCATGTCTCAGCCCTCCTTCGTGCTGGTCGCGGTGCCCGACGACGCGGGCGCGGGCTGGTCGGTCGCGGCGGCGGGGCGCACGGTGCGGCGCTCGATGCGCTTGGGCGCGTCGGGGCCGACCTCGACGACGCGGTGCACGAACACGCCGGGCAGGTGCACCTCGTCGGGGTCGATCTCGCCGGGCTCGACGAGCTCCTCGACCTGCGCGACGCACACGCGGCCCGCCATCGCGGCGAGGGGCGAGAAGTTGCGGGCCGAGCGGTGGAACACGAGGTTGCCGTGCCGGTCGCCGCGCAGCGCGTGCACGAGCGCGAAGTCCGTCGTGATGGCGTCCTCGAGCACGAACTCGGCCTCCTCCGCGTAGGACCCGTCGCGGCCGCGCGGCCCGACGCCGAACGTGCGCACCTCCTTGGGCGCGCTCGCCTGCGCGACGCCGCCCGCGCCGTCGTACCGCTGGGGCAGGCCGCCCTCGGCGACCTGCGTGCCGACGCCCGTGCGGGTCCAGAACCCGGCGATGCCCGCGCCGCCGGCGCGCAGCTTCTCGGCGAGCGTGCCCTGGGGCGTGAGCTCGAGCTCGAGCTCGCCCGAGAGGAACTGGCGCTCGAACTCCTTGTTCTCCCCGACGTACGAGCTCGTCATCCTCCGGATGCGCCCCGCGCCCAGCAGGACCCCGAGACCCCAGTCGTCGACGCCGCAGTTGTTGCTCACCACCCACAGGTCGCGCGTGCCCTGGGCGAGCAGCGCCTCGATGAGGGCGATCGGGTTGCCGCACAGGCCGAACCCGCCGACGGCGAGCGACGCGCCGTCGGGCACGTCCGCCACCGCCTCGGCCGCGGACGCGACCACCTTGTCCAGCCCGGTCCCTCGTGGGGACGCGATCGTGGGGCTCATGCCGTGACCTCCTCGTCACTCGCGGGTCCCGGTGCGCCGCTCGTGACGGCGTCCAGGGCTCGCAGGGTCTCGCCCGCGACGGCCTCGACGCCGGGCGGGCTCATGATGATCGTGTAGTGATTGATACCCGCTACGTCGCGGGTGCGCAGCCCCGGCAGCCGCTCGCGCCACGCGGCGAGGTGCTCGGGGGAGTAGAGCGCCTCGGGCTCGTCGAGCAGGCCGCGCGGCGCGCGCAGCAGGACGAGCGGCACGTCGAGCGGGTGCTCGCCCGTGAGCGCCTCGGCGAGCGGGCCGCCCTCGTAGAGCTCGAGCGAGTCGGCGGACACCGCCGCCGCGGACGACGCCGGGCGCAGGGCCGGGGCCTCGCCGACGAGGTCGTAGTCGACGTAGCCCGCGACGACGTCGCCCCACGGCTCGTCCCACGCGCTCGCGAACGCGGGGTGCGCGCGCCAGAACGCGCGGTACTCCTCGCGGTCGGCGAACGTGCGCGCGAGGCGCTCGACCGCGGGGCCGAGCAGCGCGCGCAGCACCTCGTCGTGCGTCGCGTCGGGCGCGAGCCCGGTGGGCGGCGGGAGCGGGACGCCGCCGTCGACGAGCACGAGCCGCGCCACGCGGCCCGGGTGGCGGTGCGCGAGCACGACGGACACGAACGCGCCCATCGAGTGCCCGAGCGCGACGACGCTCTCGATCCCCAGCGCGTCGAGCACCGCCGCGAGGTCGTCGGCGTGCGCGCCCATGCCGTACGGGCCGGGCAGCGCGTTGCTCCGCCCGCGGCCGCGCAGGTCGGGTGCGACGACGCGCACGCCCGGCAGCGCCGCGACGACGGCCGGCCACGCGCGGTGCGACGCCGTGATGCCGTGCACGGCCAGGACGGTGGGGACGGCACCCGGCGCCGGGCGTGCGCCGCCGGGCCGGGCGGCCGGCTCGGGGGCGTGCGGGCCGACCGGGTCCCACACGCCGACGCGCAGCCTCCCGCCCGCGACGGGCACGTCGAGCGTCGCGTACGTGTGGGTCGCGGCGGTGACGTCGCGCGCGGTCGCCGTCGTGCCCGCGCTCACCGCGCGCTCCAGCCGCCGTCGATCGTCCACGACGCCCCGGAGACCATCGACGCGTCCGGGCCGGTGAGCCAGCCGACGAGCGACGCGACCTCCTCGGGCTCGACGAGCCGCTTGACCGCGGACTCGGCGAGGAGCACGGTCGCGAGCACCTCCGACTCGGGGATGCCGTGCACGCGCGCCTGGTCCGCGATCTGCTTCTCGACCAGGGGCGTGCGCACGTACCCGGGGTTGACGCACACGCTCGTCACGCCGTGCGGGCCGCCCTCGAGCGCCGTCACCTTGGACAGGCCCTCCAGCCCGTGCTTCGCGGACACGTACGCCGACTTGAACGGGGACGCGACGAGCCCGTGCACCGACGAGACGTTGACGACGCGACCGAAGCCCCGCGCGTACATGCCCGGCAGCGCGGCGCGCACGAGCAGGAACGGCGCCTCGAGCATGATCGCGTGCAGCAGGCGGAAGTCGTCGGGCCGGAACTCCTCGATGGGGCTCACGCGCTGCACGCCCGCGTTGTTGACGAGCACGTCCACGTCGAGCGTGAGGTCGTCGAGCGCGCGCGTGTCGGCGAGGTCGACGACCCACGCCTCGCCGCCGAGCTCGTCGGCGAGGCGCTTCGCGCCGTCCGGGTCGACGTCGGCGACCGTGACGTGCGCGCCGCGCGCGGCGAGCTCGCGCGCGCACGCGGCGCCGATGCCGCTCGCGCCGCCCGTGACGAGCGCGCGGCGCCCGGCGAGGGTGGGGGTGGGGGCGGTCATCGCTCGTCTCCTTCGGTCGGGGACGCGGGCACGGGCCCGGTCCGGGGCGCGGCGAGCGCGCGCTCGATGAACTGCATGGTCTGCTCGAAGACGTGGGGCGGGACCTCGGCGGCCGCGGTGTCGTACGACGGCGGCTCGGCGCCCTCGTCCCACCGCCCGCCCCACAGGACCCAGCGCATGCCGACGATCTCGCCGATGCCCATGAGCGCCCACGCGGCGACCTCCGGGTCGACGTCGGGACCCACCTCGCCGTTCGCGCGCGCCTTGTCGAGCCCCGTCATGTACCCCTCGACGATGCGCGAGTAGTGGCGGCGCAGCGCGCCGGGCGAGACGAACTCGGCCTGGCGCACGATCCGGTACAGCGCCGGGTGCTCGGCGGTGAAGCGGAAGAACGCCTCGAAGCCCGCGCGCTCGGCGTCCAGGCGCGTCGTGGCCTGCGAGCTCGCCTCGATCATCGCGTGCCGCACGCGCCGGTTGAGGTCGTCGACGAGCTCGTCGAACACGTCGATCTTCGACTCGAAGTACAGGTAGAACGTGCCCTGGCCGACGCCCGCGGACTCCGTGATCTTCACGATCGACGCCTCGTGGTACCCGACCTCGGCGAACACCTGCTCGGCAGCGGCGAGGATCTTCGCGCGCGTGCGGTTGCCGCGGGCGGTGCGGGGCTGGGTGCTCATGAGTCCTCCGGGACGGTCACGCGCTCGACGAGCGAGCGGCGCGACACCTTGTGCAGCGACGTGCGGGGCAGGGACGGGACGAGGTCGAAGCGGCGCGGGACCTTGAAGTGCGCGAGCTCGCGGCGGCAGAACGCCTCGAGGTCCTCGGCGTCGGTGGGGAAGCCCGGGCGCGGCACGACGAACGCCGCGCCGACCTCGCCCCACCGGTCGTCGGGGACGCCCACGACCGCGACGTCCGCGACGACCGGGTGGCGGCGCAGCACGGCCTCGACCTCCGACGGCGTGACGTTCTCGCCGCCGACGATGAACACGTCCTTGAGACGGTCGACCACGCGGTAGTAGCCGTCCGCGTCGCGCTCGACGAGGTCGCCCGTGCGCAGCCAGCCGTCGTGCAGGACGGCAGCCGTCGCGGCCGCGTCGCGGAAGTACCCGGCGAACACGCCCGGCCCGCGGACCAGGAGCTCGCCCGCCGCGGGACCGTCGAGGTGCCGCCCCGTCACGGGGTCGGCGACCGCGACCTCGACGTGCGGGTACGGCGTGCCGGCCGACCCGATGCGCTCGCGTGCCTGGTCGTCGGGCAGGCACAGCACGTTGGGGCCCGCCTCGGTGAGCCCGTACCCCTGCGAGAGGGCGACGCCGCGCCGGTGCCACGTGCGCAGCAGCGGCTCGGGCATCGGCGCGCCCCCGACCACCGCGTGCCGCAGCGACGACAGGTCGGCGTCCGCGAAGCCGGGGTGCTCGGCGAGGAGCAGGTAGTTCGTCGGGACGCCCATCATCGTCGTCACGCGGCGCTCCGCGACGAGCTGGAGCACGCGCTCGGGCTCGAACGTGCGCTCCAGGACGACCGTCGCGCCGGTCCACCACGCGAGCAGGGGCTGGATGTTCCAGCCGCCCGCGTGGAACTGCGGCAGCACGCTCAGCACGACGTCGTGGCTCGTGAGCTCGACGGTGCGCGAGAGGGACAGGTTGGTCCAGAAGCAGTTGGCGTGCGTGAGCAGCGCGCCCTTGGCCGCGCCCTGCGTGCCGGACGTGAACACGAGCAGCAGCGGGTCGTCGTCGCGCACGGGCCGGCGCTCGGGCACGGGCGCCGTCCCCGTCCCCGTCCCCGTCCCCGTGACCGCCGTGCCGGCGGTGCCGTGCGTGACCCGCGGCCGACGCGAGGGCGGCGGCACGTGCGCCTCGACGCCGCTGCGCCCGAGCTCGGTCCGCCGGGGCGGCAGCACGAGGCGGTCCAGCGCCGCGTCGGCGAGCGCCGAGAACTCCTGCTCGACGAGGACGAGCGCCGGGTCGGCCTGCTCGAGCTGCGCCGCGAGCTCCCCGGGCGACAGGCGCCAGGACAGCGGCGCGAGCACGAGCCCGGCCTGCGCGCACGCGAAGAACAGCACGACCTGGTCGGCGCTGTTGCCCGTCACCGTGGCCACGCGGTCGCCGACGCCGTACCCCGCGTCCCGGAACGCCGCCGCCAGGGCGCTCGCGCGCTCGTGCAGGTCGCGGTAGCGCAGGGTCACGCCGCGGTCGTCGACCGCGACGCGCTCGGGCGTCGCGAGCGCGCGGTCGCGCGTCCAGCGCCCGAGCGTGTGCAGGCCGTCGTGCGCGCCGGTGAGGTGCGTCGTCGTCATGCCACCTCCTCGAGGCGCTCGCGGGCTCCCTCCCGATCCTCCCGCGGGCGGCGGCGCGCGGCGAGGCGCGACGCGGCGCCCGCGATGCCCCCGGGCAGGAACATCACGACGAGGACGAACAGGGTCCCGAGCAGGAACAGCGGCTCGCTGAGCGGCACGCGGAGCACCGCGGGCAGGTCCGCGACGGCCGCGGAGCTCGCGAGCGTCCCGAGCCGCTGGTCGAGGATCGTGTAGAGCACGCCGCCGACGATCGCGCCCCACCGGGACCCGACGCCGCCGAGCACGACCATGACGAGCAGCGTGAGCGTGAAGTCGGCCGACGTCGCGCGCGGCACGGCCCCGGACTGGAGCAGGAGGTACGCCATGCCGACGACCGTCGCGAGGGTCGCGGCGAGGACGAACACGAGGAGCTTGACGAGGTACGGGCGCCCGCCGATCACGCGCACGCGGACCTCGTTCTCGCGCGTCGCCGCGGCGACGTGGCCGGCGCGCGAGCGCTCGACCCACAGCACGACGAGGTAGACGACGACGAGCACGCCGAGCGCGAGCCAGTAGAGGTTGCGCGTGTTGAGCACGCCCACGAGCGCGTCGGGGACGTTCGCAGTCGCGAGCGCGAGTCCCTCCTCGCCGCCCGTGGCGCCGCCGGGGTTGCGGCGCACGAGCACGTTGCCCGCCTGCGCGAACGCGAGCGTGACCATCGCGAACGAGATCCCCGTGACCCGCAGCGAGATCGCGCCGACGACGTGCGCGAGCACGATCCCGCCGACGAGCACGAGCGCCGCAGCGGGCAGCAGCGGGATCTCGGTCGTGTCGAGCACGATCGCGAGCCCGTAGACGCCTGCCGCGAAGTAGAGCGCGTGGCCGAAGCTCAGCAGCCCCGCGACGCCGAACAGCAGGTGGTAGCTCAGCGCGAGCGCGCCGATGAGCCAGCACAGCGCCATCATCTGCAGCGCCCCGGGCGTGTACGTGGGGCCGGGCAGGACGCCCGGCACGTGGATCGCGAGCAGGGGGAGGCACGCGAGGAGCACGACGAGCGCGAGGCCGGCGACCGTGCGGACGATCGTGCCCGACGGCGCCCGGCGGACGGTGCGCTCGGCGCGCGGCGCGTCGTCGGCCGGGGTGGCCGGGGCCGGGGGAGCGGTCTGGGTGGTCATGCGGCTGCCCTCCCGAGGAGGCCGGTGGGACGGACGAGGAGCACGAGCGCGAGCAGGAGCACGACGATGAGGTCGCCGTAGCCGAGGTAGTAGTTCGCGAACTGCTGCAGGACCGCGACGAGCACGGACGCCACGGCCGCGCCGGTCAGCGAGCCGAGCCCGCCGATGACGGTGACGATGAACGCGAAGATGAGGAGCGACCCGCCGAGGTGCGGCGAGACGTACCCGAAGTACTGCGACGCGAGCACGCCGCCGAGGCCCGCGGCGGCGCCGCCGACGGCGAACACGAGCGTGAACGCCTTGCGCACGTCGATGCCGAGCGCGGTGACCATCGACCGGTTCTCGACGCCCGCGCGGATGATGAGCCCGTAGCGCGTGCGCCGGAGGAACAGCACGATCGCGCCGAGCACGAGCGCGGCCGCCGCGATCGCGACGAACCGGTCGTTGGGCACGGGCGCGCCCGCGAGGTCGGTCGTGCCCTTGAGCCACGCGGGCCCGGAGATGAACTCCGGGTCGGAGCCCCACATGCCCTCGAACAGCGCGACGGACGCGAGCGAGAGGCCGACGGTGACGAGCACCTGCTCGATGTGCCGCTCGTACAGCGGGCGGATGAGCAGGAGCTCGGTGAGCGCGGCCGCGGCCGCGCCGACCACCGCCCCGGCGAGCAGCGAGAGCGCGAAGACGCCCCACGAGTCCGCGCCGAGCGTGCGCGCGACGAACCAGCCGCCGAACGCGCCGAGCGTGAGGAACGAGCCGTGCGCGAAGTTCAGCACGCCCATGAGCCCGTAGATGAGCGACAGCCCGGACGCGACGAGGAAGTACAGCGCCCCGAGGCCGAGCCCCGTGACGAGGAGGAGGACGATCGTGCTCACCGGGACACCGCCCCTTCGGCCGTTCGGTGGTCGACCTCGGCGTGCACGCCGAGCAGCTGCTGGACGCGGTCCTGGTCGTCGAGGAGCGCGCGCGCAGGGCCGGTGTGCACGACGCGGCCCGCGTCGACGACGACGACGCGCTCCGCGAGCCGCTCGACGACCTCGAGGTTCTGCTCGACGAGCAGGATCGGGACCGTGCGCGCCGCCTCCGCGAGCGCGTCGGCCACCTCGCCGACGATGCGCGGCGCGAGGCCCTTGGTGGGCTCGTCGACGAGGAGGAGCCGGTTGGCGTTGAGCAGGGCGCGCGCGAGCGACACCATCTGCTGCTGCCCGCCCGAGAGCGTGCCGGCCCTCTGCGCCGCGCGCTGCACGAGGTCCGGGAACAGCTCCGCGACGAGCTCGCGCCGCGGGTGGGCGTCGCGCTCCGCGAGCCGCAGGTTCTCCGCGACCGTGAGCCCGGCGAACACCTCCCGGTCCTCGGGCACGTACCCGACGCCGCGGCGCACGATCCGGTCCGTGCGCTCGCCGTCGACGCGCTCGCCCGCGAGCAGCACCTCGCCGCGGCGCTCGATCAGGCCGAGCACGGCCTTGAGCGTCGACGTCTTGCCGACGCCGTTGCGCCCCAGGACGGCCGTGACGCCGGTGGCCGGGACCGAGAAGGTGACGTCCTCGACGACCTGCTGACCCGCGATGCGCGCGGACAGCCCGCGCACGTCGAGGACGGGCACGTCGGGCGTCGCCCCGGTGCGGTCGGTGTCGTTCCTCCCGGCGCTCATGCCGCCTCTCCTGCCGTGATGCCGAGGTACGCGCTCTGCACCGTCGGGTCCGCCATGACCGCGTCGGGGGTGTCGCACGCGAGCAGCTCGCCGTGGTGCATGACGGCGACGCGGTCGGCGAGCCCCAGCACGACGTGCATGTGGTGCTCGACCATGAGGACCGTGCACCCCGTGGCGTGCAGGTCCCGGATGACCTCGACGAGGCCCGGGACGTCGGCCGACGACACGCCCGCCATGGGCTCGTCGAGCAGCACGACGCTCGGTTCCGTCGCGAGGAGCACCGCGATCTCGAGCTTGCGCTTGTCCCCGTGGGACAGGTCGCCCGCGGCGGCCTCCGCGCGGTGCGTGAGGCCCACGGTCTCCAGGTGCCGGTCGGCCTCCCGCGTCGCGGCGTCGCCGCGACGCGGGAAGCGCAGCACGGACAGGGCGCCGCCGAGGCGGCCCTGCGCGGCGAGCCGCACGTTCTCCCGGACGCTCAGGCGCGGGAACAGGCTCGACGTCTGGAAGGTGCGGCCGAGTCCGGCGCGGGCGCGCGCGGCCACCGAGGTAGTCGTGACGTCCGCGCCCTCGAGGAGCACCGACCCGCTCGTCGGGCGGTGGATCCCCGAGACCAGGTTGAAGAGCGTCGTCTTGCCCGCGCCGTTGGGACCGATCACCCCGAGCATCTCGCCCCGCCCGACGGCGAGGCTCACGCCCTGGAGGATGCGCGCCCCGCCGATCTGCAGGCCGAGGTCGCGGACCTCGAGCGCGGGGGTGGTGTGCGGCTCGCCCACGTCAGCCCGCCTCGGCCGGCGCGACGTCCTCGCCCGGCACCTCGGCGACGAGCTCCGGCACCCACGCGTCGCCGTCGGCCACGAGCCTGACCTGGTACATGGGCTGGACGAGCGCGTGGTCGGACGCGCGGACGGTCGTGGTGCCCTTGGGGCCTTCGAAGGTCCAGCCCTCGAGCGCGTCGACCATGGCGTCGACGTCGTCGCCGCCCTCCTCGATCGCGTGGACGATCATCTGCGCCGCGACGAACCCGTCGGGCGTGAACAGGTCCGCCTGCTTGCCCGCTGCCTCGACGGACGCGAGCATCGCGGCCTCGACCTCGGTGCCGGCCGCGCCCGGGAAGTAGTGGTTGAGGAAGTCGACCTTGCTCGCGGCGGCGCCGTACGCGCCGTACGTCGCGACGTCGCCGAGCCCGGTGACGACCGTCGTCGAGTCGAGCACGCCCTGCTGGTCGAGGCCCTGCCACATCGCGCCGGACGTGGCGCCCGCCCACGCGACGAACACGAGGTCCGGAGCGGCGTCGACGATCTGGTGCGCGAACGGCGTGAACTCCGTCGCGTCCTCGGGCACGAGCACGCTGCTGACGTTCGCGCCCTGCGCGCCGAGGACCGCCTCGACGGCCGCGAGGTTGCCCTGCCCGAACGCGTTGTCCTGCGCGAACACGACGACCTCGGCGCCCTGCGGGTCGAGGAACGTGCCCGCTGTCGCGACGTCCTGGAGGGACTGGCGGCCCGAGCGGAACGTGTAGTCGTTGATGCCGGTCAGCGCGTCGACCGCGGCCGGGCCGGAGATGTAGAGGACCTTGTTCTGCTCGGCCTGCTCGGCCAGCTTGAGCGCGACGCCCGAGACGACGGTGCCGCCGAGGATCTGGTAGCCCTTGCCGATGAGGTCCTTCGCCTGGCCCACGGCCTTGTCGGGGTCGCCGCCGTCGTCGTGGAAGGTGACGTTGATCGGGCGGCCGTCGACCTCGCCGGTGCCGCCCGTCGCGTGGTCGAGGCCGGCCTGGAAGCCCTCGTAGTAGGCCTCGCCGTACGCGGCGAGGGGGCCGGTCTTGGAGTAGATGATGCCGACGTCGACCGGCTCGGCGCTGGCGCTCGACGCGCCGTCGGTCGCCTGGCTCGCGTCGCCGCCCGTCGCGTCGGTCGGCGCGCACGCGGCGAGCACGAGGCTCGCCACCGCGAGCGTGGCGACGGCGAGTGCCGGCCGGTGGGACTTCTTCGTCCGCATGACTTCGCCCTTCGTTGGGTGGTCCTGGGGGAGCGCCGCTCAAACATGAGAGGCGATTCAGGTTGCGGGAATCATGGACGCGCGGCGGTCGCGGTGTCAACCCGGTGCCGCGTCGGCGGGGTCGCGACGCGAGGACCGTGCGCGGCACGAGATGTTGACAGGTGATTCAGGTCACACGTAACGTCCGGTCCGCCCGGGTCCGGCGCGCGACGGAGCGCGCGGGCCGCGCTCCGCGCGGCCGGTGACCCGACCGCGACGTGGAGGTACAGATGGTCCGGCACTCCCTCGCGCGGCGCGCCCGCCGCGCCGCCCTCGCCCTCGGCACCGCGGCCGCCGTCCTGCTCGCCCCGCTCGTGACGGCGCCCGCGGCCTCGGCCGCCGGCGCGTGGTCCCAGCGGACGGCGGGCGGCATGACGGTCGAGCTCTACCGCCCGACGACGGCTCCCGCCCTGCCCGGCGGACGCGCGCTCATGGTCTCGCTGCACGGCTGCGTCCAGACGTCGCAGGTGCTGAAGAACGCGGGGAACTGGGCCGCGACCGCGGACGAGCACGGGATGGTCGTCGCGATCCCCGCCGCGCCGAACGGCGGCGTCCTGCTCGGGTGCTGGGACTACTACGACACGAACCACAGCCGCACGAACCCCGCGCGGCACGACGACAACCTGCTCGACCTCGTCTCGGCGCTGCTCGCGGACCCGTCCCTCGGCATCGACCCGGACCAGGTGTACGTGAGCGGGCTGTCGTCGGGCGGCGGCCAGGCCATGGTCATGGGGTGCCTCGCACCCGACGTGTTCGCCGGCGTCGGGATCGCCGCGGGGCCCACGGTCGGCACGACGTCGGGCCAGATCGGGAGCGTCGCGACGTCGCTCGCCCAGGCGCGCTCGACGTGCCGCACCTTCGCCGGGTCCCACGCCGCGGGCTTCGACACGCAGGTGACGTCCGTCGTGTTCGGCAGCGCCGACACGACCGTCGCGACCGGGTACGGGACGCTCAACGCCCAGGTCATGGCGGACCTCTACGGCGCCACGACGACGTCGTCGTTCTCGCTCGCCGGGCTCGCGGGGACCAACACCGCCGGCTCGGGCTCGCTCTGGTCCGACGCCGACGGCCCGCGCGTCTCGCTGATCCGGAACACGGGGCTCGCGCACGCGTGGCCCGCGGGCGGCGGCCCCGGCGGGTCGTACGTCTCGACGAACAGCGTCGACTACCCGGCGTACCTCACCGACTTCCTCTTCGAGAACAACCGGCGCGTCGACCGCGACCCGGACCCCGACCCGGACGTCACGGCGCCGTCGGTCACGATCACGTCGCCGGCGGACGGCGCGACGGTCGCCGGGACCGCGCGCGTCGAGGTCGCGGCGTCCGACGACCGCGGCGTGGACCGCGTCGAGCTCAGCGTCGACGGCGCCGCGCTCGCCACGCTGCGGACCGCGCCGTACGCGCACGACTGGGACACGACGGCGCTGCCCGCCGGCTCGCACGTGCTCGCGGCGCGCGCGGTCGACGCGGCGGGCAACGCGGCCACGACGCAGGTCACGGTGACGGTCGAGTCGCCGACCGGGCCGTGGTGCGGGACGGCGACCAACGCGCAGCACCAGGCGGCCGGCCGCGCGGTCTCCTACGGCGTGAACCCGTACAACCCGTACTACGCCGTGGGCTCGCTCGCGTACCTCGGGCTCGGCGACGCGACGGTCACGACGCTGCGCGAGGTCGTGCCGGGACGGTTCGAGGTCGCCGCCGCCTGCTGACGCGGGCGGCGGTCAGTGCTCGAGGCGGTCCTTCTCGTCGCCGATGAGGTCGGTCACGTCGTCGGGCAGGTCGTCGAGGTTCATGTCGTTCGTGCGTGCGCGCCGGGCGTCCCAGCGCAGCGCGACGCCGGCGAGCGCGGCGGCGATCGTCGACGCGGCGAGGACGGCGATCTTCGCGCCGTCGGTGTGCGTCGAGTCGGGGAAGGACAGCTCCGTGATGAGGAGGGACACGGTGAACCCGATGCCGCCGAGGAGGCCGACGGGGAAGAGGTCGCGCACCCCGATGCCCGGCGCGAGCCGCAGCGGCGTGAGCCGCGTGACGAGCGCCGTCGTGCCGAGCACGCCGGCGAGCTTGCCCACGACGAGGCCGAGCACGATCGCGAGGACGACGGGCTGGCCGAGCACCTCGGTCCCGCCGCCCACGAACGTGACGCCCGCGGCGAAGAACGCGAAGACGGGCAGGGCCACGCCCTGCGAGAAGGGGCGCAGGGTGTGCTCGAAGCGGTGCGTGCGCGACTCCGCCTCGCCGTGCACCGCGATCGCCGGGACGGTGAAGCCGAGCAGGACGCCCGCGATGGTCGCGTGCACGCCGGACTCGTGCACGAGCACCCACGCGACGACGGCGACGGGGAGCAGGAGCCACCACCGCGTGCGGCGCGCGCGCACGAGGACCGCGAACAGCGCGACCGCGACGAGCGCGAGGCCGAGCAGGCCCACGCGCAGGTCGGCGGTGTAGAAGACGGCGATGACGACGATCGCGAGCAGGTCGTCCACGACGGCGAGCGTGAGGAGGAACGTGCGGATCGCGACGGGCAGGCCGCGGCCGAACACGGCGAGCACGGCGAGCGCGAACGCGATGTCCGTGGCCGTGGGGATCGCCCAGCCGTGCAGCGCGCCGTCGTCGCCGGCGAGCAGGACGACGGCCGCGAAGATCAGCGCCGGGACCGCCATGCCGCCGACGGCGGCGAGCATCGGCACCCCGGCCTGCCGCGGGCTGCGCAGGCTGCCCGCGACGAACTCCTGCTTGAGCTCGACGCCGACGACGAAGAAGAAGATCGCGAGCAGGCCGTCGGCCGCCCACGCCCCGAGGGTGAGGTCCAGGTGCAGCGGCAGCGGGCCGAGCGAGGCCGGCCCGACGACCGTCTCGGACAGCGCGGTGTACGCGTCGCGCCACGGCGAGTTCGCCCAGAGGAGCGCGAGCGCGGCCGCGCCGATGAGCAGCGCGCCGCCCGTGGTCTCACGGCTCACCCATCGGCGCAGCCTGGCGCGCCACGAGGACGCGGGCGCGGCGGACGGGGCGGCCGACGGGCCGGAGGGCAGGGGGGCGTGGGTCATCGTGCTCCTGGGGTCGCGGACGTGTCGCACGGTCCGCGCACGCGAGCCGTGGCCGACCAGACTTCCCGGCACACCGTCCTCGATCCTACGCGGTGGGTACCTCTCGCGACCGACGTGCCCGGATGACGATCCTCCGCGCGGACGGCGTCACCCGCATCGCGCACGCGGCAGGTGCAGGGCGTGCGGCGCGTCACGCCTCCGGTCGGTCAGTCGGGCGTCTCCTCCGCGAGGGCGAGGAGGCGGGTGACGGTGTTCCAGTTGCGTCCGGTCACCGGGGTCCCGGCGGCCTTCGACAGGACCGGCGTCGTGAGCCTCGAGCGGCCGATGCCGTCGGGGTAGGCGACGTACAGGACGCCGTTCGCGACCGCCGCGCGCTCCGTGCCGTCGCGACCCTCGAGCGCGGCGGCGGCGTCCGGGGCGACCGGGTGCTCGCCGACGAGCACCTGGAGGGCCGCGGGACGCTCCTCGGCGTCGTCGGGGAGGGGGTTGCCGCGCACGATCTTGCGCAGGCGCTCGGCCGTGAGCACGGCGACCGCCGTGTCGACGTCGAAGCGCTCGGCGACGCCCCGGCGCACGAGGCGCGCGACGTCGTCGGGCGACGACGCCCCCGACGTCCCCGGCGCGACGACGAGGTTCCCGCTGTTGACGACCGTGCGGGCGCGCGCGAGGCCGAGGTCGCCCGCGAGGTCGCGGAGCGCGGTCGACGGGACCTTGCGCCCGCCGACGTTCACCGCGAACAGCAGCGCGACGTACGCGGTCACGGGAGCACCGGCCGGCGGTCGGACCAGGGTGCGGCCTCCTCGAGGCGCGCCGCGAGGTCGAGGAGCAGCGCGTCGTCGCCGTGGTCGGCGCCGAGCATGACGCCGACGGGGACGGTGCGCTGCGCGTGCCCGGGGTCGGCGACGCGCGCCTCGCCGAGCGGCAGCGAGATCGCCGGCCGGCCGGTGAGGTTCCACACGCTCGTCCAGGGCGTGAAGGCGGTCTGCGCCGCGAAGTCGCCCGCCGGGTCGTCGTCGAGGCGCTGGCTCCCGACGAGCGCGGGCGGCTGGGCGAGCGTGGGGGACAGCACGACGTCGACGCCCTCCCACGCGACGGCGACGTCGCGCGCGAGCCGCTGGACCTCGGCCAGCGCCGTCGCGTACGCGAGCCCGCTCACGGCGCGGCCCCGCTCGCGCAGCCAGCGGGTGAGGGGGACGAGCAGGTGCTCGCGGTCGGGCGGGACCGGCGCCTGGAGCGCGCCGACCGACCACAGGGCCGCGAACGCGTCCCACCGCTCGGCCGCGAAGGGCGGCGGGATCTCGACGACGTCGTGCCCGAGCTCGCCCAGCAGGGCCGCGGTGGCGCGCGCGACGCCGGCGCACGCGGGGTGGACGGGCGCGTCCGCGGCGATCACCGGGTCGAGCAGCAGCCCGACGCGCAGCGGTCGCCCCGACGGTGCCGCACGCCGGCGTGCGGTGAACGTGTCGCCCGGCCAGGGGTGCGCGAGCACGTCGAGGAACGCCGCGGCGTCGCGCACCGTGCGCGTGAGGACGCCGTGCGTCGCGAGGCCTGCGCCGTCGACCCCGTACGGACCGGGGCTCACGAGGCCGCGCGAGGGCTTGAGCCCCACGAGCCCGCACGCGCTCGCCGGGATCCGCAGGGACCCGCCGCCGTCGCTGCCGTGGGCCACGGGCACGACGCGCGCCGCGACCGCGGCGGCCGCGCCGCCGCTCGACCCGCCCGCGGACCGCGCGAGGTCCCACGGCGTGCGGGCGGTCGGCCCGACGTCGGGCTCGGTGTAGCACGGCAGGCCGAGCTCCGGCGTCGAGGTCTTGCCGACCATGACCGTGCCCGCGGTGCGCAGGAGCGTGACGACCCCGTCGTCGTCCGGCGGGAGGAACGGGTCGATCGCGGCGGACCCGGCGCGCATCGGCACGCCCGCGACCGTCGTGAGGTCCTTGACCGGGCACGGGACGCCGAGGAACGGGGGCAGGGCGCCGGGCTCGTCGACGGTCCCGTCGCGGCGCGCGGCGACGAGGGCGGCCTCCGCGGCGAGGGCCTGCGTCCGCGCGAGGTCCGGCGCCAGCGTGGTGAACGCGCCGACCGCCGCGCCGGCGTGCTCGGCGGCGTCGAGCGTGGCGTCGAGGACGTCGGCGGGGGACGCGTCGCCCGCGCGCAGCGAGCGCGCCAGGGCCGTCGCGTCGAGGTCGAGGAGCTCGGAGACGCTCATGGGCGACGACGCTACGCCCGCCCGCCGCTCGTGTCCCGTCCGCCGTCGGGCTGGACGCCCGGGACGTCGACACGGCGCAGCCGCGCGCGTATATTCCGATCGGAATATTCCGTGCGGGCCGATCGCGACCCGTCTCCCCGGACCGCCATGACCGGGCCGCCGACGCGGCCCCGGCGGCGCCGGGCACCCGAGCCCGGAGAGGAGGACCGTGCCCGCACCACGACTGAGCCCCGCGGCCACCCTCGTGCTCGCCGTGCTCCGCGAGGAGCCGATGCACCCCTACGAGATCCTCGTGCGGCTGCGCAAGCGGCGCGACGACCGGCTCGTGCGGCTCAACCCCGGCGCCGTCTACCACGCGGTCGACCGCCTCGAGCGCGACGGGCTCGTCGAGCGCGCGGGCGTCGACCGCGACGGCAACCGCCCCGAGCGCACCGTCTACGCGATCACCCCCGCGGGGGTCGCGGCGCACGAGGCGCGCACGCGCGAGCTCGTGCGCGACACCCCGCCCGAGCACCCGTCGTTCCCCGTCGGCCTCGCGCTCGTGCACGACCTCCCGCTCGACGACGCGCTCGCCCTGCTGCGCGAGCGCCGGGCCGCGCTCGCCGCGGCCGTCGCCGGGCAGCGCGAGCGCCTCGACGCCGTGGTCGCGCGCGGTCTCCCGCGTCGTCTCGTGCTCGACGCGTACTACGAGCTCCACCAGACCGACGCCGAGATCGCCTGGCTCGACGCGACGATCGCCGACCTCGGGTCGGGCGCGCTGAGCTGGACCGACGAGCCTGCGCCCGCCTTCCGCCACCGCACGACCCCACCTCAGGAGACCTCGTGACCACTCCCGCCCCGGGCGGCGCCGCCGCGGCACCGGCCACCGCGAGCTCGGGCTCGCGCGTCGTGCCCCTCGTCGACCTCCACGGCCGCAGCGCCTGGAGCATCCTGCCGCCGCTGATCCTCGGCTTCTTCATGATCATGGTCGACACCACGATCGTGAACATCGCCGTCCCCACGCTCCAGACCGAGCTCGACGCGTCGCTCGTCGCGGTGGGCTGGGTGAACAGCGCGTACCTGCTGTCCTACGCCGTGCTGCTCCTGCTCGCGGGCCGCCTGGGCGACCGGTACGGCCCCAAGCCGGTGTTCGTCGTCGGGCTCGCGGTGTTCACGCTCGCGTCCGCGTGGTGCGGCCTCTCCGGCTCGATCGGCATGCTCGTCGCGGCCCGCGTCGTGCAGGGCGTCGGCGCCGCGCTCATGACGCCGCAGACGATGGCGATGATCACGCGCGTCTTCCCGCCCCGGCAGCGCGGCGCGGCGATGGGCCTGTGGGGCGCCACGGCGGGCGTCGCGACCATCGCCGGGCCGCTGCTCGGCGGCCTGTTCGTCGAGTCGTGGGGCTGGGAGTGGATCTTCTTCGTCAACGTCCCGGTCGGGGTCGTCGCGCTCTGGCTCGCGCTCGTGCGGCTCCCGCGCCTCGCGACGAACAAGCGCACGTTCGACGTCGTCGGGGTCGTCCTGTCGGTCGTCGGTCTCTTCGCGCTCGTGTTCGGTCTGCAGGAGGGCGAGACGTACGCGTGGGGGACCATCGCGGGGCCCGTCACGGTGTGGGGCGTGATCGGCGCGGGCGTGCTCGTCCTCGTGGGCTTCGTGCTGTGGCAGCGCCGGCTCGGCGACGGCGCGCTGCTGCCGCTGCGGCTGTTCCGCTCGCGCAACTTCTCGCTCGCGAACGTCGCGGGCATGTCCGTGTCGTTCGCGATGATCGGCATCTTCTCCCGCTGACGATCTTCCTGCAGTCCATCCTCGGCCTGTCACCCCTGCACGCCGCGCTCGTCAACCTGCCGGGGTCGCTCGTGTCCGGGATCGTCGCGCCGCTCGCCGGCCGCCTGTCCGACCGCGTGCCCGCCAAGTGGGTCGTGGCGACCGGGTTCGGCGTCCTCGCGGTCGCGATCGGCTGGCTGGCCGCGGTCGTCCGCCCCGAGGTGCCGGTCGTCACGGTCGTGCTCCCCATGACGCTCTTCGGCATCGGCACGGGCTGCGTGTTCTCGCCGCTCGCGAACCTCGCGACCTCCGGGCTCGACCAGCGCACCGCGGGCGCGGGCGCCGGCGCGTTCAACACCACGCGCCAGGTGGGCGGCGTGATCGGGTCGGCCGCGATCGTCGCGACGCTCACCGCGCGGCTCGCGGTCGAGCTCCCCGCGGCCGCGCGGCAGGCCGCCGCGTCGCTCCCCGAGCAGGTGCGCGGGCCGTTCGTCGAGGGCTTCTCCGGGGCGGGCTCGCTCCAGGCCGGCGCGGGCGGGTCGTTCGACCTCCCGGCCGGCGTGCCCGACGACGTCGCGCGCCAGGTGGGCGAGGCCGCGACGGCCGCGTTCCACCAGGGGTTCGCGACCGCCGTCGGGCAGACCCTCGCCGTGACCGCGGCCGTGCTCGTCCTCGGGTTCGTGTGCGCGGTCGCGATGTCGGCGCGGCACGTCGAGCACTGACCGCGGGACGGGGACGTGAACGCCGGGTTAAACCTCGCCCGGCGGGCGTGTCTGGGCTGGTGACCCGAATCACACGGGCGTAGTTTCGAGGGGACGGACGGCACCACCGCCGTCCTCCGGGAGGCCAGCCGATGGGGTTCACGCTCCGCTCAGGAGGGCCGGCACCGGCGCTGCTGAGCCGTGGCACCCACGGCCCGACGGCCGGTCGCCCGCCTCGCCCAGAGAGAGAACGGCGCCCGCGCGCCGGAGGGGAGCCCTCGTGGTCCGCACCTCACCCACCCCCACCCCGCACGACGGCGGGGGCGACGCCCGCCGGACGTTCGTCGTCGACACCTCGGTCCTGCTGAGCGACCCGCGCGCCATCGGGCGGTTCGCCGAGCACGACGTCGTCCTCCCGGTCGTCGTCATCACCGAGCTGGAGGCGAAGCGTCACCACGCGGAGCTCGGGTACTTCGCCCGCAGCGCGCTGCGGATGCTCGACGACCTGCGCGTCAGGCACGGCCGCCTCGACGCGCCCATCCCGGTGGGCGACGCCGGCGGGACCCTGCGCGTCGAGCTCAACCACTCGGACCCGAGCGTCCTCCCGGCGGGGTTCCGCCTCGGCGACGACGACTCCCGGATCCTGTCCGTCGCGGCGAACCTCGCCGCGGAGGGCCACGACGTGACCGTGGTCTCCAAGGACCTGCCGATGCGGGTCAAGGCGTCGGCGGTCGGGCTGCGCGCGGAGGAGTACCGGCACGAGCTCGCGGTGGACTCGGGGTGGACGGGGATGGGCGAGATCTCGTTCACCGACGCCGAGGCCGCGGCGCTGTGGGAGCACGAGTCGGTCGAGCTCGCGAGCCTCGACCCCGCCGTCGTCGAGGCCGCGGGACCGCTGCACTGCCACACGGGGCTCGTCGTGCACTCGCCGCGCGGGTCCGCGCTGGGCCGCGTCACGGCGGACAAGCACGTGCAGCTCGTGCGGGGGGACCGCGAGCTGTTCGGGCTGCACGGCCGCTCCGCCGAGCAGCGCGTCGCGATCGACCTCCTGCTCGACGAGAGCGTCGGGATCGTCTCGCTCGGCGGCCGCGCGGGCACCGGCAAGTCGGCGCTCGCGCTGTGCGCGGGCCTCGAGGCCGTCATGGAGCGCCGCCAGCACCGCAAGGTCGTCGTGTTCCGGCCGCTGTACGCGGTGGGCGGGCAGGAGCTCGGCTACCTGCCCGGCTCGGAGTCCGAGAAGATGAACCCGTGGGCGCAGGCGGTCTACGACACGCTCGGCGCGCTCGTCTCGCCCCAGGTGCTCGACGAGGTGATCGACCGCGAGATGCTCGAGGTGCTGCCCCTGACCCACATCCGGGGGCGCTCGCTGCACGACGCGTTCGTCATCGTCGACGAGGCGCAGTCGCTCGAGCGCAACGTGCTGCTCACCGTGCTGTCGCGCATCGGGCAGTCGTCGCGCGTGGTCCTCACGCACGACGTCGCGCAGCGCGACAACCTCCGCGTGGGGCGGCACGACGGCGTCGCCGCGGTCATCGAGGCGCTCAAGGGCCACCCGCTCTTCGCGCACGTGACGCTCACGCGCTCCGAGCGCTCGCCCGTCGCGGCGCTCGTCACGGAGATGCTGGAGTCGATCGAGGTCTAGCCGAGCGGCGCGGCGGCCGGGGCGTCCGGCCGCCGCGCGCGCGGGTGGACGAGGACGACGGCGAGGACGCCGACGACGGCGCCCAGGACGGTGTCCAGCGCGCGGTCGAGCGCGAGCGCCGACGGGTCGGCGGGGTGCGCGAGCGACGTCATGAGCAGCGCCATCGGCGCGATGGTGAGCATCGCGACCCCGTAGTGGCGCCCCACGATCGTCTCCGTCACGGTCTGGAGCACGACGACGACGGCGGCCGTCCCCCAGAAGCCGAGCGGCGCGGCGAGCAGCGGCCAGGCGACGAGCGCGCCCGCGACCGTCCCGGCGCCGCGCTGGAGCGCGCGCACGACGGCGTGGCGCGCCGAGTCGCCCTGGAGCACGGCGGTCGAGCCCATGGTCGCCCACGCGGCGTGCCCGAGCCCCGCGACGGCGGCGACCGCACCCGCGACCACCCCGGCCACGCCCACGCGCGCCGTGGGGAGCCGCCAGGGGCCCGACGCCCCCGACCGCGCGTGCGCGCGCAGGGTCGTGCGGGCCGCGGGCGCGGCGTCCGTGCGTGGCGCACCCGTCGCGTCGAGCGCGCGCTCGACCGCGTCGAGCTCCCGG
>NZ_WMKA01000033.1 GCF_009711085.1 Cellulosimicrobium composti
CCCGCGGCGCCGGCCCGCACGCCCGACCCGCGCTGGACCACGCCCACGGGCGAGCCGCGCTACGGGGCGATGCGACCGACGTCGGACCAGCCGGCCGACGCGCCGCCCGCACCCGACGCGCCCCCCGCCTCCGGGGCGCAGCCCCCCGAGCAGCCCGAGCGCCCGGCCTGACCCCCACGACGGCGCAGGGCCGGCCCGCGGACCTCGTCGTCCGCGGGCCGGCCCTCCGTTCCGAGCGCGTCAGCGCTTACGGGTCTTGACGGCGGTCTCGGCAGCCCTCTCGCGCTTCTGGGCGCGCTTCTCCTTGAGGGACATGGACGCCGCCTTCTTGGTGCTCTTCGCCACGTGAGTTCACCTCCCCTCGCCGGTGGATGAACGGGCAACCATAGCCCAGTTCCTCCGCCGGCGGGCCGGGTCGGCGATCAGCCCCGCAGGCGCGCCATCCAGGCCTCGACGTCCTCCGGCCGGCGGGGGAGCGCGGCCGAGAGGTTCTCGTTGCCGTCCGCCGTGACGAGCACGTCGTCCTCGATGCGGACGCCGATGCCCCGGTACTCCTCGGGCACCGCGAGGTCGTCCGCCTTGAAGTACAGGCCCGGCTCGATGGTGAAGACCATGCCCGGCTCGAGCACGCCGTCCAGGTAGAGCTCGCGGCGGGCCTGCGCGCAGTCGTGCACGTCGAGCCCCAGGTGGTGGCTCGTGCCGTGCACCATCCAGCGGCGGTGCTGCTGGCCCTCGGGCGAGAGCGACTCCGCCGCCGTGACGGGCAGCAGGCCCCACTCCTCGAGGCGCGCGGCGATGACCTCCATCGCGGCGGCGTGCACGTCGCGGAACCGCGCGCCCGGCACGGCGACGGCGAACGCGGCGTCCGCGGCGTCGAGCACCGCCTGGTACACGCGGCGCTGCACGTCGGTGTACTCGCCGTCCACGGGCAGCGTGCGCGTGATGTCCGCCGTGTACAGCGAGTCGACCTCGACGCCCGCGTCGAGCAGCACGAGCTCGCCGGCCCGGACCACGCCGTCGTTGCGGATCCAGTGCAGGGTCGTGGCGTGCTCGCCCGCGGCCGCGATGGTCTCGTAGCCGACCGTGTTGCCCTCGAGGCGCGCGTGCGCGTCGAACGTCGTCTCGATGACGCGCTCGCCGCGGCGGTGGGCCGTGGCCCGCGCGAGGTTGCGCACGACCTCCTCGAACCCTGCGATCGTCGCGGCGACGGCCTCGCGCATCTGCTCGACCTCGTGCGCGTCCTTGACGAGCCGCAGCTCGGAGACCGCCTCGACGAGCGCGGCGTCCGTGCGCCGGTAGGCCGCCTCGGCGCGCGCGACCCACTCCTCGTCGGTGAGCCCCTGCTCCTCGGCGGACTCCTCCTCGGCTCCCGCCTCGGCGCGGATCGCCTCGACGAGCGCCTCGACCGCCTCGTCGGCGCCGGCGACGACGAGCAGCGTCACCCCGCCCGGGCCGACGTCCTTCGCGAGCGCGTCGCGCAGCTCGTCGACGTGCCGCGCCTCGATCCCGGTCGCGGTCGTGACGTCGTCGAGCGACGGGCGCGCGCCGACCCAGAACTCGCCGTAGCGCGCGTCGGCGTAGAACTCCTCGGTGTCGCGCGCCGCGAGCGGGCGCACGTAGAGGACGGCGTGGTGGTCCGAGCCGTCGTCGCCCGTCCCGGGCTCGACGGGGTGCAGCACGAGCACCGCGTCGGGCTCCTGGTCGGTGCCGTAGCCGGTGAGGTGGGCGAACGCCGAGTGCGGGCGGAACCGGTAGTCGGTGTCGTTCGAGCGCGTCTTCAGCGGGCCCGCGGGCACCACGAGGCGGGCGCCGGGGAACCGGGCGGAGAGCGCCGCGCGCCGTGCCGCGGTGTACGGCGCGGCGGGCAGGGGCTCGACGTCGAGCGCCGCGCGCGGCGCCCAGCCGCTCGTGATGAAGGCCTTGAACGCGTCGGAGTCGGGGCGCTGGGAGCGGTTGCTCCCGCGCGCGGCGAGGTCCTGCGCCTCGGGCGCGCCCGCGTGCTCGGGGGTCTCGGAGATGACGGGGGTGGCGTCGGTCATGCCCCCAGTCTCGCACCGCGCCCGCGGCCGAAGTCCGCGAGGGCGCGGCCGAGCACGCGGTTGAAGGCCTCGGGGGCCTCGCTGTTGACGTCGTGGCCGGCGCGCGGCACGACGACGAGGGCCGCGTCGGCGGCGGCGGCCAGGTAGCGCTGCTCGTCGAGACGCATGTGGTCCCGCGCGCCGTTGACGAGCCACACCGGGACGTCGACGTCGCGCACGTGCGCGAGCCACGAGCGGCCCGCGAGCTGCGTCAGCGCGTCGGTGACGACGTGCCACCCGGGGGCGGCGGGCCGGTGGGCCGCGCCCGCGTCGCCGGGCCCGGCGAGCGCGTGCGACGACGCCCCGCCCCCGGGCAGCGAGCGCCCGGCGCGCGTGATCGCGGACCACGCCGCGCCGCTCGTCCGCGCGGCCCAGCGCGCGCCGCGGCCGACGGCCCCGCCGCCGGCGACGACGAGGCGAGCGACGTCGCGGTACAGCGCCACGGGCTTGCCCTTGGGGTCGGACGTGCAGGCGGCGGCGACGACGCCCGCGAGGTTCGCGGGGCGGCGGGCCGCCCACGCGAGGGACGTGTACCCGCCGAGCGAGAGGCCGACGAGCGCGACGCGGCGCCCCGGGCCGAACGAGGCAGCGGCCTCGTCGAGCACCTCGAAGGACCGGTCGAGCGTGAACCGCTCGTGCGCGCGGGCCCCGTGCGCGGGCAGGTCGACCGCGACGGCGTCGTGGCCGAGCGCGCGCACGTGCTCGACCTGGCGCTCCCAGATCGCGCCGGACGTCCGCATCCCGTGCACGAACACGACGGCGGGGGGCTGGGCGGACCCGTCGGCGGGCGCCCCGGCGGGGTCGGGTGCGGGCACGGCGGGGGTGAGCGTGGTGGAGGTCATCGGTCCCGACTGTTCCACCCCAGCCTGGGACGGCCGTGGTGAGGCCCCGGGTCCCGTGTGCACATCGTGTGCGGGTCCCGTGCCACCCGGGCACGGCCCGTCACTATCCTGGTCGTCGTGCGCATCGACCTCCACACCCACTCGACCGCGTCCGACGGCACGGACGCCCCGGGGGAGGTCGTGGAAGCCGCGGCCGCGGCCGGGCTCGACGTCGTCGCGCTCACCGACCACGACACGACCGCGGGCTGGGCGCAGGCGACGGACGCGGCGCTCGCGCACGGCGTCGCGCTCGTGCGCGGCGCCGAGATATCGGCACGCTCCGGCGGGATCAGCGTGCACGTGCTGTCCTACCTGCACGACCCCGCGCACGCGGCGCTCCTCGCCGAGCTCGACCGCACGCGCGACGCGCGCACGAGCCGGGCGCGGCGCATGGTCGACCTCATCGCCCAGGACTACCCCATCACGTGGGAAGATGTCCTCGCGCAGACCGTCGAGGGGACGACGATCGGCCGCCCGCACATCGCGGACGCGCTCGTCGCCGCGGGCCTCTCGCCCGACCGCTCGGCGGCGTTCGCGACCATCCTCGCCGCGAACACGCCGTACTACGTGCCGCACTACGCGCCCGACGCCGTCGCGGCCGTGCGCGGGATCCGTGCCGCGGGCGGGGTGCCCGTCTTCGCCCACCCGGGTGCGGACGGACGCGGGCGCGTCGTGGCCGACGCCGTCATCGAGGAGATGGCGGAGGCCGGGCTCGCGGGGCTCGAGGTGTTCCACCGCGACCACGACGAGCGCCAGCGCGCACGGCTCGAGGACCTGGCCCGGACCCTGGGCCTGTTCGTCACCGGGTCGAGCGACTACCACGGGGCCGGCAAACCGAACCGGCTCGGGGAGAACACGACAGCACCGACCGTGCTGGAGCAGATCGAGGAGCAAGGACAGTTGGACGTGATCCGATGAGCGGACGATGAGCGAGTTCTTCGACGTCCGGCTCTTCACGGAGGTCTTCGTCACCCTGTTCGTCATCATGGACCCGCCCGGCACGGTGCCGGTGTTCCTGGGCCTGACGGGCGCGATGGGTGCCAAGCAGCGCAACCAGGCGGCGCGGACCGCGATCTTCGTCGCGTTCGGCGTGATCGTCGCGTTCGCGGTCTTCGGCCAGCAGATCCTCAGCTACATGCACATCTCGCTCCCCGCGCTCCAGACCGCGGGCGGCCTGCTGCTGCTCCTCGTGGCGATGGAGCTCCTCACGGGCAAGATGGAGGAGCCGCAGCCGTCCGGGAACAAGAGCGTCAACGTGGCGCTCGTGCCGCTCGGGACGCCGCTGCTCGCGGGGCCGGGCGCGATCGTGGCGACGATGGTCTTCGTCCAGCGCGCGGGCGAGCGCGGCGGCGGGGTCGCGGAGTGGGTCGCGATCGCGGCGGGCGTCGTCGCGGTGCACGTGTGCCTGTGGCTCTCGATGCGCTTCGCGAACGTCATCAACCGCGTCCTCGGCGACTCGGGCACGATCCTCGTGACGCGGATCGCCGGTCTGCTCCTCGCGGCGATCGCGGTCCAGCTCGTGGCCGACGCCGTGATCGAGTTCGTCCAGAACGCCTCGTAGCGGGTCCCACCGTCCAGAACGCCTCGTCGCGGGTCTCACCGTGCTCCGCGCAGGGCGTTGCGCCGTGGCCGTGCAGCCGCGCGGCCACTCGCCATCAAACAGGGGATGTTAGGTTCTTTCGGTGCCCGAGCCGATCGTCCCGCCCCGCAAGGTCTCCGAGCTCGTCGTCGAGCGCCTCACGCAGCGCGTGGAGCGCGGCGAGTGGCCCGTGGGCACGCGCATCCCGCCCGAGCCCGAGCTCGTCGCCGAGCTCGGCGTCGGGCGCAACACCGTCCGCGAGGCCGTGCGCGCGCTCGAGCACGCCGGGATCCTCGAGCCGCGGCGCGGCGACGGCACCTACGTCCGCGCGGCCGACGGGCTCGACGCGGCCCTGAACCGGCGCGCACGGACCACGGACGCGTTCCACGTGCTCGAGGTACGCGGGATCCTCGAGCGCGGCGCGGCGCGCGCCGCGGCCGAGCGGGACGACCCCGGCGCGCTCGTGCGCCTCGACGCCGCGCTCGCCGCCCAGGTCGCGGCGCGCGCCGGGGACGAGGACGCCTTCCAGGCCGCCGACGTCGCGTTCCACGCCGAGGTCGTGCGCGCGGCGGGCAACCCGCTGCTCGCGGACCTCTACGACGGGCTCGACCACGCGCTCGTGCGGTCGTTCCCCTCGGGCGAGCAGCGGCGGCACCACCGTGCGGTGCCCGGGCACGAGGAGGTCGTCGCCGCGATCCGCGCGCACGACCCCGCCGCGGCCGAGGCGGCCGTCGCCGCGACGATCGCGACGGTGCGGGCCCACCTCGTCGAGGCGGCGCGCGGCGCACCGGACGGCCCCGACGTCCCCGGCGGCTCGGGCGCCCGCGGCGCGCGCCCGACCGGGGGCGCCGACGAGAGCGGGGCCGGCGCGTGACGGGCCTGCGGCGCCCGCTCGGCGTGGGCGCGGTCGTCGCGATCGTCCTGGCGGCGCTCAACCTGCGCCCCGCCGTCGTGGCGATCTCCCCGCTGCTCGGCGACATCCGCGCCGACGAGGACCTGAGCGCGACGGCGGCGGGCGTCCTCACGACGCTGCCCGTCCTGTGCTTCGGTCTGCTCGCGCCCGTCGCGCCCGTGCTCGCGCGACGCTGGGGGCTCGAGCGCGCACTCCTCGCGAGCCTCGCCGCGCTGTGCGCCGGTTTCGCCCTGCGCCTCGTGCCCGACGCGTGGGCCCTGTTCGCCGGGACCGTCGTGGCCGGGTGCGCGATCGGTCTCGGCAACGTGCTCCTGCCCGCGCTCATCAAGCGCGACTTCGCCGACCGCATCGGCCTCATGACGGGGCTGTACTCGATGGCGCTGTCCGGCGGCGCGGCGCTCGCCGCGGGGCTGACGCTCCCGGTCGCGGCCGCGACGGGCCTCGACTGGCGCGGGGCGCTCGCGAGCTGGGGCGTGCTCGCCGTGGTCGGTGCGCTCGTGTGGGTGCCGCGCGCGCTGCGGCCCGACCCCGGCGGCGCGTCCGCGTTCCGCGGGCTGCCCGGCGCGAGCCCGGCCGGGGCGCGGTCGGCGGTGTGGCGCAGCCCGCTCGCCTGGGCGGTGACCGTCGTCATGGGCATGCAGTCGCTGTCGTTCTACGCGGTCAACGCGTGGCTCCCGGAGATCATGGTCGGGCTCGGCCGCACCCCGGAGGCCGGCGGGTGGCTCCTCGCGCTGTGCAACCTCGCGGGCATCCTCGGGTCGTTCGTCACCCCCGTCCTCGCCGGGCGGATGCCTCGCCAGCGCGGCATCGGCGTCGTGCTCGTCACGCTCGTCGGGACGGGGCTGCTCGGCCTCGCGCTCGCCCCCGGCGCCGCGCCGGCGTGGGTCGTGCTCGTGGGGCTCGGGCAGGGCGGCGGGATCAGCCTCGCGCTCACGCTCATGGCGCTGCGGGCGCGCGACGCCGCGCACACGTCCGAGCTCTCCGGGATGGCGCAGAGCGCCGGGTACCTCCTCGCAGCCGGCGGCCCGCTCGGCCTCGGGCTCGCGCACGACCTCACGGGCGCGTGGCTCGTGCCGCTGCTCCTGCTCGTGGCGGCCGCCGTCGTGCAGGGCGTCGCCGTGTGGTTCGCCGGTCGCGACGCGCACGTCCACTGACCCCCGAGCCCGAGCCCGAGCCCGAGCCCGGGGCCCGGCCACCCGACGCCCGACCCCGGGGACGACGAAACCGGGCCGCTCCCGCCGCGACGTGGCGGAGGGTGCGACCCGGGGTCCGGTGCCGTGACTACTCGGCGGGCTGGGGCGCGGCCGACGCGCCGCCGTCCTGCTCGACGGGGCGGCCGCCGCGCGTGCGGCGGCGGCTGCGCGACCGACGACGACGCTCGCCGCCCTCGGACGCGGTGCCCGCCTCGGGCGACTGCGGCCGCTCGCGGTCGCCGCCGCCTGCGCCGGAGCGCTCGCCCTCGGCGCCGCGCCCGCGGCCCTGGCCGCCGGACCGGCCGCGGCCGCCCTGCTCGCCGCGCCCGCGGCCCTCCGAGCGACCGCCCTCCGAGCGACCGCCGTCCGACCGGCCGCCGTCCGCACGACCGCGCCCGCGCGAGCCGCCGGCCGGCGTGTGCCGCTTGCCGGTCTCGCCGAGGTCCTCGATCTCCTCCGCGTCGAGCCCGGCGAGGGTACGCCGGTCCTTGGGGAGGCGGCCCTTGGTGCCCTCGGGGATGTGCAGGTCCGTGTACAGGTGCGGCGAGCTCGAGTACGTCTCGACCGGCTCGGGGATGCCGAGGTCGAGGGCCTTGTCGATGAGCGACCAGCGGGGGATGTCGTCCCAGTCGACGAACGTGACCGCAGTGCCCTTGTTGCCCGCGCGGCCGGTGCGGCCGGTGCGGTGCAGGTACGTCTTCTCGTCCTCGGGGCACTGGTAGTTCACGACGTGGGTGACGTCCTCGACGTCGATGCCGCGCGCCGCGACGTCCGTCGCGACGAGCACGTCGATCTTGCCGTTGCGGAACGCGCGCAGCGCCTGCTCGCGCGCGCCCTGGCCCAGGTCGCCGTGGATCGAGCCGGCCGCGAAGCCGCGGTCGACGAGCTCGTCCGCGACCTTCGCCGCGGTGCGCTTGGTCCGCGCGAACACGATCGTGCGGCCACGGCCGTCGGCCTGGAGGATGCGCGCGAGCATCTCGACCTTGTCCAGCGCGTGCGCGCGGTAGACGACCTGCTCGATGTTCTTGACCGTCTGGCCGCCGTCGTCCGGGTCGTTCGCGCGGATGTGCGTCGGCTGCTTCATGTACCGGCGGGCCATCGAGACGACGGCGCCCGGCATGGTGGCCGAGAAGAGCATCGTGTGCCGCTGCGCGGGCGTGCGGGCCAGGATCTTCTCGACGTCGGGCAGGAACCCGAGGTCGAGCATCTCGTCCGCCTCGTCGAGGACCACGGTCGCGGCCCGCGTGAGGTTGAGGTGGCCCTGGTTCATGAGGTCGATCATGCGGCCCGGGGTGCCGACGACGACCTCGACGCCGCGCTGCAGCGCCTCGACCTGCGGCTCGTAGGCGCGGCCGCCGTAGAGCTGGACGATGCGCACCGAGCGACGCTTCGAGGCCGTGGTGAGGTCGTTCGCGACCTGGACGGCGAGCTCGCGCGTCGGGACGACGACGAGCGCCTGCGGCTTGCCGGGCGCGGGCAGCTCGTCGAAGCCGGGCTCACCCGGGGCGACGACGCGGTGCAGCAGCGGGACGCCGAACCCGAGGGTCTTGCCCGTGCCGGTCTTGGCCTGGCCGATGATGTCGTGGCCGGACATGGCGACGGGGAGCGTCATCGCCTGGATGGGGAAGGGCTGGACGATGCCCGCGTCGGAGAGCGCGTCGACGATCTCCTGGCGCACGCCGAAGTCGGCGAAGGTGGTGTTGTCCGCGTGGACGCTCGCGGCGACGGTCGTCGCGTCGGCGTCCACGTCGGGAGTCGCGTCTGTGGTGGTCACTGGTGTGCCTCTGTCTCGTTCGGGCACGCGCGACCGTCGGCGGGCCCGGCGGGGCCCGGAACCGGGAGCCTCCCGGTCGCGGTCGTACGCGCCTCGTGGCCGGCAGCCGATCGTGGGATGTCGTGGCCAGGCCCGCTCCGCGGGCCGTGCCGTGCCGTCGTCGTGCGCGTGACGAGCGTGAGGTCTGGACGACCGGGCAACCGATGTACGCCCGCCATGATATCGGACAACTATCCTGGCCCGATGAGCGACGCCCCGAACGCGACCCCCACGACCCTGCCCGCGGGGGACCACGCCGACGCGGTGGAGCTCCTGGGGCTCGTCGCCTACACCGAGCTCGCGAGCTTCGGCCGCCTCGCCGGGGACGCCGCCCACGCCCCGACGCTGCGTCAGCGCCAGGCGCTGTCCCGGCTCGCCGCCGCGATGCTCGACCGCCAGGAGCGTGTGCTCGTGCGCGTGGGCGAGCTGGGCGGCGACCCGGACGACTGCATGACGGCGTTCGACGGGATCTTCGACGACTTCGACGCCCGCACGCGGCCGAGCACGTGGTGGGAGGGCATCCTCAAGGGCTACGTGGGCCAGGGCGTCGCGGACGACTTCTGCCTGCTCGCCGCCCAGGGTCTCGACGAGCGGTCGCGGACCGTCGTCGTGGACGCCCTGACGCAGGACACGCCGTCCCAGCGGTACGCGCCCGTCATCGCCGAGGCGGCCGCGACCGACCCGGTGCTCTCGTCGCGCCTCGCGCTGTGGGGGCGACGCCTCGTCGGCGAGGCGCTCGGCGTCGTGGGCGTCGTGCTGGCCGAGCGCCCGGCGCTCGCGCGGCTCGTCGCCGCCGGCGCGGCGGCCGAGGCGCCGGAGCCGGGCGAGCCCGGCGGCGGCCCGGAGCCCGCGACGCAGTCGTGGGTGTTCGCGCAGCTCACCGCGGAGCACGCGCGCCGCATGGACCGTCTCGGCCTCGCCGCCTGAGGCGACGACGGCTCCGGTCCGGCAGACGGCACACCGCCGCCGCGCCGGGCGGCGCGACGGCGGCGTCGGTCGGGGCGCGCCCTCAGGGGCGCGCGGACGTCACAGGGAGCCGAAGCCCACGCGACGCGGCTCCTCGGTGCCGATCTCGACGTACCCGAGGGACGCCGTCGGCACGATCACGCGCCGGCCCCGGGTGTCCGTGAGCTCCAGGGCGGGGGCGCCGCCGAGCGCGTCGGCGACCGCGGTCGCCACGGCCTCGGCGGACAGGTCCGTGTCGACGACGATCTCACGGGCCAGGTTCTGCACACCGATCGTGACTTCCACTCAGCTCTCCTCACAGCGGCTGCGCCAGGCGCAGCGACGACGGGCCTCGGTCCGCCCGGGTGGGGCGTCCCACCGGCGGCAACGCGATCGATAGTAGTCAGATTCCCGCGGCCGACCCGTCGAGCGCGGCGGCGTCGTCCTGCGCGTCGGCCGAGGGCCGGGAACGGCGCAGCATCCCGTGCACGCCGCGCCACACGAGCCGCGGCACGAGCCGGGTGACGTCGTCGGCCGTCGCGCCGTCGGGGCGGACGACCTCGGTCGCCGCCGCGCGCCCCACGGCCGTGCACGTGCGCGCGACGACGAGCGCCTCGCCGGCGTCGAGGTCGGCGATCCGCACGAGGACGTCGGCGAACGCCCCCGCGATCCGGGCGTCGGGCTCGAGCACGCGCGCGCGGACCACCGGGTCCCGCATGACGTCGGACTCGAAGAGCAGCGCCGCCGAGCGGCCGGCCGTGCACGCGTAGGCGACGTACGCGCGCACGATGCCCTCGAGGACCGCGAGCCCGTCGACCGCGAGCGCGTCGAGGTCGCCTGCCTCCACCCCGGGAGCGGGCTCGCGGAACGGGTCGAGCGTCGTGTGCACGGCCCGGACGAGCCGCTCGCCCTGCTCGTCGACGATCGCGAGGTAGAGGTCGAGCTTCGAGGGGAAGTGGCGGTAGAGCACCGGTTTGCCGACGCCGGCACGGTCGGCGATGTCGTCCATCGAGATGTGGTGGTACCCCTGCGAGGCGAAGAGCTCCTCGGCGATCGCCAGGAGCTGGGCCCGGCGCGCGTCCCGCGGCATGCGGGTGCGCGCGGCGGCGGGCGGCGCGGCCGCGTCGCGCATGTGTCCGCTGGCTCCCGTCATGGGGGGAGGATACGGAAACCCCTCCTCGTGTCGACCCCGTGTCGCGAGGAGTGGGACGATGGGCGCGTGCCTGACAGACAATCCCTCCCGAACCGGTCCACGGCGCCCCGCGCGGCCCGCCCGCCACGGGGTCTGCGGCACGGGGCCGCCGTCGCCGCGTGCCTCGTCCTCGGGTTCGGCGGGGGCGCCGCGACGGCCGAGGTGTGGGACGTCCCGCACCCGCGCGGCGCGAGCCCCGAGGCGGCCGCGAGCCGGCAGGACCCGCCGGCCCCGGTCCGCGAGGAGGACGACGCGGCGAGCCGGTCCGCGGTCGGGCGCGCCGGCGCTGCCGCGAGCGCGCCCGAGCGCGCCCCGGCGCTCGACCTGCTCGCCCCCCGCCCCGACGCGATCACGGCGCCCGACCCGGCGCCGTCGGCCGAGCCGGGGATGACGACGCCGGAGCCGCCCGTCGCCGAGCAGCCGCCCGAGCCACCGGTCGCCGATCCCGGCTCCGGGCTCCTGGGCGACGTCGTCGTCGTCGCGCCCGACCTCGGCGGCGCGCTCGCCGTCGTCCCGGGCGAGAGCCCCGCGCCCGGTGGGGGCACGGTCAGGTCCGTCCGGGTCGAGGTCGAGGAGGGCCTGCCCGTCGACGGCGAGGTGTTCGCGACGGCCGTCCTCACGACGCTCAACGACCCGCGCGGGTGGTCCGGCCCCGACGGCGTGACGTTCTCGCGCACCGCGGCCGACGACGCGTCGATCCGCGTCGTGCTCGCGAGCCCCGCGACGACCGACCGTCTGTGCGCGCCCCTCGAGACCGAGGGGACGTACTCCTGCGGGAACTCCGTGACGGGCGTCGCGGTCCTCAACTTCGAGCGCTGGGTGCTCGGCGCGCCCGACTTCGGCGACGACGTCGCGACCTACCGCCAGTACCTCGTCAACCACGAGGTGGGGCACGTCCTGGGGCACGGGCACGAGGACTGCCCGGCCCCGGGCGCGGTCGCCCCGGTGATGGTGCAGCAGTCGATCTCGGCCCAGGGCTGCCTCGTCAACGGGTGGCCCGTGCCGTAGCGCGCCGCGCCGGGCTCGTGGCACCGCGGTGTCGGTGGCGCGTGATGGGATCTGACCGTGCCCCGGACGACCGCCCCCCGCCTCGTCGCGCGGCCTCGGGACGTCGAGGCCGACGTCGAGCTCGACCCCTCTCAGCGGGCCGCCGTCGCCGCGGCCGCCGGGCCGGGCGCGACGCTCGTCGTGGGAGCGCCCGGGACGGGCAAGACGCTCGTGGCCCAGGAGGTCGTGCTCGCGGCGCTCGCGGACGGGCTTCCCCCCGAGCGCGTCCTGCTCCTCGCGGCGTCGCGGCGCGCGGCGGCGGCGCTGCGCGACCGGCTGTCCGCGCGCGCCCGGCGCACGGTCGGCGCCCCGATGGTCCGCACGGCGGCGTCCGCGGCGTTCGCCGTCCTGCGCGAGCGCGCGGCCGCGCTCGGTGAGCCGGACCCGACGCTCATCTCCGGCCCGGAGCAGGACCTCGTGCTCGCGGAGCTGCTCGAGGGCCACCTCGACGGCTCCCTCGCGCACCTGTCCCCGCTCGTCCTCCCGCCGGGCCTGCCCGAGGAGTCGCTCGGCCTGCGGGGCCTGCGCCAGGAGCTGCGCGACCTCCTCATGCGCGCCGCCGAGCGCGGCCTGACGCCGGGCGACCTCGCGGCCCTCGGGGAGCGGTACGACCGCCCGGAGTGGAGGCTGGGCGCCCAGCTCTTCGCGGAGTACCTCGACGTGACGGCCCTGCGCTCGGGCACGCCGGACGCCGGCGCCCGCTACGACCCGGCGGTCGTCGTGGACGAGGCGGCCGAGGCCCTGATCGCGTGGGACGACGAGGTGCCCGACGCCGCGCGGCCCCGCTGGGACCTCGTCGTCGTCGACGACTACCAGGAGGCGACGGTCGCGACGGCGCGCCTGCTGCACGTGCTGCACGACGACGGCGCGCGCCTCGTCCTGCTCGGCGACCCCGACGCGGCGGTGCAGACGTTCCGCGGCGCGAGCCCGGGCCTCGTGGGGCGCGCGTCGGCCCCGCCGCGCCGGGACGGCGCGCGGCGCGGCGAGCTCGGCGCGCGCGTCGCCGTCCTCGGGACGGCGTGGCGCCAGACCGGTCCGCTGCGCGCGGTCACGCAGCGCGTCGCCGCGCAGGTGGGGACCGTCGCGGGCGCGGTGCACCGCGGTGCGGCGCCCCGCACGGCACCGGACGACCCGGCGGACGTCGCACCCGGGCCGTCGGCCGAGAAGGTTCCGCCGGTCCAGGTCGCCGTGCTCTCCGCCGTCGCGCAGGAGGCCGCGTACGTGGCGCGCGAGCTGCGCGCCGAGCACCTGCTCCACGGCACGCCGTGGCACCGCATGGCGGTCGTCGCGCGCACGGGCACGCGGCTCGCCGCGCTGCGCCGCGAGCTCGTCGCGGCCTCGGTGCCGGTCACGCTGCTCGGGTCCGACGTGCCGCTGCGCGACGAGCCCGCCGTCGCGCCGCTGCTCGCCGCGGTGCGCGTGTGCGTCGCGGAGCCCGACGACCCGGGTGCGCTCGACCCGTTCACGGCGGCGGCGCTGCTCACGTCGCCCGTCGGCGGCCTCGACGTCGTCGCGCTGCGCCGGCTGCGGCGCGCGCTGCGCGCCGAGGAGCTCGAGGGCGGGGGCGGGCGGTCGTCCGACGCGCTGCTCGTCGAGGTCCTCGAGGACCCGGCGCGCGCCGCGACGCTTCCGCCGACCGTGCGGCGCGGCCCTGTCGCGGTCGCCCGTGCGCTCGCGGCGGGGCGCGCCGCGGCGGCCGAGCCCGGCGCGACGGCGCAGACGGTGCTGTGGGCGGTGTGGGCCGCGACGGGCCTCGCGGAGCGGTGGCGGTCGGCGGCGCTCGACGGCGGTCCGGCCGGGGCGCGCGCGGACCGCGACCTCGACGCGGTGCTCGCCCTGTTCCGCGCCGCGGAGACGTTCGTCGACCGCATGCCGGGGGCGCCCGCGGGCGCGTTCGTCGAGTACCTCGCGTCCCAGGACCTGCCCGCGGACTCGCTCGCCGCGAGCGCGAGCGGCGCGGACGCCGTCGCGGCGCTCACCCCGGCGGGCGCCGCCGGGCGCGAGTGGGACGTCGTCGTGGTCGCGGGCGTGCAGGACGGCGTGTGGCCCGACCTGCGGCTGCGCGACTCGCTGCTCGGCTCGCAGGCGCTCGTCGAGCTCCTCGCGGGGCGCGCGCACGACGCGCACGGCGTGGGCGCGCAGGCGCGAGCCCAGGTCCTCGCGGACGAGCTGCGCGCGTTCGTCGTCGCGACGTCGCGCGCGACGCGCCGCCTCGTGGTCACCGCGGTGCAGGACGCCGAGGAGACGCCGTCGGTGTTCTGCGACCTCGTCGCGCCGCCCGCCGCACCGGACGACGGGACCGACGGACCGGACGACGGGCCGGGCACGCCCGGCGACGGGGCCGGCGACCCGGGGGCTGCTCCCGGCGAGGGGGGCGGCTCCGCGGCACGGGACGCGGAGCGGCGCCACGTGCGCGTCGGCGCCCCGCTGGACCTGCGCGGCCTGGTCGCGGCGGCGCGCGGCGTGCTCGTCGAGGCGGCGGCGCGCGAGGCGGCGGTGACCGAGACCGCGGTGACCGAGACCGCGGTGACCGGGGCCGCGGCGACCGAGGAGCGGGGCGGGCCGGACCCCCGCGCGGTCGCCGCGGCGACGCTCCTCGCGGACCTCGGGGCGCTCGGCGTCGCGGAGGCGCGTCCGGAGACCTGGTACGGCGTCGCGGGCGTCTCGAGCGCCGCACCCCTGCGCCGCCCGGAGGAGACCGTCGTCGTGTCGCCGTCGAAGGTCGAGACGGTCTCGACGTGCCCGCTGCGCTGGTCGCTCGAGGCGGCCGGCGGGACGGCGCCCGACGCGACCCACCAGAGCCTCGGCACGCTCGTGCACTCGATCGCGGAGAGCCATCCCACGGGGTCGCTCGCCGAGCTGCGCGCGGAGCTCGACCGCCGGTGGGCCGAGCTCGCGCTGCCCGACGGCTGGCCCGCGCGCCAGCTCCGCCGCCGCGCCGAGCGCATGATCGACAAGCTCGCCGCGTACGTCGCGCAGGCGGGCGAGCCGCTCCTCGTGGAGCCGACGTTCGACGTCACGGTGGGGCGCGCGCGCCTGCGCGGCACGATCGACCGGGTCGAGGCTGCGGGCGACGGCGCGGTCCGGGTGGTCGACCTCAAGACGGGCCGCCGCACCGCGACGAAGGCGGAGGGCGCCGAGCACCCGCAGCTCGGCGCCTACCAGCTCGCGGTCGAGGCGGGTGCGCTCGACGTGCCCGAGGGCACGCGCAGCGCGGGCGCCCAGCTCGTGTACGTGGGCAGCACGCACGTGGGCCCGGCCGTCGTGCCGCAGCCCGCGCTCGACCCCGCCCCCGACGGGTCGAGCTGGGCCCGCGAGCTCGTCGAGGAGGCCGCCGGGACGATGTCGGCGGCCACGTTCACGGCACGCCAGAACGGGCTGTGCGAGATGTGCCCCGTGCGCCGCGCGTGCCCGGTGCAGCCCGAGGGCAGGAGGGTGGTCGCGTGAGCAGCGAGCTGTTCGAGCTCCCGGAGCCGGCCGGTCCGGCGGTGCGGCTCGTCGCGGCCGACGGCGTCGCGCTCGAGCCGGCCGAGCACGGGCCCGCGACCCCCGAGC
Organism: Cellulosimicrobium composti; assembly: GCF_009711085.1. Classification (GTDB taxonomy): domain Bacteria; phylum Actinomycetota; class Actinomycetes; order Actinomycetales; family Cellulomonadaceae; genus Cellulosimicrobium; species Cellulosimicrobium composti. Next base: position 15,197 of record NZ_WMKA01000033.1, read on the forward strand.
CGGTCCGGCCCACGCTCTCCGCGACGCGCATCGCCGACCTGCTGGGCCGCCCCCGCCCGACGCCCGAGCAGGTCGAGGTCATCGAGGCGCCGCTCGAGCCGACGCTCGTGGTCGCGGGCGCGGGATCGGGCAAGACGGAGACGATGGCGGCCCGCGTCGTGTGGCTCATCGCGAACGGGCTCGTCGCGCCGGACGCGGTGCTCGGCCTGACGTTCACGCGCAAGGCGGCGGGCGAGCTCGCCGAGCGCGTCCAGGTGCGGCTCGCGCAGCTCGCCCGGGCCCGCGGGGGCGCGGCGTCGGCGCTGTCGCTGCTCGACCGGCCGACGGTCGCGACCTACAACGCGTACGCCGCGTCCCTCGTCGGCGACCACGGGCTGCGCGTCGGCGTCGAGCCGGGGTCCCGGCTCCTCGGCGAGGCGCAGCAGTGGCAGCTCGCGTCCGAGGTCGTCGAGGGCTGGGACGACGACCTCGGCACGGACCGCGCGCTGAGCACGGTCGTCGCGGCCGTCCTCGGGCTCTCCGGCGCGCTCGGCGAGCACCTGCTCGAGCCCGCGGAGGCGCGCGACCGCCTCGCGGGCATCGTCGAGCAGCTCGACGCGCTCCCGCTCGGTCCCCGCCAGAAGGCGCGGACCAAGGAGGTGGAGAAGCTCGTCGGGGACGTCGCCGAGCGCGTGCGGCTGCTCGACGTGGTCGCGGAGTACCGGCGCCGCAAGCGCGCGACGGACTCCCTCGACTTCGGCGACCAGGTCGCGCTCGCGGCGCGCCTCGCGCGCGAGGTCCCGGTCGTGGGCGAGACGGAGCGCGCCCGGTACCGCGTGGTCCTGCTCGACGAGTACCAGGACACGTCGCACGCGCAGGTCGAGCTGCTCGCGGGCCTGTTCGGCGGCGGGCACCCGGTGACGGCGGTGGGCGACCCGCACCAGTCGATCTACGGCTGGCGCGGCGCGAGCGCGGGCGGGCTCGCGCGGTTCCCCGAGCGCTTCCCGCGCGCCACGGGCGACAGGTCGGCCGTGCGCTTCCTGTCGACGTCGTGGCGCAACGACGCCGCCGTGCTCGCCGCCGCGAACGTCACCGCCGCCCCGCTGCGCAGCGCCGGGCAGGGCGCGTCGGGCGACCGGGTCGAGGTGCCGCCGCTCGGGCTGCGCGACGACGCGGGGCCGGGCACGGTGTCCGCGCACGTCGCCGCGACGGCGGAGGAGGAGGCCGCCGCGGTCGCCGAGCTCGTCGCGGCGCGCTGGCGCCCGGCGAGCGCGCCGGGCGGTCGCGTCACCGCCGCGGTGCTGTGCCGCAAGCGCAGCCAGTTCGCCGCGGTCGAGGTCGCCCTGCGCCGCCGCGGCCTGCCCGTCGAGGTCGTGGGACTCGGCGGCCTCCTCACGACGCCGGAGGTCGTCGACGTCCTCGCGCTCCTCGAGGCCGTGCACGATCCCTCGCGCGGCGACGCGCTCGTGCGGCTCCTCACCGGGCCGCGTCTCAACCTCGGCGCGGCGGACCTGCACGCGCTCGGGAGCCGCGCCGCGGACCTCGCGCGACACGAGGGCGCGCTCGGGTCCCGCCGACGTGACGCGCCCGAGGACGGCGACGGGCCCGTCGTCGTCGAGGGCGACGTGGCCGACCACCGGTCGATCGTCGACGCGCTCGACGACCTGCCCGCGCCGGGGCAGGCCGCGTCCGACGGCCGCACGCTCACGCCGCAGGGCCACGCGCGCCTGTCGGCCCTGTCGCGGACCCTGCGCGCGCTGCGCGGGCTGACCTACCTCTCGCTCCCGGAGCTCGTCGTCGAGGCGGAGCGCGCGCTCGGTCTCGACGTCGAGGCCGTGACGAACGAGGCGCTGCTCGCGTCGCGCAGGCTCGCGGACCCCGAGGCCGTGAGCGACCGCGCGCGCGAGCACCTCGACGCGTTCCGCGACGTCGCCGCGACCTTCAGCCAGACGGCCGACGTCGTGACGCTCGGGGCGTTCCTCGCGTGGCTCGGGGTGGCGTCGACGCGCGAGAACGGGCTGGACCTGCCGGTGCGCGAGCCCGACCCGGACGCGGTGCAGGTCATCACGGCCCACGCCGCGAAGGGCCTCGAGTGGGACGTCGTCGTGGTGCCGGGTCTCGTGGACGGGGTCTTCCCGACGACGGCCCGGTCGTCGTCCGGCGTCCGCGCGGACAGCGGGTGGCTGACCGACGTGAGCCAGCTCCCGTACCCGCTGCGCGGCGACGCCGCGGACCTGCCGGCGTTCCGGTACGACCTCGCGTCCGACACGAAGGAGCTCGTCGCGCGCCGCGACGAGTTCCGCGCGGCGTGCGGCGAGCACCAGCTCGCGGAGGAGCGGCGCCTCGCGTACGTCGCGTTCACGCGCGCCCGCCGCGAGCTGTACCTCACCGCGTCGTGGTGGCAGACGGGCTCGCGCCCGCGCGCGCTCTCCCCGTTCCTGCTCGAGCTCGTCGAGGCCGGCGTCGTCGCGGCGGACGGCTGGTCCGCCCCGCCCGGGCCCGACGACACCAACCCGCTCGAGGACGTCGAGGTCACGGGCACGTGGCCCGCGCCCGACGACGCCCCCGCGGGCTCCGCCCGCGCGTTCCTGCGCCGGACCGCCGCCGCGGTCGAGCGGGCAGCCGCCGACCGCGCCGCCGCGGACCGCACGGTCGCCGACGCTGCCGGCCGCGCCGTTGCGGGTCGTGCGGACGTCGGCCGGCCGCGTGGCGACGGTGCGCCGGGAGGCGACGGTGCGCCGGGTGGTGACGGCCTGCCGGACGGTCGTGAGCCGGGGGGCGGTGCGGCGGGCCTGACGGCTCCGACGGGCGTGCTCGTCGACGGCGAGGGCCGCGACCTCGTCGCGCTCGCGCGGGTCCTGCTCGCGGAGCGCGCGGAGCGGTCGGGGCGCGAGGTCGAGCTGCCGCCGCACGTGTCGGCGTCGAGCCTCGTGCGGCTCGCGGCCGACCGCGACGAGTACGCGCTGCACCTGCGCCGCCCGGTCCCGGTCGAGCCCACGGTGCACGCCCGGCGCGGCACGAGGTTCCACCTGTGGGCCGAGCGCTACTTCACGACGTCGTCGCTGCTCGACGTCGAGGACCTCCCGGGCGCGGACGACGACGACCTCGACCCTGACGCCGACCTCGAGACGCTCCAGCGCACGTTCCTCGCCTCGGAGTGGGCCGCGCGCACGCCCCTCGCGGTCGAGGTCGACGTCGAGACGCCCGTGGGCGCCACCGTCCTGCGCTCGCGCATCGACGCGGTGTTCCCCGAGGAGCCCGAGCACGCGGGCGGGGCGCACGACGCCGTCGTGGTGGTCGACTGGAAGACGGGCCGGGCGCCGTCGGACGCCGCCGCGCGCAGCGTCCGCGAGGTGCAGCTCGCCGTCTACCGGCTGGCGTGGTCGCGCTGGACGGGCCTGCCGCTGGAGAAGGTCAACGCCGCGTTCTACTACGTCGCGTCCGACGAGACGGTGCGGCCGCGCCGACTCCTCGGCGAGGCCGAGATCGAGGCTCTGCTCGCGGGCTGACGTGCCCGCGCGGCCGCAGCGCGGCTCGCGGGACCGCCATGCTCCGCGGACCGCCCGGCCAGCGGGACAACGGGGCCGAGCGCGGTCCGGTCAGTCGGCGTCGTCCTGCGTCGCCTCGTCGAGGTCGGCGAGCATGTCGAGCGCGTCGGCGACGACGTCGTCGAGACCGTGGCGCACGCCGTGCAGGAGCCAGCGCGCGAGCGCGAGCTCGCCCACGAGCAGCGCGCGGTCCACGAGGTGCTTGTCCGTGAGCTCGGTGCGGCGCAGCTGGTACGCCTCCATGACGGAGTCGATCGCCTCGGGCGGCGCCGAGACCAGCAGCCACGCGAGGTCGTCGGCCGGGTCGGCGACGCGCGCGCTCGCCCAGTCCGTCACCGCGACGACGCGACCGCGCGCCACGAGCACCTGCTCGGGCCCGAGGTCGCCGTGCACGACGACCGGCTGGAAGCGCCACAGCGACACGTCCTCGAGCGCGGTCTCCCAGCGCCGCAGGAGGTTCGGCGGCACCTTCCCCGTGGCCGCGGCCTCGTCGAGCTCGGCCATGCGGCGGGACCGGTACTCCTCGACCTCGTACCCGGGCAGGCCCGCGTCGTCGACGATCGTGCGCGGCAGCTCGTGGACCGCGGCGATGACACGACCCAGGTCGGCGGCGAGACCGGGCCCGGGGCGCAGGGCGTCGACGTCGAGGGGCGTGCCCTCGAGCGCCGGCCCCACGACGGCGCGCCCGCCCTCGGGCAGCAGGGCCGTGCCGGCGACGCGCGGCACCGCGAACGACAGCACGCCGGACTCGGCGTAGTGCTGGAGCGAGGACAGGAGCTCGGCCTCGGCCTCGAGCGCCGCGCCGGCCTGGAGGCTGCGCGGGGCGCGCACGGTCCAGCGGCCGCCGTCGGCGTCGGTGACGATCGCGGTGTCGTAGTCGCCCGGGTCCTCGACGGGACGCGCGCTGCGGGCGTCCAGACCGGGCACGGCTGCGGTCGCGAGCGCGGCGAGGGTCAGCGGTGAGCGGGGCACGCGACCACGGTAGTCGGTCACCGCGCACGCCCCGGTCGCCCCACGCCGTGCGGCGTGGCCTACGGTCGAGGGGTGACCACCCCAGCAGGCCGACCGCCGTCGGGCACGCCCGCCGCAGACCCGCCCGCCGCCGCTGCGCCCGCGCCCGCGGGCACCCGGCCGCCGGGCCCGGACCTCCCGCGCACCACGCTGCGCGACCTCCCCCTCCCGCTCGACGGCGCGGTCGTCGACCGCGCCGCGCACCGCCGCGCCGAGCCGGACCTCGTGCGGACGCTGCGCGCGCAGCCGACGACGCGCGTCCTGCTCGTGCACCGCGGCCGCCTCGCGCTCGCGGGCCCGACCCCGGCGGACGGCGTCGCGCTCCTCGGGCCGGCGGACGTCGCCGCGGTGGACCCGGTGACCGACGACGAGCACGCGCGCTGGCTCTTCCTCGGGGAGGAGGGCGGCGCCGCGTACGTCGCGCTCGTGCTGCCCGACGACGCGGACGCGGAGGAGGTCGACATCGAGGGCGTGGACGCGTCCGACCCGTTCGCCGTCCTCGCGCGCGAGCGGCACTGGTCGGGGCTGCGCGAGCTCGTCGGCGGGCTCGGCGCCCCGCTCGCGGGGCTGGCGACCGAGGCGGTCGCGCTCGCGGCGTGGCACGCGAACCACACCCGGTGCCCGCGCTGCGGGGGCCGCACCACGGTGGAGAACGGCGGCTGGACACGCCGCTGCGTGGCCCAGGGGATCGAGCTCTACCCGCGCACCGACCCGGCGGTCATCATGACGGTCGTGCACGGCGAGGGGGACGACGAGCGCCTGCTCCTCGGGCACGCGGCCCACTGGCCCGAGCGGCGGTTCTCGACGCTCGCGGGCTACGTCGAGCCGGGGGAGTCGCTGGAGAGCGCGGTACGGCGCGAGGTCGCGGAGGAGGTGGGCGTCGTCGTCGGCGACGTCGCCTACCGCGGGAGCCAGCCCTGGCCCTTCCCGGCGTCGCTCATGCTCGGGTTCGCGGCGCGCGCGCTGACGACGGAGCTGCGCCCCGACGGCGTCGAGCTCACCGACGCGCGCTGGTTCACGCGCGCCGGGCTGGCCGAGGCCGTGCGCGCGGGCGACGTGCTGCTGCCCGGGCGGGCGTCCATCGCACGCGCTCTCGTCGAGGACTGGTTCGGCGGTCGCCTGCCCGACGCGTGACGGCCGCCCCGGACGCGCGCGGAGCCGGCCCGAACGCACAGGGCGCACGACGGTCGCCCAGGACGCACGACGGTCCCCGGACGCGCGCGGGGCCGGCCCGGACGTCCGGCCCGGCCCCGCGGTGGTGTGTCAGGCGGCGAGGCGCTGCTTGACCTCGGCGAGCGACGGGTTCGTCGCGGCGGAGCCGTCCGGGAAGACGACGGTCGGCACCGTGCGGTTGCCGTCGTTGACCGACTCGACGAACTCGGCGGTGCCGGGCGTCTCCTCGATGTTCACCTCGGTGTAGCCGATGCCTTCGGAGTCGAGCTGCGTCTTGAGGCGGCGGCAGTACCCGCACCAGCTCGTCGAGTACATGACGATCGAGCCGGGGTCGGGAAGGGTCGGGGAGGTGGGCATCGAGGCTCTCCTGTGCGGGTCCGTGCGGCGGTTGCCGCGGGCGATCGGTCGTGACGGTAACACCGGCGGCCCCCGCGCTGTTCCCGCGGGTGCGTCGTCCCCACCGCCCCCCGCGTGTCACCGAGGCCTGAGAGAATCGCGGTGATGTCCACGCCACCGGTCTCACGCCCGCCGTCCCTCCGCTCCGCCGACGAGATCCTCGACGCGCTCGACCCGGACCAGCGCGACGTCGCCGTCGCGCTGCGCGGTCCCGTCTGCGTCCTGGCCGGGGCCGGGACGGGCAAGACGCGCGCGATCACGCACCGGATCGCCTACGGGGTGCGCACCGGCGTGTACGTGCCGACGAGCGTGCTCGCCGTGACGTTCACGGCGCGCGCGGCGGGGGAGATGCGCACGCGCCTGCGCGAGCTCGGCGCGACGGGCGTGCAGGCGCGCACGTTCCACGCCGCCGCGCTGCGCCAGCTCGGCTACTTCTGGCCCAAGGTCGTCGGGGGCGCGCCGCCGCGCATCCTCGAGCACAAGGCCCCGGTGATCGCGGAGTCGGCCCGCCGGCTCGGCGTCGGCGTCGACCGCGTCGCGGTGCGGGACCTCTCGTCGGAGGTCGAGTGGGCCAAGGTCTCGCTCGTCACCGCCGACGACTACGTCCGCGCGTGCGAGGCGATCGACCGCGAGCCGCCCGCGGGCTACGACCACCAGACGGTCGCGCGTCTCATCACGGCGTACGAGGACGTCAAGACGGAGCGGTCGGTCATCGACTTCGAGGACGTGCTCCTCATGCTGGGGGACATGCTCGCGACGCAGGGCGGGGTCGCGGACGAGGTGCGGCGCCAGTACCGCCACTTCGTCGTCGACGAGTACCAGGACGTCTCCCCGCTCCAGCAGTTCGTGCTCGACCAGTGGCTCGGGGGCCGCGACGAGCTGTGCGTCGTGGGCGACCCGTCGCAGACGATCTACTCGTTCACGGGCGCGACGCCGCACCACCTCCTGACGTTCCAGCGCACCCACCCGAACGCCCAGGTCATCCGGCTCGTGCGCGACTACCGCTCGACGCCGCAGGTGGTGAACCTCGCGAACCAGCTCCTCGCGCGCGCGGGTCGCGCAGGCGGGGCGCACCAGGCGCTCGAGCTCGTCGCGCAGCGCCCGGCCGGACCGCCCGTCGCGTTCACGGCGTACGACGACGACGAGGCCGAGGCGACCGGGATCGCCCAGCGGATCTCGCGCCTGCTCGCGGCGGGCACGCGGGCGAGCGAGATCGCGGTCCTCTACCGGACGAACGCGCAGTCGGAGGCGTTCGAGTCCGCGCTCGCCGACGCGGGCATCGGCTACCTCGTCCGCGGTGGGGAGCGGTTCTTCCAGCGCAAGGAGGTGCGCGACGCGATCGTGCTGCTGCGTGGTGCCGCGCGCTCCGCGGACCCGGACGCGCCGATGCCCGAGACGGTGCGCGACGTCCTCGCCGCCGCGGGCTGGGCGCCCGAGCCGCCCGCGGCGCGCGGCGCGGCGCGCGAGCGCTGGGAGTCGACGCAGGCGCTCGTCGCGCTCGCGGACGACCTCGCTGCGCTCGCCGCGGCGTCGGACGCCCCCGCCCCGACGGTCGCGGCGTTCGTCGCCGAGCTCGACGAGCGGGCCTCCGCGCAGCACGCGCCCACGGTGGAGGGCGTGACGCTCGCGTCGCTCCACGCGGCCAAGGGCCTCGAGTGGGACGCCGTGTTCCTCGCGGGCATGAGCGAGGGGCTCATGCCGATCTCGCTCGCCGAGACCGACGAGGCGGTCGCGGAGGAGCGTCGCCTCCTGTACGTCGGCATCACCCGGGCGCGCGAGCACCTGGAGCTCTCGTTCGCGCGGTCGAGGAACCCGGGTGGCCGGGCCACGCGCCGTCGCACGCGCTTCCTCGACGGCCTGTGGCCGGACGAGCCGGGCGCGCACGGCCCGCGCCGGTCGCGCAGCGGGCAGGCGAAGGTGCGGCTCACGGGCGAGTACGACCAGGAGCTGTTCGAGAGCCTGCGCGAGTGGCGCCGCCAGGTCGCGGAGGAGACGGACAAGCCGGCGTTCACGGTGCTCGTGGACACGACGCTCGCGGCGATCGCGGAGACCCGGCCGACCAGCACCGCGGCGCTCGCCCGGATCAGCGGGCTCGGGCCCGCCAAGATCGAGCGGTACGGCGCGACGATCCTCGACATCGTGAGCCGCGCGGAGCGTTGAGGTGCGCCGGTCCCGGCGTCCGGAGGGGCCGGCGAGAACTCGTCGAGAAAAAGTCTCGTAAATAAGTTGTGCGCCCTGCGAGGTGCGTCATATGGTCGACGAGTCCTGTTGGAGAGGGGCGCGCCGAAAGGTGCGCTCCGAACGGAGAGAGGGGGTGGGAAAGCTGATGAAGAACCAGATCGCGATGGCGAACCTGCTGGATAACGCGTCCGTGTGCACGGGCACGCCAGGAGGACTCCGTCCGCGTGCAGCCGCGCTCCGCGGCGGCATTCTCGTCACCCGCCCCGCTCCCGACTCCGCCTCCAGGACACGACTGGTCTGACCGACCAGAACCTTCCAGGCCGCGGAGTCCGTCTCGGACCCGTGGCCTTCGTGTTCTCCGAGCACGTCTGCCGATGAGGATCACCGGCGTCTCCCGTCAGCATCGACGGGACCGCTGTCCTCAGGGTCCTGTGACGACGACGTTCACACCCACGACAGGACATCACTGGAGGACATCGTGCGGCTCACCGCGCTGCTCGACAACATCACTGCCCAGGGCGGATCCGGCCCCTGGGTCCCCCACCAACCGCTGGCCACCCCGCTGGGCGAGAAGGACTCCGCGGAGTTCGACCGTCTCCTCGCAGGCCTGCTGCCCTGCCGCACCAACGACCCGGAGCTCTGGTTCGCCGAGCGCACCGCCGAGGTCGAGGAGGCCAAGGCCCTGTGCCGCACGTGCCCCCTCGTCGAGGGCTGCCTCGCCGGCGCGGTCGAGCGCCGCGAGCCCTGGGGCGTCTGGGGCGGCGAGGTCTTCGTGGACGGCGTCGTCGTCGCGCGCAAGCGCGGCCGCGGCCGTCCGAGCAAGGCCGAGGTGCTCGCCCGGGAGGCCGAGCGCCAGGCGCAGGAGGCCGCTCGGGCCGAGGCGTCAGTCGGCGCCTCGACGGCGGCCTGACATGGGCAGCGGCGCCCCGTCCGGGGGCGTGCGCGCCAGCTCGCCGCACCCGCACCGCGGGTGGCGGCTCGTCTCGCGCAGCCGCGGCACGGCATCGGGAGCAGGGATCTCGATGCACGCCGTGGCTGCGCGGGGCACGAGCCCGTCCAGGGCTGCCAGGACCTGACCGAGCGCCGCCGCCGCGGCCGACGCGGCGAGCAACGACTCCTCGCCTGCCGGGAGGGTCCGTCCCCGCAGCTGTCGCGCGAGCTGCGGCCAGCACGGGTCGACGTCCGCCCGGTGCAGCTCCACGCAGGTCAGGCACGGGTCGACGCCCGGCCGCACGAACGGCCCGACGACCACGTCGGCCTCGCGCACCACGACGGACAGGTGCGCCACCCCCTCACCCACGAGCCGCGCGACCCGTCCCGGGTCCGCCGCACCGTGCTCCACCACGACGACGACGTCCGGCGGGGGAGCCCCGTACCCCACCGTCCCAGCCCCCGTCTCCGGCACGACCGCAGTCACGACGCCCGGCGCGACCTCCCCGACCAGTCGCTGCACCGCCGTCGCGCGCGGGGACCCGACGTCGCGCAGCCGGTACGCCCCGACGCCCACGTCGGTCGTGAGGACCGCGCCGGGGTCGCCGAGCACGAGCGTGCCCACCCCGGCCGTCGCGAGGTGCACGGCGAGCCCGGCGCCGAGGCGGCCGAGCCCGACCACCGCGACCGTCGCGCGCGAGCGCGCCGCGAGGACGCGGTGCCCCGCGCCGTCCGCGCGCAGCGCCGAGAGGACGGCCAGGTCCGCCTCGCCCTTCCCCGGTGCGGGCGAGTCCGGGCGCTTGCGGCGCGCCGGGACGAGGAGGTGCGCCTCGTCGAGCAGCCGCACGAGCGCCGCGCGCCGCCCCGAGGTCGTCGCCTGCTCCGCACCGGCGCCCCGACGCGCGGACGGGGACGCGAGCTCGCGCAGCCACGCCTCGTCGTCGGGGTCGAGGCCCGCGAGCCGGACGGACCACCGCGGGTCCGTCCCGACCTGGACCTCGCCGGGAGCGCGCCGCAGGAGCGGTGCGTCGGGTCGCAGCACGCGTCGTCGCTGCACGGGTCCTCCGGCGGTGGGGTCGGTCGACGACCGTGCGGCCGTCCGGGCCAGCGTGGCACGGGGTGCCACGGCGCCGAGCGTTGTCCACAGGTGCGGCCGGGTTGACGTCCCGACTGTGCTTCCTTGACCCGGACCACAGCACCGGACGCCGTTTCCTCGACCGAACGACGCGGGAAAGCGCGCCGCGCGGCGTGGGGCACTGCCGTTTCGTGGCGAGAACCACTACGGTCTGAGCGTGGTCCGGGAGACGATCGTGGAGGTTCGGCGCAGCCGCCGACGCAAGAGCACGGTGAGCGCCTACCGCGACGGCGAGCGCACGATCGTCGCGATCCCCGCGCGGTTCACGCGCGCGCAGGAGCGCGAGTGGGTCCAGCGGATGCTCGACCGGCTGGCCGACTCCGAGCGCCGTCGCCGGCCGTCGGACGCCGAGCTCGAACGGCGCGCGGCCGAGCTCTCGGAGAAGTACCTCGACGGGCGCGCCCACCCGACGAGCGTGCGGTGGTCGAGCAACCAGGACCGGCGCTGGGGCTCGTGCACGCTCATCGACGGGACGATCCGCATCTCGACCCGGGTGCGCGGCATGCCGCCGTGGGTGCTCGACTACGTGCTGCTGCACGAGCTCGCGCACCTGCTGCACGCGGGTCACGGGCCGGGCTTCTGGAAGCTGCTCGAGTCGTACCCGCGCACGGACCGGGCGCGCGGCTTCCTCGAGGGCGTGTCGTTCGCGCGCGACGCGGAGGTCGAGCCCGACGACGCGGACGTCGAGACGGGCGGGACCGACGTCGAGCCGAGCCGCGTCGAGGCGGACGCCACGGACGACGCTCCCCACGGCGCGCGCTGACGGCGAGCAGCCGCCGCCCGTCGACCCGCGCTCGTCAGCGCGTGGCGCCGCCCTCGCCCGCCGCGCCGCCCTCGTCCGCCGCGCCGCCCTCGTCCGCCGCGCCGCCGGCCTCGGGCCCGTCGCCCGACCCGCCCTCCGCGGCGCGGAAGATCTCCTCGAGCGCGCGGTCGACGTCGGCCTCCTCGGCGCGCGTGGCCGCGCGCCGCCCCTCGTAGCCCGCGGGGTCGTCGAGGTCGGTCGCGTCCGGCAGGAGGTCGGGGTGGTCCCAGACGCCGTCGCGCGCGGCCGAGCCGGACTGCGCGGCGATGAGCGCCCACAGCGCGGCCGCGTCGCGCGAGCGGCGCGGGCGCAGCTCGAGCCCGACGAGGCTCGCGAACGTGTGCTCGGCGGGTCCGCCCGCGGCGCGACGGCGGCGCAGCATCTCGCGCAGCGGCACGGCGTGGGGCAGGTGGGGGAGCGCCGCGGTCGCGGTGACCTCGTCGACCCAGCCCTCGACGAGCGCGAGCGTCGTCTCCAGCCGCAGGAGCGTGGCCTGCTGCTCGGGCGTGTTCTGGAGCCCGAAGACGCCGCCGGACAGCGCGCGCTGGAGGGCGTCGGTGTCCGCGAGGTCGACGTCGGCGAGCTGGGACTCCAGGGCGGACAGGTCGATCGTGATGCCGCGCGCGTAGGCGTCGACGAGGCCGCGCAGGTGCCCGCGCAGCCACGAGACGTGCGTGAACAGGCGCGCGTGGGCGGCCTCGCGCAGCGCGAGGAAGAGGCGCACCTCCTCGGCGGGGGCGTCGAGACCCTCGGCGAACGCCTCGACGTTCGTGGGGAGCAGGACCGTCGCGGGGCGGTCGAGCAGCGGCAGCCCGACGTCGGTCGCGCCGAAGACCTCGCGGGAGAGCGTGCCCGCGGCCTGGCCGACCTGCATGCCGAAGACCGCGGACCCGAGGCGCCGCATGAGCGCGGCGGGGTCGCCGCCGGGCAGGCCGGTCGCGCCCGCCGGGAGGCCCGGGAGCGTGAACCCGACGCCCGGCAGGGCGCCCGGCTCGTCGCCCAGGCCCTCGGGGAGCTGGTCGCGCAGCACGGTCGCGAGCGCGTCCGCGACGGACGACGCGACGGGCGCGACGAGCTCGTTCCACGCGGGGAGCGTGTGCTCGACCCACTCGGAGCGGCTCCACGCGTGGCTCTTCCCGCCCGACGGCGGGAGGTCGGTGACGGCGTCGAGCCAGAGCTCGGCGACGGACAGCGCGTCGGTGGCCGCGCGCTGCTGCGCTGCGGTGACGGACGGGTCGCCCTCCGCGACCGCGACCTGGCGCGCGACGTCGTGCGAGACGTCGGTGTTCACGGGGCCGTCGCTCGGGGTCGACAGCAGCCGCTGGACCTGCGCGAGCACGTGCTGGAAGAGCTGGGGGTCGGCCGCGCCGCCCGCGGCGAGCGACTGCGGGTCGAGGCCGCGGGCGCGCAGCTCGCGCAGGGCCTCGTCCGCGTCGGGGCCGAGCATCGAGCGGAGCAGCTCCTCGAACCGCGGGTCGAAGGGCGCGTCGTCGTCCGGTCCGGGCGTGCGGTCGGGGGGAAGGCTGCTCATGGCGACTCCTCACGGTAGCGTCGGTGATCACCGTAACCACGATCGAGCGCCGAGAACGGGGGCTGAGGCATGTCCGAGGGCCGGGTTCGCTCACGGCGCAGCGACGTGCCCGGCGAGGGGGGAGCGCCCCCGGTCGGGGCGGGGGACGGCCCCGTGGCGGAGGCGGACGGCGCCGTGCCCGAGGCGGTCTCGGGTGGTGCGCAGGACGACCCGCCCGTGGTCGTCGGCGTCGGCCAGGTCGCAGACGCGGTCCGCGCGGGGCTCGGCGCGCCCGAGGCCTCGCCCGTCGACCCCGGCGGCTGGCCGGACGGCGCGCGCCGGCTGGTCGTCGTCGCGCCCGCGGGCGAGTTCGGCGCCCCGACCGCGCGGACCGACGCCGAGCAGCGGGCGCGCCTCGCGCTCCTCGGCCGCCGCGCCGGGGAGGCCGCGGTCGCGGCGGGGATCGAGCACGTGGTCGCCGTGACGTCCGCCGCCGTGCACGGGGCCACCCCGGGCCGCGACGTGATCGACGACGACGACCCGGTCGTGCGCGACGAGGGTCCCGGCTTCGCGGGCGACCTCGTCGCGTTCGAGGACGCGCTCGGCGAGGCGCTCGGCGCGGTGCCGCTCGCGGTGGTGCGGCCCGCCGTCGTCGTGGGCCCGGGCGTGGACACCGTGCTCACGCGGCACTTCGAGGCGCCGCGGCTCCTCACGGTGCGCGGCGGAGGGCGCACGTGGCAGCTCGTGCACGTCGAGGACGTGGTGTCCGCGGTGCGCGTCGCGCTCGACCGCGGGCTCGTCGGGGGCCTGACCGCCGGGCCGCTGCGCGACGGCGAGCCCGACGCGCTCGACTCGGAGACCGTGGCCGCGGCGGCCGGGATGCGCACGGTCCAGCTCCCGCCCGCCACGGCGTTCGGCGCCGCCGAGCGCCTGCACCGCGTGGGCGTCCTGCCGTCCCCGGCGAACGACCTCGCGTTCGTCGTGCACCCGTGGTCGGTCTCGGCCCGGCGCCTGCACGACGCCGGGTGGTCGCCGGCGTGGTCGGGCGCGGCCGCGCTCGAGGTGCTCCTCGCGGAGGTACGCGGCCGCGTGGGCGTCGGCGGACGTCGGTTCGGGGGTCGGGACGCGGCCGCGATCGGGGCCGCGGGCGCCGCGGTCGCCGTCCTCGGGACCGCGGCCGTGTGGCGCCAGGCGCGCTCGCGGCGCCCCTGACGGCGTCGCGGAGGGTGCGACGCGTGCCCCGGGCGCGGGCGCCCGCAGGGAGATCCCAGCAACCTCGGGGATGATGTCCCGGTGAGCGACGCCCCCTCCTTCGACGCCCTCCTCGCCGAGGACGAGCACGTGCCGCCCCCCGTGACCCGGCGGTCCCTGACGTTCGGCATCTCCCTGCTCGCGACGACGCTGCTCGTCGCGGGTCTCGCCGTGCTTCCCGCGCCGTACGCGGTGCGCTCCCCGGGGCCCACGGAGGACACGCTCGGGGAGCAGGACGGGACGCCCCTCATCTCGATCACGGGCGCCGAGACGTTCGACTCCACGGGCGAGCTGCTCCTGACGACGGTCTCCGTCGCGGGGGGCCCGGGCTACCCGGTGAACGTCGGGCAGGTCGTGCAGGGCTGGTTCGACCGGTCGCGCAGCGTGCGTCCCGTCGAGGAGGTCTTCCCGACGGGCCGCACCAAGGAGGAGACCGAGCAGCAGGGACAGGCCGAGATGATCTCCTCCCAGGAGAACGCCACGGTCGCCGCGCTCACCGAGCTCGGCTACGAGGTGCCGGCCACGCTCACCGTCGAGGCGGCCGTCCCCGGCAGCGGGTCCGACGGCGTCGTCGAGCCCGGGGACGTCATCGTCGCGCTCGACGGCTCGCCCGTCCCGACGTACCAGGACCTCATCGACGGGCTCGCCGCGGTCGACCCGGGCGACGACGTGACGCTCGGCGTCCTGCGCGACGGCACGGCCACCGACCTCACGGTGACGACGACGGACGGCGGCGACACCGCGCTGCTCGGCGTGTACATCGACCCGGCGTTCGACTTCCCGGTCGACGTCGCGATCCAGATCGAGGACATCGGCGGCCCGAGCGCGGGCACGATGTTCGCGCTCGGCATCGTCGACCAGCTCACGCCCGAGGACGAGGCGAACGGCGTCGTCATCGCGGGCACGGGCACCATGAGCGTCGAGGGCGACGTGGGCCCGATCGGCGGGATCCAGCAGAAGCTGTACGGCGCGCTGCGCGACGGCGCGACGTGGTTCCTCGCGCCGCAGGCCAACTGCCCCGAGGTCGTGGGCAACGTGCCGGACGGCCTGCACGTCGCGGCCGTCTCGACGCTCGCGGACGCGCGCGCCGCGATGACCGCGATCGGCGCGGGGAACGGCGACTCCCTCCCCACGTGCGAGGCGCGGGACTGACGTCGGGGCGCGCGCCGGGCGCGCCGTCGCTGCCCCCGGGCGGGGGTCGGTCAGTCCTCGAGCGTGGCGCGCAGCGCCGTGACGAGGCCGGGGACGAGGTCGGGCCCGCCGGCGACGTCCGTCGCCGCGTCGTGCGCCCGGGACCGCACGGCGCACCACGACGAGCCGTCGCGCAGCACGCCGACCGCGAGGCGCACGTCCTGGCGGTCGGGGTGGGACGCGAGGTAGTCGAGCGCGGCGTCGGGGTCCTCGGGGACGTCCTCCTCGGCGGCCGGCGGCAGGACGATGCGCTCGACGACGAGCGCGGCGCCGTCGACGGTCGGCGGCCACGCGACGCGCGCGAGCCCGTCCTCGAGGTCGCCGTCCACGGCGAAGCCCTCCTGCTCGATCGAGAGCAGGTGGTGCGGGTCCGCGCCGGCCGCGGCGACGACGTCGGACGGGAGCCGGTCCGCGAGCGTCGGGTCCGCCGCGAGCGCGCCGGCCGTCACGACGAGCGCGAAGAGGCGCGGCGGTCCGTCCCACCCGGCGTCCGCGGCGTGCGCCTCGACCTCGTGGACCGCGAGCGCGAGCGCGTGGCGGGGCGTCGGGCCGCCCGGAGCGACGGGGTCGGGTCCGGACGCGGAGGCAGGCGTGGGCGCGGCGTCGTCAGGCTGGGGCATGCCCCCATCGTCCCTCATGCGTCGGGAGAGCCCCCACGGAGCCGCGGGCCGTGGGAACCTTGGGGGAGGACCGGGCGTTGACCCCGGTGCACGCCCGAGCCACGACCCGAAGAGGAATACCCACCGTGTCATTCGCCGCAGCGCCCCGCCGGCCGTCCCCCGGGGGCCGGCCCGCCCGGCGCCGGAGCCCGATCGGCATCGCGATCGCCGTCGTCGGCGCCCTCGTCGTCCTCCTGCTCCTGCTCGCCCAGTTCTGGACCGAGGTGCTGTGGTTCCAGCAGCTCGACTTCGCGAACGTCCTGTGGACGCAGTGGGGCGCGCGTATCGCCCTGTTCGTCGCGGGCTTCCTCGTCATGGGCGGGCTCGTCTTCCTGTCGTTCTCGCTCGCGTACCGGTCCCGGCCGATCTACGCGCCCTCGACGCCCGAGCAGGCGACGCTCGACCAGTACCGCGAGGCGATCGAGCCGCTGCGCAAGGTCGTCATGGTCGTCGCGCCGGCGCTCGTCGGCTTCTTCGCGGGCGCCGCGGCGGCGTCGCAGTGGCAGACGGTCCTCCTCGCGCTCAACGCGGTGCCGTTCGGCACGACGGACCCGCAGTGGGGCATCGACCTGTCGTTCTACGTCTTCACGCTGCCGCTGCTGCGGTTCGTCGTGAGCTTCCTCATGGCGGTCGTCATCATCTCGGGCATCGCCGCCGTCGCGACGCACTACCTGTACGGCGGTCTGCGCATCGGCGGCGGGGCGGACGCCGGGCCGCGCACGACGACGGCCGCGCGCGTGCAGCTCTCCGTGATCGCCGCGCTGCTCCTCGTGCTCATCGCGGCGAACTACTGGCTCGACCGCTACTCGATCCTCACGTCGGGCGGCGCGAAGTTCGACGGCGCGTCCTACGCCGACGTGCACGCGGTCATCCCCTCGAAGGCGATCCTCACGGTCGTCGCGCTGTTCGTCGCCGCGCTCTTCGTCGTCACCGCGGTCCGCGGCAACTGGCGCCTGCCCGCGATCGGCGTCGGCCTCATGGTCGTCTCCGCCATCGCCATCGGCGGGATCTACCCGAGCGTCGTGCAGCGGTTCCAGGTCACGCCGAACGCGCAGGACTTCGAGGAGGAGTACATCCAGCGCAACATCGACGCGACCAAGGCCGCCTACGGCATCGACGACGTCCAGACCGAGCAGTACAACGCGAAGACCGAGGCCGAGGCGGGCGCGCTGCGCGAGGACGCCGACACCACCGCGTCGATCCGCCTGCTCGACCCGGAGATCGTCAGCCCGTCGTTCAGCCAGCTCCAGCAGAACAAGCAGTACTACCAGTTCTCGCCGTCGCTGTCGGTGGACCGCTACACGATCGACGACGAGAGCCGCGACACCGTCATCGCGGTCCGGGAGCTCAACCAGGGCGGCCTCGGCGCTGACCAGCGCAACTGGGTCAACGACCACACGGTCTACACCCACGGCTTCGGCGTCGTCGCGGCGTACGGCAACCAGATCGGCCCGGACGGCCGGCCCGCGTTCTACGAGGGCTCGATCCCGTCGACGGGCGCGTTCACCGACGCCGGCGGCTACGAGCCGCGGATCTACTTCTCGCCCGAGGCGCCGCAGTACTCGATCGTGGGCGCGCCCGAGGGTCGCGAACCGTGGGAGCTCGACTACCCGGTCGACGACGAGGGCGGCCAGGTCAACAACACGTTCCCCACGCAGGAGATCGCGGCGGGCCCGAGCGTCGGCACGTTCCTCAACAAGGTGCTGTACGCGCTGAAGTTCGGGTCCGAGCAGATCCTGTTCTCCGACCGCGTCACGGAGGACTCGCAGATCCTCTACGACCGCAGCCCGCGCGACCGCGTCGCGAAGGTCGCGCCGTACCTCACGCTCGACGGCCGCGTGTACCCCGCGGTCGTGGACGGCCGCGTGAAGTGGATCGTCGACGGCTACACGACGTCGAACGCGTACCCGTACTCGACGTCGGAGTCCCTGGACGAGACGACGGCCGACTCGCTCGTCGCGGCGAACTCGGTCGAGGCGCTCGCGCCCCAGCAGATCAACTACATCCGCAACTCGGTCAAGGCGACCGTCGACGCGTACGACGGGTCGGTCGACCTGTACGCGTGGGACGCCGAGGACCCGCTCCTGCAGGCGTGGACGAAGGTCTTCCCGAGCACGGTGCAGCCGATGTCGGAGATCTCCGGCGACCTCATGAGCCACCTGCGCTACCCCGAGGACCTGTTCAAGGTGCAGCGCACGCTGCTCGCGAGCTACCACGTGGACGACGCGAACGAGTTCTTCTCGGGCCAGGACTTCTGGCGCAGCCCGGAGGACCCGACGGCGAGCGGCCAGGTCAAGCCGCTGCAGCCGCCGTACTACCTCACGCTGCAGATGCCGAGCCAGGACGCCCCGACGTTCTCGCTCATGTCGACGTACATCCCGGGCGGCGGTTCCGACCGCAACATCCTCACGGGCTTCCTCGCGGTGGACGCGGAGCCGGGCAGCGAGGCGGGCGTGCGTTCCGAGGACTACGGGACGCTGCGCCTCCTCGAGCTGCCGCGCAACGCGACCGTGCCCGGCCCGGGTCAGGTGCAGAACAACTTCAACACCGACCCGACCGCGGCGGACGGTCTGCTCGCGCTGCGCCGTGGTGACTCCACGGTCATCAACGGCAACCTCCTCACCCTTCCGGTGGGCGGCGGCCTCCTGTACGTCCAGCCGGTCTACGTGCAGTCGACGGAGGGCACGCGGTTCCCGCTGCTGCGCAAGGTGCTCGTGTCGTTCGGCGACGAGATCGGCTTCGCGGACACGCTCGACGAGGCGCTGGACCAGGTGTTCGGCGGCGACTCGGGCGCGAACGCGGGCGACGCGGACGGCGGGGTCGAGACCGAGGTCCCGGACCAGCCGGCTGACGGCGAGACGGCCGACCCCGGCACGACCGACCCCGGCACGACCGACCCGGACGCGGGCGAGCCGGACGCCGAGCAGCCGGCGCCGCCGGCGGACGGCGGCACGGTCGACGGCGGCGCTCGCGCCGAGCTCGACCAGGCGCTGCGCCAGGCGCAGCAGGCCATCGAGGCGGGCGAGGCGGCGCTCGCGGAGGGCGACTTCGCGGCGTACGGCGAGGCGCAGGACCGCCTGCGGCAGGCGCTCGAGGCGGCGCTCGCCGCCGAGCAGCGGCTCGACACCGAGTCGTCGGGCGGCTGACGGACGGTCGCGCGCGCGACGTACCGCCACGGACGGGCGGGGACACCGACGGGTGTCCCCGCCCGTCCGTCGTGCGGCGGGTTTGTCATTTCCTCCGGCGGACGGGAGGATCGCTCCTCGTGACCTCTGCAACGGTTTGCAGCAACGCTTTCAGCGCGGCGGGCGACGCGGCGAGCGACGTGACCCCCGCCGTCCCCGCGGCGCGCCTGCGCCACCCCTCCGGCGCCGAGCTCGTGGTCGCGCTGCGCGGCGCCGCGGTGCTCGCGTGGCGCGCACCGTGGCGCGGCGCGGACGGGACCGTGCGGGTCGAGGACCTCGTCGACGGGTACACCGACGAGGTGGAGGTCGCGACGCACGACGCCGCGCGCTCGGCGCTCATGGCGCCGTTCGTCAACCGTCTCGCGGGCGGCGCCTACACCTTCGACGGGGTCCGGCACGAGGTGGCCCCGGTGCTGCCGTGGGAGCCGGTGACCATGCACGGGTTCGCGCGCACGCTCGACTGGGCGGTCGTCGAGCCCGGCCCCCGCTCGGCGCGACCCGCCGGGCCCCCGGACGCCGGGGCCACGCCCGTCGCCGTCACGCTGCGCGCCGCCGTCGCGGCGGACGCGCACGCGGGCTACCCGTTCGCGCTCGAGCTCGAGGTGGACTACGTGCTCGGGGCCGCGTCGCTCGACGTCGTGCTCCGCGCACGCAACGTCGGCCCGACGGCGGCGCCGGTCGCGCTCGGGTGGCACCCGTACCTGCGCGTGCCGGGGCACGCGAGCGTCGACGGCCTCGAGCTCACCGTGCCCGCCCGCCGCGCCGTGGTGACCGACGCCGGCCTGCTCCCGCTCGCCGGCCCGTCCGCCCTGGAGGAGATCGACGGCGTCGGCCCGCTGCCCCTCGCGGGCGTGCGCCTCGACCACGCGTTCGGGGGCCTGCGCCCGGACGCCGACGGCCGGGCCCGCACGCTCGTGCGCGACCCGGCGACGGGGCAGGGCCTCGCGCTCTGGCAGGACCGCGGCCTCGTGCACGTCTACACGGGGGACGGCCTGGGGCGGCGGGCGCGCGCGGCGGTGGCCGTCGAGCCGGTCGAGACGCTCACCGACGCCTTCAACCGCCCCGACTGCGCGGCAGACGTGCGGCTCGAGCCCGGGGCCGTGCGCACGTTCGCGTTCGGGGTCGAGGTGCTGGAGTGATCCACGTCTCGCTCACCCGATTTGGCCTGGTCCGGAACGTCCCGTAGAGTAGTGATCATCGACGCGGGGTGGAGCAGCTCGGTAGCTCGCTGGGCTCATAACCCAGAGGTCGCAGGTTCAAATCCTGCCCCCGCTACGAAAGATGTCGCAGGACATCACGAAGGCCCGGACCACGGAAACGTGGTCCGGGCCTTTGTCGTTCCGGCCGGTGGGGCAGCGGGGTCGCTCGTCACCGGGTGCTGCGGGCGGCGTCCTCGATCAGGCGCGCGACCGCGACCGGGTGGCTGACCATGACGGCGTGCGAGCCGTTGACCTCCTCCGTGTACGCGCCGGCCCGCTCGGACATCCAGCGCTGCACCTCCGGGTCGATCGCGTGGTCCTTGCGCGTGACGAGGCTCCACGACGGGATCGTGCGGAACGCCTCACCGACGCTGGCGTCGGTCACCGCGCGCGTGTTGGCGGGTCGCTGGACCACGGCCAGGTCGGCGGCCGTCTCCTTGTCCACGTCGTTCGCGAAGAACTCCCGGAACCGGGCCGGGTCGATCGCCACCTCGACGCCGTCCGGTACGGGGGTCGAGACGAGCGGGATCGCGGGGGAGGTCTTGGCGGCCAGGTCGCCCACGGTCTCGCCGGCGGTGGGGATGAACGCGGCGACGTAGACCAGCGCCTTGACGTCCGGGTTTGACGCGGCGGCGTTCGTGATCACGGCACCGCCGTAGGAGTGGCCCACGAGCACGACGGGGCCGTCGATGGTGGACAGGTAGCTGGAGACGTACGCGGAGTCGCCGGTCAGGCCCTGGAGCGGGTTCGCGAGGGCCTGGACGGGGTACCCGTCCTTGCGCAGCCGCTCGATCACGGGCGACCAGCTCGAGGAGTCGGCCCACGCTCCGTGGACGAGGACGACGGTCGGCTTCGGCTGCGGGGTCGGGGGACCCCCGACGGCCGAGGCCGTGAGGGTAGGGCTGATGACGCCGAGCACGGTGAGCGCGCTGGCGAGGGCTGCGGGGATACGAAGACGCAGACGCATGACAACTCCTCCGAGGGGTTGGTGTTGCGGTGGTCGCCGCTCCCGGCGGCCGTCCCGGGGCTCATGCCCCGCGGCGGCGCCGAGCGCGGTGCTCTGTGGTGCCGTCCTGCCTGCCGGCAGGCGGTCGTCAGCTCGGCCGGCCGTAGCTCTCGAGCAGGCGGAGCCAGATCTCGCTGATCGTGGGGTAGGCGGGGACGGCGTGCCAGAGCCGGTCGACGGGGACCTCCCCGACGATCGCGACGGTCGCCGCGTGCAGGAGCTCCGCGACGTCCTGGCCGACGAAGGTCGCGCCGACGACGACCTGGCGGTCGGTGTCGACGACGAGCACGGCGCGGCCCGTGTAGTCGTCGGCCTCCAGCGCGGCGCCGGCGACGGAGCCGAGGTCGTGCTCGACCGTGCGGACGGCGAGCCCGCTCTCGCGCGCGTGGGCCTCGGTGAGCCCCACGCTCGCGACGGCAGGATCGGTGAACACGACGCGGGGCACCGCGGCGTGGTCCGCGGTCGCGGCGTGCGCGCCCCACGGGCCGTCGTCGAGGGGCGTCCCGCGCAGCCGCGCGGCGATCGCCTCCCCGGCGGCGCGCGCCTGGTACTTTCCCTGGTGGGTGAGCAGCGCCCGCCCGTTGACGTCCCCGACGGCGTACAGCCAGTCGGTGCCCTCGACGCGCAGGGTCTCGCCGACCCGGAGCGGACCGGAGAGCCCCACCGTGTCGAGGCCGAGGTCGTCGGTGCTCGGGCGGCGCCCGGTCGTCACGAGGATCTCCTCGCCCTCGACCACGCGGCCGTCGTCGAGCGTGACGGTCACGACGCCGTCGGCCCGGCGGTCGACGCGCGTCGGCGTGACGTGGAGGCGCACGTCGACGCCGTCCGCCGCGAGGGCGGTGGCGACGTGCTCGCCCGCGACGGGCTCCTCGCGGTCCAGCAGCCCGGAGACGGACAGGAGGGTCACGCGCGAGCCGAGCGAGGCGTACGCCTGGGCGAGCTCGACGCCGGCCACGCCCCCGCCGAGGACGACGAGGCGCGGCGGCACGTGGTCCGCGGACGTGGCGTCCCGGGTGCCCCACGGGGCGGCGTCCGCCAGGCCGGGGACCGGCGGGACCACCGGCACGGAGCCGGTGGCGAGCGCCACCGCCGCAGCCGTGAGCACCCGCTCGCCGACCTGCACGGCGCGTGGCCCGACGACCCGGCCGCGTCCGCGGACGAGGTCGATGCCCGCGGACGCGAGCCAGGCGGCCTGGCCGTCGTCCGCCCACCCGTCCGTGAACGACGTGCGCCGGGCGAGCACCGCGGCGGCGTCGAGACTGCCGGTGACCGCCTCGCGGGCGCCCGCCACCCGGCGGGCGGCCCGCAGGGCGTGCCCGCTGCGCAGCAGCGCCTTGGACGGCATGCAGGCCCAGTACGAGCACTCGCCCCCGACGAGCTCGGACTCGACGACGGCCGCGCGCAGCCCGCGCCGGGTCGCGTAGTCGGCGACGTTCTCGCCGACGGGTCCGGCACCGACGACGACCAGGTCGTAGTCGTAGGTCGTGGTGTCCATGACGCTCATGACTCCTTCTCCCGCAGGACGCGGCCGAGCCGGAGGGCGGAGACGAGGAAGAAGATCCCGCCGAGGGCCGCGTAGCCGGCGGTCCCGGCGATCGTCTCCGCGCCCTGGAGGCCCTGGGCGAGGAACGCGCCGCCCACGACGACCGAGAGGCCGCCGCTGAGCATCTGGGCGACCTGCCCGCCCGTGCGGCGGTTGCGGACGGCGGCGACGAGCTGCGGGACGCCCGCGCCGATCGCCCAGACGCCCCAGACGGCGAGGGCTGCGCCGAGGGACTGGGTCGACGCGACGCCGAGCGCGACGGCGACGGCGACGCTGACCACGACGTTCACCCGTTCCGCGACCGTGGACCGCGCGGTGCCCGGGGTGACGCGCACCTGCCACAGCACGGCGGCGGCGTCGACCAGCGGGTAGACGACGAGCAGGGTCGTCAGCCACGGCCCGGCCGCGGTCGCGGTGGTGAGGACCAGGGCCGCCCAGACGAGGGCGACGACGAAGCGGGTGAGGTACAGGCGGCGCAGGGCCGCGCCGAAGGTCGTGGGGATCGTGGTGGTCGTCGTCATGCTGCCCTCACGAGTCCGGTCGTGGTCGGGACCGGGGCGGACGGGCGACGGCGCGGGGCCGTCGTCGCGCGCAGGGTCGCGGTGGTCATGGTGGTCTCCCTTCCGTGGCGCTGGACGGGCGGTCCGTGGCGCCGGTTCGTACAGGAGACGTTCGCTCGCGTCGGGTCCCGGTCGAATCCGTGAGGTGCCCGGTCAGCACCCCGGCACGACGCACCCCCGGCGTGCCGGGCACCGGCGCCGGGCACGCCGGGGCGCCCTGCTCGGGGGACGCGGAGGGTCGCCGTCGGCCGGGGTGCGGGGCCGCCGTCGCCCTACGGCGTGGAGGAGCGGTCCAAGGCGCGCGCGAGCTCGGTGCGCGACGCGATGCCGAGCTTCGCGAAGACCTTGTGCAGGTGGTACTCGACCGTGCGGGGGCTGAGGAACAGCCGGGTGCCGATCTCGGGGTTGGAGAGGCCGTCGCGGGCCAGCCGGACGATCTGCGCCTCGCGCTTCGTGAGCTCGGTGCGCGCGTCGACCGCGCGGCGGCGTGCGGTCTCCCCGGTGGCTTCCAGCTCCTGGCGCGCCCGCTCGGCGAACGCCTCGAGGCCCATCGAGCAGAACAGGTCGTAGGCGGTCCGGAGCTCGTGGCGCGCGTCGAGTCGCCGGCGCGCGCGCCGCAGCCACTCTCCGTAGAGGAGGTGGGCGCGCGCCAGGTCCACGCGCACCGGCGTGCGGCGCAGGCGGGAGATCGCCTCGCGGTGGTGCGTCTCGGCGTCGTCGCCGGCCACGAGCGCGCGCGAGCGGGCCTCGACGCCGAGGGCCCAGTCGGTGCCGGACGCGGCGGTCCGCTCCGCGAGCCGCTCCAGGCCGTCGCGGGCGCGATCGTGCTCGCGGCAGCGGACCGCCGCCTCGACGAGCTCGACGAGGGCCCAGTTGTACCAGGCGAGGGCGTCCTCGTTCGCCGACGCCCGCTCGCCCGCCGCGAGCGCCAGGTCGTGCCGCCCGAGCCCGTTGTAGAGGATCGCTCGCGCCGTGTGGCCGGCGATCAGGACCATCCCCTCGCCCCGCGCCCGGGACGCCTCGACGAAGGACTCGATCGTCGCCGTCGCCTCGGCCTCGCGCCCGCGCCACGCCGCCTGCAGCATCGACCCGTACGGGAGGTGGACCACGCCCGTCGCGTCGGCGGCGGCGTCCATCTCCTCGCTCAGCGACGCGACGGCGTCGAGCTCGCCGGCCAGGACCCGGGGCGCGAGCTGGAAGGCGAGCCCCACCGGCAGGGCGCGCAGCGCGCCGGTGCCGCGCGCGAGCCGGACGGTGCGGTCGGCGAGCTCCGTCCACGCCTCGTGGTCCCACAGCAGGGACGCGACGCGGCACGCGAGCCAGTCCCAGCGGAGGGCGTCCTCGTCGGTGGTGGTCGCCCGGAACTCCTCGAGCGCACGCGCCAGGCGCGGCGCCGCGGCCGGGTAGCCGTCGGTCGCGAGGAGGGTCATGGCGTCGAGGAGGAGGTCCCGGGCGCGCGGTGGACCGGCGGGGGACGGCGCCCGCCGGGCTGCCTCCGCGACGCCCAGGACTCCGCCCGCGACGGCTCGACCGGCGAACTGGGCGGCGGCGAGCGCCTCGAGGTAGGTGTCCCGTGCGAGCGGCACGTCGAACGGCTCGAGCCGGCGGGCGGCGTGCAGGAGCAGGGGCGGGGCGTCGTCCCCGCGGCTGCGGGCGTGGACGATCTCGGCGCGCAGGAGGTCGACGCGGGCCGCCTGGGCGCCGGTCAGCGGCGCGGCCTGCGTGGCGGCGAGGAGGCGGAGCGCCTCGTCCGGGTCGCCGGCGAGGTCGTGGGCCTCGGCCGCGGCGAGCGCGCGGGACGCCCGGGCGGCCGGGTCGGGCGTGAGGACGGTGGCGCGGTCGAGGAACGCGGCCGCGGCGGCGTACCCGCCCCGGGCCTGGGCGTGGGCGGCCGACCGCTCGAGCTCTGCGGCCACGTCCTCGTCGGGGCCCGCGGTCGCCTGCGCCAGGTGCCACGCCCGGCGGTCGGCGTCGACCGCCGGGTCGGTCACCGTGGCGAGCGCGTGGTGGACCTCGCGACGCTCCTCCACCCCGGCCGAGCGGTAGACGGCCGAGCGGGCGAGGGGGTGGCGGAACGACACCCGGGTCGTCGTCCAGCGGAGCAGGTCCGAGAGCGCCGCGGGGTCGGCGGCGTCGGGGGACACGCGGAGCACCTCGGCCGCGCGCCACAGCAGGGCGGCGTCACCGAGGGGTTCGGTGGCCGCCACGAGCGCGAGGCGGCGCTGGCCGGGGGACAGCCGGTCGAGCCGGCGCCGGAAGCTGTCCTCGATCCGGGCGGTCAGGCCACCCGGGTGGTCCGCGCCCAGGCCGGCGGCCAGCTGCGCGTGCGTGAGCCCGCGCGGCAGCTCGAGGATCGCCAGCGGGTTCCCGCGTGTCTCGGCGACGATCCGGTCCCGCACCCGCGGGTCGAGCGGCCCGCGGACGACCGAGTCGAGCAGCGCCTGCGCGTCGGCGGCCGGGAGCCCGCCGACCGCCATCTCGGGGATTCCCGCGAGCGTCGGGTCGGGCTCGGCGCCGCGGCGGCCGAACACGAGGGCGACCGACTCCGTCGCCAGACGGCGCGCGACGAACCCGAGGACCTGGGCCGACGCGTGGTCGAGCCACTGCGCGTCGTCGACGAGGCACACGAGGGGCCCCTCGGACGCCGCCTCCGCGAGCAGCCCGAGCACCGCGAGCCCGAGCAGGAAGCGGTCTGGGGCGGGGCCGTCCTGCAGCCCGAAGGCCGTGCGCAGCGCGTCCGACTGCGGGCCCGGGAGGGCGTCCAGGTGGCCGAGCAGGGGTGCGCACAGCTGGTGCAGCGTCGCGAACGCCAGCTCGGCCTCCGCCTGGACGCCCGTCGCGCGGACCACGCGGCACCCGGACGCGGCGTCGGCCACGTGCTCCAGGAGGGCGGACTTCCCGACGCCCGCCTCGCCGGCGACGACCAGGGCCCGGCTCCGCCCCTCGCGCACGTCGCCCAGCAACCGCTCGAGCCGCTCCTGCTCGGCGCCGCGCCCTCGGATCACCTCCTCAGGCTACACAGGCACCCACGGCGGACTTCCGGCCCGGCCGGGCCCGCGGAACCCTGCGCGTACCCCGCACCGGGGACCTCACTGGGGAGCACCCGGATGCGACGGGGGAGCCGTGCGCGGGACGGTGGCGAGCACCGGCCTCCCTCCGTCCGCGACCACGGCGGACGAGGCACGCCGGGGGTCGTGCGGTCCTGCACGACCCGTTCACCCGCACGAAGGAGCCCCGCATGACGACCAAGATCACGATCATCTTCGACAACCCGGTCGACCCGGAGGCGTTCGAGGCCGCCTACCCCGACCTGCTCGACCGCGCCCGCAAGGTCCCGGGGGTCGTGCACCGGGAGGCGTCGAAGGTCTGGCCGAAGGAGGACGGCAGCCCGACCCCGGCGTACCGCATGATCGACCTGTACTTCCCCGACTACGACGCGGCGAGCGCGGCCGTGGGCACGCCCGAGATGCAGGCGTTCTTCCCGCGCGCGTTCGAGCTCGCGACCGGGGGAGCGAGGGCGGTCTTCGCCGACGTCGAGGAGTCCTGAGCCTCCTCACGGACGCTTCCGTGCCCGGGCCCGACCGCGCGTCGGGGCCGGGCACGGCGTCGTCCGCGTCCGTGCTGTGACACGACCCACGTCGTCGCGGGCAGGCGCGGGGAGTACCGCGGACACGACCGGCGTTATCGTCAGTGGCTGGCGCCCACCTTCCCCGGGGCGCCCGACACCCGGAAGGTCACCATGCGCCGTCTGCGTCCCCGTCCCGCCGTCCTCGCCGCCGTCACGGCGGTGTCCGCCCTCGCGCTCGCGGCCTGCTCGTCCGGCGGCACCGGCTCCGGCGACGCGGCCGACCCGACCGGCGGCCCGTCGTCGGGCGACGCCGCGCAGTGCGAGCCCGGCGCGCTGCCCACGCTGACCGACGGCGTGCTCACCGTGGGCGCGGGCGAGGCGTACTCGCCGTGGTACGTCGGCGAGCACGACTCGGGCGAGGGCTTCGAGTCGGCGCTGATCTACGCGGTCGCGGACCGCCTCGGCTACGCGCCCGAGGACGTCGTGTGGGAGACGGTGACGTTCGAGCAGATCATCAGCCCGGCCGTGAAGCCGTTCGACGTCGCCGCGTACCAGACCTCGATCACCGACGAGCGCAAGCAGGCCGTCGACTTCTCGAGCCCCTACCTCACCACGCGCCAGGGCGTCATCGTCATGGAGGACGGCCCGTACGCGGGCGCGACGACGCTCGCCGAGCTCGACGGCGCGCGCATCGGCGTCACCGCCGCGCAGACGAGCCTCACGCTCGCCGAGGCCGCGTGGGGCGAGGACGCGGACATCTCGCCGTACAACGCCGCGGGCGACGGCATGCAGGCCCTGCAGTCGGGCACGATCGACGCGATGGTCATGGACGTCGACCAGGGCGTCGCCGCGTCGACCGAGTACTTCCCGGACTCCGTGGTCATCGGCACGCTGCCGGACGAGGGCGTCGTCGAGCAGTACGGGCTCGTGCTCGACCTCGGGTCGGAGCTCACCGACTGCGTCTCGCAGGCGGTCGACGACCTCGAGGCCGACGGCACGCTCGCGGAGCTGCGCACGACGTGGCTCAAGTCGGACGACATCCCCGTCCTCGACTGACGGCCGTGACCGTGCCCGACGACCGGCCCGCGGGGGCGGCGCCCGACGACCGCCCCCGCGGGCGCGGCACGGACCCCCGCGTCCCCGTGGACGCGTGGACGCCGTCGCCGCTCGCGCTCGACCGGGCGGCGTTCCGGCGCGCGCAGCGTCGTCGCTCGCTGCTCGTCGCGCTCGTCAGCACGGTGCTCGTCGTGACGGCGGTCGTGCTCGTCGTGGTCAACGCGCCCGGCTGGGAGCGCGCGCGGACCGCGTTCTTCGACCCCGCGATGGCGTGGGAGTCGCTGCCCGCGATCCTCGAGGGGCTGTGGCTCAACCTGCGCGTGTGGGTCGTCGCGGGCGTCGTCGGCACGCTCCTCGGCCTGGGGCTCGCCGTCGCGCGCACGAGCCGCGTCCCGGCGCTGTTCCCGCTGCGCGCGTTCGCGATCGGGTACGTGGACCTGTTCCGCGGGGTCCCGCTGCTGCTCGTGCTGCTGCTCGTCGGCTTCGGGCTGCCCGCGCTGCGCCTGGAGTGGCTGCCGACGTCGGGTGCGTTCCTCGGGGCGCTCGCGATCGTGCTCACCTACACCGCGTACCTCGCGGAGGTGTTCCGCGCGGGCATCGAGTCGGTGCACCCCTCGCAGGTCGCCGCCGCGCGCTCACTCGGCCTGACGCGCGCCCAGACGACGCGCCGCGTCGTGCTGCCGCAGGCGGTGCGCAACGTCACGGCGCCGCTCGCGAACAACCTCGTCTCGCTGCAGAAGGACTCGGGCCTCATCTCCGTGCTCGGTGCGGTCGACGCGATCCGCGCGGCGCAGATCGCGACGACGGGCAGCTACAACTTCACGCCGTACGTCGTCGCGGGGATCCTGTTCTTCCTCGTGTCCTTCCCGCTGACGCGCGCGGTCGACGCGTACCAGGCGCGCCGCGGCTGGGGCCGGTCGCTCGCGACCGTGAGCGGGGCGGGGGACATCCGATGAGCGGGGTCGTCCTGCCCTCCGGCGCGAGCCCGCAGGACGCGGGCGCGGACCACCTGCTCTCGCTGCGCGGCGTGCGCAAGACCTATCCGGCGGCGGGCGCTCCGGGCGGGCGGCGCGTCGTGCTCGACGGCATCGACCTCGACGTCGACGCGCACCGGTGCGTCGTGCTCGTGGGATCGTCGGGTTCAGGCAAGTCCACGCTCCTGCGCGTGGTCAACCTCCTCGACGAGGTCGACGACGGGCAGATCCTGCTCGACGGCGAGGACGTCGCCGACCCGCGCCTCGACGCCAACCGGGTCCGAGCCCGCATGGGCATGGTCTTCCAGGCGTACAACCTCTTCCCGCACCTCACCGTGCTCGACAACGTGACGCTCGCGCCGCGCCTCGTGCACCGGCGCTCGCGTGCCGAGGCGGAGGGGGCGGCCGTCGAGATGCTCGGCCGGGTCGGCCTGGGGCACAAGGTGACCGCGTACCCCGACCAGCTCTCGGGCGGCGAGCAGCAGCGCGCCGCGATCGCGCGCGCCCTCGTCAACGGGCCCGAGCTGCTCCTGCTCGACGAGGTGACGTCCGCGCTCGACCCCGAGCTCGTCGGCGAGGTG
>NZ_WMKA01000034.1 GCF_009711085.1 Cellulosimicrobium composti
CGCTCGGCGCGGCGGCTGCGGCCGCGCCCGGAGGCGGCGGGCGCCTCGCCGGTCTCACGGGCCGGGGCGCTCGCCCCGTCCGTGTCGCGCCGCGACGCGGCGGGGCGCTCGGAGGCGCTCTGCTCGCCGGTGCGGGCGCGGATGACGTCCACGAGATCGCCCTTGCGCATCTTGGACGTGCCCTTGACCCCGAGCTGCGAGGCGAGGGCCTGCAGCTCCGGGAGGCGCAGCGTGGAGAGCGCGCCGGTCCGGGCGTTCCCGCCGGCAGCGGCCGAACCGGCCGCGCTGCTCGTGGCGGTGTCGATGGTGTCTGTCACGAAGGACCCTTCCCCCTCGTTTGCGCCCGCCTCTCAGAGGGCGGGCCGCGGGTGGTCGACGCCCGGTCGTCCGACCGGTGCGCAGGTGTTACCACGCGCCAGTGGTACGACGACGTCAGCTGACGCGGGCTGGATGGCCTTCTCTCGGACGGGCTGTGTCGCGGCACGTCTGCGCTGGGGAACGCTCGATGCTGGTGCGGAAAGCGTGACCGAAGGCTGACATCATCGTAGCACCGCGAGGACTGGGGTCAGTGCCGACGCGCCACGACGCCGCGCGTGTCGACGTCGGGACGTCGCACGACCCAGTCGGCGCTGCCCCCGACGAGCTCGTCGACCGCGCGCTCGACGCGGTCGAGGTCGGCCGCCGCGGACAGCACGAGGACCGTCGGCCCGGCCCCCGACACGGTCGCGGCCAGCCCGTGCGACCGCAGCGCCTGCACGAGCTCGAACGACGACGGCATGACGTCGGCCCGGTACGCCTGGTGCAGGCGGTCGTCGGTCGCGTCGAGCAGCAGGTCGGGGCGACGCGTGAGCGCCTCGACGAGGAGCGCGGCGCGCCCGGCGTTGAACGCGGCGTCGGCGTGCGGCACGCGCTCGGGAAGCACCCCGCGCGCGCGGCTCGTCGCGAGGCGCGACGACGGCACGAGCACCGTCGCGCGCAGGTCCGGGTGCACGTCGAGCCGGGCGGCCCGCGCTCCCCGGCCGCCGGCGCCCCACGCGACCGTCGCTCCCCCGAGGATGGCGGGCGCGGCGTTGTCGGGGTGCCCCTCGATCGCGGACGCAAGGCCGAGCACCGCGTCGTCGTCGAGGACGGACGGGTCGGCGACGAGGGCGCGCGCCGCGGCGACGCCCGCGACGACGGCGGCAGCCGACGAGCCCAGCCCACGGCCGTGAGGGATGCGGTTGACGCAGCGCAGGTGCAGACCGGTCCGCGGCGCGCCCGCGAGGTCGAGCGCCGCGTGCAGCGCCCGCACCACGAGGTGCGTCTCGTCGTCGGGCACCTCGCCGGCGCCCTCGCCCTCGACCTCGACGACGACCTCGTCGCTCGCGAGCGCGCGCACGTCGAGGTCGTCGTGGAGCGCGAGCGCGAGGCCGAGCGCGTCGAACCCGGGGCCGAGGTTCGCGCTCGTCGCGGGGACGCGCACCTGGACGTGGTCCGCGCCGAGCTGCATCAGCCGAGCCCGAGCGCGTCGGCGATGGACACGACGTCGGCGGTCACGCGCGTGGGCTCGACCTCGGCGCCGTCGGGCGTGCGCAGCGCCCACTGCGGGTCCTTGAGCCCGTGGCCCGTCACGGTGACGACGATCCTCGCGCCCGCGGGCACGAGCCCCCGCTCGGCGCGCGCGAGGATCCCCGCGACGCCGGCGGCCGACGCGGGCTCGACGAACACGCCGACCTCGCTCGACAGGACGCGGTGCGCGGCGAGGATCTGCTCGTCCGTGACGGCCTCGATGACGCCGCCGGAGTCGTCGCGCGCCGCCTCGGCGAGCTCCCACGACGCGGGGTTGCCGATCCGGATCGCGGTCGCGACCGTCTCGGGCTCGGTGATCGGGTGGCCCGCGACGATGGGCGCCGCACCGGCCGCCTGGAAGCCCCACATCTGCGGCACGCGCGTCGCCACGGCGGGCAGGCCCTCGCCCGCGTGGCCCGGCTCGCCCTGGCCCGCGTACTCGCGGAAGCCCTTCCAGTACGCCGTGATGTTGCCGGCGTTGCCGACGGGCAGCGCGTGGATGTCCGGTGCGTCGCCGAGCGCGTCGACGATCTCGAACGCGCCCGTCTTCTGGCCCTCGATGCGGTCGGGGTTGACGGAGTTGACGAGCTCGACCGGGTAGGCCTCGGCGAGCTTGCGCGCGGCGACGAGGCAGTCGTCGAAGTTCCCGTCGACCTGGAGCAGGCGCGCGCCGTGCGCGATCGCCTGGCTCAGCTTGCCCATCGCGATCTTGCCGTCCGGCACGAGCACGGCGCACGTCATGCCGGCGCGCACCGCGTACGCCGCGGCCGACGCCGACGTGTTGCCCGTCGACGCGCACACGACCGCCTGGGCGCCGCGCGCGGCGGCGGCGGAGATCGCCGTCGTCATGCCGCGGTCCTTGAACGACCCGGTGGGGTTCATGCCCTCGACCTTGACGAACACCTGCGCGCCCGTGCGCGCCGACAGCGCCGGCGCCTCGACGAGGGGCGTGCCGCCCTCGCCGAGCGTGACGACGCGCTCGGACACGTGCGCGGGCAGCCGGTCACGGTACTCGGCGATGATTCCTTGCCACTGGTGGGCCATCAGGCTCCCTCGACTCTCAGGACGGAGGTGATCGTGCGGACGGGCTCGAGCGCGGCGACCGCCTCGACGGTCGCCGCCAGCGCCGACTCGGGCGCCGCGTGCGTGGTGATGACGAGCTCGGCGACGCCCGGCTCGGCGGCGCCCGCGCCGCCGGGGGCCGTCGGCTGGCGCACGGCCTCGATGGAGACGCCGTGCTCGGCGAGGGCGTGCGCGACCTGCGCGAGCACGCCCGGGCGGTCCTCGACGTCGAGGCGCACCTGGTAGCGCGTGACGGCCGCGCTCGCGGGGAGGATCGCGAGCTCGGCGTACGTCGACTCCTGCGGGCCCTTGCCGCCGAGCACGCGGTGCCGCGCGGCGGAGACGACGTCGCCGAGGACGGCGGACGCCGTCGGCGCGCCGCCGGCCCCCCGCCCGTAGAACATGAGCTCGCCCGCGGACTCCGCCTCGACGAACACCGCGTTGAACGACCCGCGCACCGTCGCGAGGGGGTGCGCCGTGGGCACGAGAGCCGGGTGCACGCGGACCGAGACGCCCGCGGGGACGCCCGCGGCGCCGTCGCGCAGCTCCGCGATGGCGAGCAGCTTGATGACGTGGCCGGTCTGCGCGGCCCACGCGACGTCGTCGGCCGTGACGGACAGGATGCCCTCGCGCGCGACGTCGTCGAGCGACACGCGCGTGTGGAACGCGAGGCTCGCGAGGATCGCGGCCTTGGCCGCGGCGTCGTAGCCCTCGACGTCGGCCGTCGGGTCGGCCTCGGCGTAGCCGAGAGCCTGCGCCTCCTTGACGGCCTCCTCGAGGTCCATGCCCGTGGTGGCCATCTGGTCGAGGACGTAGTTCGTCGTCCCGTTGACGATGCCCAGCACGCGGCGCACGTGGTCGCCCGCGAGCGACTCGCGCACCGGGCGCACGATGGGGATCGCGCCCGCGACCGCGGCCTCGAAGTAGATGTCGACGCCGGCGGCGTCCGCGGCCTTGTAGAGCGTCGGGCCGTCCTCGGCGAGGAGGGCCTTGTTCGCCGTGACGACCGCCGCACCGGCCTCGATCGCGCGCAGCAGCAGGGTCCGCGCCGGCTCGGTGCCGCCCATGACCTCGACGACGATGTCCGCGCGCTGCACGAGCCCCGCCGCGTCGTCCGTGAGGAGCGCGCGGTCGATCGCCGCGTCGCGCGGGGCGGTCACGTCGCGGACCGCGATCCCGACGAGCTCGAGCCGCGCGCCGACGCGCGACGCGAGGTCGTCCGCCTGCTCCGTCAGCAGCCGCGCGACCTGGGTACCGACGACGCCGCAGCCCAGCAGGGCGACGCGCAGGGGCGGGTGGGACTCGGCGGCAGGGGGCACGACGGACCTTCCTCGGGTGGTCAGGACGGGTGCGACGCCGTGCGCGCGGCCCGGGTCGTGCCCGGCCGGCTCGGGCGCCGCAGGCACAGGATACGGCGCCGCGCGGCGCCGCCCGGGGCGTGCCCACGGGTCGGATGCCGCGCGACCCGCCCGCGGGCCGGGCCTCAGCCCTCGTCGAGCGCGAGGAGGTCGTCGACCGTCTCGCGCCGCACGAGCACGCGGCTCGCGCCGTCGCGCACCGCCACGACGGGCGGGCGCGTCAGGAGGTTGTAGTTGGACGCCATCGAGCGCCCGTACGCACCCGTCGCGGGCACCGCGAGCAGGTCGCCCGACCGCACGTCGCCGGGGAGCAGCACCTCGTGGACCACGATGTCGCCGCTCTCGCAGTGCTTGCCCACCACGCGCGCGAGGACCGGCTCCGCGTCCGACGCCCGGCCCACGACCTCCGCGTGGTACTGCGCCTCGTACAGCGCGGGGCGGATGTTGTCGCTCATGCCGCCGTCGACCGACACGTACGTGCGCACGCGCCCGTCGTCGAGCGCGACGGGCTTGACCGTGCCCACCGTGTAGAGCGTGAGCCCCGCCGGGCCGACGATCGCGCGCCCGGGCTCGATCGAGAACCGCGGCAGCGGCGTGCCGAGCTCGGCCGCCGCCGCCTCGACGGCGCGCGCGACGTCCTTCGCGACGCGCTCCGGGTCGAGCGCGACGTCGCCCGGGAGGTACGCGATGCCGTAGCCGCCGCCGACGTCGACCTCGTCGACGAGCACGCCCGTGCGCGCGGCGAGCCGGGCCCGCAGGTCCAGCACCGCGCGCGCCGCGACCTCGAAGCCCGAGGGGTCGAGGATCTGGGAGCCGATGTGCGAGTGGATCCCCAGCAGGTGCAGCTCGGGGCGCGCGACGACGTCGAGCAGCGCCGTCATGGCCGGGGAGTCGCCGGCCGGCTCGCCGTCCGCGCCGCGCGGCGCCGCGATCGACAGGCCGAACTTCTGGTCCTCGTGCGCCGTCGAGATGTACTCGTGCCCGCCCGCGTGGACGCCCGTTGTCACGCGCACCATGACCGGCGCGACGACGCCCCGCTCCCCCGCGAGCCGCGCGACGCGCGCGACCTCGACGAGCGAGTCGACGATGATCCGGCCCACGCCCTCGTCGAGCGCGCGGACGATCTCCGCGTCGGACTTGTTGTTGCCGTGCAGCCCGATCTGAGGGCCGGGCACGCCCGCGCGCAGTGCGACGGCGAGCTCGCCCCCGCTCGCCGTGTCGACCCGCAGGCCCTCCTCGCGCGCCCAGCGCGCGACGGCCACCGTGAGCAGCGCCTTGCCCGCGTAGTACACGTCGACGTCCGACCCGACGGCGCGGAACGCCGTCTCGAACGCCGTGCGGTACGCGCGGGCGCGGGTGCGGAAGTCGTCCTCGTCGAGCACGTAGGCGGGCGTGCCGTGCTCGGCCGCGAGGCGGTGCACGTCGACGCCCGCGACCTCGACGACGCCGTCCTCGCGACGACGCACGCCGCGCGACCACGGCTCGCCCGGGTGCCCGGGCACGCCCGTGCTCACATGCGCTCCGGCGCGGACACGCCGAGCAGCCCGAGGCCGTTGGCGAGGACCTGGCGCACGGCGTCGTTGAGCCACAGGCGCGTGCGGTGCGTGTCCGTCACCTCCTCGTCGGGGTAGGGCAGGACGCGCTGCGACTTCTGCTGGTACCACGTGTGGTAGTCGCCCGCGAGCGCCTCGAGGTAGCGCGCGACGCGGTGCGGCTCGCGCAGCTCGGCCGCCTGCGCGACGATCCGCGGGTACTCCGTGAGGCGCCCGATCAGGGCCGCCTCGGACGGGTGGTCGAGCAGCGCGGGCTCGAACCCGTCGGCGCGCGACACCCCGCGCTCGGCGGCGTTGCGGTCGACCGCCGCGGTGCGCGAGTGCGCGTACTGCACGTAGTAGACGGGGTTCTCGTTCGTCGCGCGGGCGAGCAGGTCGAGGTCGAGGTCGATGTTCTGGTCCGCGGACGAGCGCGCGAGCGAGTAGCGCGCGGCGTCGACCCCGACGGCCTCGACGAGGTCCTCGAGCGTCACGACCGTGCCGGCGCGCTTGGACATGCGCACGGGCTGGCCGTCCTTGACGAGGTTGACCATCTGCCCGATGAGGAGCTGGAGGTTCTTCCCGGGGGTGTCCCCGAACGCGGCGGCGACGGCCATCATGCGGCCCACGTACCCGTGGTGGTCCGCGCCGAGCATGATGATGACCTCGTCGAAGCCGCGCTCGCGCTTGTCGAGGTAGTAGGCGATGTCGCCCGCGATGTAGGCGGCGTCGCCGTCGGACTTGATGACGACGCGGTCCTTGTCGTCGCCGAAGTCCGTGGTGCGCAGCCACGTCGCGCCGTCCTTGTCGAACATGTGCCCGGACGCGCGCAGGCGCTCCACGGCGCGCTCGACGGCGCCCGACTCGTGCAGCGAGTCCTCGTGGAAGTACACGTCGAAGTCGACGCCGAAGTCGTGCAGCGACGCCTTGATCTCGCCGAACATGCGCTCGACGCCGCGGGCCCGGAACACCTCCTGCGCCTCGTCGTCGGGCAGCGTCCGCGGGTCGGGCTCGCCGGCGGCGGTCGCGTCGGCGATCACCGCGTCCGCGATCTCGGAGATGTACTCGCCGCCGTACCCGTCCTCGGGCGCCTCCAGGCCGCGGGCGCGCGCGAGCAGGGACCGCGCGAAGCGGTCGATCTGCGCGCCGTGGTCGTTGAAGTAGTACTCGCGCGTCACGTCCGCGCCGCTCGCCTCGAGGACGCGCGCGAGCGAGTCGCCGACGGCCGCCCAGCGGACGCCGCCGATGTGGATCGGGCCTGTGGGGTTGGCGGAGACGAACTCGAGGTTGACCTTCTTGCCGGCCTCCGAGTCGCCGCGACCGTACGCGGGGCCCGCCTCGACGATCGTGCGCGCGAGCTCGCCCGCGGCGGCGGCGTCGAGCGTGATGTTGAGGAAGCCGGGGCCGGCGACGTCCACGGCCTTGACGCCCGGCGTCGCGGCGAGGCGGTGGGCGAGGTCCTCGGCGAGCGCGCGCGGCGTCGTGCCCGCCTTCTTCGCGAGCTGCAGCGCGACGTTCGTGGCCCAGTCGCCGTGCTCGCGCTGGCGGGGTCGCTCCACGTGGACGCGCTCGGGGACCGCGGTCGGGTCCAGGGCGAGGGTGCCGTCGGCGACGGCGGCGGCCAGGGCAGCGCTCAGCGCTTCGGAGAGCTCGTCGGGGGTCACCGGACGATTCTACCGAGGGCGCGGGCGCGTTCCGTCGCGGCGTCCGCACCACGTCCCGTCCGGTCGACGCGCGCGGGAAAGGGGTTGTGGCCCCGGGTGGACCGGGCGTGGGATGGGCACACGGACGACGGCGGTCCGCGGGGCGACGATCCACTCCTCGCGCCCTGCCCGCCGTCCCGCCGATGCACCGTTCCGCCGAGAGCCTGGGAGTTGTCATGGACGACCGCGTCGCCGCGTTCCACCGCCTGCACGAGGACGGGTGCTTCGTCATGCCGAACCCGTGGGACGCCGGCTCCGCACGCGTGCTGGAGCAGCTCGGCTTCCCCGCCCTCGCGACGACGAGCGCGGGGTTCGCGTGGACGCGCGGCGCGCCGGACGCCGGGGTCGGTCTCGAGGAGGTGCTCGACCACCTCGGCGCGGTCGCCGCGGCCGTCGCGGTGCCGGTCAACGCGGACTTCGAGGGAGGCTACGCGGTCGACCCCGAGGGCGTCGCGGCCCACGTGTCCCGCGCGGTGACGACCGGCGTCGCCGGGCTGTCGGTCGAGGACTCCACGGGCGACCCGGACCGCCCGCTGCACGACCTCGGTCTCGCCGTCGAGCGCGTCCGGGCGGCGCGCGAGGCGATCGACGCGAGCGGCACGGGCGTCCTGCTCACCGGCCGCTCGGAGGGGTTCGTCGTCGGCCGAACGGACCTCGACGAGACCCTGCGCCGGCTCGTGGCGTACGCCGAGGCGGGCGCGGACTGCCTCTACGCACCCCGGCTCGCCTCGCTGGAGCAGGTCGCGGCGGTCGTCGAGGCGGTCGCCCCGAAGCCGGTGAACCTGCTCGTCAACGCGCCGTTCACGACGGTCGCGGAGGCGGCCGCGGTCGGGGTCCGGCGGATCAGCGTCGGCGGCACCCTGGCGCGCGCCGCCTGGGGCGGGTGGCTCGCGGCCGCGCGCGAGATGGCGGAGGCCGGCACGTTCACGCGGTTCGACGCGCTCCCCGACGTGGACGCGCTGCTCGCCCCGCACCGGTAGCCTCACGGGCCGTCGCGCGCCGCCGCACCCGCCCGGGCCGAGGCCGACCCGCCGGGTGCGGGACGGGTCCACGCACCCCGGACGTGCTGGTAGTCTCATGCATCGCGTCGACGGTCTCCGTCGGTGCACGCCCTCGTAGCTCAGTGGATAGAGCGTCTGCCTCCGGAGCAGAAGGTCGTAGGTTCGAATCCTATCGAGGGCACCTCTCCCCGAGCCCGGCCCGCCACGTGCGGCCGGGCTCGCGTCGTCCCCGGCCCGGGTCCTGCCGCGGCCCGCGCGCTCCCGCTACGGTGAGCCCATGACCGACGGCGGCTACGGCGACTTCGAGTTCGAGCGCCGGTTCCTCGTGCGCGACCTCCCCGAGGACCTGCGCGACGCCCCGGCGCTCGTCGTGCAGAGCTACTACCTCGCCGACGAGGGGTACGCGCTGCGGCTGCGCGCCAAGGTCCCGACCGTCGACGAGACGATGGACGCGACGACCGACCCGGTGCGCCTCCTCGACCGGTACGCGCCCGCCGTCGACCTGTGCACCCTGACCGTCAAGGGTCCGATGGCGGGCGGCACGCGCTACGAGGCGGAGCGCGAGGTCGACGTCGCGGTGGGCGTGCAGATGATCCGGCGCGGCGGCGCGCGCGTCGTCAAGACGCGCTACTCGGTGTGGGTCGGTGCCGACGGCTGGGTCGTCGACGTGTTCGGGGGCGAGAACCACCCGCTCGTCGTCGCGGAGTGCGAGCGCACCGGACCGGTGACCGACCTGCAGATCCCCGCGTTCTGCGTCACCGAGCTCACGGACGACCCGCGGTTCTCCAACGACGCCCTCGCGAGCCGCCCCTACGGCCGGTGGCGC
This sequence comes from Cellulosimicrobium composti, assembly GCF_009711085.1. GTDB lineage: Bacteria > Actinomycetota > Actinomycetes > Actinomycetales > Cellulomonadaceae > Cellulosimicrobium > Cellulosimicrobium composti. Next base: position 9,031 of record NZ_WMKA01000034.1, read on the forward strand.
GAGGAGTTCGAGGCCGAGCTCGCGGCGTCGGGCCCGCGCTTCCTCCAGGACTTCGGCCGCAACGAGCGGTTGTCCGGGCCGTAGCGCCGGCCGGGCGTGCGTACCGCCCCGGGCGGACCACCCCCCGGCGACCGGGTCCGGCTAGGCGAGCGCGTCCGCCGCGGCGCACACCGCCGCGACGTCGAAGCGGACGGTGCGGCGGTCGACCGGCACCCAGCCCGGCTCGTGCCCGAACAGCACCGCCCACGGGAGCGCGCCCGGCGAGACGTGCTCGCGTACGTGGTCGTGGGCGCGTGCGTCGGCGACCTCGCGCTCGACCGCGTCCTCGAGCGCCACGAGCTCGGCGCGCAGGGCGTCGCCCTTCTCCGTGAGCCGGTGCGCGCGCCCCGGCTCGAGGTAGCCGTCACGACGCGCGCCCTGCAGGACCCGGCGCGCGCCCGCGCGCAGCCGCGTGCGCAGGGCGTCGTCGGCGGGGTCGAGCACGACCCGCGCGCCGGGTGCGGCGTCCGCGCCGAACAGCGCCTCGACCGCGCCCTGCTCACGCTCCGAGCCGAGCGGGGTGTCGAGGAGGACGAGCGCGGGACCGGGCTCCGCCGTCTCGACGCGCACGCAGCCCGCGAGGGCGAGGGAGAGCACCTGCGCGGCGAGCGCGTGCTCGGGGCGGCGCAGGACGACCGCGGCGAGGAGCAGGTCGGCCACGTCCTCGACGATACGTCGGCACGGCCGGAAGGGGCGCGGGACGTCCCCCGCGTCAGGAGCTCTGGATCTCCTCGACGCCCTGGACGTACTCGAAGTGCCACGGCTCGTAGGCGCCGCTGCCGCCGCGCTTGGCCCACGCCGGGTTCGCCCAGCCGTACGTGGCGCCGTTCTGGTTGATCCACGCGTAGACCTCGCGGGACCCGGTCTCGATCGAGCAGAGGTCGATCGCGAGGCCCCAGCCGTGCATGGACCAGCCGGGGGGCGCGGCGAACGCGCCGCGAGTGGACTTGAGCGAGACCTGCGTGGAGAGCGTGCGGTACGACGACACGAGGCACAGGTCCCGGCCGAACTTCGCGCGGAACGCCTCGTTCATGGCCGACAGCGCGACGGCGGCGTCGGGCCGCAGGTGCTCGCCCGCCTGCCACAGCTCGCACAGCGCGTGCTCGTCGAGCTTGCCGTTCTCGCCCGCGGGGCGGACCGACGGGTCGCACCCGGGGAGCGGGTCACGCGCCGCGGAGCGGGAGGCGGCCTCGCGACGCACCTCGACGCGCGGGGCGGCCGCGACGCTCGGGGAGACCGCGGGGGCCGTCGACGCGGCGGTCGCGAGGTCGAGCGCGCTCGGCCCGGCGGGACGGGTGTCCGGCTCGAAGGGCGACTGCGAGCCGAGGCCGTCGTCGGCCCCGGCGGAGAGCGGCATCGCGATGGTCGCGGCGGCCAGGGTCCCGAGGACGGCGACGCGCGGCACCCAGCGGTGCTGGCTGGCGACCTGTGCCTGGGGGCGGCGACGGCGGGAGCCTTGCTCCGCCTCGCGCCGGGCACGTCGGGACTCGAGTGCGGGGGCGCCGGTCTGCTGCGACTCCACCCGCCACCTGCCTCTCCACCCTTCGGGGCGACCTGACGGCCGCCGACGTGCGATCAATCACGAGACAGTAACGAAGCACCCCGGCGATGCCAAGTCCCCTGCTCAGGGCCCCGCGGACGCCGAGCGGACGCCCTCGGGGGACCTCCGGGCCCGTCAGTGCCGGCGCTGCATCGCGTCCCGCACCTCGCCGACGAGCTCCTCGAGGATGTCCTCCAGGAACACGACGCCGAGCGCGCCGCCGCCCTCGGGGTCGTCGACCCGCGCGAGGTGCGCGCCGGAGCGCTGCATCGCCCGCAGCGCGTCCTCGACCTCGTCCTCGGGCGCCGCCGTCGCGAGCGCGCGCACGCGCCACGCGGGGACCGGCGCACCGCGCGTCGCCTCGTCCGCGTAGAGGACGTCCTTGACGTGGAGGTAGCCCACGAGGTCGCCCGTCGCGTCCGCGACCGCGAAGCGCGAGAACCCGGTCTTGGCGACGAGGTGCTCGACGTCGTCGGGCGTGCAGCCCTCGGTCACCGTGACGAGGTCCGCGACCGGGACCATGACGTCGCGCGCCGTGCGCTCCGAGAACTCGATGGCGCCCGAGAGCAGGCCCTGCTCGTCGCGCAGGACGCCCTCCGCCTGGGAGTGCTCGACGATCGACTGCACCTCCTCGGCCGTGAACGCCGAGGCCACCTCGTCCTTGGGCTCGACGCCCGTCGCGCGCACGGCGTGGTTGGCGAGCCAGTTGAGCGCCGCGATGACCGGACGCAGCACGCGCCCGATCCACACGAGCGGCGGCCCGAACCACATGACGGCCGTCTCCGGCCCCGCGACCGCGAGGTTCTTGGGGACCATCTCCCCCAGCACCACGTGCAGGTACACGACGACCGCGAGCGCCACGACGAACGCGATCGGGTGCGCGAGCGCCGTGCTCACGCCGAGAGCGTGCAGCGGGTCCTCGATGAGGTGCGCGAGCGCGGGCTCGGCGACGACGCCCAGCCCGGTCGAGCAGATCGTCACCCCGAGCTGCGCGCACGCGAGCATGAGCGAGACGTTCTCCATGGCCCACAGCACGGTCTGCGCGCGGCGGTTGCCCTGGGCCGCGAGCGGCTCGATCGCCGAGCGGCGCGCGGAGATGACCGCGAACTCGGCGCCGACGAAGAACGCGTTGCCCGCGAGCAGCAGGACCGCGAGGAGGAGCGCGGTGGTCGAGCTCATGCGTCCTCCTCCGCGGGGTCGGGGCGCACGGAGAGCCGCTCGACCCGCCGGCCCTCCATCGCCTCGACGCGCAGCACGACGCGCGAGCGGCCGCTGCCCGCGACGACCTCGTCGCCCGGCGCGGGCACGCGTCCGAGCCGCGCCATGACGAGCCCGCCGAGCGTCTCGTACGCGCCGTCCTCGGGGACGGTGAGGGTCGTGACCTCGGTGAGCTCGTCCGGGCGCATGACGCCGGGAACGAGCCACGAGCCGTCGGCGCGGCGGGCGGCGCCGGCGCGGCGCGGGTCGTGCTCGTCCGCGACGTCGCCGACGAGCTCCTCGACGACGTCCTCGAGCGTCACGACGCCGGACGTGCCGCCGTACTCGTCGACGACGACGGCCATCTGGAGGCCGAAGCCGCGCAGCTCGACGAGGAGGGGGCCGAGCCGCACCGTCTCGGGGACGCGGGGTGCGTCGACCATGAGCGCGGCGGCGGGGACCTCGTCGCGCCGGTCGTAGGGGACGGCGACCGCGCGGCGCAGGTGGACGAGGCCGACGACGTCGTCGCGGTCCTCGCCGATCACGGGGAACCGCGAGTGGCCGGTCCGGCGCGCAGCGTCGACGACGTCCGCGGCGGTCGCGTCGCGCCCGACGACGACCATGCGCATGCGGTCGGTCATGACGTCGACGGCGCTCAGCTCGTCGAGCTCGATCGAGTTGGTGAGCAGGGTCGCGACGGAGACGTCGAGCGTGCCCTCCTGGGCCGAGCGGCGCACGAGCGCGGCGAGCTCGGACGCCGAGCGGGCGCCGGACAGCTCCTCGCGCGGCTCGACGCCGACGCGGCGCAGGATCGCGTTGGCCGACCCGTTGAGCACCGCGATCACCGGGCGGAACAGCTTGGTGAACTGGCGCTGCACGGGGACCACCTGGCGGGCGGTCGCGTACGGCGCGCTGAGCGCGAAGTTCTTGGGGATGAGCTCGCCGAACAGCATCGAGACGAAGTTCACGACGACGAGGGCCAGGACGCCGGCGAGGACCGCCGCCGTGGCCTGGCCGAGCGCCGTGGCGGCGAGCCCGGCGCCGAACAGCGAGAGCAGGGCCGGCTGCGCGGTGTAGCCGAGGAGGATCGTCGTCAGCGTGATGCCGACCTGCGCCGAGGAGAGCTCGGTCGACAGGTGCTTGAGCCCGGCGCGGACGCTGCGGTCGCGGCGGTCCGGGCGTGCGCCGCCGGAGGTGCCGGAGCGACGTCTGTCGCCCTCCTCGTCGGCGTCGTCGCCCGCCGGGAGGACGGCGGGGTCGAGGGTGACCAGCGAGAACTCGCTGGCCACGAAGACGGCGGTGCCTGCGGTGAGGAGCACCCCGAGCGCGACCATGACCCAGTCGCCTACCACGAGGTGCTCCACCGATATCGGGGGGTGCTCTTCATCGTGCCGACGATGCTAGCGCCCGTGCCCCGCGGCCCGCCCGGTCGGCGCACCCGCGCGCCCGGTGCCCGCACGGGAAATCCGGCCGACCTGGGCCGACGTGTGCCACGCTGTATCCCATGGCAGATCCGAGGGCAGCGAGCGCATCACCGACCGGCGCGGGCGCCGGTCCCGTCCCGGGCCGCGGGCCCGTGCCCACGACCGCGCCGTTGGCCGGCGCGACGCCGCAGCAGGCGGCCACCGTGCTCGTCGTCGAGGACGAGCCGGCGATCGCGACCGCCATCGCGCAGCGGCTGAGCGCGGAGGGCTGGCGCGTCGAGGTCGCGCGCGACGGCCTCTCGGGCGTCGACGCCGCGACGCGGCTGCGTCCCGACGTCATCGTGCTGGACGTCATGCTGCCCGGCATCGACGGCCTCGAGGTGACGCGCCGCATCCAGGCCGAGCAGCCGGTCCCGATCCTCATGCTCACCGCGCGCGACGACGAGACCGACATGCTCATCGGTCTCGGGGTGGGCGCCGACGACTACATGACGAAGCCGTTCTCGATGCGCGAGCTCGTCGCGCGCATCAAGGCGCTGCTGCGCCGCGTGGACCGTGCCACGCAGGCCGCGAGCGCCGCGCCGACCGACCCGCCCATGACGGTGGGCGACGTGACGATCGACAAGGCACAGCGCCGCGTGTACCGCGCGGGCGAGGAGGTCCACCTCACGCCCACGGAGTTCGAGCTCCTCGTGATGCTCGCGAGCTCCCCGAAGACCGTGCTCACCCGCGAGCGCCTGCTCGCGGAGGTGTGGGACTGGGCGGACGCGAGCGGCACGCGCACCGTCGACTCGCACATCAAGGCGCTGCGCCGCAAGCTCGGCGCGGACCTCATCCGCACGGTGCACGGCGTCGGCTACGCGTTCGAGCCGCCCGTCGGATGACCTCCCCCGCCGACGGCACGGACCCCGGCGCCGGTCCCGCACGGGCGCCGGGCACCGGCCCGGCGCGCGGCGGGGTGCGCGCGCACACGATCCGCCCGCACCTGCCCGACGTCCGGCCGCTGGACTCGTTTCGCTCGCTGAAGATCAAGCTCGGCGTGCTGGTGGCCGCGACGGTGACGCTCGCCGTCCTCATCACGTGGATCGGCCTGCAGAACCAGCTCGGGCCGTCGCGCACGTTCCCGCTCGCGATCGTGCTGTCGCTCCTGCTCACGCAGCTGCTCGCGCGCGGGATGACCTCGCCGCTGCGCGAGATGACGGCCGCGGCGCGCGCGATGGCCGACGGCGACTACACGCGCCGCGTGCGCGCGACGAGCCGCGACGAGGTGGGGCAGCTCGCCGTCGCGTTCAACGTCATGGCCGAGGACCTCGCGACGAGCGACCAGGTGCGTCGCGAGCTCATCGCGAACGTCTCGCACGAGCTGCGCACACCGGTCGCGGCGCTCCAGGCGCAGCTGGAGAACGTCGTGGACGGCGTCACGCAGCCGACGCCCGCGACGATGGAGATGGCCCTCGCCCAGACGGAGCGCCTCACGCGGCTCGTGTCCTACCTCCTCGACCTGTCGCGCATCGAGGCGGGCGCGGCCGCGCTGAACATCACGGAGATCGACGTCGGCGACTTCCTCGAGGAGAACGCGGAGGCCGTCTCGATGGTCGAGGCCGCGAAGGGGCTGCGGTACGTCGTCGACGTCACGCCGCCGGACCTCGTGCTGGAGGCGGACCGCGAGCGCCTGCACCAGGTCGTGACGAACCTGCTCCAGAACGCGATCCGGCACTCCCCGCCCGGGGGCGAGATCCGGCTCGAGGCCTACCCCGTGGACGACGACGTCGTGCTGGAGATCGTGGACGAGGGGCCGGGGATCGCGAAGGAGGACCGCGAGCGCATCTTCGAGCGCTTCGCGCGGGCGAGCGCGACGGGTGCGCACACGACGACGGGCGGCTCGACGGGCGGCACGGGGATCGGCCTCGCGATCGTCCGGTGGGCGGTCGACCTGCACGGCGGGCGGATCGAGGTCGCCGACTCGCGCAGCGGCGCGACGATGCGCGTGACGCTCCCGGCCCGTCCGCGGGCGTTCGGCGCGCCGCTCGACGGCGAGCTCGCGGACGACGGGTCCGCGCACGACGGGTACGCGGACGACGGGTACGCGGCGGACGGGTTCGCCGACGGACCGGGGACGAGCACCTCGGACGGTCCCGCCGGCGACGACCGCGACGACCCCGGCGCACGCGGGTCGCGCTGACCGGCCGCGGCCCCGTGCTCGCACGCCGCCGGCAGGCGCGTGAGATCCGTCACACCGCCCGCGGCGGATACCCGGGGATGGCCTGGGATTCCGCGATCTTGCCCTCCGACGGCGTGCGCGTGGCGTCGCGTTTGCCTGCCCCAGACGCGGCGTGAAGAACCCGCGGACAGGCCGCGCCGGAACGCCTCCCCCGGCCCCCTGCGAGCCCGCCGAGGGCCTAGGCTGGAGTGGTCCGGAATCCGGACGAGTCCGTGCCGTCGTCGGTGCCGCGCGTCCCCGCGTGCCGCCGCGCGCCGGCTCACGGGCTGTGACCGACAGCGACCTGTGTGTGAAAGTGGGCGATCCTCGCGTGTCCCCGAAGGCTGAGTCAGAGGCGATCAGCGACGCAAGCTCCGTGTTCGGAGCGAACGAGTGGCTCGTCGACGAACTGTACGAGCAGTACCTCCAGGACAAGAACGCGGTGGACCCCGCGTGGTGGGACTTCTTCGAGGACTACCGTCCCGCGGAGCGTGCCGACGCGGCCCCGGCCGACGACGAGCCAGCGGCACCCGTGAACGGCGCCACGGCCCCGGCCTCCGCGACGACGGCTCCCGCCGCCCCGGCCGCCCCCGCCGCCGAGAAGTCTCCCGCGCCCGCGGCCCCGGCCGCGCCCGCCGCCGTCACCGACGGCTCGGCCGCCGCCGAGGCCGCCCAGCGCGTCAAGCCCCCGAAGCTCCCGGCCGACCCGGCGGTCAACGCCGCGGCGGAGGCCGTGCACGCCGCACGTCCGGTCGCGACCGCGCAGCCGGCCACCGCCCCGTACGCGCAGGTCCCGGCCCGCAAGGTGGCCGGCGCGCCGACGCCTGAGGACGAGGCGTCGGACGACGTGCAGAAGCTCCGCGGTCCCGCGGCGCGCGTCGTGACGAACATGGAGGCCAGCATCCAGGTGCCGACGGCGACGTCGGTGCGCGCGGTGCCGGCCAAGCTCATGGTCGACAACCGCATCGTCATCAACAACCACCTGCAGCGCGGCCGCGGCGGCAAGATCTCGTTCACCCACCTCATCGGGTTCGCGCTCGTCGAGGCGCTGGCCGACATGCCGGTCATGAACGCGAGCTACACGCAGATCGACGGCAAGCCCGCGGTGAACCAGCCCGCGCACGTCAACTTCGGCCTCGCGATCGACCTGGCCAAGCCGGACGGCTCGCGCCAGCTCCTCGTCCCGAGCATCAAGAAGGCCGAGACGATGGACTTCGCCCAGTTCTGGGCGGCCTACGAGGACCTCGTGCGCCGGGCGCGCGGCGGCAAGCTCGGCGTCGACGACTTCGCCGGGACGACGATCTCGCTCACCAACCCGGGCGGCATCGGCACCGTGCACTCGGTGCCGCGCCTCATGCAGGGCCAGGGCACGATCATCGGCGTCGGCGCGATGGACTACCCCGCGGAGTTCGCGGGTGCCTCGACCGAGCGCCTCGCGCGCCTCGGGATCTCGAAGGTCCTGACGATCACGTCGACCTACGACCACCGCATCATCCAGGGCGCGCAGTCGGGCGAGTTCCTGCGGATCCTGTCGCAGAAGCTGCTCGGCGAGGACGGCTTCTACGACCGCGTGTTCGCCGCGCTGCGCATCCCCTACGAGCCGGTGCGCTGGGTCCGCGACAACACGACGGACGCGGAGATCGAGGCGGCGAAGCCCGCGAAGATCGCCGAGCTCATCCACTCCTACCGCTCGCGCGGCCACCTCATGGCGGACACCGACCCGCTCGCGTACCGCCAGCGCAAGCACGGCGACCTGGACATCCAGAACCACGGCATGACGCTGTGGGACCTCGACCGCACCTTCCCCACGGGCGGGTTCGGCGGCAGGTCCCGCTCGTCGCTGCGCGACATCCTCGGTCTGCTGCGCGACTCCTACTGCCGCACGGTCGGCGTGGAGTACATGCACCTCGCGGACCGCACGCAGCGCAAGTGGCTCCAGGAGCGGCTCGAGTCCGGGTACGCCCGCACGCCGCGCGAGGACCAGCTGCGCATCCTGCGCCGCCTCAACTCCGCCGAGGCGTTCGAGACGTTCCTGCAGACGAAGTTCGTCGGGCAGAAGCGCTTCTCGCTCGAGGGCGGCGAGGCGCTCATCCCGCTGCTCGACGCGATCCTGTCGAAGGCGGCGGAGAACGGCCTCGACGAGGTCGGCATCGGCATGGCCCACCGCGGCCGTCTCAACGTGCTGGCCAACATCGCCGGCAAGAGCTACGCGCAGATCTTCGCGGAGTTCGAGGGCAACCTCGACCCGAAGAGCGTGCAGGGCTCGGGCGACGTGAAGTACCACCTCGGCACCGAGGGCGTCTTCACCGCGGAGAGCGGCGCGACGACGAAGGTCTATCTCGCGGCGAACCCGTCGCACCTCGAGGCGGTCGACCCGGTGCTCGAGGGCATCGTGCGCGCCAAGCAGGACCGCATCGACCTGGGCGGCGACGGCTTCTCCGTGCTGCCGATCCTCATCCACGGCGACGCGGCCTTCGCGGGCCAGGGCGTCGTGCCCGAGGTGCTCAACCTCTCGCAGCTGCGCGGGTACCGCACCGGCGGCACGGTCCACGTCATCATCAACAACCAGGTCGGCTTCACCACGGGCCCGTCGTCGTCGCGCTCGACGACGTACGCGACGGACGTCGCCAAGGGCTACCAGGTCCCGATCTTCCACGTGAACGGCGACGACCCCGAGGCGTGCGTGCGCGTCGCGGAGCTCGCGTTCGCGTTCCGCGAGCAGTTCGACCGCGACGTGATCATCGACATGATCTGCTACCGCCGCCGCGGTCACAACGAGGGCGACGACCCCTCGATGACGCAGCCGCTCATGTACAACCTCATCGAGGCCAAGCGCTCGGTGCGCAAGCTCTACACCGAGAACCTCGTCGCGCGCGGCGACATCACGCTCGAGGAGGCCGAGCACGTCCTGCAGGACTACCAGGCCCAGCTCGAGCGCGTCTTCACCGAGACCAAGGAGGGCGGCTTCACGCCGTCCGCGGACCGCGAGCCGGTCGCGGGCCTCGAGCGCCCCGAGTCCCAGCTCGAGGACGCGGGCACGATGGTCGGCTGGAAGACGGCGATCGACCGCTCGGTCCTGGAGCGCGTCGGCCAGGTGCACGTCGCCCCGCCGGAGGGCTTCACGGTCCACCCGAAGCTCGCGCAGCTCCTCGAGAAGCGCCGCCAGATGTCCGTCGAGGGAAACATCGACTGGGGCTTCGGCGAGCTCGCCGCGTTCGGCTCGCTCCTCGTCGAGGGCACGCCCGTGCGCCTCGCCGGCCAGGACTCGCGCCGCGGCACGTTCGTGCAGCGCCACGCGGTGCTCCACGACCGCGAGACGGGCGCCGAGTGGACGCCGCTGCTGTACCTGTCCGCGGACCAGGCGAAGTTCTGGGTCTACGACTCCTCGCTGTCGGAGTACGCCGCCCTCGGGTTCGAGTACGGCTACTCCGTCGAGCGCCCGGACGCGCTCGTGCTGTGGGAGGCGCAGTTCGGCGACTTCGTCAACGGCGCCCAGACGGTGATCGACGAGTTCATCTCGTCCGCCGAGCAGAAGTGGGGCCAGTACTCGTCGGTCGTCATGCTCCTCCCCCACGGCTACGAGGGCCAGGGGCCGGACCACTCGTCCGCGCGCATCGAGCGCTTCCTGCAGCTCGCGGCCGAGGACAACATGACGATCGCGCAGCCGTCGACCCCCGCGTCGTACTTCCACCTGCTGCGCCGCCAGGCGTACGCGCGCCCGCGCCGCCCGCTCATCGTCTTCACGCCCAAGCAGCTCCTGCGCCTCAAGGCGGCCGCGTCGAGCGTCGAGGACTTCACGACCGGCACGTTCCGGCCCGTGATCCCGGACGCGGCGGCCGACCCGGCGAAGGTGGACCGCGTGCTGCTGTGCACCGGCCGCGTGTACTACGACCTGCTCGCCGAGCGCACCAAGCGCGGCGACGAGGGCGTGGCGCTCGTCCGGCTCGAGCAGCTCTACCCGCTCGACGTCGACGGCATCCGCGCCGAGCTCGCGAAGTACCCGGGCGCCGAGGTCGTCTGGGTCCAGGACGAGCCCGAGAACCAGGGCGCGTGGTCGTTCGTGCACATCAACCTGCCCGACGACCTGCCGCGCGTGAGCGTCGTCTCCCGCCCGGCGTCGGCGTCGACCGCGGCCGGCACGGCCAAGAAGCACCAGGCCGAGCAGGCCGTGCTCCTCGAGCAGGCGTTCGCGCGCTGACCGGCGGGTCACCGCACCCGGACACGACGAAGGCCCCCTCCGTGCGGAGGGGGCCTTCGTCGTCGGTCGCCCGGCCGTCCCGGGCGGTGCCGTTACCAGCGGTCGTGCACCTGGGCGCGCAGGTGCCGGTCGTAGATCTCGCGCACGCCCGACGAGAACAGCGGCCCGAGCACGTCGGCGCTGCCGGCGGCGGCGTTCGCGCGCGCCTGCTCGACGCTGCGGGCGCCGGGGATGACGGTCGACACCCCGGGCTGCTGCCAGACCCACGCGATCGCGACCTGCGCGGGCGTGAGGTCCTGCCCGACGACGTCCTGCACGAGCGCGGAGAACTCGCCCGCCGCCTGGACGCCCGTCTCGAAGTCGACCCCGGAGAAGGTCTCGCCGACGTCGAACGCGCTGCCGTCGCGGTTGTAGGTCCGGTGGTCGTCGGCCGCGAACGTCGTGGCCGTGGTGTACCTGCCGGACAGGAGACCGGAGGCCAGGGGCACGCGAGCGATGATCCCGACGCCGGCGTCGGACGCCGCGGGCAGGACCGTGTCGAGCGGCTTGAGCCGGAACGCGTTGAGGATGATCTGCACGGTCGCGACGCCGGGCCGCGCGATCGCGGTCAGCGCCTCGTCGACCGTCTCCACGCTCACGCCGTAGCTCGCGATCGCGCCCTCGGCGACGAGCGTGTCGAGCGCGTCGTACACCTCGTCGCGCGAGTACACCGGGGTCGGCGGGCAGTGGAGCTGGACGAGGTCGAGCCGGTCGGTGCGCAGGTTGCGGCGCGAGCGGTCGGTCCACTCGCGGAACTTCGCGAGCGTGAAGTTGTCCGGGTCCTGGGCCTCGCGGCGGCCCATCTTCGTCGCCACGGTGATGGAGTGGCCGGGGTTGTCGGCGAGGAACGCGCCGATGACCTGCTCGCTGCGACCGTCGCCGTAGACGTCCGCGGTGTCGAAGAACGTCACGCCCGCCTCGGCCGAGGCCTCGAGGACGGCGAGCGCGTCCTGCTCGCTCACGTCGCCCCAGTCGGCGCCGAGCTGCCAGGTTCCCAGTCCGACGACCGAGACGAGACGCCCCGTGCGCCCGAGCACCTGTCGTTCCATCGTTCCTCCTCGTGCTGCGTCGGGCGCGTCGGAAGACGCGCCCGGGCACCGAGTCTGACGGTCGGGAGCGGATCGCGCACGCTCGCACGCCGAGTACCGTATGTGAGCGTGAACACCCCAGCCCCGTCGGGAACCCAGGTCCGCATCGCCCACGGCGAGCACGCAGCGACGATCACCGAGGTCGGAGCGGCCGTGCGCGAGTACACGGTGGGCGGCCGGCCCGTCTTCACCCCGTTCCGCGAGGACGAGGTGGCGCCCGCGTTCAACGGCGCGGTCCTCGTCCCGTGGCCCAACCGCCTGCGCGACGGCTCCTACGAGGTGGACGGCACCACGTACCAGGTGCCGATCACCGAGCCGGGCCGCGGCACCGCGCTGCACGGGCTCGCGTGCTGGCAGCGCTGGACGGTCGTCGAGCACGAGGCCGCGCGCGCGGCGCTCGAGCTGCACCTGCCGCCCTCGCCCGGCTACCCGTTCGACCTCGTCGTGCGCGTGACGTACTCGCTCGACGACGCCGGGCTGCGCGTCCACGTGCGCACGACGAACGTCGGCGCGTCGACCGCCCCGTACGGCGTGGGCTTCCACCCGTGGCTGTCCGCCGACGGCGCGGACCTCGACGCGTGCACGCTGCAGCTCGACGCCGCGACGCGCGTCACGACCGACGACCGCCTCCTGCCCACGGGCACCGAGCCGGTCGCGGGCACCTACGACCTGCGCGAGCCGCGCCCGCTCGCGGGCGTCGACCTCGACGACGCGTACGTCGACGTGCTGCGCGACGCCGACGGGCTGTCGTGGGTGCGCCTCACCGCGCCCGACGGGCGCACCGCCGCCGTCTGGATGGACGGCTCGATGGACACGTGGCAGGTGTGCACGGGCGACCACGTGGGCGACGCCGCGTTCCAGCGCTCCGGCGTGGCCGCGGAGCCGATGAGCTGCGTCGCGGACGCGTTCCGCACCGGCGAGCGTCTCGTCCGGCTCGCGCCGGGCTCCTCGCACGAGGTCACGTGGGGCGCGACGCTCCTGTGACGGTCCGCGCGCGGGCCGCTGCCGCTCCCGGCGCGCTCGACACGCCGTCCGCACCGGGCCGGATCGACCTGCGCGCCCCGCGTCGGGGAGAATGGCGCCCGTGGAAGACGCGGTGAGTCGTGAGGTACGGATCTGCGTCGTCGGCGACGAGCTGAGCGCCGGCGTCGGCGACGCCAAGGCCCTGGGGTGGGCGGGGCGCGTCGTCGCGCGCACGCGCTTCCCCCAGCCGGCGTACGTGTTCCCCCTCGCGATCCCCGGGGAGACGACGACGGCGCTCAGCCAGCGCTGGGAGGCGGAGACCGCGCGCCGGTTCTCGCCCGAGCCGGACGTGGACAACCGCCTCGTCATCGGGCTGGGCCGGCACGACCTCGACGCGGGGCTGTCCGTCGCGCGCTCGCGCCTCAACCTGGCGAACGTCCTCGACGTCGCGGAGTCGCGGCGGCTGCCGACGTTCGTCGTGGGCCCGCCGCCCGGGCACGCGCAGGACGCCGAGCGGCTCGCCGAGCTCTCGCACGCGTTCTCCGACGTGGCGAACCGGCGTCGCGTGCCGTACGTCGACACGTTCAGCCCGCTCGTGACGCACGAGCAGTGGCTCGCCGACCTCGCGCAGAGCGGCAACGGCTTCCCCGGGCAGGCCGGCTACGGCCTCATGGCCTGGCTCGTGCTGCACACCGGGTGGCACGCCTGGCTGGGCCTGCCCGACGACACGGTCTGAGAACGCCCCCGCGCGGAGCCGACGCCGGCAGTCGCCGGGCACGCCCCGGGACGCGACGCGGCCCCGCGGGCCGAGGGCGGTCGTCCGACCGCTCCCGCACCGCGGGGCCGTGCTGCGCCGTGCCGACGCTCAGCCGCGCGAGACCGTGAGGTCGCCCGAGACGGTGTTCGCCGAGACGTACGCTCCCCCGGCTCCCGGCTGGTCGACGTGGTCGACCGACGTCGTGCGCTGCGCGCTCGACCCGAGCCGGACGCCGTCGAGCACGGCCTTGCCCGTGACGCTGCGGGCCTTGAGGTTGACGGGCGAGCCGGCGCCGAGGCGCACCGCCACGTCGCCGGAGACCGTGCGCGCGTCCACGAGCGGCGTGCTCTCGCGCGCGACGACCTCCACGCCGCTCGTCACGGTGTTGACGGACACGCGGCCGAGCGTGCCGCCGAGCGTGACCGGCCCGGACGCGGTGCTCACGTGGACGTCGCCCACGTGCTCGCCGACGTCGACGGCCCCGGTCGCGGTCCGGACGGTCGCGGTGCCCGAGACGCCCTGGACGCGCACGGCGCCCGTCGCGGTGGTCACGGACAGGTCGGCCCGCGAGCCGACCACGCTCGCCGAGGCGCGCGCCGTCGTCACCTTGACCGGCACGTCCGCCGGGACGGTGAGCCGCACGACGGCGCGGTCCTTGTCCCGCAGGCCCTTCGCCCGCTCGACGATCCCCTCGACGCCCGCGAAGTCGTAGCCGACGCGCAGCTCGCCGTCGTGCGAGCTCACCTGGAGCGGGCGCTCGGACACCTCGCTGACGTCGAGGTGCGCCCCGCTCGGGCGCGCGGGGTCGGCGACGACGTCCACGGACCCGTCGGTGAGCTGGACGACGACGCGGCGGACGTCGGCGACGTCGACCGTCTGGGGTGTGGTGATGACCCAGGACTCGGTGCTCATGCGCTTCTCCTCGTTCGGTTCTCTGGTTCGGGTGCGGTGGTGGGTGTCGTCGGTCAGGGCAGCGTGGCGCGCACGGCCCGCCGCGCGCTCTCCAGCACGGTGCGCAGCGTGTCCACCGTGAGGTCGGAGACCACGCCCGCGGCGTCGGCGCGACGCAGGTCGGCGCGCACCTCCTCGCGGAACCGCTGCAGGACGGCCTCGGCCTCCGCGCGCGCGACGGACGACGCGCGCCGCCGCTCGGGCTCGCCGGACCGCGGGCGGGCGCGCGCGCTCTGCGCGGCCGCGGCGAGCTCGGCCCGCAGGCCCTGGAGCGAGCCCTGCACGTCGGCGCGCAGCGCCTCGGCGCGCTGGCGCACGGTCTCGGCGATGCCGTGCTCGAGCGCCGCCACGTCCGCGCGGCGCGCCTCGATCTCGGCGCGGCCCGCCGGCGTGAGCTCGTAGGTCGTCTTGCGGCCGTCGGCGCTGCGGTGCACGAGGCCCTCGTCCTCGAGCCGCGCGAGCCGCGGGTAGATCGTCCCGGCGCTGGGCCGGTACGTGCCCCCGAAGCGGTCCGACAGCTCGGTGATGAGCTCGTACCCGTGCTTGGGGCCGGCGTCGAGCAGCGCCAGGAGGTACAGGCGGAGCTGGCCGTGCGCGAAGACCGTGGCCATCAGCGGTCCGCCGCTCCGGTCGTCGGGGCGGGGCGCGCGCCGCCGGGGCTGCCCCAGGCGGGGACGTCGGCGCGGTCGCCGTCGGGGGCGGCGTCCTCGGTCCCGGGAGCGTCCGCGGTCCCGGACGGCGCCCCGCCCCGCAGGACCGTCACGTCGCCCGAGACGGCGGAGACCCGCACCGGGGCGCCCGCGCCGACGACGGCGGGGCGGTGGAACGAGCGTGCCGCGCCGCGCTGCTCCTCGCCGTCGACGACGAGGCGACCGCTTATGCACCGGATCGCGTAGTCCATCGCGTCGGGCTCGGGCAGGCGCACGAGCACGTCCGCGGAGACCGCGCTGACCTGGATCTCGTCCGGGGTCGTGCGCGTGTCCACCGTGACGGACCCCGAGACCGAGTCGAGGCGCAGGGAGCGCAGCGCGCCGGTCGCGGTGAGGGAGCCCGAGACGGAGTCCATGCGGACGGCGCCGTCGTGCTCGCTCGCCGAGACCTCGCCGGACACGGTGTCCACGCGCAGCTCCCCGCGCGTGCGGCTCGTCACGACGGAGCCGGAGACCGTGGCGAGCCGGGCGCCGTCGCGCACTCCCGCGACGAGCGCCTCGCCCTGGACGGTCGCGACCTTGACCGTCGTGGACGCCGGGACCGCGACGTGCACGTCGGCCGCGTCCCGACCGGTGTAGGTCCGGAAGCGCTCGAGGAATCCCTTCCAGCCGGACCCGAACGGGCCGTACCCGACGCGGAGCGTCGAGCCGTCGAGGCGCACCTCGAGGGGGCGGCCGGTCACCGAGTGGACCTCGACGCGCACGTCGGTGCGCGCGGGGTCGTCGTGCGCGACGACGTCGAGCCGCCCGCCGATCACCGTCGCGTCGAGCGTCCTCACGTGCGCGAGGTCGATGGCCTGCGGACCGGTGACGGTCCAGCTCTCGTGCGTCATCGGGTGCTCCGTCCTGGTCGTCGCGGCGCGGCGGACGACCGTGCGGCCCGCGTCGAACTCGCGATATATCTCGTCCGTGGCAAACACGATATATCGCGTCCGCGGGGCTGGCAAGGGGCCGCGTGTGGGACGATGGGAGGCGGACTGGACACGCCGAGACCGGTCGTTCCACGTCGACACCCGTCGAGAACCGCCGAGACCGGCAGCACTCCCCGACCGTCAGGAGAACACCATGAGTAAGCGCGGACGCAAGCGTCGCAGCCGCAAGGGCAACGCCGCCAACCACGGCAAGCGCCCCAACGCCTGAGCACGCCCGACCCCCGCGGGGGTACGCGAGAGGGCCCGGACCGACGACGTCGGTCCGGGCCCTCCGGCGTTTGAGCGGGCCCGTCGAGCGGGGCCGGCGGTCAGCGCGTCTCGACGACCGTCGTCGTCGAGACCATGACCGTGAGCTGCGTGTGGATGCGCTCGCGCAGACCGGCCGGCGCCTTCNACGACCGTCGTCGTCGAGACCATGACCGTGAGCTGCGTGTGGATGCGCTCGCGCAGACCGGCCGGCGCCTTCTCATGGCACGAGCGGCGCACGAGCTGCTTGACGAGCTCCTCGATGCTCAGCTCGGCCAGGCACGGCGAGCAGTGCGCGACGTGCGCGCGCATGCGCAGCTCGTCGTCCGGCGTCATCTCGGAGTCGAGGTACTCGTACAGGTGCTTGAGGGCGTGCTCGCACTCCGACTCGCCCGCGGTGGAGTGCGGGATCGGCGTCACCGGCTCCTCCGCCTGGCCCCGTGCGGCCATCCTGCTCTCTGACGTGCTCACGACTCACCTCCGGGGCCCTTGGCCCCCACCAGTCCTCGCCTCGCGGCGTAGTCGGCCAACAGCTCGCGCAGCTGACGCCTGCCTCGGTGCAGGCGGGACATGACCGTGCCGATCGGTGTCCCCATGATCTCCGCGATCTCCTTGTAGGGGAAGCCCTCGACGTCCGCGTAGTACACGACCATGCGTCGGTCCTCGGGCAGCTCCTGCAGGGCGCGCTTCACGTCCGAGTCCGGCAGGCGGTCGAGCGCCTCCGCCTCGGCGGAGCGCAGGCCCTGCGACGTGTGCGACGCGGCGCGCGCGATCTGCCAGTCCTCGACGTCGTCCGTCTGCGCCTGCTGCGGCTCGCGCTGCTTCTTGCGGTACGTGTTGATGAACGTGTTCGTGAGGATCCGGTACAGCCACGCCTTGAGGTTCGTGCCCGGGCGGTACTGGTGGAACGCCGCGAACGCCTTCGCGAACGTCTCCTGCACCAGGTCCTCGGCGTCCGACGGGTTGCGCGTCATCCGCAGCGCCGCCGAGTACAGCTGGTCGAGGTACTGCAGGGCGTCCTGCTCGAACCGCGCGGCGCGCGCGGCGTCGCTCTCGGCCTGCGGCGCGCGGTTGGTGTCCTCGGTGTCCGTCGCGTCGACGGGCACGTCCGTGCCCTCGACGGGCGTCGTTCCCGACGTCGTCGCAGGGCTGCCGGAGACGTCGCTGCCGGAGATTCGCTCTGTCATCAACAACGAGCCTAGTCCCCCGTTCGTCTGGGTGTTCGCTGGCGTGAGCACGGCCATGTCGTCCGTGCGGCCCGGCGCCGACCACGCGGCGGCGAACCCGGCGTCCCCGAGGGACGCCCGCGGGGTCGACGGCACGGCCCGTGCGGCGGGCGCGGAGGAGTCGAGCAGGACGGTCACGAGTGGTGCAACCGCTCCAGCCGCGCGCGCATTCCCGGCCCGCGGACCCGGATGCGCACCCCCGGGCGGCCCGCGGGTGGCGCCGTCCCGGCGGGCGCGGCAGGCTGGGACCGACCGGAGGCGCCCCCACGGGCCGCCGGAGGACCGCCTGCGATGAGGAGAGAACCGATGCTGCTGCGCCACGTCGCGAGGCCCATGCTGGCCTCGTGGTTCGTCTACGACGGGCTCCAGGCCGCGCTCAGGCCCGCCGAGCACGTGCGAGCCGCGCGCTCGGGCGTCGAGCTCGTCGAGAAGAGCGCCGGCATCGAGGCGCCGCTCAGCGAGAAGCAGGTCGCGACGCTCGTCCGCGCGCACGGCGCCGCCACGGCCCTCGCGGGGCTGTTCCTCGCGGTGGGCAAGGCGCCGCGCACCGCCGCACTCACCCTCGCCGCCCTCACCGTGCCCCTCGCGGTCGTCAACCAGCCGTTCACCTCGGGCGGTGCGGCGCGCACCGAGCGGACGCGGAAGTTCGTGGCGAACGTCGGCGCGATCGGCGCGGCGCTCATCGCCGGCGCCGACTACGAGGGTCGTCCGGGCGTGCAGTGGCGCCTCGAGCGCGCGCGCCACGACCTCGCGCTCGCGCGGCAGGCGAAGCAGGAGGCCTCCGCGGCGGGCGTCAAGGGCGCCGCCGCACGGGGCAAGGGCGCCGCCCACGAGATCTCCGGGTCCGCGCGCCGGGCCGCCAAGGCCGCGCGGGAGGCCGCCGAGCACGCCGCGAGCAGCGCGTCGAGCGCCGTGCACGACGCCGGCGCGGCCGTCCGCGCGAAGGTCGCCTGACGCGGTCGCGACGCGTCCGCCCGGCGGGACCGCCCGTCGTCGGGCCGGGCCGCTCCACTAGCCTGGACGTCATGACGACGCCGCCCCCCGCGCCTCCCGCCACCGAGTCCTCCGCCCCTGCCGACGAGGGCTGGGCCGCGCCCACGGCGCACGGGCCGCTGGACGCGACGGTCGAGGTCCCGGGGTCGAAGTCGCTGACGAACCGGCTGCTGGTCCTCGCCGCGCTCGCCGACGGCCCCGGCACGCTGCGCGGTGCTCTGCGCAGCCGCGACGCCGACCTCATGATCGCGGGCCTGCGCGCGTTGGGCGTCGAGGTCGTCGAGGGGTCGACGCCGAGCGAGCTGCACGTGACGCCCGGCCCCCTGCGCGGGCCGGTCGACGTGGACTGCGGCCTGGCCGGGACGGTCATGCGCTTCCTCCCGCCCGTCGCCGCGCTCGCCGACGGCACGGTGCGCTTCGACGGCGACGAGGGTGCGCGCGTGCGCCCCATGGGGCCGGTCCTCGCGGCGCTCGCCGCGCTCGACGTGCCCGTCGAGGCGCCCGACGGGCGGCTCCCCACGACGCTGCCCTTCACGATCCGGGGCCGCGGGCACGTGCGCGGCGGGTCGGTCGACGTCGACGCGTCCGCGTCGAGCCAGTTCGTCTCCGGTCTGCTGCTCGCGGCCGCACGCTACGACCAGGGGCTCACGGTGCGGCACGTCGGTCGCACGCTGCCGAGCATGCCCCACATCGAGATGACGGTGGAGGTGCTGCGGGAGGTCGGGGTCGTCGTCGACGACTCGCGCCCCGCGATCTGGCGCGTCGAGCCCGGGCCGGTCGCGGCGCGCGACGTCCAGGTCGAGCCCGACCTGTCCAACGCCGCGCCGTTCCTCGCGGCCGCGCTCGTCGCGGGCGGCACGGTGCGCGTCACCGGCTGGCCCGCGGCCACGACCCAGCCGGGCGCGATGGTGCCCGAGCTGCTCGAGTCCATGGGGGCGACGGCGTCGCTCGACGGCGACGTGCTGTCCGTGACGGGCACGGGCGAGGTGCGCGGCGTCGACGTCGACCTGCACGCCGCCGGCGAGCTCGCGCCGACGATCGCCGCCCTCGCCGCGCTCGCCGACTCCCCCAGCCGCCTGCGCGGCATCGCGCACCTGCGCGGGCACGAGACCGACCGCCTGGCCGCGCTCGCCACGGAGATCACGCGCCTCGGCGGGCAGGCGGAGGAGACGCGCGACGGGCTCGTCATCACCCCGCGCCCGCTCCACGGCGCGCTGTTCCGCACGTACCACGACCACCGCATGGCGACGTCGGCGGCCGTGATCGGGCTCCGCGTGCCCGGCGTGGGCGTCGAGAACGTCGGGACGACCGCCAAGACGCTGCCCGGGTTCGCGGGGATGTGGGAGCGCATGCTCGCCGGCTCGGGGGCGGCGACCCGCTGATGGCGCGCCGCGTCCCCGACGAGTCCGACTTCCGCTCGCGACCCGGCAAACGGGGCAGCCGACCGCGCACGAAGCAGCGCCCCGAGCACGCGGACGCGGTCACGGGGTTCGTCACGGGCGTCGACCGCGGGCGGTACACGCTGCTCGTCGGCGACGACGACGGCGCGGAGGAACGCACGGTCCTCGCGATGAAGGCGCGCGAGCTCGGCCGCACGCGCATCGTGTGCGGCGACCGCGTGGACCTCGTCGGCGACGTGAGCGGCGACGACGGGTCGCTCGCCCGCATCGTGCGGATCCAGGACCGGTCGTCGGTGCTGCGCCGCACCGCGGACGACACCGACCCCTACGAGCGGGTGATCGTCGCCAACGCCGACCAGCTCGTCGTCGTCACCGCGCTCGCCGAGCCCGAGCCGCGCACGCGCATGATCGACCGGTGCGTCGTCGCCGCGTACGACGCCGGGATGGACGTCCTGCTGTGCCTCACCAAGGCGGACCTCGCCGACCCGGGCCCGCTGCGCGCGCTGTACGAGCCGCTCGGCGTCTCGGTCGTCGTGACGCGGCGCGTGCCCGACGGCCTCGCGCCGGACGGCTGGGCGATCGAGCCGCTCGACGCCGTCCGCGACGCGCTCGCCGGACGCACGTCGGTGTTCGTCGGGCACTCGGGCGTCGGCAAGTCCACGCTCGTCAACGCGCTCGTGCCCGACGCCCGGCGCGCGACCGGCGTCGTCAACGACGTCACGGGCCGGGGCCGGCACACGTCGACGTCGGCGGTCGCGCTGCGCCTGCCCGGCGGCGGCTGGGTCATCGACACGCCCGGCGTGCGGTCGTTCGGGCTCGCGCACGTGCAGGTCGACCACCTGCTCAAGGCGTTCGAGGACCTCGACGCCGTCGCGGCGGACTGCCCGCGCGGGTGCACTCACCTCGACGACGCGCCGGACTGCGCGCTCGACGAGTGGGTCGAGGCGTCGCCCGACGACGCGACGCGCGCGGCGCGCGCCGCGCGGCTCGAGTCGTTCCGGCGGGTCCTCGCGTCACGCACCGGCGCCGCCTGAGGCCCGGTCCGCGCGGCGGCTCCTCCGACCAGCGCGGGCACCGCTACGGTGTGAGCCATGACGCCCCCCTCGACGCGCGGCTACGACGACGACCTGCGCCTCGCCCACGTGATCGCCGACCAGGTCGACGCGCACACCCTGTCCCGCTTCAAGGCCCTCGACCTGCGCGTCGAGTCCAAGCCGGACTCGACCCCGGTGAGCGACGCCGACCGCACCGCCGAGGAGATCATCCGCGCCCAGCTCGCCCGCGCGCGCGGGCGCGACGCGATCGTCGGCGAGGAGTACGGCGAGACGGGTCACGGGTCGCGCCGCTGGATCGTCGACCCGATCGACGGGACGAAGAACTTCGTGCGCGGCGTGCCCGTGTGGGCGACGCTCATCGCGCTCGCCGACGGCGACGAGGTCGTCGTCGGGCTCGTGTCCGCGCCGGCGCTGGGCCGCCGCTGGTGGGCGTCGAAGGGCACCGGCGCCTGGACGGGCAAGTCGCTCGCGGCGGCCACGCGCCTGCAGGTCTCGGGCGTCTCGTCGTGGTCCGACGCCTCCTTCTCCTACGCGTCGCTCGACGGGTGGGAGGAGCGCGGCAGGCTCGAGCCGTTCCTCGACCTCCTGCGCGGGGCGTGGCGCACGCGCGGGTACGGGGACTTCTGGTCGTACATGCTCGTCGCCGAGGGCGCCGTCGACGCGGCCGCCGAGCCCGAGCTCGAGCTCTACGACATGGCCGCGCTCGTGCCGATCGTCACCGAGGCGGGCGGCCGCTTCACGTCGCTCGACGGCGCCGACGGCCCGTGGGGCGGCAACGCCGTCGCGACGAACGGTCTCCTGCACGACGAGGTGCTCGACCGCCTCGGCTGACGGCCCCTGCCGCCGAGCATGTGCTGGTGGCCCGTCGCGACGTCGGGACGGGCCACCAGCACATGCTCGACGGCGGGGGGTTCGGTTCGAGGGACGTTCCCGGCGTCAGCCGCGGGGCACGTCCTTGAGCTCCGACCAGTCGTACCAGAGCAGGTCGCGCTCGCCCACGCGCTCGATCGCGGCGTCGAGCGCGGCGTCCGCCTCGGGTCCGTCGCCGTCGGCCGCGGCGAGCACGGCCTCCACGTCCGGCACCGCCTCGGGCTCGTCGACGTGCACGCACACGATCGCGACGTCGGGCACGGTGCGCAGCACCTCGACCGCGCTCGGCGCGGGCGCGTCCTCGTCGTCGTCCGCGCCCCCGACCACCTGGACCGTGCCGTCGGGCACCTCGACCGTGACGACGAGACGCTGGCGCGGTGCGTCCGGGCGCGACGCGACGAGCGCGAGCGAGTCGTCCGCCGCCTCGAGCGCCGCCGCGTACTCCAGGCCCTCCTCGTCCTCGTCGGGCAGCGCGCGCGTGAGCGCGGCCGTGACGGCGTGGGCGCCGCGCGGGGCGACGGTCCAGCGGGCGGCGTCGGCGGTCACGGTCACGGCGTCGAGCTCGTCGAGCGTCGCGGGGAGGTAGATGCGCATGGGTTCAGTGTGCCGTCTCGAGCACGGGACCGGGCACCGCACCACGCCCGGACGGCGCGACGGCCCGCACGTGCGCCGCGAGGTGCGCGACCGCGCGTCGCGCCGGGCTCGACGGCGCCGTCTCCGCGAGGGCGCGCCCCTCGCGCAGGGACTGGTCGAGCGCCGCGTCCTCGGGCACGAGGTGCAGGTCCTCGACGCCCGCGTACCGGGCCATCGCGTCGCGCACGGCACGCTCGGGCCCGGCGCCGACGACGCTCGCCCGCACCCGGTTCACGACGACGGCCCGCGCCGCGCCGACGGCCGTCCCCGACTCCGCGAGCTCGTCGAGCGCGCGCACCAGCCGCTGGAGGCCGACCGGGTCACCGGACCCGACGACGACCACGACGTCCGCGGCGGCGAGCGCGCTCAGCGTCGCGTCGTTGCGCTGCGGCGCACGCGTGTCGTACGTGAGCATCTCGTCGCGCTCGATCGCGAACCCGGTGTCGACGACCGTCCAGTCCGCGACCGACCGCGCGGTCTCCCACACGGCGTCGAGCGACGACCCGGGGAGCTCGGGCCAGCGCGCCGCGCGCGTCAGGCCGGTGAGCACGCGCAGGCCGGGCAGGACCGCGGGCGCGAGCGCGGCGAGGCGCGCGGCGTCGAGCGTGCCCTGAGCGGCGCCGCGCGCCGCCGCGGCGAGGCCGGGTGACTCGTCGAGCAGCCCGAGGCGCTGGGCGACCGTCCCGCCGTACGTGTCCGCGTCGACGAGCAGCACCTGCTCGGCGGGCGAGGCGGCACCGGGTCCGGGCGTGCGCCGTCGTCGTCGGGCGCGACGGGCGCGCGGCTCCGGCGTCGTGCCGGTGAGCTCGGCCGCGAGGTTCGTGGCGAGCGTCGTGCGACCGGGCGCCCCGGTCGGGCCCCACACCGCGACGACGATCCCCTGCCGGGCCGGCTCCTCGGGGCCGCCGCCGTGCTCCGGCGCCTGCCCGGGCGCACCGGGACGGGCCTCGGGGTCGGTGGACGGCACGACGGCGCGGACCGCGTCGCGCAGCGCGTCGCCCGGGAGGTCGAGGTCCACCACGGCGTCGACCCCGTGGGCGCGCAGCCGGCCCTCCTCCCACGTGCCGTCGGCCGCGAGCGCGACGACCCGGACGCCGTGCGCGTGCAGGTCCGCGACGACGCCCCGGTCGAGACCCGGCAGGTCGTCGGAGACGACCGCGACGCGCCCGGCGCCCGCCGCGGCCGCGGCGAGCAGCTCGACGACGTCCGCGCACCGCCGCGTGACCTGCAGACCGGGGGCGCCGAGCGTCGTGACGACGTCGGCCTCCCGCGCGCCGCGCACGGCGCACAGGACCGTGGTCGTGGTCGTCGCGCCGCTCACCCCGCGCTCCCGACCGGCACGAGCGCGATCGTCCCGTCGCCCGCGACCGCCGCGAGGACGCCGGGCAGGTCGTCGGCCCCGACGAGCAGGTGGACCGTCACCGGTCCCCCGACGACGAGCGTCCCGCTCCCCTCGTCGACCTCCGCGACGGTCACGCCGCTCACGAGCAGCTGCGGTTCCGCGGTCTCGGCGACGGGGTCGCCGCCGGGTGCGGCGCCGGCCTCCGCGGGGACGTGCCACACGTCCACCGCCGCGCCGGCCACGATGCGGTCGGAGAGGCCGGTCGACACGGGCACCGCGACGGCACGCACCGCGAGGTCCGCGGCCGCGCCGAGAGCGGCCGCCGGCACGAGCTCGCCCGGGGCGACCGTCCGCAGGACGACCGCCTCGTCCGGCAGCCCGTCCTCCACGAGGAGGTAGCGGTCCGTCTGCGCGCCGAGGCGGACCTCGACCGTCCGCAGGTCCGCCGCGGTCACCGGGGTGCCCGGGGTCAGCGCCGTGCCGGCCGCGTAGACGTCGACGGTCCGGGCCGCGCTGCTCACGGCCCACGAGCCCAGCGCGACCGAGAGGGCGACCACGACGACCCCGACGAGGAGCCGCGGGTCCCTCCAGCCCGGCCGTCGCAGGCGGGCGGCGGGCGCAGGCTCGGGCACGGCGCGCACGGGTCGTTCCACGGTCGTCGTCATCGGTATCCCCCTCGGTGGTCCGGCACGTCAGTCGTGCCGAGGCTTCATGATCCCCGGTCCGCGGCGCGCGCGGCGGGGGCTGTGGACGAGCACCGCGGACCGGCTCGCGCGTGCCAGACTGACGCCATGGCCCAGCGGTTCCTCACCCTCGCCGACGTCACGGAGGAGCTCAACATCTCCGCGGCGCAGGCGTACGCACTCGTCCGGTCGGGCGAGCTCCCCGCGATCCAGGTGGGCGGTCGCGGGCAGTGGCGCGTCGAGGTCAGCGAGCTCGAGGCGTACATCCAGCGCATGTACGCCCAGACGCGCCAGCGGATCGAGGCCGGCGACTTCGACGGCTGACCGCACGGCGACCGGCTGCGCCGACCGCGCGTCGTCCCGCGCCCCCCGTGGCTCCCCCTGCCGCGTCCTCACCGCTCGACGTACCCCGTCCGGGACTCGCTGACGCACAGGACGGCGGACCACGGTACGACCCGCGCCCCGTGGGCCGCTCCCGGCGCCACCTCCACGTCGAGGTGGTCCTTGCCGACGCGCGCGACCCAGCCGGCGACGGTGCCCGACGGCGTCCG
Organism: Cellulosimicrobium composti; assembly: GCF_009711085.1. Taxonomy (GTDB): domain Bacteria; phylum Actinomycetota; class Actinomycetes; order Actinomycetales; family Cellulomonadaceae; genus Cellulosimicrobium; species Cellulosimicrobium composti. The sequence goes on from NZ_WMKA01000034.1 coordinate 34,068, forward strand.
GACCTGGACGGGCCGCCGGTCGCGCATGAGCGCGCGCAACGCGTGCCCGAGCCCGAGGCGCGCGGACCGTGCCGACGGCGCCGGCTGCGCGTGGCGGTCGAGCCCCGCGACCGCGGTGATCGCGCTCGTCGGCACGAGGTGCTGGCGCCGCCGCTCGTCGACGAGCACCCACTCCTCGGCCGCGTCGCGCAGCACGCCGGTCACCGCGGAGCCGTCGAGCAGCTCGAGCGTGACGGATCCCGCCGTGCCCCGCAGCCGCTCGACGAGCGCGATCGTGGCGTGCTCGGCGCGGGTGAGGTCCGCGACGGCCGCAGCCCTGTCCTCGGACTGCGCCGCGACGAGCTGCGCCGCGAGGTCGTCGAAGAGGGCGTCCCATCGCACGCGCACACCGTAGCGGTCCTCGCGGACGGGATCGTCCCGTCTGTCCACATCACGAGAAGACCCTCGACACCGGCACCAGCGCCCGCTTAGATCGATCCGTCGTTGTCAAACGACATCAAACGACATCAACTGTCGCCACGGCGACGGGCAGGGGGATCGATGGGACGTCGTGCAACGAGACGCGGGCAGGGCGGAGGGCTCACGGTGCTCGTCGCGCTCGTCGTCGTCATGGGCGGCGCGGCGGCAGGGCTGACCCTGCGCGCCGTGCACGTCGCGGGCGGCCTGCCCGGCGTGCGTGCCGAGCCCTACCTCGAGCTCGTCGCCGTCGCGGTCGGCGGGCTCGCCGCGGCGTGGGTCGCCGCGAGCGCGGCCCTCGGGCTCGGCTGCGTCGTCGCCCGCGCGGCGGGCCGGTCGTGGGCGGTCGGCGAGCGCCTGGTCCTGCGCGCCGCGCCGCGCGTGGTCCGCCGGGCCGCGCGCGTCGGCGTCGGCGTCTCGGTCGGCGCGGGCCTCGTCCTCTCCGGCGGGGCGGCCCACGCGAGCGCGCCGCCGCCCGACGAGCCCGCCGTCGTCGCGGTCGACCTCGGGTGGCGCGCCTCGGCCCCGGACACGGGGGCGGAGCCTCGCGGCACCTCGACGCCCGCGCCCGAGCGGCCCGCGCACGGAGAGGAGGACGGCACCCCGCCGACGGGACCGAGTGCCGCGGACCGGGCGGCCGACCGCGGCGTCGTCCCGGCCACCGGTGCGGTGACCGGCCGCGGGGCCGCGACGGACACGGCGACGGACACGGCGACGGGCACGGGTGCGACGAGCGGGGGCGCGACCTCCTCGGCCGCCGGCCGGGGCGGGGCCGCGTCGGCGGCGGAGGAAGCCGCGAGCAGGGCGACACCCGCGACAGGCGCCGGGACCACCGGGCGCGACTCCGGGGCGCAGCCCCGCGACGCCGGGACCGAGCGCGGGGCGGCCACGACCGCGCCCGGCGCGACAGGGGCGCAAGCATCGTCCGCTTTGACGAGCACCGGCACGGCGGAGAGCGGGCCGCGCGTGACGGTCGGGCCCGACCGCGGCGCCGCGACCGTCCACGGCGGCGCGACGGGGCGGGGTGACGCGCTGCTCACGGCCACGCGCGACGTGTCGCCGGGCCCGGCGGCGGAGGTCGTCGTGGTGCGGGGCGACACGCTGTGGTCCATCGCCGCGCGCCACCTCCCGCCGGACGCGACCGCCGCCGACGTCGCCTCCGCCGTGCAGCGCTGGCACGCGGCGAACGCGGACGTCGTCGGCGACGACCCCGACCTCATCCTCCCCGGCCAGGTGCTCACCGCGCCCGTCGCATGACGACCCGACCTCACGAAGGAGCCCGACGATGACCGCTCCCCTGCGCCCCTGCTCCGAGACCCCCGCCGCCGCCGTCACGGGTGGCACCGCGACCCTCCGCCGCCCCACCACCCCCGGCACGGGCACGGGCACCCTCCGCCGGGCTGCCACACCCGACGCCGGCTCCGACACGACGACCACCGGGGCCGGCGCGCCCGCCGGGATCGCGACCCGCGCCACCCCGAGGACCGCCCCGGCGCGCACGGCCCGCTCGGCGAGCGTGCCCGCGCCGCCGCCCGCGCGCCTGCTGCGCTGCGTCGGCGAGCAGCTCCCCCCGGCGGTCGACGTGCGCGACGGCGGCGCGCGACCTCCGCAGCACGTCGTGCGCGGCCGCCCGCTCGCACCGACGGCCCCGGTGCCGCTCCCGGACCCGACGGCGATGTGCTGCGCCGTCGTCCGTGCGGCGCTCGAGGTCCTTCGCGGCGAGCGCACGGTGGGCCAGCTCGCGCGCTGGGTCTCGCCCGAGATCTACGAGACGCTCGCCCGCCGGGCCCGGCTCGTGGCCGACGCGGGCGTCGAGAGCGCGACACGGCCGGTGACGATCCGGCGCGCGCGACTCGTCCGGATCGGCGAGGGGGTCGCTGAGGGGACGGTCGTCGTCGACGACGGCGACCGCGTACGCGCGGCCGCCGCTCGGCTGGAGACCCGCCGCGGCACGTGGCGGGTCGTGGCCCTGGAGATCGGCTGAGCGCCCAGCCACGCCACCGGACGCTCGCGGCCCGCCCGACCTGCCGGTCCGACGGGCCGCGGTCGGCGCGTCACGCGCGCGGCGTGGCGAACCGCAGCTTCTCCGGCGTGGCGTCGGCGGGCGACTTGCGCAGGAACGCGCGGCGCTGGGCGGAGAACCCGTTGCGGTCGTCGAAGAAGTCGCGCGCCATCTCGGCGAGCTCGATCGTCTGGTAGGACGTCAGGGGCCGGTCGGTCGCGCGGCGCTCGGCGCGTGCCGTGAGCATCGCGGCGAGCGTCTCCGGCTCCGCGTACCCCTGCGCGGTCGACGACAGCCAGCCCTCGAACTCGCCCCACTCCCGCGGGCCGACCCCGTCGACGAGCCCGATGCGTGCGGCCTCGGCCGCGGAGACCGGCAGCTTGCCCTGGAGCAGCCGGGACGCACGCCGGGCGCCCACGCGCGCCGGGACGCTCCACGTGTGCAGCTCCGACCCGAAGATCCCCATGTCGTAGTAGGGGTTGAGGACGACGCCGTCGCGCGCGAGCGTCACGTCGGCGCACAGGCCGGCCATCACGCCGCCCGCGCCCGCGTTCGCGGTGAACGCGGCGACGGTGAGCTGCTCGGCGGACGCGACGGCCAGGCACAGCTCGTCGATCGCGCAGATGTTCTCCCACGCCTCCGTCGCCGGGTCCACGGCCGCGTCGATCGCACCGAGGTGGATCCCGTTCGAGAACGCGTGCTCGGTCCCGCGGACGACGAGCACCCGGGTGTCCTCGGTGAGGGCCTTCTCGACGGCCGTCGTGAGGCGCCGGCACTGCTCGGTGTGCATCGCCCCGTTGTAGGAGCGGATCGTCAGGGTCCCGACGGCGCCGTCGCGCACGTACGTCGTCTCCGCCAGGGCGTCCGGGACGGGGCGGAAGGGCGCCCGGCCCGCGTCGATCACCTGCGTCGCCGGGAGCTTCGGGCCCCGGCGCGCGCCCAGCTCGGCCGCGTACCCGACCCACAGGGTGCCCTGGCCGCACGCGACCGCGACCGCGTCGAAGTGCCGCCCCACGACGGTGCCGGGCGCCTCCCCGGTGTGCTCGGGCGAGGCGACGGCGTCGAACAGGCAGACCGACCGGCCGTCGACCTCCGCAGGAGCCCCGGGCGCCCCGTCCGCGGCGGCGACCAGGCGCTCCAGCTCCGCGGCGGGGCGGCTCCAGTCGAGCCGGAAGTCGGCGCGGCGCAGCAGGGGCAGCTCGCCGACGTCCGTGACGACCTGCGGCCAGGTCTCCGCCAAGGCGGGCTCCTCGCCGTCGGCCACCTTGCGGATCACCTCGTCGACGCACGCCATCGCGGCGTCAGCGACTCGGCTGTTGTACAGCGCGCTCTTGGACACGGGACCGGACGGCATGTCGAAGACCGACGTCGCCCACACGGGCCCGGCGTCGAGCTCCTCCACGGCCGACAGGGCCGTGACGCCCCACTGCTCGCGCCCGTCGCGGATCGCGTGGTCGAGCGACGACGGGCCGCGGTCGCCCACGGGGCCGGGGTGCACGACCACGGTGGGCCAGCGGTCGTAGACCGAGCTCGGCACGCGGTGCTTGAGGAACGGGCACAGCACGAGGTCGGGGTCGGCCCGCTCGACCGCACGCGTCATCGCGGCGGCCGAGTCGAACGTCGGGGCGAGCTCGACGCCGACGTCGTGGCCCTGCTCCTTCAGGGAGCACCACACCCGCTGGGTGAGACCGTTGAAGGCTGAGACCAGCAGGAGGATCCTCATCGGGCGGCGAACTCCTTCGTCGTGCAGACGTGCTCGGACGTCCTGCACTCTAACCAGACGCACCGCATTCACGACAATTCGCTATTCGCGGGACGATCGTCACGGACCCGGCGCGCGTCCGGGCGCGGTCCCTTCGCGCGCCGAGGACGCAGCCCTCGACCGCGGGTCCGAGCCGCACGGCACCGGAGACACGCGGCACCGGAGACGCCGCACCCGAGACGCGCGGCGCCGAGGCGCCCGGCCTCCGGAGACGCCACGAGGTGTGCCGCGCGCGCGACACACCTCGTGGCGTCAGGACGGTCCGGCCGTCACTCCTCGTTCTGGCCGTGGCAGACCTTGTACTTCTTGCCCGAGCCGCACGGGCACTGCGCGTTGCGCGGGGTGCCCGGGAAGGTCCGGCCGTCGCTCTCGACCGCCGTCGCCTCGCCGTGCAGGGCGCGGCGCGCCCGTCGCCCGGCGTCGCCCGAGACGACCGCGCGCCCCGTGCCGTCCTCGCTCGGCGCGCTGTAGGACAGCGGCACCTGGCGGTCGGGGCCGTCCAGGCCCTTCGCGATGAGCGTCCCCGCGCGGGCGCCGTCCGGGCCGCCGAACGCGGCCGGGGTCGCCACGGGCGCGGGTGCCGCGGCGGGGGCGTCGGCGACCGGGGCGTCCTCGACGGGCTCGTCGGCGACCGGTGCGTCCTCCACGGGGGCGTCCTGCTGCACGGCGGCCTGCTGCTGCGCCGCCGCCGCGAGGCCCGCGGCCGCACCTGCGGACGCCGCACCGGCCGCGCCGCCGAGCGCCTGGCCCGCAGCCGACTGCGCGGCCTGCGCCGCGTCCGCCGCGGAGATCGACGCCTGGCCCGCGGCGCCCGCGCCCGGCTCGGCGACCTTGACCTCGAGGTTGAACAGGTACCCGACCGTCTCCTCCTTGATGGCCTCGGTCATCGCCTGGAAGAGCTGGTAGCCCTCGCGCTGGTACTCGACCAGCGGGTCGCGCTGCGCCATCGCGCGCAGCCCGATGCCCTCCTTGAGGTAGTCCATCTCGTAGAGGTGCTCGCGCCACTTGCGGTCCAGGACCGAGAGCGTCACGCGACGCTCGAGCTGGCGCATGTTCGCCGCGCCGAGCTGCTCCTCGCGGTTCTGGTAGGCGATGCGCGCGTCGGAGAGGATCTCCTCGAGCAGCATCTCGCCCGTCAGACGCGTCTCGCCGCCGGCCTGCTCGACCACCTCGTCCACCGTGATCGAGATCGGGAAGACGGCGCGCAGCGCGGTCCACAGCGCGTCGAGGTCCCAGGTCTCGGGGTTGCCCTCGGCCGTCGCGCCCTCGACGTACGCCGTGACGACGTCGGTGAGGAAGTGCTGCACCTGCTCCTGCAGGTCCTCGCCCTCGAGCACGCGGCGGCGCTCGTCGTAGATGACGGTGCGCTGGCGCGACAGGACGTCGTCGTACTTGAGGACGTTCTTGCGGATCTCGAAGTTGCGCGACTCCACCTGGCCCTGCGCGCTCGCGATACCGCGCGTGACCATCTTCGACTCGAGCGGCACGTCGTCGGGGAACCCGGCACGGTTCATCATCGACTCGGCGAGGTTCGAGTTGAACAGCCGCATGAGGTCGTCCTGCATCGACAGGTAGAACCGGGACTCGCCCGGGTCGCCCTGACGGCCGGAACGACCGCGGAGCTGGTTGTCGATGCGGCGCGACTCGTGACGCTCGGTGCCGAGCACGTACAGGCCGCCGAGCTCCTTGACCTCGTCGTGCTCCGCCGCGACCGCGGCCTTCGCCTTCTCGAGCGCGTCGGGCCAGGCGGCCTCGTACTCCTCCGGGTTCTCCGCGGCGTCGAGGCCGCGGGCCGCGAGGTCGGCGACCGCCATGAACTCCGCGTTGCCGCCGAGCATGATGTCGGTACCACGGCCGGCCATGTTCGTCGCGACCGTCACGGCGCCCTTGCGACCGGCGAGCGCGACGATCGACGCCTCGCGCTCGTGCTGCTTGGCGTTGAGGACCTCGTGCGGCACGCCGTGCTTCTTCAGCTTGGACGACAGCAGCTCGGACTTCTCGACGCTCGTCGTGCCGACGAGCACCGGCTGGCCCTTCGCGTGGCGCTCGACGATGTCCGCGACGACCGCGTCGAACTTGCCCTCCTCGTTCTTGTACACGAGGTCCGGCTGGTCGACGCGCTGCATCGGCCGGTTGGTCGGGATCGGCACCACGCCGAGCTTGTACGTGCCCTGGAACTCGGCCGCCTCGGTGTCCGCCGTACCGGTCATGCCCGAGAGCTTGGAGTACAGGCGGAAGTAGTTCTGGAGCGTGATCGTGGCGAGCGTCTGGTTCTCCGCCTTGATCTGCACGCCCTCCTTGGCCTCGATGGCCTGGTGCATGCCCTCGTTGTAGCGGCGGCCCGGGAGGATGCGCCCGGTGTGCTCGTCGACGATCATGACCTCGCCGTTGAGCACGACGTAGTCCTTGTCGCGCTTGAAGAGCTCCTTCGCCTTGATGGCGTTGTTGAGGAACCCGATGAGCGGCGTGTTGAGCGACTCGTAGAGGTTGTCGATGCCGAGGTAGTCCTCGACCTTCTCGATGCCGGGCTCGAGCACGCCCACGGTGCGCTTCTTCTCGTCGACCTCGTAGTCCGTGCCCGGGCTGAGTCGGCGCACGACCTTGGCGAACTCGCCGAACCAGCGGTTCGTGTCGCCTGACGCGGGGCCCGAGATGATGAGCGGCGTGCGCGCCTCGTCGATGAGGATCGAGTCGACCTCGTCGACGATCGCGAAGTGGTGGCCGCGCTGCACGAGGTCGTCCGTGGACCACGCCATGTTGTCGCGCAGGTAGTCGAAGCCGAACTCGTTGTTCGTCCCGTACGTGATGTCCGCGGCGTACTGCTCGCGGCGCTGGGCCGGCGTCTGCCCGGACAGGATGCAGCCCGTGCTGAGGCCGAGGAACCGGTAGACGCGGCCCATGAGCTCGCTCTGGTACTTGGCGAGGTAGTCGTTGACCGTGACGACGTGCACGCCCTTGCCCTCGAGCGCGTTGAGGTACGCGGCCGTCGTCGCGACCAGCGTCTTGCCCTCACCGGTCTTCATCTCGGCGATGTTGCCGAAATGGAGCGCGGCGCCGCCCATGAGCTGGACGTCGAAGTGCCGCTGGCCGAGCGTGCGGCGCGACGCCTCGCGCACCGCGGCGAACGCCTCGGGCAGGATGTCGTCGAGGGTCTCGCCGGCCGCGAGCCGCGCCTTGAAGCGGTCGGTCTCCTCCCGCAGCTCCTCGTCGGTGAGATCCTCGAAGCCCGGCTCGAGCTTGTTGACCTGGTCGGCGATGCCGGACAGCTTCTTGAGGATCCGGCCCTCGCCGATGCGAAGGACCTTGTCGAGGATCGAAGGCACGCAGGACTCCCGTATCGATCGGTGCCCGGGCCGGGTGGTCCGGGGGCAGCGCCGACGCTCTGCCGCGCGGGCGCGCACGGCAGCGGACGTCGGCAACGTCACACAACATCGTAGGCGAGTCGGAGCCGCGTCGGTCCCGTCCGGGTTTCGCCGACGACGAACCTGGCCCGCGAGGTCGCCCGCCAGCGTACGACGACGCGTCCTCGCCGCGCCGGTCGGCCCACCGCCCGCGCCGGGCGCCGAGCGCTCTCAGCGCGCGGCGGCGACCTCGGCGGCGAGCGCGGGCGCCAGGTCGCCCGCCGGGGCGACGTCGACCTCCGGGACGCCCAGCCAGCCGCCGAGGACGCGCAGCTCCGCGGCGAGCCGGGCGGCCGTGAGGTCCCCCGCGGCCTGCTCGCGGTGCGCCGACAGCACCCGCAGGACCCCGGCGCGCCGGTCGGCCTTGAGGTCGACGCGCGCCGTGAGGTCCTCGCCCTCGAGGAAGGGCAGCACGTAGTACCCGTGCACGCGCTTCGGCGCGGGGACGTAGATCTCGATCCGGTAGTGCACGTCGAACAGGCGCTCCAGTCGCGTGCGCTCGAACACGAGCGGGTCGAACGGGTTGAGCAGCGTCACGGCCGTCGCGCGCCGCGGGAGGGCGGCGTCGGCGTGGAGGTACGTCGGCTCGTCCCACCCACGCACGGTCACCGGCCGCAGCGTCCCGGCCTCGACGAGCTCGTCGAGGGCCGTCCGCACGGCGGGCCCCTTGAGGCGGAAGTAGTCCTTGAAGCAGCGCAGCGTCCCGATCCCGTGGGCGCGGGCACCGATCTCGAGGAGCGACCGGACGGCGTCGGCGTCCGCGACGGGCGGGGCGGCGACGACCTCGGGCGGGAGCACGCGCTCGGTGAGGTCGTAGCAGCGCTCGAACGCGCTGTTGCGACGCGCGGACGTGATCTCGCCCGTGAAGAAGAGGAACTCGAGCGCGCGCTTGGCCACGGTCCAGTTCCAGCCCCACTGCGACCGGTCGCGCGGGTGCGCGCGGCCCTCGGCCTCGAGGACGTCGTGCACCTCGCTCGCCGTGATCGGGCCGCGCTCGGTGACGAGGCGGCGCACGTCCTCGACGGCGTCGGAGTGGCTCATCTCGACCGCGCTGATCGTCCCCCACGCCTCGGTGCGGTAGCGGCGTCGGCGCCACTCGAGCAGCGGCCACGTGCTGGGCGGGACGTACGACGCGACGTGCGCCCACGTCTCCACGAGCCGTCGCGGCGCGCGCCCCGCGGCGCGGTCGAGGAGCGCGGTGTCGTACGGGCCGAGCCGCGCGTACAGCGGCATGAGGTGGGCGCGCGCGAGCACGTTCACGGAGTCGATCTGCAGCAGCCCGAGGCGGTCGATCACCCCCTGCACCTGCCGCATCGTGGGCGTCCGGCCGTCGCCGCCGCCGTACGGGCGCTCGCGGTGCAGCCCCTGCGCGGCGAGCGCGACGCGGCGCGCCTGGGACAGGGACATCGACTCGGACCGGGGCGAGGTGGCGACCACGTCCCGATCCTGCCCTCCCCCACCCACACCGCCCGCCCCGCGCCGACCAGGTGCTCCTGGCGCGTCCCGGCCGCCGGTCGCGCCAGGACCGCCTGCTCGGCCGGCCAGGACCGCCTGGTCGTCGGACACCGGACAGCACGACGCGCCCGGACCCGCGCGGGTCCGGGCGCGTCGGCGCGGCTCAGGCGGTCTTCTCGGCCGGGGCCTGCGCGCAGTCGCACGACGTGTCGAGCGCGACGACCCCGTACGTCCACCCGCGGCGGCGGTAGGCCACCGACGGGCGGGAGGTCTCGACGTCGACGAAGAGGAAGAAGTCGTGACCGACCATCTCCATCTCGTACAGCGCGTCGTCCACGGTCATGGGCTCCGCGGTGTGCAGCTTCTGCCGGATGACGACGGGCGAGTCGCCGAGCGTCGTCTCGACGGCCTCCCCGGGCTCGCTGGGCGCGGTCGGCGCAGGCGGCGGGGGTGCGGCGTGCGTGGCCGGGTCGTAGGGACGCACGTCGACGGGCGGCACGACGGTGTGGTTGCGGTGGTCCTTGCGACGGTCGCGGGCTCGGCGCAGGCGCTCGGCGAGCTTGTCCATCGCGAGGTCGAGGGCGCCGAACCGGTCGTCGGCCGCTGCCTCGGCGCGGACGACGGGTCCCTTGGCGCGCACGGTCAGCTCGACGCGTTCGCGGACCCCGGAGAGCCTCGGGTTGTTCTCGTGGGTGACCTCGACGTCCACGCGCTGCGCCGTGGGCGCGAGCTGCTGGACCTTGGCGAGCTTGTCCTCCACGTGCCGGCGGAAGCGGTCTGCCACTTCCGTGTGCCTGCCGACGACGACGATCTCCATGTGAGCCTCCGCGAGGATCTTGTGCGACGCCCGGCCCGGTGCGTCCGGGCGCCTCGTTCGGATTCGGTAGGAGCACCCGGTGCCGGGTGCGGTGGGCTACCACCTCCTTGCGGCACGAGGCCGCGCGCTCGGTACGCTCGCGCGGCGTCGCACGTGCCCTGCACGTCCGTCGTCCGCGGCGACTGGCCCTCAGACTAACCCCCGCCCCGGGTTCCAGGCAGCACCAACGGGGCCCGGGCCGAGGGACCTCGGTCCCGTCCTCCGTGGGGGCCCGACGACGGCACGCGCCGCGGCCCGCGACGCTCCCCGGGGGCCGGGGTCGCGGCCAGCACGAACGCGCCCAGCACGGGCACGCCGGCACCGGCGAGGGCGCTCTCGCACGCCGCGAGCGTGGCCCCCGTCGTGAGGACGTCGTCGACGAGGAGGCACGGCGTCCGGTCCCGCAGGGCGTCGCGCACGCGCCCGGGGCGGCGTGCGACGTCGACCCCCCTGAGCCGCGCGCCGCGCGCCCGCGACCCGAGCCCGACCTGGTCGCGCGCGCGTCCCCGCTGGCGCACGAGCGGCACGACCTGCGCGCGCACGCCCGCCG
>NZ_WMKA01000035.1 GCF_009711085.1 Cellulosimicrobium composti
GCCAACCGCTCCGCAGGAGCGATCACGACCTCCATCACAGCACCTTTCGACGGCCGACGAGGGCAGCACCCACGGCGGCGACAGGGACGTCGGCGGGGGCCAGCGAGACCCGCTCCGCCAGACGCAACGAGGACAGGAACGGGGAGCTGCTCGACTGCGCGTCGAGCGCCTCGCGCACGGCGTCGAGGAGCGGCTGCCCCAGGGCGGACACACCGCCGCCGAGGACGACGTGTCGCACGTCGACCGTCAGCTCGAGGATCCGGACCGCGGACGCCACCGCGTCCGCGAACTCCGCCTTGACCCGGACGGCCTCCGGGTCACCGGCCGCGGCGGCCTCGAAGAGCTCCGCCGGGGCGGGCCGGCCGTGCCGCGCGGGCCACCGCGCCGACAGCGCGGAGCCGGACGCGTACACCTCGACGCACCCGCGCTGGCCGCACGCGCACGGCGGGCCCTGCGGGTCGATCGGGATGTGCCCGATCTCCCCCGCCGCACCGCTCACGCCGCGGCGCAGCTCGCCGCCGAGGACGATGCCCGCCGCGAGACCGGTGCCGAGCGCGAGGAACGCGAGGTCCGCGCCGTCGCCACCGCGCAGGTGGGACGCGCCGAGCGCGGCGACGTTGAGGTCGTTGTCGACCCGTACCGGCACCCCGCCGAGCTCCTCGGACAGCGCGTCGGCGAGCGCGAAGCGGCCTCCCTCGATGCCGAGGTTGACGGCGTGCGTCACCGAGCCGTCGTCCGGGTCTACGAGGCCGGGCACGCCGACACCGACGCCGTCGACGTCGGCGGCGTCGACGCCCGCGCGCCGCAGGACCTCGCGCACCGCGCGCGCGGCGCTCGCCACGACGCCCTGCGGACCGCGCACCGTCGGCAGGCGCAGCGACTCGTGCACGGCGCCGTCCGGGCCCAGGTACGCGGCGAGCACCTTGGTGCCGCCGATGTCGAGGCCGACCGCGCTCCCCGGCCCCGAGGGCAGGGGGTCGCGATGCGACGTCGCGCCGGGGCCGGGGCGTCCGGCCAGGGCTGCGGCTGCCTCGCCGTGCGGCGAGGCAGCCGTGCTCAGGTCGCTCACGTCAGCCCTTCACCGCACCCGAGACGAGACCGCCGGTCATCCGACCCTGGACGATGAGGAAGAAGATCACCACGGGGATCGCGATGAGCACCGCTCCCGCCATGACCGCCCCCCAGTTGGTCGCCTGCGTCGCCTGGAGGAACGTGCGCAGCCAGACCGGCAGCGTCATCGAGTCCGGGCGCGACATGATGATGAGCGCCATGACGAACTCGTTCCAGGCCTGGATGAACGCGAACACGCCCGTCGCGACGAGGCCCGGCGCGAGCAGCGGGAACGTGATCTTCCAGAACGCCTTGCCCCGCGAGCAGCCGTCGATCATGGCCGCCTCCTCGAGCTCGGCCGGGACGCCGTTGACGAACCCGCGCAGCGTCCAGATCGTGAAGGGCAGCACGCCGGAGACGTAGACGATCCCGAGGCCGATGATGGTGTTCAGCAGCTGCCAGCCGTCGATGATCCGGAAGATCGAGATCATCATGGCCTCGCCGGGGATCATCTGGACCACGAGGATCGCGAGGATGAACGCGCGCCGGCCCTTGAACCGGAACCGCGTGACCGCGAGCGAGGCGAGGAAGCCGAGCAGCATCGCCACGAGGAGCGTGAACAGCGTGACCGCCAGCGAGTTGCCGAGGGCGGGCAGGAACGCCGCGCGGTCCTCGCTGAGGATGGCGCTCTCGTAGTTGCGGAGCGTGAACGTCTCCGGCGTCGGGAAGTAGTGCAGCTCGCTGCCCCGGATGAGGTTCGCCGGGAGGAACGAGGTGTTGATCATCCAGTACACGGGGAATGCGGACCCGACGAAGACGACGATCGCGAGGATCGCGTAGACGATGTTCGCCGCCTTCTTGCGCCGCGTCTCCCGGCTCTTGCGCACCGCCGGCTTCGCCGCGCTCGGCGAGGCGTGCCGGACGGCCGCCACGGGGGTCGTGGAGATGGTGCTCACAGTTCTTCCTCCCGAACCGTCTGGCGCACGTAGTAGAAGGAGATCGCGAGCATGATGAAGACGAAGATCACCGAGATGGCGCCGGCGAGACCGTAGTGCCCCTGCGCCATGCCCATCTGGTAGATGTACACGCCGATCGTGTTCGTCTGCTCCCGGATCCCGCCGATGTCCTGCAGGGCGTAGATCTGCGTGAAGACGCGCAGGTCCCAGATGATGGACAGCACGACGAGCACCGTGATGATGCTGCGCACGTACGGGACCATGATGAGCCGGAAGCGCTTGACCGGGCCGGCGCCGTCGAGCTGCGCAGCCTCGAGCACCTCGCCCGGGATCTGCGTCAGGCCGGCGTACATGGTGAACGCCACGAACGGGACGGCGCCCCACACGATGATGATCGTCGCGACGGTGAAGAACAGCAGCGGGTTGATGAGCCAGGCGTGGCCCAGCCAGTTCTCGCCGGTGATCTTCGTCAGGAGGTTGTTGACGACGCCGTAGTCGGAGTCGAAGATCCAGCCCCACACGACGGTGCCGGCGAGCGCCGGCATCGCCCACGCGAGGAGCAGGCCGATCGAGACGAGCAGGCGGAAGCCCTTGCCGAGCCGCATCATGAGCAGGGCGACGAGGGTGCCGATGAGCATCGTCAGGGCGACGCAGACGACCATGAAGAGGAAGCTGCGCAGCAGCACGGTCCAGAAGCCGTCGACGTCCGTGAGGACCTGGGCGTAGTTGTCGAAGCCGACCCACTCGGCGGGCTGGCCCATGAGCTGGGCCCGCTCGTACTTCTGGAACGACATGACGACGAGCCGGACGATGGGGTATCCGACCAGGACCCCCAGGACGACGAGGCTGGGGAGCAGGAGCGTCCAGGGCAGGACCGGCGGACGCCGCTTCTTGGGGGGCCGCACCGCGGCGCCGGAGCGCTCGGTGCGGGGTTCGAGGGTGGTTGAGCTCATTTCCTCACTCCGTCTGTGGTGCGCGGTGGTGCGCAGGAGACGTGCCGACGGCCCGTCACGGGGAGGGGTGGGGTCCCCGAGGAGACCCCACCCCTGACGGCTCGAGCCACCGGTGGCGCCCGGCTCCGGGCCGGGCGCCACCGGACGGGCTCAGCTGTTGAGGATCTCCTCGATCTTCGCGTCGAGCTCCGCCGCGACGGTCTTCACGTCGTCGCCGTTGGCGATCTTGGTGAAGGCGCTCTGGAGCACGTTCTGCGCCTCGACGTCGGCCCACTTGGGCGACGCGGGGGTGAGGCGCGTGTTCGCCGCGGCCGCGACACCGGCCTGGGCGATCGGGTTGTCCTGCGGGACGGCGCTCGCGAGCGAGACCTTGGCCGGGATGAGGCCGTTCTCGGCAAGGATCGTCTGGTACTCGTCGCTCATCATGATCTCGAACGCCTTGAACGCGAGCTCCGGGTTGTTCGACTTCTGCGCGACGGCGATGTTCGAGCCACCGGCGAAGACCTGCGCCGTGGTGCCGGCCTCCTTGCCCGGGAGCGGGAACGCCGTGAGGTCGCCGCCGTAGGTCGACGCGCAGCCGGGGACGCCATCCGGCGTCTCGGGCTCCTCGGGGGCGTTGATGGACCACTGGATCCACGTCGGCGCCGAGAGGAACGCGACCTTGCCCTCGCAGAACGGCACCTGGAGGTCGGTCTCCTGGCCGTCCTTCGGCGCGAGCGACGCGTTCGTCATGAGGTCCTGGACCTGCGCGAGGCCGGCGAGGCCGCCCTCGCTCGAGAAGCCGCCCTCCCACTCGCCCGCGTCGTTCTGCTCGGCGATGAAGCCGCCGTTCTCCCAGATGAACGGGAGCGCGTTGTACCAGTCCTGGCCGGGCCAGTACACGCCCGAGCGGCTGTCGGTCTTGAGCGACTTGCCGAGCTCGACGTACTCGTCGAGGGTCGCCGGGACGGTGATGTCCGAGCCGATGGCCGACGGCGAGTAGAACACGGCGCGCGAGCCCGCGTAGTACGGCAGCGCGTAGTGCTTCTCGTCCCAGTCGCCGGCCTCGACGAAGCCCTGGAGCAGGTCGTCGCCGCCGAGGGACTGGAACTCCTCCTCCGTGATCTCACGGAAGAAGCCCGCGGACGTGAACGCCGGGGACTGCGTGTTGCCGACCTCGACGACGTCCGGGCTGTCGGAGCCGGAGAGCGACGTCGTGAGCTTGTCGACGAGGCCGGTCCAGGACTGCTCCTCGATCGTGAGGGTGCTGCCCGGGTTCTCCTCCTCGAACGTCGTCTTGAGGTACTCGCGAGCGGCGTCGGGCGTGTCCGAGCCGTTGAGCCAGACGCGGATGTCGCCGGTGGCGGCCTCGCCCTCGCCGGAGCCGTTGTCGTTGCCGCCGGTGCTGCAGGCGGTGAGCGCGAGTGCCAGGGTGATCGTGGACGCCACGGACGTGGCGACGAGGCGGTTCCTCTTCACTGGGTGCTTCCTCTCGGTGTTTCTTGGTGGCGGCGTCGGTGACGCCACCGGAGGTGTGGCAGGAGTCCTGCGTAATCGAGATCGTGCAGGGGTACTGCGTCCTGGGGGTACTGCACTGGGGGTCCCAGGGGGTTCGTGGGGGC
Source organism: Cellulosimicrobium composti (assembly GCF_009711085.1). GTDB lineage: Bacteria > Actinomycetota > Actinomycetes > Actinomycetales > Cellulomonadaceae > Cellulosimicrobium > Cellulosimicrobium composti. Next base: position 4,561 of record NZ_WMKA01000035.1, read on the forward strand.
AGGGCGCGAGCCGTGCCCGGTCGGGCTGCGGGGTCAGTGCGAGCGTCGTCGGCTCATGAGACTCCCAGCTGTCCGGACAGGACGAGGACGGCGGCCCCAGCGAGGACGACGTCTTCGTCGAGCGTCGCCATCCGCACCTGGAGCCCGCTGCCGATGACCGGCATCGTGCGCGCGCGGATGGTCTCGAACGCCGCCTCGCGCAGGGGCCCGTCGAGCAGGTCCGCCGGACCGCTGATGAGCACCTCCGCGAGGTTGAGCGCGCTGACGACAGGCGCGAGGGCGATGCCCAGCGTCCTGCCCACCGACGCCAGGACGGCGTCGGAAGCCTCGGTGTCGAGCCCGTCGGTCGCACGGCGCAGGGCCGGGACGGACAGGACGGTCTCCAGGCAGCCGCGGCGCCCGCAGGCGCACGGCTCGCCGTCGTCGACGACGGTGACGTGGCCGAGCTCGCCGGCCGCGTCCGCGTGCCCCCGCACGCGCGCGCCGTCGACCATGATGCCGGCGCCCACGCCCTCGCCCACGGTGAGCACGAGCAGTCCGTCGCCCGCCGCTCCGCCGAAGGTGAACTCGCCGAGCGCGGCGATGTTCGCGTCGTTCGCGACGTGCACGGCGAGCCCGAGCCGCTCGGTGAGCTGCGCGGCGAGCGGCACGTCGTACCAGCGGCGGTTGGGCGCCTCGATGACGCGGCCGTCGGCGTCGACGACGCCCGGCGAGCCGATCCCGACGCCGATCACCGGCTGGGTCGCGGACGCGATGAGCCCGCGGCAGAAGCGCGTGAGGAGGTCGACGAGCTCGGTGCCGGTGCGACCGTCGACCGTGAGGCTCTGCCGCACGACGAAGTCGCCGGTGAGCGTGAGGACGGCGCCACGCAGCACCTCGTCGTCCGTGAGGTCGACGGACACGATCTGGTACGCGCTCGTGCGCATCCCGACGAGGATCGCGGGCTTGCCGACGCGCTGCCCGGGGCGCACGCCGAGCTCCTCGACGAGGCCCTCCGCGATGAGCACGGAGACGAGGTCGGAGATCGTCACGCGGGTCAGCGACGTGGCGCGCGCGAGGTCGGCGCGCGACGTCGGCCCCTCGTGGAAGAGGTGCTGCAGCACGAGGGACCGGTTGTGGGCCCGAGCGTGCTCGGGCAGCACCTTCGAGGTCGGCCTGAGCCCTGTGCTCAGGCGCCTCCTCGGTGCGCCGGTCCCGGTGACTGCCGTTGTCATGTTTGTTAGTAGACTGCCTTTACTAAGTGCGTGTCAACTTCCGTCGGGCTTCGTGATCGAAACGTTGCCGTCCGGCCCGGCGCGCGGGACCTCGGTCCCGACGCGGCCCACCCGGCGCAGCCCGGCCTGCCCTGACCTCAGCGGGCGTCGATCCAACCGCGCGCGCCGGCGTGCTCGACCGAGCGCGACGCGACCCGGACGGCGTGCTCGAGCGCGGCGCGCCACGACGCCCCGGTCGCGACCCGCGCCGCGAACGCGCCGTGGACCACGTCGCCCGCCCCGAGCGTGTCCACGACCCGCGCGGGCCCGGGGACCGCGATCTCGTACCGCTCCCCCGCCTCGAGGACCTCGACGGCCCGCGGCCCGCGGGTCCGCGCGACGAAGCGCGGGCCGAGCGCCGCGAGGGCGTCGAGCACGCCCTCCTCCCCGACGCCCGGCGGGCGGAGGTCGGCCGACGCGACGACGGCGTCGCACAGGCCGATCATCTCGGCCGCGTCGGGCTTCCACGAGCCCGCGTCGAGCACGACGGCGGCGCCCCGCTCGCGCGCCCGCCGCGCCACCGCGAGGGCGAGCCCCGGCAGGTGTCCGTCGAGCAGCACGACGTCGCCCGGGCCGGCGTCGTCGAGGAACGCTGCGGCGTCGGGCAGGCCGGTCCCCCGGGTGCCGACGGCGAGGTCGCCGAACCCGGACGCGTTGGTGCTCACGACCGCGCGCTCGCCCGTCGCGCGCGTGACGAGCACGGTCGAGACGGCGGGCTGGCCCGCGCCCGGGTCGTCGCCCGCGACGTCGACGAGGTCGACCCCGCTCGTCGCGAGCTCGCGCCGCACGACGTCGGCGAGCGGCCCACCGCCCACCGCCGTGACGAGCGTCGTGGGGACGCCGAGCGCGACGGCGGTCGCGGCGGCGTTGGCGGCCGGGCCGCCGAACGTCGCGGAGAGGGACCGCGCGACGACCTTCTCGTCGGGCGCGGGGAGGGCGTCGACGACCTGGACGACGTCGAGGGTCACGAGTCCGCAGCACACCAGCACGCGCCCATCCTGCCGTGGCGACGCCGTCCACCGGCGTCGCGCTGCGGTTGTGTCACGGCCAGTTCACAAGACGGTCACGATGTCCGGATGCGTGTCCGGTTCGTGCGCTTGGCCCCCTACTCTCGCAGCATGCGGACCACTCGCCCCCTCGCCGTCGTCGCGTCCCTCCTGCTGGGCGGGGCGCTCCTGGCGGGCTGCTCCGCGGCCCCGGACGGCGCGGCGTCCTTCGCGGGCGACAGCGGCGGGGGCGTCACGGCGCACAGCGAGGCCGGCGCGGCCGACGAGGCGTCGTCGGGCATCGCGCCCGCGTCCGAGGACGCGGCGTCGCAGGGCGACCGGGAGGTGGTCACGACCGGCTCCGTGACGGTCGTCGCCGACGACCCGGCCACGGCCGCCGAGCAGGTCGCGGAGCTCGCGGAGAGCGCGGGCGGCCGCGTGGAGAGCCGGCGCCAGTCGGAGCCCGACGGCGACGCGCGGGCGAGCGCGGAGCTGACGGTCCGCGTCCCGGCTGCGCAGACCACGGCGACGGTCGACGCGCTCGAGCAGGTCGGCGACGTCCGGGACCTGTCGATCGAGGCGGTCGACGTCACGGGGACGGCGCGCGACCTCGACGCCCGCGTGGCGGCGCTCACCACGTCGGTCGAGCGGCTGCGCACCCTCATGGGCGACGCGGCCTCGACCGAGGACCTGCTCGCGGCCGAGCAGGAGCTCACGACGCGGCAGGCCGAGCTCGAGTCGCTCCAGTCCCAGCGCGCGGCGCTCACGGACCAGGTGACGATGTCGACGCTGCACGTCTCGGTCGTGCAGGTCGCCGTGACGGAGAAGCTCGCCCCGGGCGGCTTCCTCGGCGGACTGCAGAACGGCTGGAACGCGCTGCTCGCCACGCTCAACGGGCTCGTCGTCGTCCTCGGCGCGCTGCTGCCGTGGCTCGTCGTCGCGGGCGTCGTGCTGCTCGTCGTGCGCTGGGTGCTGCGCCGCGTCCGGCGCCGCGCGCAGGACGGGGGCACGCCGCCCGCGCCCGGGACCGACGGACACGGGCCCGAGGACGGCCCCGGCACGCCGTCGGCCGACCGCGAGCCCGTCGGGGCGTCCACGCGTGAGTGAGCGCGTGCCCGGCGCGGGCACCGCGGGCCGGGTCGCCCGGCTGTGGTCCGACGACGCGCCCCGCACCGCGACGCCGGCCGGGCACCTCGTCACGCGCGAGTGCGTGCACTGGGACACCGTCGGCCCGCACTCGTCGCCGCACCACGTCAACCCGCAGGCGCGGGTGCAGTGGCGGGTGCACCTCGACGGGACGGACGCCGCGGACGACGTCTACTGCGACGACCCGGGGGCGCCGGTCCTGGCGGCCGGCGACGCGACGGAGATCGTCGTACGGGGGCAACGCCTGCGGGTCGAGTGGCTCGACGGCGACGACGCGGCGGCCGCGTGGGAGCGGCACGGCTGGTGACGTGGGCCGCCCCACGAGGGCGGGACGCACGGGTGCGGGGACGACGACGGCCCGCACCCGGGAGGGGTGCGGGCCGTGGCCGCAGGGGTGGAGGTGCGGGGAATCGAACCCCGGTCCGGTGACGCCGATCGAGGACTTCTCCGGGCGCAGTCTGCTGTCGTTTTTCTCGGCCCCCGCACTCACGCAGACAAGGTGCGGACGGGCTCAGTCACCTGAAAGTCCCCGTAGCCCCGGTGACGAGGACTACGAGCAGTGGCTCTCTAGATGACGCCAGGATCCGAGTCGAGAGCTAGCTCGGGCTGACGGACTTCGGGGCTCGCTCAGGCGGCGAGGGCGAAGTCGGTGCGCTTGTTATCGGCACCTGTGGTTCGCAGACATCGTTAACGAGATAAGCCTGCATCCTCGGCCCGCTTCTCCTCGAAGCACGACCACCGTCGAAACCGATCACCCCCTGTGGAGTTGTCAACCACTGCGGGTTCCCGGGCGGACCCGTTCCCCGCGCAGCAGGACAAGCCTACGGGATGAACGCCCGAGGTCGCACCGGAATTCCCGGTACGGCGACGGCGCGTCGCGGGCGCGCGAGCCGGTTACCTACCGCGGGTCAGCGAGTCGACGAGCAGGCCGCCCGCGATCCCGAGGAGGAACACGTCCTTGGCGAGCCCCGTGCCCTGCTCGGTCGGGCGCACGCCGTCCTCGCGCGTCATCCCCGGCGTCTTGAGGTACATGCCCACGAGGCCCGCGGAGAACACGCCGAGGCCGAGCGCGACGAGGCCGGTGGGGACGAACGGCACGACGAGCGCGGTGCCGAGCGCGATCTCGGCCGTGGACAGCGCCTTGGTGAACTGCTTCGGCTCGACGTCCTCGAGGAACGAGTACGTCCCCGCCGCCATCCCGTGGATGCCCTGCGCGGTCGCGTCGTCCGCGCCGCGCTTGCTCAGGCCGGAGTTGAGGATGTACGCACCCGCCGCGAGGCGCGGGACGTACTGGCGGAGCTTGACCATGGGGCCTCCTGGTTCGCGGTCGTCGTCTCGCCCTCGACCGTACGTCGGGGGCGCCGCGGTCACCAGCGGGTGGGTCCGGCGTCGGGCACAGGACCGCGTGCGGGACGCCCCGCGCGGCGTCAGCGCAGCTCGCGCTGCCGCATGGCGCGCTGCGCCTCGCGGTTGTCCTGCTTCTCGCGCAGCGCCTGCCGCTTGTCGTACTCCTTCTTGCCGCGCGCGAGCGCGATCTCGACCTTCGCGCGGCCGTCGAGGAAGTACAGCGCGAGCGGCACGATCGTGTGCCCCTTCTCGCGCGACTTCGACTCCAGGCGCAGGATCTCCTCCTTGTGCAGGAGCAGCTTGCGTTTGCGGCGCGGGGCGTGGTTGTTCCACGTGCCCTCGGTGTACTCGGGGATGTGGACGTTCTCGAGCCACGCCTCCCCGTGGTCGACGGCGACGTACCCGTCGACGAGCGACGCGCGCCCCATGCGCAGCGCCTTGACCTCGGTCCCGGACAGGACGATCCCCGCCTCGTACACGTCCTCGATGACGTAGTCGTGCCGTGCCTTGCGGTTGCTGGCGACGACCTTGCGGCCGGTCTCCTTCGCCATCCGTGTCCTACCGTCCTTCGCTGTCCGTGCCGGGGCCCGTGCTGCCGGGCCGTCGGCGTGTCCGCGCGGCCTGGCCGTCGCGCCGGCGCCCCAGGCTACGGGTCCCCGACGACGACCGGGTACCGATTATCCCCTGCGCGAACCACTCGGGAGCGCCGCGGCGGGCGCCGGTGGTTCCCCGCACGGGCACGCGACGGTCAGGGCAGGCGCGACATCGGGTTGACGGTGGACCCGTTGACGTAGACCTCGAAGTGCAGGTGGCACGCGCCCGAGAGCCCGGTGTTGCCCGAGTAGCCGACGATGTCGCCCTTGTTGACCCGCTGCCCGCCCGAGACGGCGAAGCTCGTCAGGTGGTTGTAGCTCGTCATGAGGCTCTGCCCGCCGACCACGCCGTGGTTGACGAGCACCTGGTTGCCGAACCCGCCGCGACGCTGGGCGTGCACCACCGTGCCGGACGCGGCCGCCATGATCGGCGTCCCGCAGTAGGCGCGGAAGTCGGTCCCGGCGTGCAGGCGCCAGATCCCGAGGACGGGGTGCAGGCGCATGCCGTAGCTCGACGTCACGTAGGGCACCGCGGTGGGGTACGACAGCGTCGTGCCGCTCGACGGGGGCGGCGGCGCGGGCTTGCTGCCGCCACCACCGCCACCGCCGCCACCACCGCCACCGCCGCTGTTCTGCTGCTGCTGCTGACGACGGCGCTCGGCCTCCTCCGCGGCCTTGCGGTCACGCTCCGCCTGCTCGGCGATGATCGTCTTGAGCTCGGCCTCGAGGGCCGCCTGGTCGCGCGCGTTCTGCTCGATCTGCTCCTGCGCGGCCGCCTTGCGCTCCTCGATCGTGGCCTTCTTCGCCTGCTGGTCGGCGATGAGCTGCTCGACCTCCGCCTTGCGGTCGGCCGCCGCCTTGCGCGCGGCCTCGGCGGCGACGACGTTCTCGTCCGCCTGCTTCTTGAGGTCGGCGATCGTCTCGCGGACCGCCTGCAGGCGCGCCTCGCGGTTGCGTGCGACGGACTCGGCCTCGAGCAGCTCCTGGAGCGACCGGGACTGGCTGCGCGCCGCCGTCGACGAGACCGCGTACTCCTCGATGAACTGCTCGGTGCTCTCGGCGCCCGTGACGATGCCGAGGCTCGAGACGTCGCCCTGGCCGCGGTACGCCTGGCGCGCCATCTCCGCGATGCTCGACCGCGCGTCGGCCACCTCGGTCGCCCCGCGCTCGATCTCGGCGCTGATCGCCGCCTCCTGCCCGAGGGCGTCCTCGAGGCGCTGCGCGAGGAGCTCCGCCTCGCGCTGGGTCCGCTCGACCTCGGCCTCGGCCGCCTCGAGCTCGGCCTGCGCGACGGGCAGTCGCGCCTCGATGGCCTGGAGGTCGATGACCGCCTGGGCGAGCTCGGCGTCGGTGTCCTCGAGCTCGGACTGGAGCTCCTCGCGGTTGCCGAGGATCTCCGACTGGCGGCGCTCGGCGGCGGCCCGACGGTCGTCGATGTCGTCGGCGGACGCCGAGGCGACGCTCCCGACGAGGAGCAGGGTCGTGGCGAGGAGTGCCGCGGTCGCGCGGCGCAGGTCGCGGGTCATCTCACACCCTCGTGTGGCGGTTGAGCGTGACGACCGAGGAGACGGCCGCCAGGAGGAACGCGATGCCGACGAGCACGGGCGCGATGCGCAGCACGTCCGCCTCGTCGACGTAGGCCACCCACGTCACGGACTGCGACAACCAGTCGGTGACGAGGTACTTCACCCCCACCCAGAGCCCGCCCACGGCGAGCAGCGCGCCGAGCACGGCGGCGATCGCCCCCTCGAGGAGGAACGGGAGCTGGATGAAGAGGTTCGACGCGCCGACGAGCCGCATGATGCCCGTCTCGCGCCGCCGGCTCAGGGCCGAGAGCCGGATCGTCGTCGTGATGAGCAGGACCGCGGCGAGCAGCATGACGGCCGCGAGACCCGCGGCGAGCAGCGACGCGCGGTTGAGCGCGAGGAACAGCGAGTCGAAGATGCGGCGCTGGTCCTCGACGACCTCGACGCCGGCCCGCCCGGTCACGACGTCGTTGACGACCTCGTAGTTCTCGGGGTTGGTCAGCTTGAGCCGGAACGACGCCTGCATGTCGTCGACCGTGAGCTGCGTGCCGAGGTAGCCGTCGGGGTAGCGCTCGGTGAAGGCCTCGAACGCGTCGTCCTTGGACTCAAAGTACACGGTCTGGATCTCGTCGGCGAGCTCGGTCTCGAACACGTCCTCGAGCGCGGCGATCTGCTCGGGCGTGGCCTCCCCGGCGGCGCACGTCGGCGACGGCGAGCCTTGCGGGCACAGGAAGACCGACACCTCGACCTTGTCGTACCAGTCGTCCTTGAGCTTGCCGATCTGGGCCTGCAGGAGCATGGACGCGCCGACGAAGGTCAGCGACACGAACGTCACGAGGACGACCGAGACGGTCATCGAGACGTTGCGGCGCAGGCCCTGGCCGAGCTCCGCGAGGATGAACTGGAGGCGCACGCCGCTCACTCCCCCGCCGTGGCCGGGGCGTGACGACGCACGGAGCGCCGCCGCGGCAGGGGCGTGTCGTCGGGCGCGGGCTCGGCCGGCGCAGGTGCCTGCTCGGCGCGGACGGGGCGCGGGACGACCGTCGTCGGGGCGGACTCGGGTGCCGTGCCCGCGGGGTCGGGGATGACCTGGCCGCGCGCGCCGTAGGAGCCGTGTGCCTGGTCGCGCACGAGCGTGCCCGTCTCGAGCTCGATGACGCGGCGGCGCATCTGGTTGACGATCTCCTCGTCGTGCGTCGCCATGACGACCGTCGTGCCGGTGCGATTGATGCGGTCGAGCAGGCGCATGATGCCGAGCGACGTCGTGGGGTCGAGGTTCCCGGTCGGCTCGTCCGCGAGCAGGATCGGCGGTCGGTTGACCATCGCGCGCGCGATCGCCACGCGCTGCTGCTCACCGCCGGAGAGCTCGTGCGGGCGACGCTTCTCCTTGCCCGCGAGCCCGACCATCTCGAGCGTCTCGGGCACGGTGATGGCGATCGTGTGACGCGGCTTGCCGATCACCTGAAGCGCGAACGCGACGTTCTCGAACACGGTCTTGTTGGGCAGCAGGCGGAAGTCCTGGAAGACGACCCCGATCTGGCGCCGCAGCTTCGGCACGTTCCAGCTCGAGAGCGACCCGAGGTCGCGGCCGGCGACGAACACCTTGCCCTTGGTGGGGCGCTCCTCGCGCAGGACGAGGTGCAGGCACGTGGACTTGCCGGACCCCGACGCACCGACGAGGAACACGAACTCGCCGCGCCGGACCTCCAGCGACACGTCGTCGACGGCCGGTCTCGCGCCGCGCGCGTAGACCTTGGTGACGTTCTCGAAGCGGATCACAGCGGCACGTTCCTCGGGTCGGGGGTCGATCCGTGGACGAACGAGGTTCGTCGCACGATCCCGAGGGTAGGCACGCGATCCGGGCCCGGCGGGGCGGACACGCCGCGCCCGGGCGCATCGATCCGTTGCCCGGATCAATCGCTCCGGGCGGCGCCGGGCGGGTCAGGCGTCCTTCTGCACCCCGCGGCGCCAGCGGATCCCGGCCTCGATGAAGTCGTCGATGTCGCCGTCGAACACGGCCGACGGGTTGCCGACCTCGTGCTCGGTGCGCAGGTCCTTGACCATCTGGTACGGCTGCAGCACGTACGAGCGCATCTGGTCGCCCCAGCTCGCCTTGATGTCGCCCGCGAGCTCCTTCTTCTTCGCGTTCTCCTCCTCCTGGCGCACGAGCAGCAGGCGGGACTGGAGGACGCGCAGGGCGGCGGCGCGGTTCTGGATCTGCGACTTCTCGTTCTGCATCGACACGACGATGCCGGTGGGGATGTGCGTCATGCGCACCGCGGAGTCCGTCGTGTTGACGGACTGGCCGCCGGGGCCCGAGGACCGGAACACGTCGACCTTGATCTCCGACTCGGGGATCTCGATCGAGTCGGTCTGCTCGATGAGCGGGATGACCTCGACCGCCGCGAAGGACGTCTGGCGGCGGCCCTGGTTGTCGAACGGCGAGATGCGCACGAGGCGGTGCGTGCCGGCCTCGACGGACAGGTGGCCGAACGCGTACGGCGCCTTGACCTCGAACGTGGCCGACTTGAGCCCGGCCTCCTCCGCGTACGAGGTGTCGAGGACGGTGGTCGGGTAGCCGTGGCGCTCGGCCCAGCGCAGGTACATGCGCAGCAGCATCTCGGCGAAGTCGGCCGCGTCCACGCCGCCGGCGCCCGCACGGATCGTCACGACGGCCTCGCGCGCGTCGTACTCGCCGGCGAGCAGCGTGCGGACCTCGAGCTGGTCGAGGTCCTTGCGGATGGCGGCGACCTCGTTCTCGGCCTCGACGAGCGTGTCCTCGTCGTCCATCTCCTGGCCCATCTCGACCAGGGTCTCGACGTCGTCGATGCGCTGGCCGAGCTTCTTCACCCGGTCGAGCTCGGACTGCGCCGCGGACAGGGCGGACGTCACCTTCTGCGCCGCCTCCGGGTCGTCCCACAGGTCGGGGGCCGACGCCTTCTCCGAGAGGTCCGCGATCTTCGCGCGCAGCTCCTCCGGGTCGCTCACGCTCTCGATGGACTCGAGCGTGCTGCGCAGCGCCTTGATCTCGGACGGAAAGTCGATGGTGGCCACGAGGTTCAAGGTTACGCGACCCGGCGCACCCTCCGCGTCGTCGGGCCCGGTCCGGGCCCGACGACGCGGTCGGCGGTCAGTCCTGCGGGTCGCCCGGCGTGCGGGTCCCGCCCGTGCCCGACGCCGCGGGCTCGGTCGCGGCGGCCTGCTGGCGGCCCTCGTCGCGCGCCTTGGCGAGCATCGCCTCGAGGCGCTGACGGCGGCGCCGGCGGTCGTCGCGGATGCCGATGACGAGCACGACGACGATCGCGACGAGCAGGAGCTGGGGCCACGGCACGGCCCACGTCGTGACCGTGACGGTCACGGGCTGCAGCGGCGCGTCCACCACGTCGTCGGCGACGGTCGTGGGCGTCACGGTGATGGTCGTGCTGACCGGGCCGAGCGGCCAGACGTCGTCGAACCCGACCTCGCTGCGCAGCGAGCCGCCGGGCAGGACCTCGCCGAGCGGCTCCGCCGTCGCGCCGTCGACCACGGCGCCGAACAGGGCGGACGTCGCGACCTGGCCCTCGGCGCCGAGCCGCACGTTGCCGTCGTTGGCGACGTCGTAGGAGACGGTGAGGTCGCCCGCGGCGAACGGGTTCCACGAGGGCGCGTAGGACGCCTTGACGTTCTCGACCGCGAGCACGGGCTGGACCTCGCCGGTGACGCGGGTCGTGACGCGGAAGCCGACGCGGCTCTCGACGCCCACGCTCGTGCCCTCGTCGCTCCCGGCGGTCGTGATGGACGCGGCGATGCCGGCCGGGTGGTCCCCGGGCGTCGCGTTCTCGGGGATCGTGATCGTGTACGGCACGACGACGGTCTCCTCCGGGCCGACGTCGACGGTCTCCTGGATGGTGAACCAGGTGCCCGCGTCCCTCGACTCCCGGTCGGACGGGAGCATGTTGAAGCGGCCGTTCGCGGTGAGGTACCCGTCGGCGGACTTGAGCGCGAACGTCGCGGGCGTCTTGCCGAAGTTCGTCACGGCGAGGTGGTCCTCGACCGTCTGGCCGGGGTCGACGGTGAGGTCGACCCAGCGCCGGCCGTCGGGGCCGTCGGCGTCCGCGGGCGTGACGCTCCAGGTGATCGTCTCCTCCGCGTCCCGGACCAGGCCGCTCGCGGGTGCCGGGCCCGCGGCGGCGGGCAGGGCGGGCGCGAGCGCGGCGACGGCGGCCGCCGCGACGGCGAGGAGCCGCCGCAGGCCGCGGGTGCGGGCGGCGCGCGGGCGGGTGCTCAGGTGTGATGCAGGGTTCACGCAGGTGCTCTCTCCGTACGACGGCGGGCCGCCCGCCTCGTCCGACCGAAACGTCGGACGAGGCGGAGCGGCCCGCCGTGGACTGCTCCGTCAGCGGCCGGTCGAGCCGGCCGCCGGGTCACGAGGGGCTGGTCAGCCGATGTCCTCGAAGAGGGACAGCGTGATGGTCGAGGAGTAGGCGCCGGCGGCGACGTCCTCACCCGTGCGGAGCGTGAGGTCCGCGTTCGCGGTCCACGAGCCCTCGGGGTTGACCTCGGTCGAGTCGAACGCCGAGACGAGGAGGTCCTGGTCCACGAGGCCGGGGCCGTTCTCGAGCTCGGGGTCGACGCCCTCGCCGGCCTCGACGAGGCCGCTGTCGCTGCCGCTCACGAGAGCCGGGGCCCAGCCCAGGTTCTCGGCGCCGATCGTGCCGGCCTCACCGGTGAAGTCCGAGGCGCTGCCCAGGACGTACCAGAACGAGCCCTCGGCGATCTGGTCGGCCGAACGCGTGTCGGTGACCGTGACCTCCGGCAGCGTGCCGGTGAACTCACGGGTCTCGGGGACGGTCGAGTCGACCTCGCTCAGCGTCGTGGAGCTGGAGGCCACGCTGAAGGCGAGGTTGCCCGGCTCGACGGTCGACTCGATCTCGACCGACACGTCGACGTTCGAGTCGTCGCCCACCTGGTCGGCGGAGGCAGCGGACGCGAGGGCGACCGTGCCGATGAGCATCGCACCGAGGGCACCCCCGGCGACGAGCTTCTTCGTTGCTCGTGCGTTCATGTTGTAGCTCTCCATCGTTGGAGTTGTTGTCGGACCGGATCACCATAGCGGCGAACCTGGGGTTTTCACAGGGTCAAGCCAGAAGTGGCCATCCAAAGTTAAGAAAGTGAACAAAGGCGCGGGAGCATGCTCGCGCGTCGTTGCGACCGTCCCTTCCTGGATGCTCGTCGTCGAACAGCAACAGGTGCTCACCACGCTCTGGCACGTGACTCTGCACGGATGATGATGCCATCACTCCAGGGCTGGGTCACCCAGCTGACCATCGCGGGTCGCGCGCGCGCCGCGAGGCTCACGGTCGCCGTCCGGCCGTCCGTGGTCGACGCGTCGGTCACCGTGACGCCGTGCAGCCCGGCGAGGGCCTCCGGGTTCCGCGCGAGGTAGTCCGTGACCTCCGCGCGCACCCCGCCGCTCGTGAGGGTGAGCACCGCGCCGTCGACCGGGTCCGTCGCGGCGCCGGTGTAGAAGGTCTCGTGCGTCATCGAGTCGGCCGCCGCGAGCGCGAGCGCGTCCGCGAGCTCGTAGAGGCGCTTGCGCTCCAGGTGCACCTCCGTCGCGCTCACGACGACGGTCACGAGCAGCAGCGCGAACGCGACGAACGCCGACGTGAGGAGCATGATCCGGCCGTCCTCGCGCCCTCCCCCGGCCGAGGGCGCGTCGTCCCGCGCGCCGGGCGCAAGTGCCTCGTGCCCGAGCACGTCGGGCACGAGCACGTCGGGCACGAGCACGTCGGGCACCTGCACGTCGGGCACGAGGCGCCGCGCGCCGCCTGCCGTCACGGTCGCCTCGCGGCGTACTCGTCGACCGAAGCGACGTGCTGCGCCTCGACCGGGACGGCGAGCGGCACGACGGCACGCGCGAACGAGGGGACGAGCGGCAGCGGCACGTCGAGGCGCACGCGCGCCGTCACCTCGCCGCCCGGCTCGAGGCACGGCGCGGTCGTGCACGCGATCGTCAGGCTCTCGCCGCCGGGCGTGAACCCCTGGTCGTCGAGCGCGAGCGCCACGGCCGCGGTCGCGAGCCGGGCGCCCTCCTCGGCCGAGCCGGCGGTGACGAACGCGCGCGCCGCCTCCCGGGACGCGCCCTCGACGGCGAACGTCCCGGCCTGGACGCGACCGACGGTGAGCACCAGGTACAGGACCGGCACGAGCAGGACGAGCGCGACCCCGAGGAACTCGACGACGGCGCTCCCCCGCTGCGTCCCGTCCGAGCCTCCGACGAGCCGTGCGAGCACCCGCACGACGGCGCGGTGCGTCCGGCGTGTCACGGTGCCTCCTCGAGCGCGTGCCCGTCGACCGTCAGCACGCCCGTCGGCCCGAGCAGCCCGACCACGGGCAGTGGGGCCGAGACCGTGACCTCGACGACCGGGAGGCCGTCGACGACGCTCTGGCGCACGGAGACGTCCTCGGCGTACCGCGGGGACAGCGCGGCACCGATCAGCGCGCGCGTCCGCGCCGCACCGTCCTGCGGCCCGCGGTCCGCCCGCCCGGCGACCCGCGCCCCCTCGGCCGCGCAGTCCACGAGGGTCGCGCGCACGTGCACCGCGAGCGCCACCTGGACCACTCCCAGGAACAGCACGAGCACGAGGACGGCGACGAGGGTGAAGTCGACGACGGCTGACCCGCGCTCCGGGTCGTCGCGCGTGAGGCCGGGACCGACGACCGTCACGTCAGGGCGCGCTGACACTCGAGATCGCGTTGCTGAACGCCTGCGTCAGCGCCGGACCCGCGACGGCCCACAGCGCGATGACCAGGCCCGCGGTCATGAGGGTGATGAGGACCCAGCCCGGGACGTCGCCCCGTTCCCGGTCGCCGTCGACGAGCCGCACCACCACCGCCCGGACCGTCCCGTGCGTGACCGCCCTCCACCGCGTCCACCCCTGCATCCCTGCCTCCTTCGTCCGTCGTCGTCGTTCGTCGTTGGTCGTCGTTCGTCGTTCGTCGCTGGTCGTCGGTCGTACGTCAGGCGTCGGTCGTTCGTCAGGCGTCGGTCGTCGCACGTGCGGTGGCTCGGTGCGTCGTGCGTGCGGGCGCGGCTCAGAACCCGAGCCGGAGCGTGGCGAGCGACGGGTAGACCGCGAACACGACCGTCACCGGGAGGATGAGGAAGACGACCGGCACCATCATCGCCACCTCCTTCTTCCCGCCCGCCTCCATGAGCGCTCGCCGGCCCGACTCGCGGACGTCCTGGGCCTGGGCGCGCAGGACGTCCGCGAGGGGCGTGCCGCGCTCCACCGCGACCGCGACTCCTTCCGCGAATCGCGTGAGGCTCGGCAGCCCGGTCCGGTCGGCGAGCTGCTCGAGAGCGCGGGACAGCGGGGCGCCGGCGCGCACCGCCGCGAGGGTCGCGCGGAGCTCGGTCGACAGCTCGCCGTGCGCCGTCGCGGTGACGCGCTCGAGAGCGGCGACCGGCCCCTCGCCCGCCGTGACCGCGAGCGCGAGGAGCTCGGCGACCGTGGGGAACTCGGCGAGCATGCGTTCCTCGCGCCGCCGCACGGCCCGGGTGAGCGCCTGGTCGCACGCCAGCACGCCCCCCACGCCGCACAGGAGCGCGAGCAGGACGAGCGAGACGACCGACGAGCCGCGCGTCGCGGCGAGCGCCACCGCGGCGAACGTGCCGACGGCGAGGCCCGCGACGCCCCACACGAGCTGGCGCGCACGGAACTGGTCGACGCTCCGGTCCCAGCCCGCGCGGTCGAGGCGTCGGCGGACGTCGGACGCCGTCGAGCCGAAGCGCTCGAGGGCGCGGCCGGCGTCGGCGACGAGCGGCGCGAGCAGACGCTCGACCGTCGGGAACGGCGTCCGGACGGGTTGGTCGCGCAGGAGCACGGACGTGCGGTCCTGGGTGCGCAGGTACGGCGCGAGGCGCTCGTCGAGCCGGATCGCGCGGCGTCGCGCGCCGGACACCACGAGGAGCAGGCCGAGCCCGCCGAGCGCGCCGATCGCGGCGCCGGGGAACGAGACGTCGATGCCGTTCATCGCAGGACCCGCTCCTCCTCGGGCAGCCGCCCGATCCGCAGCATGAGGTGGTACGCGGCCGCGGAGCACGCCGCTCCCGCGCCGAGCACCAGGGCGCCGGTCAGCGAGTTGTACGCCGCCGCCGTCTCGGGCCTCGTCGCGAGGAAGGCGAGCACGACCCATGGGCCGGCGACCGCGAGCCGCGCGCCGTTGACCGTCCACGACTGGCGGGCCTCGAGCTCCCCGCGGGTGCGGGCGTCCTCGCGCAGGAACGCGGACAGGGTCCGCAGGAGGCGCCCGAGGTCGGTGCCGCCCACGTCGCGCGTGAGGCGCAACGCCTCGACGATGCGGTCGGCGACGGGGTCCGCCAGCCGGTCCTTGAGCAGGTCGAGGCAGTCGCCGAAGCGGCCCGAGGCGCGGTAGTCGCGCGCGAACCGCGCGAACGGCTCGCGGAGCTCGACCGGGCCGCGCTCCCCGAGCTGGCCGACCGCCTCGGGCAACGACAGCCCGGCGCGCACGCCCGAGGCGAGGTGGTCGAGCACCTCGGGCCACGCGTCGCGCAGCCGCGCACGACGCCGCCGGGCGCGCGAGCGCACGAGGACGGCGGGGGCCGCAGCGGCGATCGCGGCGAAGCACGTCCCGATCGTCACCGACCGCGCGAGCACGCTCGCGACGCCGAGCACGACGAGGCCCACGCCGACGCTCGTGGCGACGAGGGCGCCGGGCGTGACCGACGGCGCGCCCGCCTGCACGAGCAGGTCCTGCGTGCGCGCGGTCCAGCCGTCGCGCCGGCGCTCCCGCGGCGGGCTCGGCGCCCAGAACGACCACCAGACGCAGAACAGCCCCGCGCCCAACAGGAAGCCCACGGCGACGCCCACGTCAGCGCACCCCCGACCACGCGTCGTCGGTCGCCCCGACGACCGCACCGTGGCTCTCCGGGCGCAGGAGCCCCGCGAGGTCGATCCCGGCGCGCGCGAACCTCTCGGCGTGCGGAGGGAAGCCGTCCGCCCGCACGAGCCGGTCGCCCGACCGGACGAAGATCTCGGCGGCCTCGACCACGCCCTGCTCGACGCGACCCGTGACCCCGAGCACCTCGCGCACGACGCGGCGCCCGTCGGCGTCGAGGCCGAGGTGCACGACGAGGTCGATCGCCGACGCGACGGTCGGCACGACGAACCGGTCCGAGACGTTCGGCCCGGCGAGCAGCGGCAGCGTGCACATCTTGGTGATCGCCTCGCGAGCCGAGTTGGCGTGGATCGTGCACATGCCGGGAACGCCCGCGTTCAGGGCGACGAGCAGGTCGAGGCTCTCGGCCTCGCGGACCTCGCCGACGACGATGCGGTCCGGGCGCATGCGCAGCGCCTCCTTGACCAGGCGCCGCAGCGGGATCTCCCCCGTCCCCTCGAGGCTCGGCTGGCGGCACTGCAGCGCCACGACGTCCCGGACCGCGAAGCGGAGCTCGAAGACCTCCTCGCACGTGATCACGCGCTGCGTGGGCGGCACGGAGCCGGCGAGCGCGTTGAGCATCGTCGTCTTGCCGGCCTGGGTCGCACCCGCGACGAGCACGTTGAGCCCGGCCCGGACGGAGGCGTCGAGGAACGCCGCGGCCTGCGGCGTGAGTGAGCCGAGCCGCACGAGGTCGTCGAGGTGCGACGCGCGGACGACGTGCTTGCGGATGTTCACGGCCCAGTCGCGGCGCGTCACGTCCGGGATGACCACGTGCAGCCGCTCGCCGCCGGGCAGCGAGGCGTCCACGAACGGGCTCGACAGGTCGAGGCGCCGGCCGGACGAGCGCAGCATCTGCTCGACGAGGTCGCGCACCTGGGCGGCGGTGAGCATGGTGGTCGTGAGCTCGGAGCGCCCGCCGCGCGCGACGAACACCTGCGACGGGGCGTTGATCCAGATCTCCTCGACCTCGGGATCGTCGAGGTAGGGCTGGAGCGGGCCGAGCCCCGCCACGGCGGCGACGAGCGCGCGGCCGGCGGCGGCGGGGTCGGCGAGCGGCGTGACGACGCCCAGTGCGCTGCGCGTCTCGTAGTCGGCGACGGCGTCGCGCACGAGCTCGTCGACGGCGGCGCGGTCGCGCAGCGGGTCCACCCCGCGCCGGCGCACGAGCTCGCGCACCTCGTTCTCGAGCACGCCGACGGCGTGCGTGTCCGTGGACATCTCGAGCATTCCCCCTGCTCAGCCGGCCGGTTCCCCGCCGGTCCGCGAAAGATCCGCCGCCGAGAGTAGGGCATCCGGCGCCCGCCGGGAACAGCCCTGTGGACGGCGAGTGCGCGATCCGCGCGATCCCGCGCCCGCGCGCCGTCCGGGCGCCCCGCGCGTCCCACATCGTGGGCGCCGGCGCGGCTAGGGTCGGTGCCATGACGGACCTCCCGCCCGGCCGCTGGCAGGCCGCCGCACGTGCCACGGGCCTGCTCGGCGCCGACGGCACCGTGGCCGCGACGATCTTCGCCGAGATGACCGCCCTCGCCCAGCGCACCGGGGCGATCAACCTCGGGCAGGGCTTCCCCGACGTGGACGGACCGGCCGCGGTCAAGCACGCCGCGGTCCGCGCGATCGAGGACGGGCACAACCAGTACCCGCCCGGGCCGGGGATCCTCGAGCTGCGCAACGCCGTCGCGAGCCACCAGTTCCGCCACTACGGGCTGGACCCCGACCCGGAGACGGAGGTGCTCGTGACGACGGGCGCCACCGAGGCCCTCGCCGCGACGATCCTCGCGCTCGCCGGGCCGGGCGACGACGTGGTGACGCTCGAGCCGTTCTACGACTCGCACGCGGCGTGCATCGCGCTCGCGGGCGCGAACCACGTCACGGTGCCCCTCGTGCCCGGACCGGACCGGTTCCGCCTCGACGTCGACGCGCTGCGCGCGGCCGTCACCGACCGCACGCGCCTGATCGTCGTGAACTCGCCGCACAACCCGACGGGCACGGTGCTCGACCTCGACGAGCTCGACGCGGTGGCGGCCGTCGCGCGCCGCCACGACGCCGTCGTCGTGACGGACGAGGTCTACGAGCACCTGACGTTCGACGACGCGCGGCACGTGCCGATCGCGACCCTGCCGGGCATGCGGCAACGCACGATCACCATCTCGTCGGCGGGCAAGACGTTCTCGTTCACCGGGTGGAAGGTCGGCTGGCTGCACGGTCCCGAGCCGCTCGTGACCGCGGTGCGCACGGTCAAGCAGTTCCTCACCTACACGTCGGGCGCGCCGTTCCAGCCCGCGATCGCCGACGCCCTGTCCGACGACGAGACGCCGCGCGCGCTCGCCGACTCGCTCGCGGCGCGGCGCGACCTGCTGTGCGAGGGGCTCGTGCGCGCCGGGTTCGACGTCGTCGTGCCGCAGGGCACGTACTTCGTCATCGCCGACGGCGCCCCGCTCGGCTTCGACGACGGCACCGCGCTGTGCCGCGAGCTGCCCGCGCTGGCGGGCGTGGTCGCCGTGCCCGTGAGCGCGTTCTGCACCCCCGGGTCGCCGACCGAGCGCGCGCTCGCCTCGCGCGTGCGGTTCACGTTCGTCAAGCGCGAGGACGTGCTGCACGAGGCGGTGGGCCGCCTCGCACGCCTCGGGGCCGCGCGTCGGTCCTGACGCGCACTCCTCGCGGCCGGGTCCCCGTCAGGGGCAGACGCCGGGCAGGCGCTCCTCGGTCGCGGGCGTCTCCGGCGTCCCGGGCGCGGTCGTCCCGGCGTCGGTCCCGGTGCCCGGGTCCGTGGTCCCCGCCCCCGGGTCGGTCGTCCCCGCTCCGGGGTCGGTCGTGCCCGCGTCCGTGCCGCCGCCCTGGTCCGTCGACCCGGCGGGGGGCGCCGCGGCGTCGTCGCGCGGGTCCGCGGGCTCCTGGCCGGGCGCGGGCGCGTCGTCGATCAGCCGCTGCCAGATCGCGTCCGCCTCCGACGTCCACTCGACGCGGTTCTTGTCGCGCGGCGACTCGACGACGGGGAGCTGCGTGAACACCACCTCGGACGGCTTGATGTTGCGCAGGCTGAACGCGAGCCCGGCGAGCGCGGTCGGGTCCGCGATGGTCGGGTCGGCGCTGATCGAGCTGAGCACGGCCTCGATGACGCCGTAGAGCTGCGGCGAGTTGGTGATGATGTTCTGCGACAGCAGCTCGCGGATCGCGGAGTCGATGAACGCCTGCTGGCGCTGGATGCGCGTGAGGTCGGAGCCCATCTCGAGCCCCATGCCCGTGCCGTGGCGCGCGCGCAGGAAGCTGATCGCCTCGTGGCCCGTGAGCGTGTGCTCGCCCGCAGGCAGGTCGAGCGTGCCGTACCGGCGGCTCTCCTTGACCGGCTCGGGGAAGCACATGGTGACGCCGTTGATCGCGTCGACCACGCCGATGACCCCGGTCATCTTCACGACGACGTGGTTCGTGATGGTGACGCCCGTGAGGTCCTGGACCGCGGTGATGGTGCACGCGGCCGCGTACGTCATGTCGTCGACGCCGCCCGAGCCGATCTGGAACGCCTCGTTGAACATCGTGCTGCGCCGCGGCGAGGACATCGACCCGTCGGGCAGGTTGCACGCCGGGAGGTCGACGAGCGAGTCACGCGGGATCGAGACGACCTCCATGCGCGTGCGGTCGCCGGACACGTGCACGATGAACGTGGTGTCCGACCGCATGCCCTCCTCCTCGCCGGCGATCGCGGCGTTCTCGGCGTCGCGGTAGTCGGTGCCCATGACGAGGATGTTGAGCGCGCGGCCCGCGAACGGGTCGGACGGGTCCTTCGGCGGCTCCTGCGTCGGGCCGCCCACCACGAGGTCGCTCACGTCGCTCACGGTGATCTTCGACTTGAGGTCCAGGTAGACGGCCCCCGCGCCGACGGCGACGAAGGCCAGGGCCCCCGTGAGCACGAGCCCGATCGCCCGCGCGACGCGGTGCGAGCGCAGCGCCCGGGCGTGGTGGGGGCCGCCGGTGGGCTTGTCCTCGCCGCCCTTGCGGGAGCGTGTCGTCGGCGTCGCGCGGGACCGCGAGCGCGGGGACGACGTGGAGTGGGCGGTCGTTGGCACGGTCCGAGGGTAAAGGGTGCGGCGTGGAAGCGTGTGCGCAGCCCGCGGGAGGACGTGTGAAAGGGCGGCGAAGACCGGCCCCGACGTGCGGCGTCGCACCGTCGCAGGAGGTCCGCCGGAGGACCCGCCCCGCGGGTCAGACCGGGGTGTGCCACCCGCCGCGGCGGAACGCGGGCGTGGCGAGCGCGAGCACGAGGAGCGACGCGACGACGGCGCCGAGCATCACGGTGGACATCGCGACGGCGTCGCCGCCGAGGACGCCCACGAGCGGGCTGACGAGGCCCGCGACGCCGGACTGGAACGCCCCGATGACCGCGGCGGCGGTGCCCGCGATCTCGCCGTGCCGCGTGAGCGCGAGCGCCGAGGCGTTCGCGGGGATGAGGCCCTGCATCGAGAGCACGAGGAACAGGGCCGCGACGATGCCGACGATCCCGCCGGCCCCGGTGAGGGCCACGACGAGCAGGCCGACGGCGAACACGCCCTGGACGACGAGCGCGACGCGCAGGAGGCGCACGGGCGCGACGCGGCGCACGAGCGCGGCGTTCGCCTGGGCGGACAGCACGAGACCGACGCCGTTGACGGCGAACAGGAGCGCGAACTGCCCGTGGCTGAGCCCGTACCCCTCCTGGAGCACGAACGGCGACCCGACGACGTAGCTCATGAGGACGGCCTGGCCGAGGCCGGGCAGCACCGCGAGGGCGACGAAGTGGCGGTCGCGCAGGAGGCTGCCGTACCCGCGCAGGACGGCGCGAGCCCCGGCGGGGCGGCGTCGCTCGACGGGCAGCGACTCCGGCATCCAGACGAGCACGATAGCCCCAAGCACGAGGCCGCCGAGCGCGAGGACCCAGAACACGGCGTGCCACGAGGCGTGCGCGCCGATGAACGACCCGAGCGAGGGCGCGAGCAGCGGGGCGAGGCCGATGACGAGCATGAGCCGCGACAGGATGCGCGCGGCGTCGGAGCCGGTGAACCGGTCGCGGATCGCGGCGATCGCGACGACGGACGCGGACGCGTTGAAGAAGCCCTGGAGCACGCGGAGCCCGATCAGGACGCCGATGTTGGGCGCGAGCGCGCACAGGAGCGACGTGACGACGTGCAGGGCGAGCCCCACGAGCACGGGCAGGCGTCGCCCGTAGCGGTCGGAGAGGGGGCCGATGACGAGCTGACCGACGGCGCCGCCGACGAGCATCCCGGAGAGCGTGAGCTGCGCGAGGGAGTCGGGTGCGCCGAGGTCGGCGCCCACCTCGGGCAGCAGCGGGAGGTACATGTCCACGGTGAGCGCGGGCAGCGTCGCGAGGGCTCCGAGGAGCAGCACCCACCGGGCGTTCGACCTCGGTCCGGGCATGACGGGGTCGACCGAGAACGGGGGCATGACGCCCATCGTAACGATTCGATCGCCGCTCCGTCAGCCGGTGCGACGTGAGCCTGCTCTCCCCGTGGGTGGCGTGCGGCAGGCTGGGAGCATGTGCGGACGCTACGCCTCCTTCCGGGACGCCCAGGACCTCGCCGACGAGTTCGCGATCGCGGAGGTCGCCGACGACGCGCGCCTCCTGCCGCCGTCGTGGAACCTCGCGCCGACGGACCCGGTGCGCATCGTCGTCGAGCGCGCCGCGAAGGAGACGGGCGAGGTCCGGCGCTCGCTGCGCGTCGCGCGATGGGGGCTCGTGCCGTCGTGGTCGAAGGACCCGAAGGGCGGCGCGCGGATGATCAACGCGCGCGCGGAGTCGGTGCTCGACAAGCCGGCGTTCGCCAAGCCGTTCGGCGTGCGCCGCTGCCTCGTCCCTGCGGACGGGTACTACGAGTGGCGCGTGCTGCCCGACGGCGCGTCCCCGGCCGGGGCGGCCGGGTCGCCCGCGCGCCGCGGCAAGGTCGCGAAGCAGCCGTACTGGATCGCCCCGGGCGACGGGCGCAGCGCCGCCTTCGCGGGCCTCTACGAGTTCTGGCGGGACCGCACCAAGGCGGACGACGACCCCGACCGCTGGCTCGTGTCGACGACGATCATCACGACGGACGCGGCGCCCTACCTCGCCGAGATCCACGACCGCATGCCGCTCGCCCTGCCGCCCGAGGCGTGGGACGCGTGGCTCGACCCGGCGGTCGACGCGCGCGGGGCGGCGGACCTGCTCGGGCTCGGCGGCCCGCACGACGACGTCCCGATGGTCGCGCGCGAGGTGTCGACCCTCGTCAACTCCGTGACCAACGACGGACCGGGCCTGCTCGAGCCCGTCTGAGCGGGCCCGCCGGGCGGCGCGCGGCGGTCAGCCGCGGTAGGCCCACTGCAAGCGCACGGGCTCGATCGTGCCGAGCCCCTGCACCTCGGTCTCGGGCTGCGCCGTGAGCGCGAACCGCTGGTCCCCCGCGAGCATCCCCGCGGTGTCCCGGTCGACGAGGACGGTCGTCGGGTCCGCGATGTCGACGAGGCGCGCGGCGAGGTTGACGCTCGGCCCGAACACGTCGCCGAACCGCGAGAGCACGCGCCCCCACACGAGGCTCACGCGCACGGGCGGGACGTCGACGTCCTCCGCCCGGCCCCCGGCCTCGGCCAGGCCGAGCGCGACGCGCGCGCCCGTCGCGACGTCGTCGGCCACGTACAGCACCGCGTCGCCGATGGTCTTGACGACGCGACCGCCGGCCGCCGTGATGACGTCGCGCGCGCTCGTCTCGAAGAGCTGGACGAACTCGGCGAGCTCGCTCGACCCGAGGCCGCGCGTGCGCTGCGTGAAGGACACGATGTCCGCGAACCCCACCGCCCGGGGCAGCGGCAGCTCGTGCTCGTCCACGGCGGTGGCCCGCGCGTCGGAGAACTCGACGGCGAACCGGCCCGCCACCGCGGCGACCTGCCGCCGCCACGCGTGCAGGAGCTGCTCCTCGAGGACCGGCGCGAGCTCGGGCAGCCGGTCGAGCACGAGCAGGCGCGCGCTCGTGTCGTCGAGGTCGAACCGTCGCGTCAGGTGCTCGACGAGCGCCTCGACCTGCCACAGCACGAGCCGCTCGGTCGTGTGGCCCGTCGAGCGGATGAGCGTCGTCAGCGCGCGCTGGTCGAGCTTCTCCTCCTCGGCGAACGCGAACACGTCCGCGAGCGCCTGCGCGTCACGCTCGGTGAACGCGTGCTCCTCCCCCTCGGTGATGGGGAGGCCGAGCGCCTGCCAGTAGGCGCGCACGCGCTCCTCGCTGACGCCGGCGCGCTCGGCGAGCCGCTCGACGGTGAGGGTGCGGGGCCCGCCGAGCAGCACCTCGTCCAGCACGGCCTCGGTCGCCTCGGCGCCCGCGGGCTCGTCGCCCCCCGCGGTCGTCGTCGTCGGGGTGAGCTCGTTCTCCTCCGGGTCCGTTGGCACCCGGCGATCCTATTCCTCGCCCCGGGGCCCGCGAGATCGGCGCTCCCGCACGAGATCGGCAGTCGCGCACGAGGTCGGCGATCGCGACCGCCGATCTCGCACCGCACTGCCGATCTCGTACCGACCTGCGATCAGTCGTGCGGGCGCAGGTGGTGCACGTCGCCGCTGTGGTGGACGCTCGTCGTGCCGTCGTCGTGCCGCAGCTCGAGACCGCCGTCGGGTGCGAGGCCCGTGGCGAGGCCGACGACGTCGCCGCCGCCGACGCGTTCGACGCGCACGCGCGTGCCGAGCGTCGCGATGATCCCGGCGCAGTCCGCGTCGAGGCCCGCGGCGTGCGCGTCGCCGCCGGCGTCCTGCCAGCGCGCGAGGATCTCGCCGAACGCCTCGTGGAGCGCGACCAGCACGACCTCGCGGTCGGTCGTCGCGGCGCCCGCGAGCGCGAGGGAGGTCGCGGTGGGCACGGGCAGCTCGTCGCGCGTCTGGGTGACGTTGAGGCCGACGCCGACGACGACCCCGCCGTCGGGCAGGACCTCGGCGAGGATGCCCGCGACCTTGCGCAGCGGGGGCGGCGAGCCGGCGCCCGGGTCGGGCACGAGGACGTCGTTGGGCCACTTGGCGACGGCGTCGACGCCGGCGGTGGCGCGCAGCGCGCGGGCGGTGGCGAGCCCGGCGAGCAGCGGGAGCCAGCTCAGCGCGGCGCGCGGGACGGCGGGGCGCAGCAGGAGCGAGCCGAGGAGCGCGGCGCGCGGCGGGGTGGTCCAGGTGCGACCGAGCCGCCCGCGCCCGGCGGGCTGGTGCTCGGCGACGAGGAGCGCGGGGGCGGGCCACGCGTCCGGGTCCTGGGCGACCGCGCGCGCGAGCTCGGCGTTGGTCGAGGGCGACTCGGCGACGACCTCGAGACGCGCGAGCGGCCCGGCGGGCGCGACGAGGAGCTCGCGCAGGAAGTCGGCGCGCAGGGCGGGCCGCCCGTCGTCGGGCGGGGTCTGGTCGTCGTGCGCGCTCGTCATGCGGTCATCCTTCCGCACCTGACGGGACGGGGCACGGGACGGCGCCGCCCGTGCGCGGCGGCGCGAGTTGTCGGGACCCACCAACGCCGGACCCCGGCGCGCTGGCGCCGCCCGCATCGAGTTGGTGCCACCCGCCAACTAGGCTCGGGTCCGTGACGGATTCTGCGACGACCTCGCCCGCGACGACCTCGCCCGCCGACGCGCCCCACCTCGTGGGCACCGCGGCCAAGCTCGCCGACCTCGACCGCCGGCGCGCGGAGGCGACCGAGCTGCCCGAGGAGACGGCGCGGACCAAGCAGCACGCGCGCGGCAAGAAGACGGCGCGCGAGCGCATCGAGGCCCTGCTCGACGAGGGGAGCTTCGTCGAGCTCGACGCGTTCGCGAAGCACCGCTCCCACAACTTCGGCCTGGAGAAGAGGCGGCTCGCGGGCGACGGCGTCGTCGTGGGCCACGGCACGATCGACGGCCGCCAGGTGTGCGTGTACTCCCAGGACTTCACGGTGTTCGGCGGGAGCCTCGGCGAGGTGCACGGCCAGAAGATCACCAAGGTGCAGGACCTCGCGCTGCGCACGGGCGTGCCGCTCATCGGCATCTCCGACGGCGGCGGCGCGCGCATCCAGGAGGGCGTCGCGGCGCTCACGCAGTTCGCGGAGATCTTCCGCCGCAACGTCGCGTCGTCGGGCGTGATCCCGCAGATCTCGCTCATCCTCGGCCCGAGCGCGGGCGGCGCGGTGTACTCCCCCGCCCTGACGGACTTCATCGTCATGGCGGACAAGACGTCGAACATGTTCATCACCGGGCCGGACGTCATCCGCGCCGTGACGGGCGAGGACGTGGGCTTCGAGGAGCTCGGCGGCGGCCTGACGCACAACGAGAAGTCCGGTGTCGCGCACTACCTGGGCAGTGACGAGGACGACGCGATCGACTACGTGCGCCACCTCGTGTCCTACCTGCCGCAGAACAACCTGTCGGACGCGCCGTCGTTCCCGCCGGACGACGTCGAGCTCGCGGTCACCGACGAGGACGAGGAGCTCGACGCGCTCGTCCCGGACTCGGACTCGCAGCCGTACGACATGCGCACGGTGATCGAGCACGTCCTCGACGAGGGCGCGTTCCTCGAGGTGCAGCCGCTGTTCGCGAAGAACGTGCTCGTCGGGTTCGGGCACGTCGAGGGCCAGTCGGTCGGCGTCGTCGCGAACCAGCCGCTCGCGATGGCGGGCACGCTCGACATCGACGCCGCGGAGAAGGCGGCGCGGTTCGTGCGCACGTGCGACGCGTTCAACATCCCAGTGCTCACGCTCGTGGACGTCCCGGGCTTCCTGCCGGGCGTGGACCAGGAGCACCAGGGCATCATCCGCCGCGGCGCGAAGCTCATCTACGCGTACGCCGAGGCGACGGTCCCGCTGGTCACCGTCATCACGCGCAAGGCCTACGGCGGCGCGTACATCGTCATGGGGTCCAAGCAGCTCGGCGCCGACGTCAACCTCGCGTGGCCGACGGCGCAGGTCGCGGTCATGGGCGCGGGCGGCGCGGTGAACATCCTGCAGCGCGCGGCGCTCAAGCGGGCGGCCGACGCGGGCGAGGACGTCGAGGCGGAGCGTGCGCGCCTCGTCGCCGAGTACGAGGACGCGATCGTCAACCCGTGGGACGCCGCCGAGCGCGGCTACGTCGACGCCGTGGTCCGCCCGTCGGAGACGCGCGTGCAGGTCGTGCGCGCGCTGCGGGCGCTGCGCACCAAGCGCGCGACCCTGCCGCCCAAGAAGCACGGCAACATCCCGCTGTGAGCCGCCACGACGCGACGCGGCCGAGCAGCAGCCCGAGAGGAGGACGGTCATGAGCCACGAGGACGCCACGCACGGCCCGACGCCGCTCGGCGCCGTCGACCCGGCACCCATGCACGCCGCCGTCGACGCGCTCGCGGCCGCGCTGCACGAGTACGTCGGCACAGCGGTCGGGGTGCGCGCGGAGTTCGGGGCCGCCGAGGCGGACGAGGACCCGCGGGTCCTCGCGCTCGAGGCGCGCGTCGGCACGCTCAACGCCCAGCTGTTCGACGTGCTGCACGGGGCGCTCGGCATCCACCCGGACCTCACGTCGTCCGTGTGGGAGCCCGACGAGGACGCCGCGGCCGACGACGCGGACGCCGCCCCGGCGGACCTCGTCGAGGACACGTTCGCGCTCGAGTACGTCGTGGTGACCCGTCCCGGCGGACCGGACCTCGACGACGTCGTGGGCCTCCTCGACTCGTGGGGCCACGAGGCGCACGCGCGCCTCACCGAGGCGGGCTACGACGTCCCCGAGTGGGGCGTCGGGCGGGGCACGGACGAGCACGAGGAGGACGACCGGTGAGCCAGGACGCGAACGGGGCGGGCGCCCCGAGCGTGCGCGTCGTGCGCGGCGCGCCCGACGAGCTCGAGGTGGCCGCGCTCGTCGCGGGCCTCGCCGCCGCGGCGGCCGCGGGCGGGCTGCCCGACGACGTCGCGCCCGTCGACGAGTGGACGAACCGCGCGCGGGGGCTGCGCGGGACGGGCGACGGCGCGACCGCGAAGAGCTTCGGCGGGCGGTCGGGGCGGCACAACGCCGACTCGTGGCGCTGGAGCCTGCGCTCGTGACGACGCCGAGCGCGACCCCGCGCGTGCGGCGCCTGCCCGAGCGGGCGGTGCTCGTCGAGCTGCCCGCCTCGGCGGACGCCGTCGAGGCCGACCCGACGGCGCTCCCGGGCGTCGCGCCCGCCGCGGCGTGGCGCCGCTGGGGCTGGGCCGTGGCGTTCGTGCCGACGGTCGCGCTGCTCGTCTACCAGCGCCTCGCGACGGGGCGCGGCTGGTCCGTGCCCGACGCGGTGGTGGTCGTGGGGACGATCGGCCTCCTCGTCACCGCGCTCCTCGCACTCGTGCGCTACCTGGACGACCGCGTCGCCGCGGGCCTCGCGCGCGGACGCGACGCCCTGCTCGCGGCGCCCGTCCGCACGACCGGCACGCTCTCGCTCGCCGCGCCCGACGACCGCGCGCCGGGCGACGCCGCGCCCGGCGACGGCGCGGACGCGCACGAGGTGCACGGGAACCTCGTCGTCTCGACCCCGTCCGGGACGACGACCCGCCCGCTGCGCGTCGCGGTCCCGTCCGGGGTGGCGCGCCCCCGCCCGGGCGACCCCGTCGCCGTCTGGCACGCCGCCGAGGACGACGACGCGAGCGGCGTGGTGCTCGTGCGCTACCACCGCGACTGGGCCGACGACCTGCTCGCGGCCCTGCGCGGCGGCGACGCGGGCCCGGTCCATGACCCCGAGCCGCAGGAGGCGGACGGGCCGGATGTTCGCGAGGGCCGGCCACCGGGCGCCGAGTAGTCTCGACCGCGTGAGCGACACCACCACCACACCTGCCGCCGGCGCATCCGCCGGGACCCCCGACCGCACCCCGACGCCCATCGACGCCGTCGCCGAGGCGTACGTGACGCGGATCGCCGAGCTCGACCCGATCGCGGCGACCTCGATGGGCCTGTCCGGCTACGACCACCTCGTCACGGACCTCTCGCCCGCCGGGCACGAGGCACGCGCCGAGGCCGACCGCGCCGTGCTGCGCGAGCTCGACGGGCTGGAGCCCGTCGACGACGTCGACCGCGTCACCCTCGCGGCGATGCGCGAGCGCGTCGGCCTCCAGCTCGAGCTGCACGAGGCCGGCGAGCCGCTCGCGAGCCTCAACAACATCGCGTCGCCGGTGCAGGAGCTGCGCGACGTCTTCGACATCATGCCGACCGGCACGGTGGAGGCGTGGGAGAACATCGCCTCGCGCCTCAACGGCCTCCCCACCGCGATCGACGGGTACATGGCGTCGCTCGCGGAGGCGGCGTCGCGCGGCAACGTCGCCGCGATCCGGCAGGTACGCATCGGGGTCGCGCAGTCTCGCGAGCTCGCCGACGCGCAGGGCTCGTTCTTCACGACGTTCGTCTCCGGCCCCGAGGCGAACGCCGTCCTCGACGACTCGTCGGCGTGCTCGCTCGTGCGCAAGGAGCTCGAGCACGGCGCTGCCGCGGCGCGCGAGGCGTACGGCCGGCTCGCCGACTTCCTCGAGACGACGCTCGCGCCGCAGGCGCGCGCGGAGGACGCCGTCGGGCGCGAGCGGTACGCGCTCTTCTCGCGCACGTTCCTCGGCGCGGAGGTCGACCTCGACGAGACCTACGCGTGGGGGCTCGAGGAGCTCGCGCGCGTCGTCGCGGAGCAGGAGGAGGTCGCGCGCCGCATCGCCGGGCCCGGGGCGAGCGTCGAGGACGCGGTCGCCGCGCTCGACGCCGACCCGGCCCGCACCCTGCGCGGCACCGACGCGCTGCGGGCGTGGATGCAGGAGACCTCCGACGCCGCGATCGACGCGCTGGACGGCGTGCACTTCGACGTGCCCGCGCCCGTGCGCGCCCTCGAGTGCATGATCGCCCCGACCCAGACCGGCGGGATCTACTACACCCCGCCGAGCGACGACTTCTCGCGACCGGGTCGCATGTGGTGGTCGGTGCCCGCCGATGTCACGGAGTTCAACACGTGGCGCGAGAAGACGACCGTCTACCACGAGGGCGTGCCGGGCCACCACCTGCAGTGCGGCCAGGCCGTCTACGCGCGCGCGACGCTCAACACGTGGCGCCGCCTCGCGTGCTGGGTCTCGGGCCACGGCGAGGGCTGGGCCCTGTACGCCGAGCGCCTCATGGCGGACCTCGGGTTCCTCGACGACGACGGCGACCGCCTCGGCATGCTCGACGCGCAGCGCATGCGCGCCGCGCGCGTCGTGCTCGACCTCGGCGTGCACCTCGGCCTGCCCGCGCCCGAGCAGTGGGGCGGCGGCACGTGGGACGCCGACAAGGCGCTCACGTTCCTGCGCGCCAACGTCAACATGCCCGACTCGTTCGTGCGGTTCGAGCTCGACCGCTACCTCGGGTGGCCCGGGCAGGCGCCGTCGTACAAGGTCGGTCAGCGCCTGTGGGAGGCGACCCGCGACGACGCGCGCGCGGCCGCCCAGGCACGCGGCGAGCAGTTCGACGCCAAGGAGTTCCACGAGCGCGCGCTCAACCTCGGCTCGGTGGGCCTCGACGTGCTGCGCGACGCGCTCTCCTCGTGACCGCGCCGTACGCCCGGCCCGGGACGGCACGCCGCCGTCCCGGGCCGGTCGTCGTCCCGGCGGCCTGACGCGTGGGCGCCGTCCTCACCGGGTTCGCGATCATCGCCGTGGTGGTCGCGGTCGGGTACGTCGCCGCGCGCCTCGGGGTCGGCGGCCCCGAGGCGAGGACGGTGCTCAACCGCGTCGGGTTCTTCGTCGCGAGCCCGGCCCTGCTGTTCACGGTCCTCGCGCGGGCCGACGTGGGCACGCTCGTCCGGGCGCCGCTCGCGGTCGCAGCGGCCTCGGCCGTCGTGAGCGCGGGCGTGTTCGTGCTCGTCGACCGGCTGTGGCTGCGCCTCCCCGCCCCCGAGGCGGTCGTCGGGGCGGCCGGCTCGGGGTACGTCAACGCGAACAACATCGGCTTGCCCGTCGCCGTGTACGTGCTGGGGGACGCGACCGCGGTCGTGCCGGTGATCCTCCTGCAGCTGCTCGTCCTCGCGCCCGTCGTGCTGCTCGTCCTCGACGCGACGACGAGCGGGCGGCTCTCGTGGCGGTTCGTGCTCGCCCAGCCCGTGCGCAACCCGATCATCCTCGGGTCGCTCGCGGGCGCCGTCGTCTCCGTGTCGGGATGGACGCCGCCCGCGCCCGTCATGGCGCCGCTCGACATCCTCGGTGGCGCCGCGATCCCGATGATCCTCCTCGCGTTCGGCATGTCGCTCCACGGCACGCGTCCGCTGCGCCGCGGCGAGCCGCGCGCGGCCGTCGGCGTGGCGAGCGCCGTGAAGCTCGCCGTCATGCCGGTCGTCGCGTTCGTCGTCGCGCGCACCGTGCTGGGCCTCGACGACGCGGCCGCCGCGTCGGCGGTGACGCTCGCCGCGCTGCCCACGGCCCAGAACGTCTACAACTACGCGGCGCGGTTCGGGCGCGGAGAGATCCTCGCGCGCGACACGATCCTCGTGACGACCCTCGGCTCCCCGGCCGTCCTGGTCGTCGCGGCGCTGCTCGTCGCGTAGTCCCCGGGGGGCGGGCCGGGGAGCGCCGGGTAGTCTGCGCGGGTGCTCCGACTCGTCCTCGCCTCCCGCTCCCCCGCCCGCCTCGCGACGCTGCGCGCCGCCGGCGTCGAGCCCCTCGTGCGCGTCTCGGGCGTCGACGAGGACGCGGTCCTGCGGGACGCCGCGGCGCAGCGCGACGGGCTGCTCGACCCGGTCGACGCCGTGCTCGTCCTCGCGCGCGCGAAGGCCGAGGAGGTCGTGCGCGCGCTCGCCGCGGACGCCGCGCCCGTCGTGGGGGCCGACGACGCCCTGCTGCTCGTCGGGTGCGACTCGATGCTCGAGCTCGACGGCGAGGTGCTCGGCAAGCCCGCCGACGCCGACGACGCCCGCTCCCGGTGGCGCGCGATGCGCGGCCGGGCGGGCGTCCTGCACACCGGGCACTGGCTCGTCGACCTGCGGTCCGGCGCCGCGAGCGGGCCGGGCACCTCCGTGGGCGGCACGAGCTCCACGACCGTGCACTTCGCCGACCTCTCGGACGAGGAGATCGACGCGTACGTCGCGACGGGCGAGCCGCTGCACGTCGCGGGGGCGTTCACCGTCGACGGCCTCGGCGGCCCCTACGTGGAGCGCATCGAGGGCGACCACCACGGGGTCGTGGGGATCAGCCTGCCGCTCCTGCGCTCCCTGCTGCGCGAGACCGGCGTCGCCTGGCACGAGCTGCGCTCCTGAGGCCCCCGGCGGGCGGCGTTGTCGGGGCCGGACAACCCGACGCGCCGAGCGGGGCGCACGAGCCCGCCGCTATGGAGGTTTCCTCCAACCGCCCTTTGTGCACCTTGGCCTCTTCTCCAATCTTGTCCGGTACCCGGCCCGGGAGCGTGATCGGCGCGGGGCGCACGCGTTACCGTGAGCCGTGCCCGCGAACCCCACCCGCCCCCTGAGCAAGGTCCTCGTCGCCAACCGTGGCGAGATCGCCGTCCGGATCGTCCGCGCGTGCGCCGACGCCGGCATCGCGTCCGTCGCCGTCTACGCCGACCCGGACCGCCAGGCGCCGCACGTCCACCTCGCCGACGAGGCGTTCGCGCTCGGCGGCACGCGCGCGGCCGAGACCTACCTCGACATCGCCAAGCTCCTCGACGTCGCGCGCCGCTCCGGCGCCGACGCCGTGCACCCCGGGTACGGGTTCCTCGCCGAGAACGCCGAGTTCGCCCAGGCCGTGCTCGACGCCGGTCTCGTCTGGATCGGTCCGCCGCCCGCGGCGATCGACGCGCTCGGCGACAAGGTGAGCGCGCGCCACATCGCGCAGCGCGCGGGCGCCCCGCTCGTCCCCGGCACGCCCGACCCGGTCGCCGACGCGAGCGAGGTGCACGCGTTCGCCGCCGAGCACGGCCTGCCGATCGCGATCAAGGCGGCGTTCGGCGGCGGTGGACGCGGCCTCAAGGTCGCGCGCACCGCCGAGGAGATCGACGAGCTCTACGAGTCGGCGGTCCGCGAGGCGACCGCGGCGTTCGGGCGCGGCGAGTGCTTCGTCGAGCGGTACCTCGACACCCCGCGGCACGTCGAGACCCAGTGCCTCGCGGACGAGCACGGCACGGTCGTCGTCGTCTCGACGCGCGACTGCTCGCTCCAGCGCCGCCACCAGAAGCTCGTCGAGGAGGCGCCGGCGCCGTTCCTCACGCCCGCCCAGGAGGCCGAGCTCTACAAGGCGTCGGAGGCGATCCTGCGCGAGGCCGGGTACGTCGGCGCGGGCACGTGCGAGTTCCTCGTGGGCGCCGACGGGACCATCTCGTTCCTCGAGGTCAACACGCGCCTCCAAGTGGAGCACCCGGTGTCCGAGGAGGTCACCGGCATCGACCTCGTGCGCGAGCAGCTGCGCATCGCGGCCGGCGAGCCGCTCGGCTACACCTCCACGCAGGTGCGCGGGCACTCGATCGAGTTCCGCATCAACGGCGAGGACCCGGCCGCGAACTTCCTGCCCGCGCCCGGGCGCATCACGCGCCTGCGCTTCCCGTCCGGCCCGGGCGTGCGCGTCGACTCCGGCGTCGCCGAGGGCGACACGATCTCGGGCGCGTTCGACTCGATGATCGCCAAGCTGATCGTCACCGGCGCCACGCGCGAGCAGGCGGTCCAGCGCGCGCGCCGCGCCCTGCGCGAGCTCGAGGTCGAGGGCATCCCGACCGTCGTGCCGTTCCACCGCGCCGTGCTCGACGCCGAGGCGTTCGTGCCCGCCGGCGACGAGCCGTTCCGCGTGCACACCCGGTGGATCGAGACGGAGTTCGCCGACCGGCTGGCCGCGCTCGCCCCCGCCCCGGCCGCGTCCGCCGACGAGGACGACGAGCCCCTCGCGACCGAGCGCGTCGTCGTGGAGGTCGGCGGCAAGCGGCTCGAGGTCGTCCTGCCCGCGGGCCTCGGCATGGCGGCGGGCCGCGCGCGCAGCGCGAACGCCGCCCGCCGTCCGGCCCGCCGCGCGGCCTCGAAGTCCAACGGCGGCGGCTCGGGCACGACCCTCGCCTCCCCGATGCAGGGCACGATCGTCAAGGTCGCGGTCGAGGACGGTGCGCAGGTCGCCGAGGGCGACCTCGTCGTCGTGCTCGAGGCGATGAAGATGGAGCAGCCCCTCCTCGCGCACCGCGCGGGCACCGTGCGCTCGCTGACCGCCACCGCCGGCGCGAGCGTGAGCTCGGGCACCGCGATCTGCGAGATCGTCGACTGACCCCGCGCTCTACCGCGGCCCGGCGGCGGCGCGCATCGCGCGGCGTCCCGACGGGAGCACGACCGCGACCGTGATGACGACGAACATGAGGATCCCGGAGACGATCAGGAGCGACTCCACGGAGTAGCGGTCGGCGAGCGGGCCGAACACGACCATGCCGAGCGGCATGGAGACGGCCATGACGATGCCGACGAACCCGAAGACGCGGCCCTGTCGCTCGGGCTCGACGGTCTCCTGCAGCACGGTCATCGACGTCGTCGAGAACGGCGGCACGGACAGGCCGAGCAGGAACATGAACGTGAAGAACACCCACATGTTCGTGGACAGGCCCATCGCGACCGAGAGCAGGCCGAAGACGAACGTCGCGCCGACGATCATCGCGATCCGGTTCCTCAGCCCGCCCCACGTCGCCAGCAGCACGCCGCCGAGCAGCATCCCCACGGAGAACGCGACCTCGTTGACGGTGAGCTTCCAGACCTCCTCGCCGAACGTGCGCGCCACCATGAGCGGCGTGAGGTACGACGGCGCGACGATGAGCAGGAAGACGACCGCGTAGAGCACGAGCACCCAGCGCACGAAGGCGTGCGAGGCGAGGTAGCGGAAGCCCTCGACGAGGTCGTCGAAGTACCCGGCGCGCTCGCCGGCCGCGGCGTGCGCGAGCGTCGGGACGGGCACGAGCAGCAGGAGCCCGATCCCCACCACCGCGGTGACGACGTCGACGAAGAACACGGCGACGATCGACGTGCTCGCGTACACCGCCGCGGCGACCGCGGGGGCGAGCAGCATCATCGCGGACTGGATCGACTGGTTGATCCCGTTGACGCGCAGGAGCTTGCTCGTCGGCACGATCTGCGGCAGCAGCGCCGCGACGGCCGGCGTCTGGACGCCTGCGCCCGTCGAGCGGATCGCGAGCGCCGCGTAGATGAGCCACAGGTCGTCGGCCCCGCCGAGCATGAGCAGGGCGAGCGCGAGGGTCGTCACGGCGATGGTGCCGTCCGCCGCGATGACGAGCACCTTGCGGTTCACGCGGTCCGCCCACACGCCGCCGAAGATCGAGACGACGGCCTGCGGCAGGAACCCGAACAGGGTGCTCAGCGCGAGGACCGCGCCGGACTTCGTCTCGATCGTCAGGTGCCACATGACGGCGTACTGGACGAGCATCGAGCCGAACAGCGAGACGGTCTGGCCGCTGAGGAAGACGGTCGCGTCACGGCGCCAGCGCGGCTTCGCGAGCACGTCGTCGGGCACCGCGCCCGGGGCGTCGGCGACGTCGACCTGGCTCGCGGCGGCCGCGTCGGGGTGGTCCGCCGGGTCCGGTGCGGGGGCGGGCGTGGGCTCGTTGTCGTACGGCGTATGGCTCACGCGGACATCCTGCCGCGGACCTCCGACACCGGTCCACGGGTTTCTGCCGCGGGCGGGACCGCCGCCGGGTCGTCAGCCGTCGGTCCCGGGCACCTCGCCCGCGTGCGCCACGTGCTCGAGCTGGCGCCACACGAGCGCGAGCGTGACGCCGGCACCCACGAACGCGAACCAGAACGGCGCGGTGATCCCCCACGCCTGCGCGAGCACGCCGCCCAGTGCCTGGCCCACGACGAGCCCGCCGAACACGCAGACCCCGTACACGGACCCGACCCGCCCCTGG
Source organism: Cellulosimicrobium composti (assembly GCF_009711085.1). GTDB lineage: Bacteria > Actinomycetota > Actinomycetes > Actinomycetales > Cellulomonadaceae > Cellulosimicrobium > Cellulosimicrobium composti. Next base: position 39,177 of record NZ_WMKA01000035.1, read on the forward strand.
AACTCGCTGGGCACGGCGCGCTGGCGGATCGTGTTCGACACCGTGCCCCACACGAACGCGTACGCCCCGAACACGACCATGACGACGAGCGCGACCCACCCCGTTGTGGTGAGGGCGAGCACGAGGTGCATGAGGACCTCGAGCGACAGGCACACGCGCATGATCGTCGACAGGCGTGCGCGCCGTTCGAGCCACCCGAACGACGCGACGCCGACGATCCCCCCGACCGCCGAGGCGGTCGTGAGGAGGCCGAACCCGACCTCGCCCATGTCGAGGTGGTCGAGCGCGTACTTCACGAGGACGCCCCACGGCGCCGCCCACGTCACGTTGAACACGAGGATGACGAGCGCGAGCGTGCGCACCGGAGCGTTCGCGGCGATCCACCGCAGGCCCTCCGCGATGTCCTGCCGCACGTGCGTGCGGACCTCGCGTGCCGGCGGCGGCTGCGACGCGATGCGGGCCACGAGGACGACGGCGAGCGCGACGCACACCACCTGCACGACGAACGGCCAGATCGCGCCGAGCGCGAAGAGGAACGCACCGACGGGCGGTCCGAGCAGCTGGTTGGCGGCGAGGAAGCCGGCCTGCAGGCGCGCGTTGCCCGTGCCGAGGTCGCGCGGCTCGACCAGCATCGGCAGGAGCGTCTGCGAGGCGGAGTCGGCGAAGACCTCCGCGACGCCGTAGAGGAACATCACGGCGAGCACGGCGCCGATGCTCACGTGCCCCGTCCCCAGGAGCACGCACAGCGCGACGACGACGAGCGCGCGCAGCGCGTTCGCGACCATGACGACGGCGCGCCGGTCGACGCGGTCGGCGATCGCACCGGCCCACAGCCCGAGCAGGAGCCAGGGCAGGCGCTGCAGGAGCGCGGCGAGCGCGACGAGGAAGGCGGAGTCGGTCTGGGACGCGACGAGCAGCGGGCCCGCCGCGAGCGCGATCCCGTCGCCGACGTTGCTCGTCCACGACGACGCGAGCAGCCAGCGGAAGCCGCTCCCCATGCGTCGCGGTGCGACGATCTCCCCGATCCTGCTCATCGGCGGACCAGCGTACGCCGCGGCGGCCCCGCGCCCGGCACGCTTTTCGGGCGGCCGCGGCGAGGGTCCCGCGGGCCTGGCAGCATGGCCCCGTGACGATCCCCACCGCGCCGCGCGACCCCGGTGAGCCCACTCCGCGGCTCCCCCGCCACCTGCAGCCCGGCGACGGGTGGGTCGAGTGCGAGTGCGGTCGGCGGCACTGGGGCCTGTTCGGCGCGGCAGGGCTGCTGCTCGGGCGCCGCGACGCGCAGGGCCGGCTGACCGACGTCGTGCTCCAGCACCGGGCCCCGTGGTCCGACCAGGGCGGGACGTGGGGCGTGCCGGGCGGTGCCGTCGGGCCGGACGAGACCCCGGAGCAGGGTGCGCTGCGCGAGGCGCAGGAGGAGGCCGGCATCGACCCGGCGCACGTGCGGGTCGTGGGCGAGCGCGTGCTCGACCACGGCCCCTGGCGGTACACGACCGTCGTGGCCGAGGTCGCGGACGGCGCGGTCGTCGAGCCGCGCGCGACGGACGCCGAGAGCGTCGAGGTCCGGTGGGTCGCCGTGGACGACGTCGCGGGCCTCGACCTGCTGCCCGCGTTCGCCGACGCGTGGCCCGCCCTGCGCGCGACGCTCGACGCGCCCCCCGAGGAGGTCTGACGGCCCCGGACCGCGGGACCTTCGGCCCCGATCGCGCCGCACGACCCCGTACGACGCTCCCGCCGGGGCACCGCGCGGGCACGATGAGGTCGTGCCCGAGGACACGTCGACCACGTACCGCGCGCTCGCGTCGTCGAGCCGGCTGACGCTGCTGCACGCCCTCCAGGAGCGCGGCCCCATGACGGTCGCCGAGCTGTCCCGCGAGGCGGGGCTGTGCCCGAGCGCGACGCGCGAGCACCTCCAGCGCCTCGCGGACGCCGGGTTCGTGCGCGGCGCCCCCGAGGTGCGCACGACGCGCGGGCGTCCGCGCATCCTCTACGAGGCCATCGCGGGCGAGAACCCGCCCCGCGACGGCTCGGCGGCCCGCCGGCTCGGCGACTCGCTCGTGCGCGCGGCCCTGACGCGCGCGGCGCTGGGGCAGGCCACGCCCCACGACGACCCCGGGGAGGGCGGGCCCGGCCCGACCGACCCGTCCCGGGCGGCGCGCGCGGCGGGACGCCGCCTGGTCGACGTGCTGCGGTCCGCGGGCGACGGCGACCCGGACCCCACGCCCGAGAACCAGCTCGCCGCGCTGGACGACCACCTGTGCCAGCTCGGCCTCGACCCCGAGCTCGAGCCGGACGGCCTGCGCTTCCACCTCTACCGGTGCCCGTTCCTCGACCTCGCCGCCGAGCGCGAGGACGTCCTGTGCGCCGTCCACCTCGGCCTCGTCCAGGGCGTGCTCGCAGGCGTCGGCGGGCCCGTGCGCGCCGAGGCGCTGCTCCCGCTCGTCGAGCCGGACCACTGCGTGCTGCAGCTCTCGCGCGCCGGCTGATTTTTCACGGTCCGCGGCCCGCCGCGGCCCCCGCCCGTCGGGTCATGCTGGCGGCGCACCGGGCACCGGCCCGGCGTCACGACGTCGGTCGTCGTGACCTGCGACGACGGGAGGACGCCATGACCGCCCCAGCCACCACCCGGCCGCCCGCGCTGGTGCGGGCCGCGCGCACGCCGTCGACCGTCGACCTCGACCGCTGGGACCCCGAGGACGAGTCACGCTGGGACCGCCGGTTCGCGTGGCGCACGCTGTGGATCACGACGTACAACCTCACGCTCGCGTTCTGCGCGTGGTACCTCGTGAGCGCGGTCGCGCCCCGGCTCAACGACGTCGGGTTCGACCTGACGACGGCGCAGCTCTACTGGCTCACCGCCGTGCCCGGCCTCGCGGGCGGGCTCTTCCGCATGGTCTACATGTTCCTGCCGCCCGTCGTCGGCACGCGCACGCTCGTCGGGGGCACCGCGACGCTGCTGGTCCTGCCGATGCTCGGCTGGACGTTCGCGGTGCGCGACGCGAGCACGCCCTACTCGGTGCTCCTGCTCCTCGCGGTCGCCGCGGGCGTCGGCGGCGGCGCGTTCTCGGGGTTCATGCCCTCGACGAGCTACTTCTTCCCCAAGCGCATGGCGGGGACGGCACTCGGTCTGCAGGCCGGGATCGGCAACTTCGGCGTGAGCCTCATCCAGTTCCTCACGCCGTGGGTCGTCGGCTTCGGCCTCCTGGGCACGGCGGTCCTCACGCCCCAGCAGACGGCGACCGGCAGCCACCTGTGGCTGCACAACGCGGGTCTCGTGCTCGTGCCGTGGACCGTGCTGGGCGCGGTGCTCGCGGGCCTGTACCTGCGCCGCGTGCCGGTGCGCGCGAACGTCCGCGAGCAGCTCGACATCTTCCGCAACAAGCACACGTGGATCATGACGGCGATCTACCTCATGACGTTCGGGGCGTTCAGCGGGTTCGCCGCACAGCTCGGCCTGCTCGTCGTCGAGCAGTACGGCGGCTTCGAGGACGCGCCCGACCCGCTGCGCTACGCGTTCCTCGGTCCGCTGCTGGGCTCCGCCGCGCGCGCCGGGTTCGGGCCGCTGTGCGACCGGTACGGCGGCGCCGTGTGGACGATGGTCTCGGGCGTCGGCATGACCGCCTCGACGGTGTTCGCGCTGTTCTTCCTCGACCCGCACGACGTCGGGCAGTTCGGCTGGTTCCTCGCCGGCATGCTCGCCGTGTTCACCTTCGCCGGGATCGGCAACGCGGGGACGTTCAAGCAGATGCCGATGATCTTCCCGCGCCGCCAGGCGGGCGGAGTCATCGGGTGGACGGCGTCGACGGCCGCGTTCGGCCCGTTCCTCGTCGGCATCGGTCTCTCGCTCGTCCCGGCGCGGTCGTTCTTCGTCGGCTGCGCGGTGTTCTTCGCGCTGTGCACGTGGCTCACGTGGCACTACTACGCCCGACCGGGCGCACCGCACCCGTCCTGACCGGCCGGAGCCGTCCGGCCCCGCCTCGCCCCCGTCCCCGAGAACCCGAGGAGCTGTCGTGCCCCCACTCGACGAGCGCGCCCCGCGCGACCCCGCCGACGCCCTGCTGCGCCTGGGCGGCCGCCTGCGGCGGGGGCGGGTGTCGGACGACCTGCGGCAG
>NZ_WMKA01000036.1 GCF_009711085.1 Cellulosimicrobium composti
GCGCCGCCGCTGGACCCGCCGGCGCTCGACGCGCCCTGCAGGGCCGCGCCGACGCCGCCCGCGACGGCCGCGCCGCCCGCGGTCGGGAGCGCGGTGCCGACCAGCCCGAGGGCGCCGACGCCGAGGACGAGCGGGGCGATGACGGACCGCATGCCGTGGGACACGTCCCCGAGCTCGAGCACGAGCGCGCGGCAGTCGCCGCAGCCGTCGAGGTGCGCCTCGACGCGCGCCGTCTCGCGCTTCGCGAGCCCGCCGCGCACGAACGAGCCGAGGAGCGCGTTGACGGTGCGGCACTCCTCCGCGGGCACGGACGTGAGGTGCTGCTGGAGGTAGGCCTGGCGCAGCCCCTCGCGCGCGCGGTACGCGAGCGCGGAGACGCCGTTCGCGGTGAGGCCGAGGATCGGCGCGATCTCGGCCGGGGAGAGGTTCTCGACCTCGGTGTACCAGAGGACGGCGCGCCACCGCTCGGGCAGGTCGAGGTACGCGCGCGCGACCGTGGAGCGCTCGAAGCCCTCGAGCGTCGGGTCCTCGGTGGACGCCATGGGGCCGAACGCCGTCTCGAAGGTGCGCTCGTCGTCCGTCGGCTGGGTGCGCCGCGCGCCGTTCACGAGGTCGTAGGACAGCCGGCGCACGACGGTGAAGAGGTACGCGCGGAACGTGACGTCGGGACCGCCGCCGCCGCGCAGCACGGACAGCGTGCGGGCGAACGCGTCGGAGACCACGTCGTCGGCGTCGGCGGTGGATCGGACGTACTGGCGGACGACGGTGCGGGCCGCGGCTGCGTGCCGCTCGTAGAGGACGCCGTAGGCGCTCGTGTCGCCCTCGCGCACGGCGGTGATGAGCTCGGCGTCGCTGAACGCCTCGCTCCACACCTGTTCCTGCGCCTGCGTCATGTCACCCGCCCCGGAGACCCGCCCCGAACCGAGGCGTACGGTGGCCATAGTAGACGGCTGTCCAACAGGAGGGCACTGGCCTCCCGGCGACAGAACGGTAACGGCCGGAGTCCTCCGTTTTCGCCCTTTTTCACCCGGGACGAGCAGTCTCGGAAACTTCCTCGTGGACCCGCGTCATGGATGGCCCGCCCGCCCGTCTCATCTACATGGACCATCTCCACGGGTTTGCCGTGCCCGCACCCGACACCGTGCGCGAGCACTGGCGTCGGGCGAGCGCCGAGAGCGTCTGGCTGCGGCCGGGCGACTGGTACCACCCTGCCGTCGACGCGCTCGTCGAGGCGCTGTGCGAGGAGCGGGACACGGTGCCCGCCGCCGAGCGGCTCGGGCGCGTGCGCGCCGAGGCCGGCGTCGGGATCGGCGAGGCCATCGACGACGTCGTGTGCCTGTTCCGCGTGCGCGACCGCGAGCCGGGCGTCGAGCTGCTGCGCGCCGTCGCCGTCGGCTGGTCCGAGGGCTACGAGGCGACCCCGGTGACCCCGGAGGTCCTCGACCCCGAGTCGGGCCTCGCGACGACGCAGTACCTGGTGCACCGGCTCCGCGAGACGTACGGCGTCGCCGCGCGCACCGGCGTCGCCGCGACGCACACCCACGGCCTGCTCGTCGTCGACGTCGCGCTCGACGACCTCACGGGCTGGCAGCGCTTCGCCCGGTCCGCCGCGATGGGGCGCGCCCTCACCCACACGTTCGGCGACGGGCACCCGATGGCGTCGCTCGGCGACGGCCTGTTCGTCGTGCTCGGCGAGCGCGGGGTGGACGACCACGAGCTGCGCAGCGCGCTCCGGCACAGCATCGAGCGCACCGGGCTCTCCCTCGGCGTCACGGCGATCCTGCGCCGACCGCCGCGCATCTGGCTCGAGCCCCTGCCCGGGACCCACACCGCCGCGGTCGAGCTCCTCGGCACCCTGCAGCGCTGACACGACCGCGCCCCGCCCCACGCGGGCGAGCGCGTGGGCCGGGGCGTCGGGCGGCGTCCACGGCCGGCGGGAGCCGGCCGCCTCGTGCACGGTCGTACCGCGCGTCAGCGCGGGGTGTAGGTCAGGCAGTCGGCGCGGTCCTCGCCCGTGGCTCCCGCACCGACGCGGATGGAGGGCGCCGAGCACTCGAGAGCGGCGTTGTGCACGCAGTCCGTGCGCTGGCACGCGCCGACGTGCGCGAGGACCTTCTCCAGGCCGCCCTTCGTGCCGAGCGGGATGAAGGTCGCGCACTCGGCGTCGCCCGCGTGACCGGCGATCGTCACGGCGCCCGCGTGGCACCCGTGGTCGTGGTTGTAGCCGCAGCCGTCGATGGAACACTCGACGACCTGCGGCATCTCCGTGAGGCTGCTCATCGCGATCTCCTTCTCAGACGAGGACCCGTCGGTGCGGCGGGCTTCTGCTCCCACGGTATTCCCGCCAAATGCGCCCTGCATAGGAAGTGAGGCCTTGCTAAGAAATGCAGGAATGCGCCGCCATTAGCGCACGAGAATCTTTCACAATTCCCTGACCTGCGGGAACACCGCGCTCGGCGGCGCGGTCTCGTCAGGGACGCCCCGGAGGCGTAGCGTCGGAGGATGGCCACCTCGGGCGCGCCGCTGTTCTCGGGCGCCGACGCCGACCTCTACGCCGTCGGCGCCGACCGCGTCCTGCGCCGGTCTCGCTCGGGCGCCGACGCCGCGGGCGTCGCCGCCGTCATGCGGCACGTGCGCGAGGCGGGCTTCCCCGCACCCCGCGTGGACGCCGCGCGTGACGGCGACCTCACCATGGAGCTCGTGCGCGGGCCCACGCTCCTGCAGTCGCTCCTCGGCGGGCGGACGTCCCTCGCGGGCGCGGCCCGGACGCTCGTCGCGCTGCACGACGCCCTCCACGCGCTCCCCGCGCCGACCCCGGGCGGGGCGGCGCACGCGGCGCTCACCGCGCCGTCGCCCGTCGCGCTCGACGCGGCGTCCGACGGGCCGCCGTGCGTGCTGCACCTGGCCCTGCACCCCGCGAACGTCGTGCTGACGGCCGACGGGCCGGTCGTCCTCGACTGGACGAGCGCCTGGCTCGGGCCGGCCGGGCTCGACCTCGCGGTCACCGCGGTGATCGTCGCGGAGGTCGCCGTGGACGAGGACGACGAGCTCGCGCCGGGAGCGCGCGTCCTCCTCGACGCGTTCCTGCACCTCGCCGACCCGGTGCTCGGGAGCCACCTCGACACGGCCGCGCGGGTCCGTGCCGCCGACCCGGGCCTCGACCCGGCGGAGTCCGCGCTCGTCCCGGCCGCGGCCGCGCTCGTCGCGCGCGAGGCGCGCCGCAGCTGAGGGTCAGTCGTCGGCGTCGGGCCGCGGGCGCCAGATGACGAGGGCGCGCGCCTCACCGTGCTCGACGAGCGTCTCGCGCAGCGCCTCCTCGACGCCGCGGCGCACGCTGCGCCCGCGCGGCACCACGACGACGTCGCCGCTCGCCGCCGCGGCGAACACGCGGCCGCCGGGCTCGACGCGCGCGGACAGCGCCTCGATGCGCCGCTCGAGCCGCTCGACCTGCGCCTCGAGGGCGAGGATCCGCTGGATGCCCGCGAGGTTGATGCCCTCGTCGTGGCTGAGGCGCTGCACCTCGAGGAGCTTCGCGACGTCGCGGAGCGAGTATCGGCGGCCGCGCCCCGCCGTGCGGCGCGGCACCACGAGGCCGAGCCGGTCGTACTGGCGCAGCGTCTGCGGGTGCATGCCCGCGAGCGCCGCCGCCTGGGAGATGACGAGCACGGGGGCGTCCTGGTCGACGTCGTCCCGGCCCGGCACCGCGCCCTGTGCGGTCATGGTCGACCGCCTCCTCATTCCGCCGCCTGGCGGACCAGGTCGGCGCGCACGTCCTCGCCGTCCGTCTCGGCGGCGAAGGTCTCGACGGCCTCGCGCGCCGCGCGCGAGAGCTTCTGCGGCACGGCGACCTGGACGGTGACGAGCAGGTCGCCCGTCCCCTTCGCGGTCCGCACGCCGCGGCCCTTGACGCGCAGCGTGCGGCCCGACGGCGTGCCGGCCGGCACCTTGACCTTCACGGTCGAGCCGTCGAGCGTCGGCACGGCGATGGTCGCGCCGAGCGCGGCCTCGGCGAACGTCACGGGGACGGTCACGCGCAGGTTGGTGCCGTCGAGCGAGAACACGGGGTGCGGGGTGACGTGCACGGTGACGACGAGGTCGCCGTCGGGTCCGCCGGCCGTGCCGGGGCGGCCCTTGCCGCGCAGCCGGATCTTCTGGCCGTCGCGCACGCCCGGCGGGATGCGCGTGGTGACGGCACGCCCGTCGACGGTGAACGTGACCGTGGAGCCCTCGACCGCCTGGCGGAACGGGAGCGTCGTGGCGGCGGCGACGTCGGCTCCGGCGCGCGGGCGCGGGCCGCCGAACTGCTGGGCGCCCGCGCCGCCGAACATCGACCCGAGGATGTCCTCGAAGCCTCCGGCGCCGCCCTGGCCGCCGGTGGAGTAGCGCACCCGGGCGCCGCCCGGTGCGGCGCCGCCGAACATGCCGCCGAACAGGTCCTCGAAGCCGCCCGCGCCCTGGGCCCCGCCGGGGCCGGCGGAGAAGCGTGCGCCGCCGGCCATCGCGCGGATCGCGTCGTACTGCTCGCGCTCCTTGGGGTCGGAGAGCACGGCGTACGCCTCGCCGATCTCCTTGAACTTCGCCTCGGCCGTCGCGTCCCCGGGGTTCTGGTCGGGGTGGTACTGGCGGGCGAGCTTGCGGTAGGCCTTCTTGATCGCGGCGTCGTCGGCGTCCTTGGAGACGCCGAGCGCGGCGTAGAAGTCCTTCTCCATCCAGTCCTGTCCGGTCACGGCGCCTCCCTCCTGTCGGTGGTCGTGGTCCTGGTTCCTTCTCGTCGTCCGCGCCCGGTCGCCGGGCGCGGTGCTGCTGGTGATCCTCGCGTGCCCGACGGCGGAGCGCACCTCCGCGCGGGAGGTGCGCCCGCGCCGTCGGGCACGGTGGGGTCGGTGCTACTCGGGTCCGACGACCGAGACGCGCGCGGCGCGCACGACGCGCTCGCCGATGCGGTAGCCGGGCTCGATGACGAGGTTCACCGTGGTGGCGGTGGCCTCGGGGTCGGCCTGGTGCATGAGCGCCTCGTGGACGGTCGGGTCGAACTCCTCGCCGACCTTCCCGTACCGCTCGATGCCGAACTTCTCCAGGCTCGCGTCGAGCTTCTCCGCGATGGCGGCGAACGGGCCCGTCAGCTCACCGTGCTGGCGCGCGCGGTCGATGTCGTCGAGCACCGGCAGGAGCGCGGTGAGCACGTCCTCCACGCCCCGCGCCCGCGCGGCCTCCTGGTCGCGCAGCGAGCGGTTGCGGTAGTTCGTGAAGCTCGCGCGCTCGCGCTGGAGCGCCTCGAGGTGCTCCGCGGCCTCCGCCTTCGCGGCGAGGACCTCGGCGTCGACCTCGGCCTCGCCGGACGGCTCGAAGTCGAGACCCGCGAGCGGGTCCGTCTCCGCGCCGTCGCCGGCCCCCTCGGACGGCGCGGCCTCGCCCGCGGGGCGGGGCTGCGCCGTCTCCGGGTCGACCTTGCGCTTGTCGGTGAAGTGGAAGGGCTTGTCCTCGGGGCCCTGACCGGGCTCGCGCCCGGCCTGCTCCTCGGGGCCCCGTGCGTCGTCCGACGTCACTTCTTGTCGTCCTCGTCGTCCACGATCTCGGCGTCGACGACGTCCTCGTCCGGGGCGGACGAGGCGCCCGCCGCGGCGGACGCGTCGTCAGCAGCAGCACCGGGATTGCCGGCGGCCTGCTCCTGCTCGGCCGACGCGTAGAGCGCCTGGCCGATCTTCTGCGAGGACGCGACGAGCTTCTCGTGCGCGGTCTTCACCGCGGCGGCGTCCTCGCCCTCGAGCGCGGACTTCACCGACGCGATGTCGGCCTCGACCTCGGTGACGACGTCGGCCGGGAGCTTCTCCTTGTTCTCGGAGACGAGCTTCTCCGTCGAGTACACGAACGCCTCGGCCTGGTTGCGGGTCTCCGCCTCCTCGCGACGCTTCTTGTCCTCGGCCGCGTGCTCCTCGGCCTCCTTGACCATGCGGTCGATGTCCTCCTTGGGCAGCGCCGAGCCACCCGTGATGGTCATCTTCTGCTCCTTGCCGGTGCCGCGGTCCTTGGCGCCGACGTGGACGATGCCGTTCGCGTCGATGTCGAAGGTGACCTCGATCTGCGGCACGCCGCGCGGGGCCGGCGCGATGCCGGTGAGCTCGAACGTGCCGAGCGGCTTGTTGTCACGCGCGAACTCGCGCTCGCCCTGGAACACCTGGATGAGCACGGACGGCTGGTTGTCCTCGGCCGTCGAGAAGATCTCGCTGCGCTTGGTCGGGATGGCCGTGTTGCGCTCGATGAGCTTGGTCATCACGCCGCCCTTGGTCTCGATGCCGAGGGACAGCGGGGTCACGTCGATGAGCAGGACGTCCTTGCGGTCACCGGAGATGACGCCGGCCTGGAGCGCGGCGCCGACGGCGACGACCTCGTCCGGGTTGACGCCCTTGTTCGGCTCCTTGCCGCCCGTGAGCTCCTTGACGACGTCGGTCACGGCCGGCATGCGGGTGGAGCCACCCACGAGCACGACGTGGTCGATGTCGGAGACGGAGACGCCCGCGTCGGAGATGACCTTGTGGAACGGGGCCTTCGTCCGGTCGAGCAGGTCCTGCGTCATCTGCTGGAACTGGGCGCGCGTGAGCTTCTCGTCCAGGTGGATGGGGCCGTTCTCGCTCATCGAGAGGTACTGCATCGAGATGGTGGTGCTCGTCGCGGACGAGAGCTCCTTCTTCGCCTGCTCGGCGGCCTCGCGCAGACGCTGGAGCGCGATCTTGTCCTTGGACAGGTCGACGCCCGAGCTGTTCTTCACCTGCTTGATGAGGTGCTCGACGATGCGGTTGTCCCAGTCGTCGCCGCCGAGGCGGTTGTCGCCCGAGGTCGCGCGGACCTGGATCGTGGAGAAGTCGTCGTCGTCCTTGCCGACCTCGAGGAGCGAGACGTCGAACGTGCCGCCGCCCAGGTCGAAGACGAGGATGAGCTCGTCCTCCTTGCCCTTCTCGAGGCCGTACGCGAGCGCGGCCGCGGTGGGCTCGTTGACGATGCGGGTCACGTTGAGGCCCGCGATCTGCCCGGCGTCCTTGGTCGCCTGACGCTCGGCGTCGTTGAAGTACGCCGGGACGGTGATGACCGCGTCGGTGACGGGCTCGCCCAGGTACTCCTCGGCGTCGCGCTTCAGCTTGCCGAGGATGCGCGCGGAGATCTCCTGCGCGGTGTACTTCTTGTCGTCGATCTCGACGGACCAGTCGGTGCCCATGTGGCGCTTCACCGAGCTGATGGTGCGGTCGACGTTGGTGACCGCCTGGCGCTTGGCGACCTCGCCGACGAGGACCTCGCCGGTCTTGGAGAAGGCGACCACCGACGGCGTCGTGCGCGACCCCTCGGCGTTCGCGATGACGGTGGGCTCTCCGCCCTCGAGGACGGCGACCACCGAGTTGGTGGTGCCGAGGTCGATCCCGACTGCTCGTGCCATGTGTGCTGCCTCCGTTGTGCTGTGGGTGCCCGACGGCGCACGCGCGCCCGGGCACTCCGGGTTGAGTCTGCTGCACTCAAGGTAGGCGCGGGGTCGGCGCTCGCGCAACCCCGCCGGACCGAACTTGAGTCTGTATGGCTCAACCTTCGCCGAGGGCGAACTATTCCCGACGTCGGGTGCGGTCACGGGGACGCGGCGGAGGGGCGGGAGGCGTCGTCGCAGGGGGCCGGGAGTCCGGGTCGGTGCCTGAGAGGTGCACCGGCCGCGGACTGCTTCACGAGCCGGTGCCCCCTGCGGCGCCTCGGCCGCCCCCCACGATAGGAACCGCCCCGCGTCGCTCGCCACCGGGCACCGACCGCGCACGCCCCGGGCGCACCCGTCGCCGCTGGTGCTGGCACGCTGTGCGGGTGACCTCCACCGCGGACCAGCCCTCCCTCGCGCGCCGGCTCGGCACGACCGACGCCGTGGTCGTCGGGCTCGCGTCGATGGTCGGGGCAGGCGTGTTCTCCGCGTTCGCACCCGCCGCCGCGGCCGCGGGCACCGGCCTCCTCGTCGGGCTCGCCGTCGCGGCCGTCGTCGCGTACGCGAACGCGACGTCGTCGGCGCAGCTCGCGGCGCAGCACCCGACGTCGGGCGGCACGTACGTCTACGGGCGCGAGCACCTCGGGCCCTGGTGGGGCTACCTCGCCGGGTGGGGGTTCGTCGTCGGCAAGACGGCGAGCTGCGCGGCGATGGCGCTCGTGCTCGCCGCCTACGCGGCCCCGCCCGGGTGGGAGCGGCCCGTCGCCGCGGCGGCGGTCGTGCTGCTCACGGCCGTGGGGTACCGCGGCGTGACCCGCACGGCCCGCCTGGCGCGCGGGATCGTCGCCGTCGCGCTCGTGGCGATCGCGACGGCCGTCGTCGCGAGCCTCGCGGGGACCGCGCCGCGGTGGTCCGCGGCGCTCGACCCGGACGGCGCGCACGGCGGCTGGTACGGCGTCCTCCAGGCCGCCGGGCTGCTGTTCTTCGCGTTCGCGGGGTACGCGCGCGTCGCGACGCTCGGTGAGGAGGTGCGCGACCCGCGCCGCACCATCCCGCGCGCGGTCGTGCTCTCGCTCGGGACGGTCGTCGTGCTCTACGCCGTCGTGGCGGTCACGCTCCTCGCCGTGCTCGGGCCCGCGCGGCTCGCCGCGTCCGCCGCACCGCTCGCCGACGCCGTCGCCGCCGGGTCGTGGACGTGGGCCGGGCCGGTCGTGAGCGTCGGCGCGGTGGCCGCGAGCGCCGGCGCGCTCCTCGCGCTCCTCGCGGGGGTGAGCCGCACCGGGCTCGCGATGGCCCGCACGGGCGACCTGCCCGCGTGGCTCGCGGCGGTGCACCCCGTGCACCGGGTGCCGCACCGCGCCGAGCTCGCCGTCGGGGCGGTCGTGGTCGTGCTCGTGCTCACGACGGACCTGCGCGGCGCGATCGGGTTCTCGTCGTTCGGCGTGCTCGTCTACTACCTCGTGGCGAACCTCTCGGCGCTGCGCCAGAGCGCCCCGCACCGCCGGTACCCCCGCGCGCTGCAGGCGCTGGGCGCCGTCGGCTGCGTCGCGCTCGTCGTGACGCTCCCGCTCGCGAGCGTCGTGGCGGGCGCGGTCGTGCTCGCCGTCGGCGTCGCGCTGCGGGCCGTCCGCGTCCGGTCCTGACCGCGCACGTCACGCGGCGCGCCGGAACCAGTCCACCGTGAGCGCGGCGACCTCCGCGGGGGCGTCGTCGGTGATGAAGTGCGCGGCGTCGTCGACCCACGCGAGCTCGAGGCGGTCGGCGTAGCGGTCCGGGTCGGGGCAGATGCGGTGCATGAGCTCCTCGGTCGTGGGCAGGTCCCGGCGGCCGTAGACGACGAGGGTCGGGACGGTGAGCCGCCGCGTGCGGTAGGCGCCGCGCATCATGCGAAGTGCCTCGGCCACGACCATGCGGCGCGTGAGCGGTCGCACCGCGGCGTCGACCTCGGTCCGGGCGAACGGCGCGAGGTGGGCCTCGACGGTCTCGCGCGACATCGGGCGGGCCGCGTACCGGGGCGAGAAGATCCCGCGCAGCGACGCTCCCCGGCGGTGCCAGATCAGGGGCGGCAGGTGCTCGAACGCCGGGGCGAGCCGCGGGGTGAACCGGAAGAACCCGGGCGGTACGGAGAGCTGTACGGCGGTGCGCACACGCTCGGGGTGGTCGTAGGTGAGCTGCATCGCGGTGATGACGCCCATGTCGTGGGACACGAGGTGGGCACGCTCGACGCCGAGCGCGTCGAGGAGGGCGAGCAGGTCGTGCAGGCGGGTCTCGCGGTCGATCCGCGGGTCGTCGGCCGTGGTCCAGCCCGCACCCCGCAGGTCCGGGCACAGGACGCGGTAGCCGGCGGCCGCGACGGCGGGCGCGACCTCGTGCCACTGCCACCAGTGCTCGGGGAACCCGTGCAGCATGACGACGGGGTCCCCCGTGCCGATGCTCGCGACGTGGGTACGCAGGCCGGGCGTCTCGACGAGGTCGTGGGCGAAGCCGGGGGCGTCGGGAAGCGGGGGCGACCAGCCCTCGACGTGGCCGGGGCGGGTGGTGGGCTGCGGCGTAGTCATGGCGACTCCTTCGTGCGACCGGACTACTATGTTCATAGTAGAACTGGCGGGAAGGGGTGTCCATGGCCGCGGCCACACGGGAGCGAGCGCTCGACGCGGCGGTGGAGGTGCTCGGCAGGGACGGCGTGCGCGCGCTGAGCCACGCCCGGGTCGACCGGCGCGCCGGCCTCCCGCCGGGGTCGACGTCGAACTGGTTCCGCACGCGCCGCGCCCTGCTCGCCGGGGTCGGCGACTGGATCGCCGAGCGCGAGCGAGCCGACTTCGACCCGGGGTCGATGCCGGAGATGACCGGCGTCGACGCGCTGGTCGACGGCCTGTGCGCCATGACCGAGGCGCAGGCGGGGCCGTTCGCCACGCGCACCCGGGCGCGCTACGCGCTCTTCCTCGAGCTCGCGGACGACGCCGAGCTCGGCGCGCCCCTGCGGCAGCAGCGCCGCGCGTTCGAGCGCTGGACCGAGCGGATCGTCGCCGACGCCGGCATCCCCGACCCCGTGCCGGCGACCCGCGCCCTCATGGCGCTGTGCGACGGGCTGCTCCTGCACCGCCTCACCGTCGACCCCGGTCTCGACCTGCGCCCCGCGATCGAGCGCGCGGTGCACGACCTCGCGCGGTCGTGAGCACGGTCCTGGGCGGGGTCGTGGGCGGAGCCGACGGCGGTCAGTCCTCCTCGGGCTCCGGGTCGGACGGCGCGCCCGTCGCGTCGTCCGACTCGACGACGCGCGAGGACTCGCCCTCCTCGCCGCGCGGCGGCAGGCCGCGCTCGTCGGGGTCGTAGTAGCGGCCGGTGTAGCGGGGGCGCAGGAAGTTCTCGGTCGTCAGCACGGCGTCGACCTCCTCGGCCGTGAGCAGGCCGCGCGCGACGACGACGTCGCGCACCGACTTCCCGGTCCGGGCCGCCTCCGCGCCCACGAGGTCGCCGTTGCGGTGGCCGATGATCTCGTTGAGGTAGGTGACGATCCCGATCGAGTCGAGCACGTGCCGGCGGCACACCTCGACGTTCGCGGTGATGCCGGTGACGCACGTGGTGCGCAGCGCGACGCACGCCTGCGTGAGCAGGTGCAGGGACTCGAACATGGCCTGCGCGAGCACCGGCTCCATGACGTTGAGCTGGAGCTGCCCTGCCTCGGCGGCGTGGGTGATGGTCACGTCGTTGCCCATGACCTTGAAGCACACCTGGTTGACGACCTCGGGGATCACGGGGTTGACCTTGGCGGGCATGATCGACGACCCGGCCTGGAGCTCGGGAAGGTTGATCTCGCCGAGCCCCGCGCGCGGGCCGGACGAGAGCAGGCGCAGGTCGTTGCAGATCTTGGACAGCTTCGCGGCGAGGCGCTTGAGCGCCGAGTGCACCGCGAGGTATGCCCCGTTGTCGTACGTCGCCTCGACGAGGTTCTCCGCCGGCACGGTCGGCAGGCCGCTCACCTCGGCGAGGCGGCGGGTCGCGACCTTGGGGTAGCCGGGCGGGGTGTTGAGGCCGGTGCCGATCGCGGTCGCGCCGAGGTTGACCTCGAGCAGGAGGTCGCTCGCGACCTGGAGGCGGCGGTCCTCCTCGCCGACGTTCACGGCGAAGCCCGCGAACTCCTGGCCGAGGCTCATGGGCACGGCGTCCTGGAGCTGTGTGCGGCCCATCTTCAGCACGTCCGCGAACTCGGACGCCTTCTCGTCGAACGCGCGCTCCAGGCGCCGCACCTCGTCCTGGAGGCGGCCCACGAGCTCGTGCACCGCGAGGCGCAGCCCCGTCGGATAGGCGTCGTTGGTCGACTGCGAGCGGTTGACGTGGTCGTTCGGGTTGATGACGTCGTAGCGGCCCTTGGCGAAGCCCGCGAGCTCGAGCGCGAGGTTGGCGACGACCTCGTTGGTGTTCATGTTGACGCTCGTGCCCGCGCCGCCCTGGAACACGTCCACGGGGAACTGGTCGAGGCACCGGCCGTGCACGAGGATCTCGTCGCACGCGGCGACGATGGCGTCGGCGACGTCGCGCTGGATCGTGCGCAGCTCGCGGTTCGCCAGCGCGGACGCCTTCTTGACCATGACCATCCCGCGGACCATCTCCGGGACGTCGCTGATCGTCGTCCCGGAGATGCGGAAGTTCTCGACGGCGCGAACCGTGTGGATGCCGTAGTAGGCGTCCGCGGGGACCTCCTTCGACCCCAGGAGATCCACCTCGGTCCGCGTCCGTTCGCTCGACATGCCCCGACGGTATCCCCGTCCGTCGGGCCCGCACGCGCGGAGGGCGGGTCAGCCCACCGGCTCGTAGGCGAACCGGTCCACGCGCACGACGGACGTCGTCGGGCGCCCCTCGCTCGTGGCGTGCACGCCGAGCCACAGCCCGAGGAACCCGCCCGCGGCGGCGCTGTCGAGCGCGCGGCCGTCCACGGTCGCGAGCGTGCCGACCGGGCCGCCGGGCTCGCCGCCCGCCGGACCGGCGACGAGGGCGTACTCCTGGCCGCGCACGCGCAGCCCGAGCGTCACCGGGTCCCCGGGCGCCGCGTCGAGCGTCGCCGTGCCGACGACCTCGTCGGAGCCGCCGCGGCGGTGCACGGCGACGACGCGCCGCGACCCGCCCGGGCCGCCGTCGACGAGGAGCCGCACGTGGTCGTCCTCGGACTGCCGCACGACGACGCCCGCCCGCTCCCCCTCGACCTGCGGCACGCGCAGCGTGACGGTCACGTCGACGTCGCGGTGCTGCTGGCGCACCCCGAGGAACGCGGGCGCGCCCGGCTCGGCGAGCGTCGTCGGGCGCACCGCGAGGTCCCAGCCCTCGCCGGCGGGCGTCGCGACGTCGCGCGGCAGGGCGCGCACGCCGGTCCACCGCGGGTCGTCCGGGCCCACGACGCCGCTCGCCCCGCCCTGGACCGCCGTCCGGGGCGCCGCGGCCGCGAACGGGACCTCGACGGCGTCGGGCACGCGGCCCTCCCCGGGGGCGAGGACCGGCCAGCCGTCCTCCCACGCCACGGGCACGAGGAACGTCTCGCGGCCGAGCGGGTAGTGGTAGCCGCCGTAGGTCCGCATGGCGAGCAGCACGGCCCACCACGACCCGTCGGGTGCCTCGACGAGGTCGGCGTGACCCACGCCGACGACGTCCACGCCGCGCCCGAGGTGGCGGTGCGTGAGCACGGGGTTGGCCTTGTTCCCCTCGTACGGCCCGGTCACGGACGACGCGCGCGCGACCGACACCGCGTGGTGGAAGTCCGTGCCGCCCTCGGCCGCGAGCAGGTAGTACGTGCCGTCGACCTTGTACAGGTGCGGGCCCTCGGCCCACACGGCGCCGCGCACGGCCCCCGTCCACACGACGTGCTCCGGACCGACGAGCGTGCACGTCGCGGGGTCGAGCTCGCGCACCCACACCTCGGTCTGGTGGAACCACTCCGGCTCGGGCGCGAGGCGCGTGCCGTGCAGCCACACGCGGCCGTCGTCGTCGAAGAAGATCGACGGGTCGATCCCCGCGACGCGCGCCCCGTCCTCGTCGCGCAGCCACACCGGGTCGGACCACGGGCCGGCCGGGTCCGTCGCCGTCATGACGAAGTTGCCGCCGCGCGCGTCGTCGTCCGGGTCCACGAGCGTGCACACGAGCCAGAACGTGCCGTCGTGGTGGCGCAGCGTCGGGGCGAACAGCCCGCCCGACGACCGGATGCCGTCGTAGTCGAGCTGCCCCGACCGGTCGACGACGTCGCCCACGTGCTCCCACGTCGCGAGGTCGCGGCTGCGCAGCACCGGCAGCCCCGGCAGGTACTCGAACGTGGAGGTGACGAGGTAGAAGTCGTCGCCCACGCGGCAGATCGACGGGTCGGGGAAGCAGCCCGGCAGGACCGGGTTCTCGACCCGCGTCACGCGCGCTCCCCCGCGTCGGCGAGCGCGGAGACCTCGACGGCGACGATCCGCTCGTCCGCGGCGCCCACCTCGTGCACGGGCCCCGTGACGGCGAGCGTCGCGCGCGGCGTCGCCGCGCCGGGAACGACCCGGCGCTGCGCGGGCGCGGACTCGTTGACGATCGCGCCGCCCGTCGTCGACCCGAGGTCGTCCGTGGCGGGCGCGGCGTCCACCGCGCCCGCGTGCGCGCCGACCCAGACCTGCACGTCGCCCGGCTCGACCACGCGCACGAGGCGACGGTCGGTGAACGCGAGGCGCGTCGTCGGGACGCGGAACGTCACGCGCCGCGACTCGCCCGGGGCGAGCTCGACGCGCGCGTACCCGAGGAGCTGGGCGACGGGCCGCGGCACGGAGCCGGCGACGTCGCGCGCGTAGAGCTGCACGACGTCCGTCCCCGCGACGTCGCCCGTGTTCGTCACGGTGACCGCCGCGGCGAACGTCCCGCCCGCGGCCACGCGCGCGTCGACCTCGAGGTCCGCGTACGCGAACCGCGTGTACGACAGGCCGAACCCGAACGGGCGCACGGGCGTCGGGTCGGCCGACGTGACGTCGGACGGACCGCCGAGCACCGGCTGCAGGTAGGAGTACGGCTGCGCACCGGCCGCGCGCGGGAGCGTCACGGGCAGGCGGCCCGAGGGGTTGACCGCGCCGAGGAGCACGTCCGCGACCGCGCGGCCGCCCTCCTCGCCCGGGAAGAAGCCCTGCAGGACGGCGGCGGGCCGGGCCGGCGCGGCGCCGTCCTCGATCGCCCAGCCGATCGCGTACGGGCGGCCCGTGAGGAGCACGAGGACCACGGGCGTGCCCGTCGCGACGACCTCCTCGACGAGGCGCCGCTGCACCCCGGGGAGCTCGAGCGACTCGACGTCGTTGCCCTCGCCCACGGTGCCGCGGCCGAACAGACCCGCCTCGTCGCCCACGACGACGACCGCGACGTCCGCGCCCCGCGCGGCGTCGACCGCCGCGGGGATGCCCAAGACGTCGTCGCCGTCGACCGCGCACCCGACCGCGTGCGTGACCTCGGTGCCCGCGCCGGCGAGCGCGTCGCGCAGCGACTCCAGCACCGTGGGCAGCTCGATGCCCGCCGGGGTGCCCGGGTGGTGCGCGAGCACGTGGTTGACGAACGAGTAGCAGCCCATGAGCGCCTCGGACGAGTCCGCGTTGGGCCCGACGACGGCGATCCGCCGCGGGGCGCCCGCCGCGCCGTCCGCGCGGGGCCGCACGAGCGGGAGGACGCCGTCGTTCGCGAGCAGCACGAGCGACTCCTGCGCCAGGCGGCGGGCCGTGGCGCGCTGGCGCGGGGTGTCGAGCTCGATCCGCGCGGGCGGCTCGTCGGCGTACGCGTCCGGGTCGAGCAGCCCGAGCTCCTCCTTCTGGCCGAGCAGGCGCAGCACCGCGCGGTCGACCCACGCCTCGTCGAGCGCGCCCGAGCGCACGCGCTCGGCGAGCGGCTCGAGGTACGCGTCGCCCGTGGGCAGCTCGACGTCGAGCCCGGCCTGCAGGGCCTGGGCGGCGGCCTCGCCGCGGTCCGCCGCGACACGCTGCATCACCTCGAGGAACGCGACGCCGAAGTAGTCCGCGACGACGACGCCGTCGAAGCCCCACCGCTCGCGCAGCACCTCGGTGAGGTACTCCTCGCTCGCGTGCAGCGGGATGCCGTCGATGTCGACGTACGACGCCATGACCGACCGGGCGCCGCCGTCGCGCACGGCCATCTCGAACGGCGGGAGGTAGACGTCCGCGACCTCGCGCGGGCCTGCGCTCACGGGCGCGTGGTTGCGGCCCGCGTGCGAGCCGGAGTACGCGACGAAGTGCTTGAGCGTCGCGTGCACGCCCGCGTCCTGCAGGCCGCGCACGTACGCGGTGCCGACCGTCCCCACGAGGTACGGGTCCTCGCCGACGCACTCGTCGACGCGGCCCCAGCGCGGGTCGCGCACCACGTCGAGCACGGGCGCGAGGCCCTGGTGCACGCCGAGCGCGCGCATCGACTCCCCGACCTCGCGCGCCATCTCCTCGACGAGCTCCGGGTCGAACGACGCGCCCCACGCGAGCGGCGTCGGGTACGTCGCGGCCTGCCACGCGGCGAGCCCGGTGAGGCACTCCTCGTGCACGATCGCGGGGATCCCGAGGCGCGTCTCGCGCTGCAGCCGGCGCTGCTCCGCCCACAGCCACGCCGCGCGCTCCGCCGGGTCCACGGGCCGCGTGCCGTAGACGCGCGTGTAGTGCCCCATCCCGTGCCGCGTGATCTCGGCGAGCCTGCCGCCGTCCTGCTGGCCCGCCGTCATCTCCGACTGCATCGGCGCGACGGTGCCGTTCTGGTCGAGCCAGTAGCCGACGAGCTGCGCGAGCTTCTCCTCGAGGGTCATGCGGGCGTGGAGCGCGCGCACGCGCTCCGAGACCGTGGGCTGCTGCGGCGGGACGACGCGCGGCGCGCGCGCCTCGGGGGCGCCGGTGGGTGCCGTCGGGACGGCAGGGACGACGTCGGTCACGGGACCGTTCTCCTTCGATGGGTGGCCCTGCCCCGCGCGCGGGGCGCGGGGCAGGGCGGGTGCGCGGACGGGCGGGCGGTCAGCCCTTCACGGCCCCGGTGAGGCCGCCGACGATGCGCCGCTCGAACAGCGAGAAGAAGACGAGCGCGGGGATCATCGACAGGGACGTGAAGGCGAGCACGCGGGCCGTGTCCACCGAGTACTGCGACGCGAACGCCTGCACGCCCAGCGGGAGCGTGTACGACGTCTCGTCGTTGAGGATGAAGAGCGGGAGCATGTAGCTGTTCCAGCTCGCGACGAACGCGAGGATCCCCACGGTGATGACGCCCGGCAGGGACAGCGGCACGACCATGCGGAAGAAGAAGCCGAGCCGGCTCGCGCCGTCGATGGACGCCGCCTCCTCGATCTCGCGCGGGATCGCGCGCAGGAACGGCACGAGGATGATCACGGTCGTCGGGAGGGCGAACGCGATCTGCGGGAGCACGAGCCCGCCGACCGTGTTCATGAGGCCGAGCGTGCGGATCATGATGTACAGCGGCGTGATCGCGACCGTCATGGGGAACATGAGGCCCGCGGCGAACAGCGCGTACAGCGCGCCACGGCCCGCGAACGAGTACCGCGCGATGACGTAGCTCGCCATGAGTCCGAGCACGACGACGCCGAGCGTCGTCAGGAGCGCCGCGACGACCGAGTTCCCGAGCTGCTGCCAGAACAGCGAGCTCGTCATGACCTCGACGTAGTTGACGACCTGCCACGGGTCGGGCAGTCCCGACGGGTCGGCGGTGATCTGCGCGTTCGTGCGGAACCCGCCGATCACGATGTACGCGATCGGGGCGAGGCACACGCCCACGAGGAGCCACGCGACGACGTACGTGAGCGGCCCGCCCCGGCCGATGCCGGAGCCGCGCGGCTCCTTGGGGGCCTTGACGCCGGGTGCGCGCTCGGGTGCGGGTGCGGCGGTGACGGTGGCCATCACTTCTTCCCTTCCGTGATCGCGCCCTCGGTGTCGCGGCGCAGGACGTACCGCTGGTACACGAGCGCCACCGCGAGGGAGATGAGGAACAGCACGACCGCCACGGCGGACCCGAACCCGTAGTTCCCCGCGTTGCGGCCGTTCGCGACCATGTACGTCGCCATGGTCGACGTGCCGGCCGTCGAGGCCACGTACTGGCCCCAGATGATGTAGACGAGGTCGAACAGCTGCAGCGAGCCGATGATCGACAGGAACGCCCAGATGCGGACCGTCGGCCCGAGCAGCGGGAGCGTGACGTAGCGCTGCGTCTTCCAGTACGAGGCGCCGTCGATCGCGGCCGCCTCGCCCAGCTCGTCCGGGATGCCCTGGAGCCCCGCGAGGAAGAGGATCACGGCGAAGCCGATGTACTTCCACGTGATGATGAGCATCAGGGTCCAGATCGCGACGTCCGGGTCCGCGAGCCAGTCGACCGCGAGGAACCCGAGGCCGATCTTCTCCAGCAGGTCGTTCACGGCGCCGGTCGTCGAGAGCATGAGGCTGAAGCCCGTGCCGACGATCACCTCGGACACCACGTACGGCACGAACACCAGCACGCGGACGATCGAGCGCCCGCGGATGCGCCGGTTGAGCATGAGCGCGACGACCACGGCGATCGGGCCCTGGAGCACGAGCGACATCACGAGGATGAACCCGTTGTGCCGCAGCGCCGCGAGGAACTCCGGGTCGCGGAAGATCGTCAGGTAGTTCTCGAGCCCGACGAAGTCCGTCGGCGGGCCGAAGCCCTTCCACTTGAAGAACCCGTAGTACGCCGCCATCACCACGGGGACGATGACGAACGCGAGGAAGACGACGAGCGCGGGACCGGTGAGCACCGCGATCTCCGCGCGCTGGGCCCAGCGGCCGCGGCGCGGCCGGCGGGCCGGCGCCGCGGCGGCCGGGGGCGGCCCCTGCACGGCGCCGGCGCCGCCCCCGGCCCGGTCCTCGGGCGTCGTCGTGATCGGCGAGGTCTCGCCCTGGGACACGCTCATGGCTGTGGTTACTCCTTGGCCGCGGCGGCGTTCGTCGTGTCGACGATGTCCTGCGGGGTGCCCTTGCCGGCGAGCATGTTGACCACCGACGTGTTGAGCGCGTTGCCGACGTTCTGCCCGAACAGCGTGTCCAGCCAGACCGTGACGTACGGCGCCTCGTTGTAGGCCTCGAGGATGGAGACGAGCGCGGGCTCGGTCACGACGCCCTGCGCCTCCTTGCTCGCCGGGAGGGTGTGGAACGCGTTCGCGTACGCCTCCTGCGACTCCTTCGTCATGATGAAGTTGAGGAACTCGCCGCACTCCGCGGGGGCCTGGGCCGAGCACGAGAAGCCGTCGACGCCGCCCATCATCGCGCCGGGCTCGCCGTCACCGCCGTCGACCTCCGGGAACGGGAACCACTGCAGGTCCGCGAGCGGCTTCTCGTCCGGCGTGAGGGACGCGATGACGCCCGGGTTCCACGCGCCCATGAGCTCCATGGCCGCCTGGTGGTTGGCGATGAGGCCCGCGGACGAGCCCGCGCCCTGCTGCGCCGACGTGGTGAGGAAGCCCTGGTTGAAGGGCTCGGTCTCGGCGAAGGCCTGCAGGTCCTCGCCGGCCTTGAGCCAGCACGGGTCGTCGAAGCTGCGCGACGCGGCCGCCTCGTTGAGCGTGTCCTGCGAGCACTCGCGCAGGGCGAAGAAGTAGTACCAGTGCGCGGCGGGCCACGCGTCCTTCGCGCCGAGCGCGATGGGCGCGATGCCGGCCGTCTTGAGCTGGTCGACGACGCCCTCGAGCTCGTCGAGCGTCGTGGGCGGGGCGCTCACGCCGGCCTGCTCGAACAGGTCCTCGCTGTAGTACACGCCGCCGGGCAGGATCGAGACCGGCATGCCGTAGACCTTGCCGTCGACGCTGAAGGCGCTGAGCGCGGCGTCGCCGACGGCCTCGCGCGTCGCGTCGTCGATCGCGTCGGTGAGGTCCTGCGCCTGACCCGCCTCGACGACGTCGGCCAGCTTGCCGCCGCCGCGCGCCATGAAGATGTCGGGCGCGTCGCCCGAGTTGAGGGCGGTCTGGAGCTTGCCGTCCATGTCCTCGTTCTGGATGGCCTGGATGTCGATCGTGACGCCGGGGTTCGCCTCCTCGAACGCCGCGACCGTCTCCTCCCAGTACGCCTTGCCCTCACCGGTGGTGGAGTTGTGCCAGAACGTCATCGAGACCGAGCCGTCCTCCGAGCCGGAGTCGCCGCCGCCTCCGCAGGCCGTGAGCACGAGGGTGCTCGCCATCGCGACGGCGGACACCGCCAGGAGCTTCCGAGACTTCATCGTTCCGTCCTCTTCGTCGAGTCGCAGGGGCGCGCGCTGCTGGAGCGCGCCGGGCCGCCTCCGCGTCGGGGCCGCCGAAAACGACTCTGGCAGTCGCGGCGGAGTCGTGTCAATCGATATCGATAACGTTTTACAAACGATGGCCGCCACGCCTCGTCGCGGCCGTGCGTCGCCACCACCAGGGGCTACTGTCTCCCCATGCGCTCCACGGGAAGAGTGACGATCGGCGACGTCGCGCGCGCCGCCGGCGTCTCCGTCGCGACCGTCTCCAAGGTCATCAACGGCCGCTACGGGGTCGCGCCCGAGACCTCGCGCCACGTCCAGGAGGTCATCGGCCGCCTCGGCTACGAGTCGTCGATCGTCGCGCGCAGCCTGCGCAGCCGCCGCACCAACGTCATCGGCATCCTCGTCGCCGAGTTCGAGCCCTTCTCGACCGAGCTCCTCAAGGGCATCTCCGAGGCCGTCGACGGCACCGGGTACGAGCTGCTCGCCTACTCCGGCGGGCTGCGCCGCGACGACCGCGTCGGCTGGGAGCAGCGCTACCTCTCCCGGCTCGGCGGCACCCTCATCGACGGCGCGATCCTCGTGACGCCGACCGTCGTCGCGCCCGACACCGCGATCCCCGTCGTCGCCGTCGACCCGCACCGCGGCCCGTCCGGCCCGCCCACCGTGGACTCCGACAACCTCGAGGGGGCGCGCGCCGCGACCGCGCACCTCCTGGCCCTCGGCCACCGCCGGATCGGCTTCCTCGGCGGCCGCCCCGACCTCGAGTCCGCGCGGCTGCGCGAGCAGGGGTACCGCGAGGCGCTCGCGGAGGCGGGCGTCCCGTTCGACCCCGAGCTCGTGCGCGTCGGCGGCTACCGGCCCGACCTCGCGGACTCCCCCGCGCACGAGCTCCTCTCGCTGCCCGAGCGCCCCACCGCGGTCTTCGCCGCGAACGACCTCTCCGCGATCCGCACCATGGAGGTCGCGGCGGAGCTCGGCCTGCGCGTGCCCGACGACGTCTCGGTCGTCGGCTTCGACAACGTGCCCGAGTCGGCGCTCACCACCCCGCCCCTGACGACCGTCGACCAGCCGATCCACCGCATGGGCGCCGAGGCGCTGCGCCTCGTGATCGAGCTCGTCGAGGGCACGGCGCGCGAGACGCACGTGCGCCTCCCCACGACCCTCGTCGTGCGCGGCACCACGCGCGCCGCCTGAGGCGTGGCCTGCGCCGCGTCGGAATCCTGGGGGCCTCCGCGACGTTATGTCAGCAGAACCCTGCCGACAGACCTTGAGGAGGTCACATGGCCCGCCTCGCCCGCCGCGTCCAGGTCGAGAACGACTACGGCGAGATCATGCACTACGTGCGTCACACCGGCGGCGGCCTCGTGTCGCCGCACGCCCGCGTGCCCGAGTCCGTCCCCGTGGGCACGGGCACCTACGTCGAGAAGGGGGCCGTCGTCGGCCCGGGCTGCCGGCTCGGGAACGGCAGCTGGGTCGACCACGACGTGGTCCTCGGCCGCGACGTGCGCATCGGCGACAACGTCCGCCTCGCGCCGGAGACCCGTGTGGGCGACCGCGCCCGCGTGGGCAGCGGCGCACGCGTCGGGCGGCGCGTGCTCGTCGAGCCCGGCGCCGTCGTCCCGGCCGACGAGATCGTGCCCGACGACGCGACCGTCCGCCGCCGCGGCGGGCTCCGCACGGGCTACGACGTCGCGGCGTAGCCACCCCGCGCGGGGCCGACCCCCGCGCGCCGCCGCACCCGGGCAGCGCCTTTCCCGGTGCCGCCCGGGTGCGTAGCCTTGGCGCCCGTGACCTTCCCGCCGAGCGGCCCCGTCCCCCCGCCCCACCGGCAGCAGCCGCACCCGCCGCACCCCGGCGCGGCCGCGGTGCCGCTCGACCCGCGCGCCGTCCTGGAGGGCCGGCCCCCGGGCCGCGCGCGCGTCGGGGTCATCGTCACGATCGCCGTAGCGAGCCTGTGCCTGCTCGTCGGCCTCGTCCTCGCGGCCCTGTCCGGGGTCGGGACGTTCACCGTCGGGCTCCTGCTCGCGCTCGTCCCCCTGGGGATCTGGGTCCCGGTCGTCCTCGCGCTCGACCGCCTGGAGCCGGAGCCGCCGAGCGCGCTCGTCGTCGCGTTCCTCTGGGGCGCCGGCATCGCGACGCTCGTCGCGGGCGTGCTCAACACGCTCGGCCTCGAGCTGCTCACCGCGCCGCTCTTCGGCGAGGAGGTCGGCTGGTACGTCGTCGCGTCGTTCGGGGCGCCGTTCGTCGAGGAGATCCTCAAGGGCGCCGTGCTGTTCGGGATGCTCTGGTTCCACCGGCACGAGATCGACGGCTGGACGGACGGCGTCATCTACGCGGCGATGGTCGCGCTCGGCTTCGCGGCCGTCGAGAACGTCACGTACTTCATCATGGCCGCGCAGGACGGCACGCTCGGCCCCACGTTCGTGCTGCGCGCGCTCGTCACGCCCCTGCTGCACCCTCTGTGCACGGCGCTCACCGGTCTCGGCGTCGCGAGCGCGGCCACGAGCCCGCCCGGCCCGCGCCGCGTCCTCGCGCCGCTCGGCGGCCTCGTCGCGGCGATCGCGCTCCACATGCTGTGGAACGCGTCGACCGGGTTCGGCCCGCTCGCGCTCGGCGTGGCCTACCTCGCAGGGCTCGGCGTGCTCGTCACGCTCGTCGTCGTGCTCGTGCGCGACCGACGCCGCACCGTCGCGACGATCCAGCGCCAGCTCGTGCCCTACGTGCCGACCGGCCTCGTCACGCCCGCGGACCTCGCGATGCTCTCGACGCTCGCGGCGCGACGCCAGGCGCGCGACTGGGCACGGCGCACGAGCGGCGCCGGGGCCGCGCACGCGATGCGCGACTACCAGCAGGCGGCCACCGAGCTCGCGCTCCTGCACGACCGCGTCGCGCGGGGCGCCGTCGAGGCGTGGCGGGTCGAGGGCCAGCGCCGCGCGCTGCTCGACCTCATGCTCGCGGCCCGGCGCGCGTTCCTCGTCCGGACGCCGCACCCCGCGCCCGCGCCGTGGTCGCCCGGCGCGCCGTCCGGGTTCACCACCGACGCCTGGGTCCCCGACCTGCGGCGCTGACGCGGACTCGGCGCGGGCCCGGTCCCGGTGACTACGCGTCGCGCGACGGGGTGCGGATGACGAGGACCGCGTCCACGGGGGCGCCGTCGAGCGCGCGGTAGGAGTGGTCGGCGTCCGACACCCACCGGAGCTCGTCGCCCTCCTGGACCACCGCCTCGGCGCCGTGCCGCCCCGCGCGCAGGCGGCCGCGCGTGATGAGCAGGTGCTCGACGACGCCCGGCCCGTGCGGCGGCGAGGTGCGGTCCGCGTGGGGTTCGAGGTGGAGGTGGTAGACCTCGACGGCCGTGCCGTCCGGCAGGTGGTGGGCGTCGAGCAGGCGTGCCGTCACGCCCTCGGAGGAGACCTCGGAGCCGGCACGCTCGGCGAGCAGCGTCGCGAGGGGGACGCCGAGAGCGCCGGCGAGCGCGTACAGGGTGGCGAGCGTCGGGTTGCGCGCGCCGTGCTCGATCTCGGAGAGCGAGCCCTTGCCGATGCCCGCGGCCGCCGCGAGGGCCGACAGCGACAGCCCGCGCTCGGCGCGCAGCGCCCGGATCTGGGCCGCGACCGCGGCGAGGTTGTCGCCGCCCGGGCGCTCGGCCGCGCCGCGGGGGACCGCCGCGGCGTCCCCCTGCGACCGTGCACCCGCACGCCCCGCCCCGTCGCTCACGAGCCGCAGCCTACCCGCGCACGGTGCTCGCGGCGCCTGGTAGCGTTCCGTTCACGGAACGCTCGCCTCGCCGCACCAGGAGCAGCATGGACCCCGCACCGGACCGCCTGCGCCCCGTCCTCGCCGGGCTCGTCACCGCGCTCGTGGGCTTCACGAGCTCGTTCGCCGTCGTGCTCGCGGGGCTGCGCGCCGTCGGGGCGACGCCCGACCAGGCCGCGTCCGGGCTCCTCGCGCTGTGCGTCACGCAGGGCGCCGGCATCCTGTGGCTCACGTGGCGGCACCGCACGCCGCTCACGCTCGCGTGGTCGACGCCCGGCGCCGCGCTCCTCGTGAGCACCGGCGCCGTCACGGGTGGCTGGCCCGCCGCGGTGGGCGCGTTCTGCGTCGTCGGCGCACTCGTCCTGCTCACCGCGCTGTGGCCGCGCCTCGGCGACCTCGTCGCCGCGATCCCCGCGCCGATCGCCCAGGCGATGCTCGCGGGCGTCCTCCTCACGCTGTGCCTCGCGCCCGTCCGGTCGCTCGTCGCGACGCCGCTCCTCGTGGCGCCCGTCGTGCTCACGTGGCTCGTGCTGCTGCGCGTCGCGCCGCGCTGGGCGGCACCGGCCGCGCTCGCCGTGACGCTGGCCGTCGTCGGGTACGAGGCCGTGGACGGCGGCACGCTCGCCTGGTCCGACGCCGTCCCGCGCCTCGACCTCACGACCCCCGCCCTCTCGTGGCAGGCCGTCGTCGGGCTCGCCGTGCCGCTCTACGTCGTGACGATGGCGTCGCAGAACGTCCCGGGCGTCGCGGTCATGGCCTCGTTCGGCTACCGCGTCCCGTGGCGCGAGGCGATGACCGTCACCGGTCTCGCGACGCTCGCGGGCGCGACCGCCGGCGGGCACGCGATCAACCTCGCCGCGATCTCGGCCGCCCTCGCCGCAGGTCCCGAGGCGCACCCCGACCCGCGCCGCCGCTGGGTCGCCGCGCACACCGCCGGGTGGGCGTACCTCGTGCTCGCCGTCGGCTCCGCGGGGCTCGCCGCGCTCGTCGCCGCGGCGCCCGCCGGGCTCGTCGAGGCCGCGGCCGGGCTCGCGCTCGTCGGCACGCTCGGGGCGGCGGTCGTGGGGGCGGTCGCCGAGCCGCGCGGGCGCGAGGCCGCCGTCGTCACGTTCCTCGTCGCCGCGAGCGGCACCGTCGTCGCCGGGGTCGGCGCCGCGTTCTGGGCGATCCTCGCGGGGCTCGCCGTGCACGCGGTCCTCACGGCGCGTCGTCGTCCCGCAGGGGCGCCGGCCGAGCCGCCGCGCGAGCCCTCCACGGCGTCGCCGCCGCCCCCGACGACGTCGGAGCGCGAGGCGTCACCCCGCGGGGGGACGTCGGCCCGGCCCTGGCACACGGCCTAGCGTGCGCCCGCCGTCGTCGCGTCGACCGGGTCCGGCCCGAGGACGGGGAGGTTGTCGCGGAACACGTTCGCCGGGTCGACCCGGCGCTTGATCTCGCGCAGCCGGTCGAGCGTCGCGGGCGGGAACGCGTCGGCGAGGCGCGCCGCGTGCGTCTCGGGGCGCCGGTCGGTGTCGAAGCTCAGGTACATGCCGTCGAACACGTCCGCGAGCGCGTCCCACCGCGCGTCGAGCCGCGACCGGCTCGCGCCCATCGCGACGACCGAGAAGCGCGCCGACCGGTGCGCGTACGCCGTCGCGTCCGCAGGGACGTCCTCCGCCGCGCCGCCCGTGGAGCGGATCTGGAAGAAGTACGTGTCCCCGCTCAGGACGAGGCCCGCGAGCCGGGCCGCCGCCTCGGGCGTGAGGTGCTCCAGCAGGCCCGAGCGCGACACGGGCTCGCCCTGGCCGCCGTGCGACCCGGGCTGGGGCGCGGAGACGACGGCGTCGTACGGCACGATCTGCGCGGTCGCCTGCGCGAGCAGCGGGGCGATCGCCGCGAACGGCTGCAGCCGCGCGAGGACCGTGTCCGGGTCGTCCGAGTCGACCATCGTCATCGACTGCGCGACGACCGGCTGCCCCGGGCGCGGGCGCCCGACAAGGAGGAAGCTCGTCGTGTCGCGCGGCGCCGCCTCGACCGTCGCGCCCCAGCGCTCGAGGAACCCCGCGAGGTCGGACGCGTCGTGCACCATCTGCGCGAACCCCACGCCCGCGACCTCGTCCGCGACGAGGTCGAACGACGTGACGATCCCGACCTGCGAGCCCGCGCCGCGGACGGCCCAGAACAGGTCCGGGTTCTCGTCGTCGCTCGCGCGCACGACCGACCCGTCGGCGAGGACCAGCTCGACCGCGCGCACGTGGTCGATCGTCAGGCCGTGGGCACGGCCGAGGAACCCGATGCCGCCCGCGGTCGCGAGGCCGCCCACGCCGACGCCCCCGTAGTCGCCGGACGTGATCGCCCAGCCGCGCGGCGAGAGCGCGGCCGCGACCTCGCCCCAGCGCGCGCCCGGACCGACGCGCACGAGGCGCGCGGCGTCGTCGAGCACCTCGATCGTGTCGAGCGCGCCGAGGTCGACGACGACGCCGCCGTCGTTCGTCGACCGCCCGCTGATGCCGTGGCCGCCCGAGCGCACCGACAGCGGCACGTCGCGCGTCACGGCCTGGGCGCGCGCGAACGCGAGCGCCTCGACGACCTCCGCGGTGTCGCGGGGCCGCAGCACGAGCCCCGGGGACCCGCCGCGCAGGTAGTTCGAGCGCACGCCCGCGTACGCGGCGTCGCCGGGCTCGACCGCGCGCTCCGCGAGCGTGGACGGGATCTCGTCGTAGGCGATGCCGTCGCGGCGCGCGGCCCGGACGGCGAGCGGCACGACGCGCGACGTGTCCGTCCCGCGCGCGGCGCGCTCGTGCGCGACCTGCTCGCGGAGCGCGGGGACGACCTCCTCGGCGAACCGGCGCGTGGTGCGCTCGTCGTCGGTCGCGAGGACGAGCGTCGAGACGCCCTCGTCGAGCACGAGCGGCAGCAGGCGGTCGACCCACGCCGCGGGTGCGCCGTGCAGGTCGGGCGCCCCGCCGAGCCCGTTCGCGCCGTCGGCGTCGTCGAACGTGCCGGAGACGTTGAGCAGGCGCGTGATCTCGCGCGGGTCGCGCCCCGCGGCGGTCGCCGCGGCGTCGATGCGCGCGTTGCCCGCGCGCAGGCCGTCGAGGCCGACGCGTCCGAGCGAGGGCAGCCACCCGTCGGCCCTCTCCCCCACGAGCCGCAGCATGCGCGGCCCGAGCGCGCCGAGCCACACGGGGATGCGGCGCGTCGTGCCCGGCCCGGGCGTCGCGCCGTCGAGGCGGTGGTGGCGCCCGGGGACGAACAGCTCGCTCTCGCCGTCCTCGCCCCAGATCGCGCGGATCACCTCGATCGCCTCGGCCAACGCGTCGACCGACTCGCCCGGGGTGAGGCGGTCGACGCCCATCGAGACCATGGCGTCCCAGAACGCCCCGGCACCGAGCGCGAGGTCGACGCGGCCGCCCGAGAGCAGGTCGAGGCTCGCCGCGGCGCGCGCGAGCACGGCCGGCGGTCGCATCGGCACGTTGGCGACGTCGGGCGCGACGTGGATGCGCTCCGTCGCGGACGCGACGTACGACAGCAGCGTCCACGTGTCGAGGAAGCGCGGCTGGTACGGGTGGTCCTGGAACGTCACGAGGTCGTAGCCGAGGTCCTCGGCGAGGCGCGCGAGCCCGACCGTCGCCTCCGGGTCCTGCGCCGAGGGCGTGACGAACGTGCCGAAGCGGAGCGGGTGGCCGTAGTCGGTCATGCGCGCACCTCGCCGTCCGCCGTCGCGCCGTCCGGAGCCGCCGGCGCCGGCGCGGGGACCCCGCGCGCGGCCGCGACGAGATCGCGCGCCGCGGGCGCGACCTCCTGACCTACGACGGCGAGCGTCGTCGGGTCGTCGCCCATGACGACGTACGTGGACACGCCGTGCTCGAGCGTGACCTCGGCGATCTGCTCGGCCCACTGGCGCGGCGAGCCCCGGAGGAATCCCCCGCCGCCGTCGGCGCTGAAGCCGCCGCCCACGTTGAGCAGACGTCGCACCGCGCGCGGGTCGCGGCCCGCGTCCTCGGCGGCCGCGTCGATCGTCGCGTTGCCCCGCGCGAGGGCCTCGAAGCTCTGGAGGTACGGCAGGGACGGGAGCCAGCCGTCGGCCTTCGCGCCGACGAGGCGCAGCATGCGCGGCTTGAGCGCGCCGACCCAGATCTCGACGTCGTGCGCGGGCGCGGGACCGCGCTTGGCGCCGTCGACGTGGTGGTGCGCACCGCCCGCGACGAGACGCTCGCGCGTCGACGTGTCCCACAGACCCCGGATCACGTCGATGCCCTCGGAGAGGGCGTCGACCGACTCGCCGGGCGTGAGGCGCTCGCCGCCCATCGCGACGATCGGGTCCCAGAAGCCGCCCGCGCCGAGACCGAGCTCGACGCGCCCGCCGGAGAGGCGGTCGAGGCTCGCGACGGACCGCGCGAGCACGGCCGGCGGGCGCAGCGGCAGGTTGAGCACGTTGCCCGCGAGCCGGATGCGCTCGGTGCGTGCGGCGACCCAGGACAGGAGCGTCCACGTGTCGAGGAACGCCGCCTGGTAGGGGTGGTCCTGGAACGTCACGAGGTCGAGGCCGACCTCCTCGGAGAGCTCGGCCAGCGCGACCACCTGGTGGGGCGCCGCGGCCGACGGCGTGACGAAGGACCCGAAGCGCAGGTCGTGACCGTAGTCGGGCATGGCTCCTCGCGATCTCAGAATGCGTTGTCTCACAGAACGTATCGGTAACAGATAGATGGTGCAACAGCATTCCCGCGGTAGGCTGGGCCGATGAGCACGAGCACGACGACCGCCACGACGCGCCCGACCGAGCTCCCCGGCCGCCTGGAGGACCTGGGCTGGCACCTGGGCGTCCTCCTGCGCGCGTACCGTGCGACGGTCGAGCACGCGCTGGAGGACGTCCCCCACGGCGCGCGGGGCTACCAGGTGCTCGTCACCGTCGCGCAGGGCGACCACCCCACCCAGCTCGCGCTCGCCGAGCACCACGGCATCGACCGGACCGTCATGACCTACCTCGTCGACGACCTCGTCGCCGCAGGACTCGTCGAGCGGCAGCAGAACCCCGCCGACCGCCGGGCCCGACGCGTCGTCGCGACGCCCGCGGGCCGCCGTCGACTCGGCGCCTGGGCCGGCACCGTGCACGACGCCGAGGAGGAGATGCTCGGCATGCTCGCGCCCGACGAGCGCGCCCTCTTCCGCACCCTCATGCGCCGCGTCGCGTGCGGCGTGCGCGACGTCGACGCGGGCACCGACCCCTGCACCGTCGCAGAGCACACCCTCGGCAGCACCCCGACGCCGAGCTAGGCCCGGCGCCGGAGCGCGCCCGAGGCGAGCCGACGCCGGACTGCGCGCCTACCAGGGCGAACGATGCGGGAGGCGAGCCGACGCCGGAGGGGCCGGTGGTGGTGCCGCGCCCCTCGCGTGCCCGCCCGGGTGGCCGACACCCAGGGCGAGTCGACGGCGGGAGGGGCGGGTGGTGGTGCCGCGTCGTGGCGGGCCTGGCGGGAGCCGCGAGGAACGAGCGGCGGATGGTAGACGCGGCACCACCACCCGCCCCGACCTCCCGGGCCGCCCCGATCGACCCCGAAGGACCCGAACGACCCCAAAGGAACCCGAAGGATCCCGAGCGCTACCGCGGCAACGGATCCGCCGCCGTGGGCGACGCCTCGGCCTCGACGACGGCCTCGCCCGCGTCGCGCCCGCGCAGCGGGTACAGCCAGAAGCACACGAACGCGAGCACCGCGACGAGCACGGGGACGCCGCCGAGCAGGAGCCGCACGCCGGTGGAGACGGACTCGGGCTGCGCGACGTCGCCCGCGCCCTCGACGTACCCGCTCGCGCCGAGCACGGCGGCGACGAGCACCGCCTGGACGATGACGGACCCGCGCACGACGAACCCGTTGGCGCCGAAGTACATGCCCTCGCGGCGCAGCCCGGTGCGCCGCTCGTCGTCGTCGATGACCTGGGCGAGCGCGACCTCCAGCACCTGCATGAGGCCGGCGACGCCGACGCCGACGGCGAGGCCCGCGGCGGCCGCCCCGAGCACGGTGGACGGCAGGAGGTAGAGGCACGTCGCGAGCCCGTAGACCGCGACGACCCACAGCATCGCGGAGCGCGGGCCGACGCGGCGCACGACCCAGGACCACCCGACGATCGACGGGATCGCGGCGACGAAGATCGGGGCGAGGAGGAACGTCGCGTCGGCCTCCGCGCCGCCGACGACGTAGCGCACGTAGAACGGGATGGCGGCGAGCACGATCGCGGTCGTGCTCTGGAGCAGGAGCGACCCGAGCACGTAGGTGACGAACGCGCGGTTGGCGAACGTGTACCGGAGCTGGTCGCGGAGGCCGACCGCGGCCTCGCGGTCGCGCACGGCCTCCTCGTCGACGGGCCGCTCGACCATGCCGACGAGCGACCACGCGAAGAACGCGAGGCTCACGACGGCGAGCAGCAGCGCCATCCACGTCCACCCGAGGGTGCCGTAGAGCAGCGGCGCGCCGGCGGTGCCGAGGATCATCCCGACGAGGCCGAAGATCTGGCGGGGCGCGTTGCCGCGGGCGCGCTCCGCCGTCGTGCGGAAGATCTCGGGGAAGAGCGCCGACACGTTGAGCACGACGACGACGTACGCGACGTCGTACACGGCGACGACGAGCAGGAACCACACGACGAGCCCGGTGGGGCCGAGCGCGGGCGGCATCCACACGAGCGCGAACGCGACGACGAGCGGGACGACGCCGAGACCGATCCACGGGACGCGGCGGCCCCAGCGGGTGCGGCGCCGGTCGGACGCCGCGCCGACGAGCGGGTTGAGGACGGCGTTGAGGATGCCGTGCGCGATCATCGCGCCGGCGACCCAGCCGGCGGGCACGCCCAGGTGGTCGACGTAGAAGTAGACGACGAACGCGGAGAACGTCTGGAGCAGCAGGTTCGCGGGGAACGCGGACGCGGCGTACGCGACGGTCCGCGCGCGCGACGGCGCACCGGCGAGGCGGCGGTCGCGCACGCGCGCGAGCAGCCCGGCCGGCGGCGGCGTGGGCGCGAGGCGGGGCGCGCTCACCGCTCGCCCCGCTGGACCGCGCGCAGGTCGCGCCAGCCGACGCGCACGAGCCCCTCCTCCGCGACGACCGCGGACACGGCGGGGTCGGCGAGCAGGCGGCGCTCGAAGCCGCGCTTCGCGACGCCGTAGTCGGCGACGTCGCCGAGCTCGTCGTCGTCGAGCATCGGGTGCAGGTAGATCTCCGTGACACCCGCGGGCACGCGGCGCAGGAGGTCGAGGAAGCCGGAGCGGACGTCCTCGTAGTCCTCCTCCTCCACCGTCCCCTCCCCCGCGAGCTCGAACGGGTGAGTCCACAGGCGGTCGACGAGCACGACGCCGAGCGCGTCGGCAGCGGCCGTCGCCTCGTCGAGCAGTCCCTGCACGTCGCCCGGGGGCAGGAGCATCCCGTCGGTGGTGCGCGGCAGCCGGAACGGCAGCCCGTGCCGGGCGGCGAGCCCGAGGACCTGCGGCAGGAACGACCGGCCGGTCTCGAGCCCGTAGACCGAGCCCATGTGGTTGTCGAGGTGGGTCACGTCGACCCCGGCGGCGAGCGCCGCGTCGACCTGCGCGGCGAGCTCCGCGGCCACGTCCTCCTCGCGCGCCCGCTGCTCGACGGCGAGGACGTCGCGGTGGAAGTAGCCGGCGTCGTCGACGAGGGACGTGCCGCCCCCGGTGAGGGGCCGCCAGCGGTACCGCGTCCACTCGCTCGTGAGCACGAGGTGCACCCCCACGTCGACGGGGTGGGTCGCGGCGAACGCGAGCGCCTCGGGCGCCCACGCGCACGGGACCATGAGGGTCGCGGAGTCGATCCGCCCGGCGAGGAGCAGCTCGGAGACCGCGCGGTTGGCCGCGCGGCACATGCCGAAGTCGTCGGCGTTGAGGATGATCGCGCGCGCGTCGGGTGCCAGGCCCAGCCGCGTGACGAGGTCCGACGGCGGCCTGCCCGCGGCGTCGTGCGCGGTGCCGGTCACGACGCCGCCTCGTCGCGCTCGTCGGGTACCGCGGCCGTGTCGGGCTCGCCCGGGTGGGCCGCGGCCGCGCGGAACACCTCGTCGCGCAGGGCGTCGCTCGCCGAGCGCGCGGCGCCCACGACGACCGCGTCGCACGTGAGCTCCGACGGGACGACCTGGACGGGGAGCACCGCGAGCTTCTCGGTGAGGAAGCGGCGCACGCGGTCGGCGATGGGCTCGCGCGCCGCCTGGTTGGTGAGGACGAACAGCTCGGGCTCGACGACGAGCGCGACCGACGCCGCCACGACGGCGATCCGCTCGGCGACCTCGTCGAGCACGTCGCCCGACGCGACGTCGCCGTTCTCGGCGCGGTCCACGATCTCCTGGACGCTCACGGCGTCGCGCAAGCCGTTCTCCTTGGCGATCGCCGCGAGCGACGTGGCCCCCAGGGTCTCGGCGCCGAGCGAGCGGCCCGGGTGCGGGAGGAACGACACCTCGCCGGCACCGCCCGCCGCGCCGCGGTGGAGCCGCCCGTCGAGCACGAGGCCCGCGCCGAAGCCGTCCCCGAGCCCGAGGACCACGAACGAGCGCACGCCGGCCGCGACGCCGTCGCGCTGCTCCGCGAGCGCCGCGAGGTTGACGTCGTTCTCGAGCGTCACGGGGCAGCCGAGCGCGTCGACGAGCGCGTCGTGCAGCTCGGTCCCGCCCTTCTCGAAGCCGGGCACGCGGCGGATCGTCACGTGGTCGGGCCCGACGATCGCCGGGACCGCCGCGACGGCGCGCGTCACCTCGACGCGCGTCCCCTCGGGGAGCCGGGCCTCGACGTCGCTCACGCACGCCCGCGCGAGCTCGGCGGCGGCGCGGGCCCGCGCCGTGGGCGTCGCCTTGACGTCCCGGCGCTCGGCGCGCGCCCGGACGGCGCCCGTGACGTCGACGAGCGCGACCCGCACCCGGTCGCGCGCGACGTCCACGCCGAGCCCGAACGCGTAGTCGGGGTCGATGCGGTAGAGGGTGGCGGCCGGGCCGCGGCGGTCGCGGTCGAGGCCCGCCTCGGTGACGACGCCCGTCGCCTCGAGCGCACGCAGCGTCTGGGCCACGGTCGTCTTGGACAGGCCGGTCGCCGCGACGAGGTCGGGCCGTGCGAGACGTGCGCCCGCGGCGAGCGCGTCGAGCACGGCGCGGGCGTTGAGGGTCCGCAGGAGGGCGGGTGTACCGGCGGGGGTGATGTCCATCTGGTCTCCGTCGAGCAGTGGGTGCGGTCACGTCGGTCCGGGCCGAGCGGGTAGGTCGGGAAGTTTCCTACCCGCCGGGAGACTAGCGCTGGCGTCGTGCGGTTGTCGACGGCGACCGGCCGCGCCGGGGACGGGGCTGTACCGTGGCGTCGTGATCCGCCGAGCCCTCGCCCGCGCCTACTGGGCGACCAGCCGGTGGTCGCTGCGCTCCCAGCCCTACGACACCGGTCGCCCGACCCTCCTCGTCGGCGCCCCGCACACGTCGAACTGGGACTTCGTGCTCATGCTCGCGATCGCGTGGAGCACCGGCATCCACGTGCGCTGGCTCGGCAAGCACACGCTGTTCGCGGGCCCCGCGGGACCCCTCATGCGCGCGCTCGGCGGCATCCCCGTGGACCGCCGCGACCCGAGCCGGGTGGTGGCCGACGTGGTCGCCCGCATCCAGGCCGGCGAGGTGTTCTCGCTGGTCGTGACGCCCGAGGGCACGCGCGGCGCGGGGTCGTACTGGAAGTCGGGGTTCTACCGGATCGCGCGTGAGGCGCACCTGCCGGTGACTCTCGGGTACGTCGACCGCACGACGATGACGACGGGCCTCGGGCCGACGATCGAGCTCACCGGGGACGTGCGCGCCGACATGGACGTCGTGCGCGCGTTCTACGCCGACAAGTCGGGCGTCCGCCCGGCGCTGCGCACCGAGCCCCGGCTCCGCGAGGAGGACGCGGCCGCCTGATCCCGGCTGCTCGGGCGGGCTCGCGCGCAAGCGCGCCGGACAGCCGCCGCCCACCCTTCCCGGGCTACGTGATCCCCACACGTTTTCACCCGCTGGGGGCGTGCGGGAGGCCCCGTCCGCCCCGGTCGCGGCACCGCGGGAGCCGCACGATCCTGGCGCCTCGGGCCCGCGGGGTACGGGTGTTCCCGTACCCGGGAGCCGGCGTGCGTAGTCGTTGAGCGGAGGTCGCGGGGCTGCCTACGGTCCACGACGTCACGGCCGACGGTGCGGGCTCCGCACGGCGTCGGCCCTCCCCGACACAGGAAGCGAGTCCCCCATGAAGCGACTCCGCGCGGCGCTCCTCGCCGCCGTCGTGGGCGCGAGCGCGATCGTCGCCCCGATCGCGATCGCCCCCAGCGCCTCGGCGCACGGCTGGATCACGTCCCCGCCGAGCCGGCAGGACCAGTGCGCCACGGGCGCCACGTCCTTCGACTGCGGCTCCATCAAGTACGAGCCGCAGTCCGTCGAGGCCCCCAAGGGCTCGATGCAGTGCTCCGGCGGCAGCGGCTACGCGATCCTCGACGACGAGTCCAAGCCCTGGCCCCGCACGACGACGGGCCGCGACGTGACCTTCCAGTGGAAGCTCACCGCGAACCACGCGACGAGCGTCTGGGAGTACTTCGTCGACGGCGAGCTCTTCGCGTCGTTCGACGGCGGCAACGTACAGCCCCCGAAGGACATCTCGCACACGCTCACCGGCCTGCCGCTCGGCGAGCACACGATCCTCGCGCGCTGGAGCGTCGCGGACACGGTGAACGCGTTCTACAACTGCGTGGACCTCACGGTCACCGCGGACGGCACGAACCCCGGCGGCGAGAACCCGGGCGGGGAGAACCCCGGTGGCGAGAACCCCGGTGGCGGCGAGCCGGGCGAGTGCACCGACGCGGCGTGGTCGTCGACCGCGACGTACACCGGCGGGACGAAGGTCTCGCACGAGGGCAACGTCTACGAGGCGAAGTGGTGGACGCAGGACAACGTCCCGGGCGCCGAGGAGTGGGGCCCGTGGAAGCTCGTCGGCGCCTGCTGACGCGCTGACGTCCCGCGACGGCGGGCGGCCGGTCCTGCGGGGCCGGCCGCCCGCCGTCGTGCTGTCCGCGACCCCACGGCGGCGCCGCTACGCGGAAGCACGTACGGGCTTTGCCCAATTGTCCGCACTCCTGACGTTTCGTAGCGTCAACAGAGCCCGATCCGAGAGCGGCCCGCGANTACGGGCTTTGCCCAATTGTCCGCACTCCTGACGTTTCGTAGCGTCAACAGAGCCCGATCCGAGAGCGGCCCGCGACGAAGCGCGCCGCATGGACCCATGCACCACCGGATGGAGAGCGAGACACGTCATGCGAAGACTGAGAGCGGTACTCCTGGCAGCGGTCGTCGGCGCGGTCGCGATCATCGCGCCCGTGGCCGTCGCCCCGAGCGCCAGCGCCCACGGCTGGATCACGTCCCCGCCGAGCCGGCAGGACCACTGCGCGAAGGGGACGACGTCGTTCGACTGCGGCTCGATCAAGTACGAGCCCCAGTCCGTCGAGGCGCCCAAGGGCTCGATGAAGTGCTCGGGCGGCAGCGGGTTCACGATCCTCGACGACACGAGCAAGCCGTGGCCGCGCACGCAGACCGGCACCACGGTGACGTTCCAGTGGAAGCTCACCGCGGCGCACAACACGAGCACGTGGGAGTACTTCGTCGACGGCGTGCTGTTCAAGACGTTCAACCAGAACGGGGCGCAGCCGCCGAGCAACATCTCCCACACCCTCACGGGCCTGCCCCAGGGCAACCACACGATCCTCGCGCGCTGGAACGTGTCGAACACGGTGAACGCGTTCTACAACTGCGTCGACCTCACGATCGGCAGCGGCGGCACGGACCCGGGCGACCCGGACCCGGAGCCCACCGACCCCGAGCCGGGCGACTGCACCGCGCCCGCGTGGTCCGCGAGCGCCGTCTACCTCGGCGGCGCGAACGTCTCCCACGACGGCCGGAACTACCAGGCCAAGTGGTGGACGACGGGCGAGAACCCCGCGCAGAGCGGGCAGTGGGGCGTCTGGAAGGACCTCGGCGCCTGCTGACCTGACCTGGTCCGCGTCAGCGGCCGACCGGCGCGTCCTCCCGGGCGCGTCGGTCGGCCGCTGTCGCGTCCGGTGGCGCGAGGTCGGCCGCTGCCCGGGGTCCGGCGTCCGGCCGTCGAGGCAGGCCGCGAGCGGTCAGCCGCGCCCGCGCAGACGGTCGATGTCGCGGCGCTCGCGCTTCGTCGGGCGACCGGCCCCGCGGTCGCGCACGGCGACCCGCACGGCGAGCTCCTTGGGCGGCGGGGGCGGGCTCTGGTCGATCACCGCCTGCGCCGCGAGCGGCGCCGAGACCCGCTTCACGAGCACCTTCTCGACGACGAGGATCCGCTCGACGAGACCGCCGCGCACGACGACGCGGTCACCCACCCGCACGTTCGTCGCCGGTTTGGCGCGCTCGCCGTTGACCCGCACGTGCCCGGCCTTGACCGCGGCCGTGGCCTGCGAGCGGCTCTTGAAGACGCGGACCGCCCACAGCCAGCTGTCGACGCGCGCGCTCGTCGTCTCGGTCGTCGCCACCCTCCGAGCCTACGAGACGTCGGTGCCGTACCGGCCGGGCGCCGACGCTCGCCGGCAGCCGTCGGGGTGCGGGCCCCGGGCAACCGTGTCACGGTGGTGCCAGGCCATTCGTGACGAGAGTCCCTTTGGCCGGACCTGTCTGACCGGAACGGAGACTAGACATGGGCATCATCGGCTGGATCGTCATCGGCCTCATCATGGGTGCCATCGCTCGCGCGATCGTGCCGGGCAAGCAGAAGGGCGGCTGGATCGTCACCCTGCTGCTGGGGATCGTGGGGGCGCTGCTCGGCGGGTTCATCGCCTCGGCGGTGTTCAACACCGACGTCAACGAGGAGTTCTTCGACCTCGGCACGTGGGGATTCGCGCTCGTCGGCTCGATCATCGTCGTGTTCATCTGGTCGTGGTTCACGAGCCGCAAGCGCACCTGACGGCGTCGGCCGCACCGGCGGCCCGCTCCCACGGACGGCCCGGTCCCCTCAGGGGGCCGGGCCGTCCGTGCGTCCGCCCCCGGCGTATTGCCGTGGACACCCGCGCGGGCGGGCCTCCACGCTGGAGTGCATGAGCAGCGTCGCCGGCACGGCCCTTCCCGTCGTCCTCCCCGAGGGGTACGCCCTGGTGGAGGCCCCGCACCCCGCCTCGCTCGACGACCCGGACGCGTGGGCGTACCGCGCGGTCGCGGACGTCGCGCGCGAGATCGAGCTGGAGACCCACGGGTACGACGACCTCGCGGTGCGCCCGCGGGACGTGCTCTCCGGCATGGACCACCAGGAGTACGAGGCGAAGCGGCGCTTCGTCGTCCTGCGCTCCGCCGCGGCCCGCGCCCTCGCCGAGGACGGCGCCCGGCCCGCGGTGCACGACGTCGTCGCGCACCTGTACGTCGGCCGTCCCCTGACGAGCAACGAGCACCTGGGCGAGGCGTACGCGTTCGTGCGCCCCGCCGAGCGCGGGCGCGGGATCGGCTCCGCTCTGCTGGACCTCGGGGAGCGAATCAACCTCGACGCGGGGCGCACCGTGCTCTTCTCGGACACGAGCCACGGCGTCGAGCCGCCACCCGGACCGGGCGCGCTGGAGGCCACGACGGGCGCGGGCCGCGTACCCGCCGACGCGCCGGGTCCGCGCCTGCTCCGCACGCGCGGCTACGTGCTGGAGCAGGTCGAGCGGCACTCGGTGCTCGACCTGCCGGTGCCGCGCGAGACGCTCGACGCCCACCGGGACGCGGCGCGGGGGCGTGCCGGCGACGACTACCGCCTGCACACGTGGACGGACGAGGTCCCGGACGCGTGGCTCGACCAGGTGGCCCTGCTGTTCACGCGCATGAGCACCGACGCCCCCACGGGCGGCGTCGACTACGGCGAGGACCCGTGGGACGCGCGGCGCGTGCGGATCTGGGTCGGCGAGCAGGCCGAGCGGCGCAACGGGTTCCTCGTGACGGTCGCCGAGCACGTGCCGACGCGCACGCTCGCCGCGTTCACGGTCTTCGCCTACCCCCGCGAGCGCGACGACTTCGCGTTCCAGGAGGACACGCTCGTGCTCCGCGAGCACCGCGGGCGGCGCCTCGGCATGCTCGTCAAGGTCGCGAACCTCGACGCGCTCGCGGTCGAGCGGCCCGCGACGCGGCGCGTGCACACGTGGAACGCGCAGGAGAACGACCACATGCTCGCGATCAACGTGGCCCTCGGGTTCCGCCCCGCGGGCGTGTGGGCCGCCTGGCAGCGGCGGACCGCCCCGGCGCAGGACCGCGCGTGAGCGCCGGGACCCGAACGACGCCCGGCCCGTCGGCGACGCCGCCCGCCGGTGCGGGGCGCGTGGGCGTGCGTCTCGTGCCGGTGCCGGCCTCGCTCGACGCGCCCGACGCGTGGGCCGTGCACGGCACCGTGCACGTCGGCGACGCGATCGACCGCGAGATCTACGGGCACACGGACCTCGCGCTCGACGCGGCGACCGTCGTCACGACCGTGGCGAACGACGGGTACCGGCGCGTGCTGCGCTGGGTCGCGGTGCTCGACGACGGCGCGACCGACGCCGACCCGTCCGGGCCGGCGCGTGCCCCGCGGCCCGAGGACGTCGTCGGCCGCTCGATGGTCGCCCTCCCCCAGCGGGGCAACACGCACGTCGCGGTCGTGTACGTGGGCGTCCACCCGGACCACCGGCGGCGCGGCGTCGGGTCGGCCCTGTGGGACGCCGCGACGGAGGTCGTGCGCGCGCAGGGCCGCCGCGTGGTCATGTCCGACTCGTCGTTCGCCCCCGAGCCGCCGCCCGGGCCGGGCGCGCTCGAGGCCCCGACCGGCAGCGGGCGGGTCCCCCTGGACGACGACGCGACCTCGTTCGCGCTGCGCCGCGGGTTCGCGCTCGAGCAGGTCATGCGGCACTCCGCGCTCGACCTGCCGGTCCCGGCGGAGACGCTCGACCCGTTGCGCGCGGCCGCGACCCGGCGCGCCGACGGCTACCGCGTGCACGTGTGGACGGACGAGGTCCCCGAGGAGTGGATCGACCAGTTCGCGGTCCTGGAGACGCGGATGAGCACCGACGCGCCGAGCGGCGGGCTCGACCTCGAGGAGGACCCGTGGGACGCCGCGCGCGTCCGGACGGCGTCGCGGGAGATCCACGACCGCGGCCAGGGCTACGTCATCGCGGCGGCCGAGCACGCGGCGTCGGGCACGCTGGCCGCGTTCTCGATGGTCGCGTACCCGCACGACCGCCCCGAGGTCGTGTTCCAGGAGGACACGCTCGTGCTGCGCGAGCACCGCGGGCGCAGCCTGGGGATGCTCGTGAAGGTCGCGGTGCTCGACGAGCTCGCGCGGGCGCGCCCGTCGTCGCGGCGCGTGCACACGTGGAACGCGCAGGAGAACGCGCACATGCTCGCCATCAACGTCGCGCTCGGGTTCGCGCCCACGAGCGTCGACGCCGAGTGGCAGCTGAACCTCGACCCGGAGGCCGGCGCCTCCGCCTGAGGGGCCGGGCTCCGAGGCGCCGGACGCCCGGTCAGCGGATGCCGTCGAGGAAGCGGATCACGCGCTCGGTGACGAGCGCGGCGGCCTCCGGCTCGTACGACGGCAGGCTCGGGTCGGTGAACAGGTGCCGGTCGCCCGGGTAGAGGAACAGCTCCGCGTCGGGCGTGGAGCCCACGAGCTCGCGCGCGGCGTCGAGGTCGCCCTCGCCCGCGAACGACGGGTCGGCGTCCATGCCGTGCACCTGCACCGGGACGGCGTCGGGCCACGCCTCGCCGAACTCCGACACCGGCACGCACGCCTCGAGCAGCACCGCGCCCTTCGCGCCCGCGCGCGTCTGCGCGAGCATCTGCGCGGGCAGCACCCCGAGCGAGATCCCGGCGTACACGACGGCGGGGTCGAACCCGTCCGCCGCAGCACGCCCGCGCTCCAGGACCGTGCCGAACCCGAGCTCCTGCACGTGCGCCATGCCCTCGTCGAGGGTCGCGAACGTGCGCCCCTCGAACAGGTCGGGCACGTGCACGACGTTCCCCGCCCCGCGCAGCGTCTCCGCGAGCGTCCGCACCCCCTCGGTCAGCCCCTGCACGTGGTGGAACAGCACCACCTCGGCCATGTCGCCTCCTCGTCGGTCCGCCGGGCCGGTCCCGGCCGCGCGCCGTCGGCGCTCGACCCATCCTGACGCGCGCCACCGACACCCGCCCGGCCCGCGCGGGCTGCGGGCGGCGTCGAGGGGCCGACGGGTCCGTTTCGTGAGGCCACCGGACCATCGACCGCGGGACGGTCGGGGTGGGCGAGGTCCGACGTCGGAAAGTACGTTGGTGGTCATGACCTCGCAGCCCGTGCCGCCGCCGACCGACCCGACCACCACGCCGTCCTGGACCGCGCTCACGGTGCACCGGGAC
Source organism: Cellulosimicrobium composti (assembly GCF_009711085.1). GTDB lineage: Bacteria > Actinomycetota > Actinomycetes > Actinomycetales > Cellulomonadaceae > Cellulosimicrobium > Cellulosimicrobium composti. The sequence continues at coordinate 39,788 of NZ_WMKA01000036.1, forward strand.
ACCGTCGAGCCCGACCTGCGCGCGTGGTTCGCGGCCGACCCGGACCGCGCCCGCCGCCTCACGCACCAGGCCGCCGACCTCACGGTCGACCTGTCGAAGAACCTCGTCACGGACGAGACGATCGAGCTGCTCGTGCGCCTGGCCGAGGAGGTGCACCTCGACGACCGGCTCGAGGCGATGTTCACGGGCGAGCACATCAACGTCACCGAGGACCGCGCCGTGCTGCACACGGCCCTGCGCCGCCCGACGCCGCTGGGCGACGACGAGCACCTCGTCGTCGACGGCCAGGACGTGGACGCGGACGTGCACCGCGAGCTCGCCAAGGTCTACGACTTCGCGGACAAGGTGCGCTCGGGCGAGTGGACGGGCGTCACGGGCGAGCGCGTGCGCACGGTCGTCAACATCGGCATCGGCGGCTCCGACCTCGGCCCGGTCATGGCCTACGAGGCGCTGCTGCCGTACAAGCACGAGGAGATCGAGGTCCGGTTCGTCTCGAACATCGACCCGACGGACGTCGCGGAGAAGACGGCCGGCCTCGACCCGCGCACGACGCTCTTCGTCGTCGCGTCGAAGACGTTCGGCACGCTCGAGACCCTGACCAACGCGCGGCTCGCGCGCGACTGGCTGTGGACCGAGCTCGCGGCCGTCGGGGCGCTGGAGGACACGGACGAGGCCCGGCAGGCCGCGGTCGCGCAGCACTTCGTCGCCGTCTCCACGGCGCTCGACAAGGTCGCGGCGTTCGGGATCGACCCGGCGAACGCGTTCGGGTTCTGGGACTGGGTCGGCGGCCGCTACTCGGTCGACTCCGCGATCGGCACATCGCTCGCGATCGCGATCGGGCCCGAGCGGTTCGCCGAGCTCCTCGCGGGCTTCCACGCGATCGACGAGCACGTGCGCCGCACGCCGTTCGAGCGCAACGTGCCCGTCCTCATGGGCCTGCTCAACGTCTGGTACGTGAACTTCCTCGACGCGCACACGCACGCCGTGCTCCCGTACGCGCAGTACCTGCACCGCTTCCCCGCGTACCTGCAGCAGCTCACCATGGAGTCCAACGGCAAGCGCGTGCGCTGGGACGGCTCCCCCGTGACCACCGAGACGGGCGAGATCTTCTGGGGCGAGCCCGGCACCAACGGCCAGCACGCGTTCTACCAGCTCATCCACCAGGGCACGCGCCTCATCCCGGCCGACTTCATCGCCGTCGCCAACCCCGCCCACCCGCTCGTCGACGTCGTCGGCGACGGCGGCGCCGTCCAGCCGGGCACGGACGTGCACGGGCTGTTCCTCGCGAACTTCTTCGCGCAGACCAAGGCGCTCGCGTTCGGCAAGACCGCGGACGAGGTGCGCGCCGAGG
>NZ_WMKA01000037.1 GCF_009711085.1 Cellulosimicrobium composti
ACGAGGAACCCGACGATCATGCTGGTGAGAACACCTCAGAGAACGGAACCGACGACCAATCTACGTAGCCTCGGGAAATATCGGTCTGCCGAACCATTAGAGGCCCGACCGGATCATCGACGCCTTTGGCGATAGCCCCATATTGTGGCGGCATACAGATCTCACCAAGTGAAGTTGTCGTATACTCTCTCACTGGACTCGCCCTAACTGCTCGCGGATGACCTGTTCAAGTCGCGCGGACTCCTCGAACTGCTCGAAGAGCTCCTTGGTCAGCCTCGCGATCTTCTCCTCGACGGGTTCGCCGTCGTCCTCGACCTCTGCGGCGCCGACGTAGCGGCCGGGCGTCAGGGCGTAGCCGGCGTCCTTGATCTCGGCGAGTGTCGCGGAGTAGGCGAAGCCGGGGACGTCCTCGTAGGTGAGCCCCGCATCGACGGCCGACTTCGTCCCGCGCCAGGCGTGGAACGTGCCGGCGATCTTGGCGATGTCGTCGTCGGACAGCGCGCGCTCGGCGCGGTCGACCATGTGGCCGAGGTTCCGGGCGTCGATGAAGAGCACCTCACCGGTGCGGGGAATCGAACCCCGGTCCCCCGCCGTCTTGTCCTTCGCGAAGAACCACACGCACACGGGGATGCCGGTCGACCGGAAGAGCTGCGTGGGCAGCGCGACCATGCACGACACGAGGTCGGCCTCGACGATCTGGGCGCGGATCTCGCCCTCTCCCCCGGAGTTGGAGGACATCGAGCCGTTGGCCATGACGACGCCGGCGGACCCGCCGGGTGCGAGCTTGGACAGGATGTGCTGGATCCAGCCGTAATTGGCGTTCCCGGCGGGCGGGACGCCGAAGCGCCAGCGGGCGTCGTCGGTGGCCCGGGCCCAGTCCTTGATGTTGAAGGGCGGGTTGGCCATGACGTAGTCCATCTGCACGTCGGGGTGCAGGTCGCGCGCGAACGTGTCGCCCCAGCGGGAGCCGAGCTGGCCGGTGATGCCATGCACGGCGAGGTTCATCTTCGCCATGCGCCAGGTGCGCTCGTTGAGCTCCTGCCCGTACACGGAGATCGCCTGCGGGTCGGCGCCGTGGCGCTCGAGGAACTTCTCTGCCTGCACGAACATGCCGCCGGACCCGCACGCCGGGTCGTACACGCGGCCCGAGTAGGGCTCGAGCATCTCGACGAGCACGCGCACCACCCCGGGCGGCGTGTAGAACTCGCCGCCGCGCTTGCCCTCGGCGGCCGCGAACTTCGCGAGGAAGTACTCGTAGACCTCGCCGAGCACGTCGCGCGCACGGATCGCGCCGACGCCGGTGAACCGTGCCGAGCTGAACAGGTCGACGAGCTCGCCGAGACGGCGCTGGTCGACGCTGTTCGAGTTGAAGATCGTCGGCAGCGTCGCGGCGAGCGCCGGGTTCGCACCCATGATGTGCACCATCGCGTCGTCGACGAGCTCGCCGATCGTCGCGCCGGGCTCTTCGGTCGTGGCCGCGCGTCCCTTGGCGTGGTGCGCGAGGTAGCCCCAGCGCGACCGCGTCGGGACCCAGAACACGCCCGCCCGGCGGTACTCGTCCTGGTCCTCGAGCAGCGGCTGCGCGTCCCCCTCGGTCAGCCCGTCCGCGACGCACTCGGCGAGGATCGCGCCGCGCCGCTCCTCGAACGCGTCGGACACGTACTTGAGGAACACGAGCCCCAGGACCACGTCCTTGTACTGGCTCGCGTCCATGGAGCCGCGTAGCTTGTCCGCGGCCTTCCAGAGCGTGTCCTTGAGCTCCTTCATGGTGGTCGCCGTGCTCGGCGTCGCCACGACCTGCTTCTTCCTCGGGGGCACTTCTGCTCGCTTCCTCGACGTGATCTCGTGAACAGCCCTGCTCACGAGCCGGGCTCATCCTTGCGCATGCGTACGACACCGGTGGTGACGCCGTCGACCAGCACCTTCTCCAGCTCCTCCAGGTGCGCCAGCTCCCACCGCGCCGCGGCTCGGCGCTCGCGTACCCGCGCGAGCGCCGCCGCGACGTCGTCCGCCTCCCCGACCGGCACGATGCGGACCTCCCACGACCGCCACCGCGACCCGCGGGGCTGGGATGCGACGTCGCGCGCGAGCACCTCGGGGACGAGCCTCGCGTCGGTACCGACGACGCCCGGCGCGTCGTCCGGCCGGTGCGCCCGCAGACGCAGCACCCGGGCGGGGAAGGCGACGACGGAGAAGCCCTCGGTGTCGACGAGCGCGGCCGGGCGCGGCGTCGTACAGAACACGACGTCTCCCGGCTCGGTGAGGCGGCCCGCCGGGTAGCGTCCGGCGAACTCCAGACGGTCGACGACGCGCGCCCCGACCTCTTCGTCCCCGAGCAGTTCCGGTACCCCGATCACGCGGGACGCGCCCGCCGGGTCGGCGCCCGCGGCGCGCACGTCCGACTCCTCGAGCCTGTTCCCCGGCACCCGACGGACCGCGCCGCCGTCGACGAGAGAGCCCAGGCGCACGCGACGGGCAGGTTCGGCCTCCCCGCGCTGCACCGCCACGCCGAGCGCGGGACGCGATACGCCGTCGAGCAGGTCGACGAGCTCACCGACGCGTACGACGCCGGCGCCGGCGTCGTCTCGCGCACCACGCACGACCGGACGAGCGGTATCCAACAACCCGGTTCGGGACGCGAGCACCTTCCGCATGTAGACGAACTGGGCGAACCGGAAGGCGTGCCGCTGGACGTCACCCGGTGTGCCGAGCGCGGCGACGACGTCCGTCGCGAGATCCTCGACCACCGCGCGCGGGAACGTGCCGGCGACCGGGGCGACCCCGGACAGGTCGGCGACGAGCGTCCAGCGGTCCGCGATGTCGACGCCGGGGTGACCGTCCCCGAGGATCCACAGCGCCAGGCGCTCGCGCGAACGGTCCACGACGAGACCTGCCGGCAGCAGGACCGCGGCTCGCAGTCGGTCGGTGCGCAGCAGCGCCGACCGCACCGACTCCGCCTCAGGCGACGACGACGCGTCCACGAGCGCGCTCGCGGGCCCCAGGACCAGGGCGTGCTGGCCGTGTGCCAGCCCCAGTACGACGTCCTCAACCCGCTCGAGGACGGCGACGTCGTCGAGCACGCCGGAACCGACGGGCGGGACCTGGGTCACCACGAGCGGGAGAGCCCGCGTCCCGTGAGCAACGGCGACCGTCTCGGTCTCGAGGGACCGCACCGACCAGCCGTGCGCGCCGAGTCGACGACGCACGAGGCGGTGGGCGTCGCCGCGCGGCACGTAGGCCGTCGGGGTCTCGACGACCTCGCCGCGCCCGAGGACGGCAGCGAGGAGGTCTCCGCAACCCGGGTACGGGTCCGCGACGGCGCGGGCCACCGTCACTCCCGACGCCAGGTGGTCACCCACGACCGCCCCGGCGAGGTCAGCGAGGAGCGCCAGCGCCGCAGGAGCGAGCGCCGAACGGGTGAGCGCCTCGCGACGGGCACGGAACCGCTCGGCGAGCAGTGCCTCCACCGCGGCACCCGGCGTGTACGCCGAGCCGGCGGCGAGATCCGCGAGCGCCGCGAACCTGTCGGTGTGAGTGCCGAGCGCCTCGACCTCGGCGTAGAGGAAGTCGTCGTCCGGGTCCAGCTCGTCGGCCAGGTCGAGGATGTCGTCCACGTCGAGGGAGGCGAGGGGCTCAGGAGCGTAGGCCTTGAGCCGCAGCAGCGCGGTGAGCCCGGCGAAGGCGACGTCGTCGGGTGGTCCGGACTCACCGTCGAGCACGGCTCGAAGCGCCACGTCCGCGCGGAACGCGCGGTTGTTGCCCAGACCGCTCACCTCGACCCAGTCCACGACGTCCGACGCGCGGAACCGCAAGGGAGCCGAGGCGTTCCCACCCGGTGCGGCGACCGGTGCAGGAAAGGGAGTCGCGCCGGACGCGTGGCGCCGGCGCCAGACCGAGACCACCGGCCGACGGACGTGGGCCAGCTCCGCGATGTCGGCGAGCGTGAGACGCAGGTCCGCGAGCAGCGGCGTGGTCGACGAGATCACGGCCGTCACCTCCTCGCTCGTGGGTTGGATCTTCCGCCGACTGTAGACGGGCCGCCGTGCTCACCTAGCACACCACGCTGATATCACCCCTTATCGCCTCCGTGGCCGCCCATAACCTCCGGGCACTGCCACTCTCCTCGGGTCCGGCCACGACGGCCGGCGGCAGCGATCCGAGGAGCCCTCGATGAAACACCCCCCAAGCCACGTGAGGTGCCGGTGCGGCTCCGTCTACCCCCTCCGGGAAGGACGCGGGCTGTGCCCGCGTTGCGTGTCGCTCACGCCGCCGCGAGACCGCATGACCACCGAGCCGACCAGCGAACCCGAGGAGCGCGCATGAGCACCGGACCCACACCCGAGGTCCCCGGGCCTCAGGCTGCAGAGGAGAACGCACCCGAGGCGACCGCCACCGTCGGGGAGCCGCCGCTCCCGGAGCTGAACGGCCCGGCGCGCTCGCGCCGGGGACGAGCAATCGTGCTCGGCGTCGTCGCCAGTGTGGTCGCGCTCGGTGCGGTGCTCATCGTCCTCGCGGTCCGCGGCGACGAGTCCGCCCTCGCCCGAGCGCACGAGGCATGCCTCCCCGACGGCGCCGACGGCATCCGGCTCGCCGACGACGACCGGACGCTCCTGATCGACACCCAGGGCGACGACGACCTCGTCGGCGCCGAGTACACCGACGTCGCGTGCCTGCTGCTCGAGCTCGAGGTCCCCGACCGCGTGGTCGCCCAGATCGACTCCACCCGCGCCCTCGACGGGCGTCAGAGCGACGCCTGGGACCGCTTCACCGCGATGTGGTCCTACCACCCCGACTCCGGCCTCGACCTCCTGGTCGTCGAGGACTGACGACCGACCGCCTGACCACGCCAACGAACAGGAGTCCACCATGCCGTTCATCCGCTCCGTCCGGGTCGCATACCCGGGCACCAGCAACGAGCACGTCGTCGAGGTCCGTTACTCCGCGACCACGACCGGGCCGCTGCGCGCCGGGACGCGCGAGGCCGTGCACGCCGCGATCCGTCGCGGCGAGCGCTTCCGCACGTTCGACGAGGTCACGCACAACCAGGCCGACGTCATCGCTCGCGTGAGCCCGCGCGGGACCCGCTACATCGCGACCGTCGCGAACGGTCGCGAGACCGACAACCTCCTGCACCTCCCGCGCCACTGACGCGCGCCGAACCCGAAGGACCGCCATGTCTCCGTACAGCCAGCCCCTGTCCGTGCCGCTCCCGCGCAACCTGCGCACTCTCGCGACCGGGCTCTCGCTCGTCGCGTCGCTCACCGCGTGCAGCCTCGCACCGTCCGTCTCCCCCGACGTCACGCCGACTGCGCAGACCACCCCGACCGAGACCACCTCGGACGAGGCCACCCTCATCGGCACGTACCAGGAGGGCTACGACCTGGGGTACGAGCACGGCTCCACCACCGGCGCCCGCGCCGGTGCAGGATTCCTGTCCGAGCGGACCGAGGAGTACCGCGAGGGCTACGACGCCGGATACACCACCGGGAAGGACGAGGCGGAGGCCGCGACGAAGAACCCCGTGACCTCCTTCGGCACCCCGATGGAGTGGGAGGACGGCCTCACGCTCACCGTCACCAACGACGGCTACTTCACCCCGAGCGAGTGGGCCGCGGTGGGCGACTTCCCGACCTACCTGAGCTTCACGTTCACGGTCACGAACGGGACGAGCACCACCTGGACGTCGTCCGGGTACACCCAGGTGACGAGCGCCGGAGCCGCCGGCGACGAGGTCTACGACTCCGACCAGGGATACGGCGGCGCGCCCACCGCACCCGTGCTCCCCGGACAGTCGATCACCTGGAAGCAGGGGTTCGGCGTGGCAGACCCGGCCGACCTCACCATGAACGTCTCGCTCGACTGGGACCACGTCGACGTCGTCTACACGACGCTCGAGGACGCCTGGACGTTCTGACCTCACTGACCCTTCGCAGGTGCTGTCCGCGCCACTCGCTTCCAGCGACGTCGCGGCCACCCGTCGCACCCCCGACGGTGCTCGCGGCCGGGCGGATCTCCCGGTCTCCGACGTACCCACGGACCGGGCCGCCTGGCGACAGGCGCTCGGCGCACACCCGTCGGCGGACCCCGGTCTCGCTGGACCTCGCTCTGCTCCGCCAGCCGAACGTCAGGGCGTCGCCAGCGCCTCGCCGGCGGACGCGGCCCACTCGTCGTCGGTGAGCAGGCGCGAGCGGATGATGAACCGCACGCCCTCGGGCGCCTCGACGCTGAACCCGGCGCCCCGGCCGGGCACGACGTCGATCGTCAGGTGCGTGTGCTTCCAGTACTCGAACTGCACGCGGCTCATCCACACGGGCACGACGAACCGACCCGCCGCGCCGTCGGGAGCGCCCGCCTCGCCGGGACCGTCGGCCACGACGAGGTCGCCGAGGTGCACGTCGGCGTCGCCGAGCAGGAAGTCGCCCTGCGGGTAGCACATCGGCGAGGACCCGTCGCAGCACCCGCCGGACTGGTGGAACATGAGGTCGCCGTGGACCGGCCGCAGCCGGGCGAGCATCGCGGCCGCGTCGTCGGTGAGCGCGACCCGCGCGGGTGGCGCGCCGGTCGCGCGGGGCGAGGGGACGTCGTCGGGCACGAGAACCTCCTGCGGCAGCGCGAGAACGGGGTTGCTCACCGCCGAGCACGGGGTTGGTGTCGTATTGGCGTGGAAAACGACACCAACCCCGTGTTCGGCGGAGGCGGGGCCGGGCGGCCTAGAAGAAGCCGAGCTTCTGGGCCGAGTAGGAGACGAGGAGGTTCTTCGTCTGCTGGTAGTGGTCGAGCATCATCTTGTGGTTCTCGCGCCCGACGCCGGAGCCCTTGTACCCGCCGAACGCGGCAGCGGCGGGGTACGCGTGGTAGCAGTTGGTCCACACGCGCCCGGCCTCGATGGTGCGGCCCGCGCGGTAGGCGGTGTTCCCCGACCGCGACCAGACGCCGGCCCCGAGCCCGTAGAGCGTGTCGTTGGCGATCGTCATGGCGTCGTCGAAGTCGGAGAAGTCCGTGACCGCGACGACGGGACCGAAGATCTCCTCCTGGAAGATCCGCATCGAGTTCTTGCCCTCGAAGATCGTGGGCGTCACGTAGTACCCGCCCGCGAGGTCGCCGCCGAGCTCGGCGCGCGACCCGCCCGTGAGGACCTTCGCGCCCTCGGCCTTGCCGATCTCGATGTACGACAGGATCTTCTCGAGCTGGTCGTTCGACGCCTGGGCGCCGATCATCGTCTCGGTGTCGAGCGGGTTGCCCTGCTTCACCGCCCTCGTGCGCTCGACCGCGTCGCCGAGGAACGTGTCGTAGATCGACGACTGGATGAGCGCACGCGACGGGCACGTGCACACCTCGCCCTGGTTGAGGGCGAACATCGTGAACCCCTCCAGGGCCTTGTCGTAGAAGTCGTCGCGCGCGTCGGCCACGTCGGAGAAGAAGATGTTCGGCGACTTGCCGCCGAGCTCGAGCGTGACGGGGATGATGTTCTGGCTCGCGTACTGCATGATCAGGCGGCCCGTCGTCGTCTCGCCCGTGAACGCGATCTTGCGGATGCGCGGGCTGGACGCGAGCGGCTTGCCCGCCTCGACACCGAACCCGTTGACGACGTTGACGACTCCGGGCGGCAGCAGGTCGCCGACGATGTCCATGAGGAAGAGGATCGACGCGGGCGTCTGCTCGGCGGGCTTGAGCACCACGCAGTTGCCGGCCGCGAGCGCCGGGGCGAGCTTCCACACGGCCATGAGGATCGGGAAGTTCCACGGGATGATCTGCCCGACGACGCCGAGCGGCTCGTGGAAGTGGTACGCGATGGTGTCCTCGTCGATCTCGGAGATCGAGCCCTCCTGCGCGCGGATCGCGCCCGCGAAGTAGCGGAAGTGGTCGATCGCGAGCGGGATGTCGGCCGCGAGGGTCTCGCGGACGGGCTTGCCGTTCTCCCACGTCTCCGCGACGGCGATCCGCTCGAGGTTCTGCTCCATGCGGTCGGCGATCTTGTTGAGGATCACGGCGCGCTCGGTCGCGCTCGTGCGGCCCCAGGAGCGGGCGGCGCCGTGCGCGGCGTCGAGGGCGCGCTCGACGTCGTCGGCGTTCCCGCGCGCGACCTCGGTGAACGTGCGGCCCGTGACGGGGCTGGGGTTCTCGAAGTACTGCCCGCTCGACGGCGCGACGTACTCGCCGCCGATCCAGTGGTCGTAGCGGGGCTCGTACTCGGCGATGGCCCCGTCCGTGCCGGGGGCTGCGTAGACCGTCATCTCTGCCTCCTCGCAGTGCTGACTCGTGGTGCTCGCCGCGCTCCTGGGAGGTCGCCGCCGGGCGGGGGGACGCCCGACGGCGGTGCGCGGCACGGCGCGTCGTCGCGCCGTGGCACGACGCTAGGCGGGCGAGGGTTGCAGGACCGTTGCAGCGGTGGGCGTCAGGCGAGCTCGTCGTCGAGGAGGTCGAGGTGGGCCCGGGCGCGGACCCACAGCGGGCTGCCGTGGGGCGCGACCTGCTGGAGGCGGGTCCACGCCGCGTGGTCCTCGGCGCCGTCGTCGGTGCGGGTCCAGGCGTCGAGGACGTCGGGGTCCCCGGTGGCGAGGGCGGCCGTGCGCACCTCGGCGGTGAGCTCGGCGCGCAGGTGCTCGACGGCCGGTGCGCCGGAGCGTGGCAGCACGGGCCCGCGGTAGGCGGCGATCGCACCGAGGGCGTCGCCGAGCGCGAGGCGGTCGCGCACGACGTCGACGTCGGTCCGCAGCGGGCGCGCGAGCCGGTAGGGGCGTGACCCGGCGAGGAGCGGCCCGGCGACGCGGCGCAGGCGTGAGACCTCGGCGCGGACCGTGACGTCGGACAGGTCGCCGGGGTGCAGGAGCACGGCGAGCTCGTCGGCCGAGAGCCCGCGCGGGTGCGCGGCGAGGAGCGCGAGGATCTCGGCGTGCCGCAGCGACAGGCGGTGGTCGAGGCCGTCGGGCGCGCGCAGCACGGGCGCCGACCCGAGGACGAGCAGCTCGGGGCGCCCGTCGCCCGGCGGCCCGGGCACGGGTCCGGCGGCACCGGCCTGCTCACCCGTCGCGGCGCGCCGGGCGAGCTCGCGCTCGAGGCTGAGGACGGTCGCGCGCACGAGGGACAGGACGACGCCCGAGGCGGCCGACTGGCGTCCCGTGACGTCGAGCACGCCGAGCACGCGGCCGCTGCCGGGCTCGTGGATGGGCACGGCCGTGCAGCTGAACGCCTGCACCGGCCGCGAGAAGTGCTCGGCGCCGAGGACCTGCACGGCGCGGCGGGCGGCGAGCGCCGTCCCGGGCGCGTTCGTCCCGACCCGCTCCTCGCGCCACACGGACCCCTCGACGAAGCCGACGCGCTCGACGGACTCGCGCAGCGCGCGGTTGCCCTCGACCCACAGGAGCCGGCCCGCGTCGTCGGACACGGCGACGGCGAGACCGTCGTCCACGGCGGCGTCGACGACGAGCTCGCGCACCACGGGCATGACGGCCGCGAGCGGGTGCGCGTCGCGGTACGCGACGAGGTCGTCGTGCGCGAGGCCGGAGCCGGTGCGGGGTCCCTCGGGGTCGACGCCGCTGTGCAGGGAGCGGCGCCAGGAGTCCGCGACGACGGGGTGCACGCCGTGGGGCAGGACGCCGCTGTCGAGGAACGAGCGGTAGGCGGCGCGCACGGAGCGGGGGTCGCGGCGCGCGTCGGCGCGTCGCGGGTGCGCGTCGCTGCGCAGCGGCGGTGCGGGGGTGCGCGGCACGGGGCCTCCGACGTCGTCGTGCGGTGCGCCCAGTGTAGACCGCGGCGCGCGGCACGCGACCGTGGCGCTCACCGGGCCGCGCCCGGCGCCGAGCCCGCGGCGTCGGCCTCCCGCGCGACCTGGCGCAGTCCCGCGAGCACGACGCTCGTCGCGGCCGTCGGGGGCGCCCCGCGCCGCACGGCCGCGTACACGGGCCGGGTGCGCGGCGCGCGCAGCAGCCGGGCGTCGACGTCGTAGCGCGGGTCGACGGCGAGCCCCGGCAGGAGCGCGACGGACAGGCCCGCCTCGACGTGCGCGAGGAGAAGCTCGTAGCTCGGCAGGCGCGCGACGACCCGCGGCTCGAAGCCGGCGTCGCGGCACGCGCTCTCGACGAGCGTGGACAGGTACCGGCCGGGCAGGTCGGCCGACCAGCGCGTGTCGGCGAGGCCGGCGAGGTCGACGGGGCCGTCCGTGGCACCGGTCCCGCTCGGGGCGACGAGGACCACGGGGTCCTCCAGCAGCGGGACGGTCGCGACGTCGGGCCCGGCGAGCCGGGCGCCGTCGAGGAGGTCGGCGGTGACCGCGACGTCGACGTCGGCGCGGCGCAGCGCGGGCCCGCTCTCGCGCGGGTCGAGCTCGACGATCTCGACCTCGACGCGCGGGTGCTCGACGGCGAGCCGCGTGGCGAGGGGGATGACGAGCGCACGCACCGCGCTGGAGAACGCGGCGACCCGCACGGCGCCCGCGGGGTGCCCGTCGGGGTGCGCGAGCTCGGCCTCCGCGAGCGCCATCTGGTCGAGGATGACGCGCGCGTGCGCGGCGAGGGTGCGGCCCGCGGGCGTGAGCCGGACGCGGCGACCGGCGCGCTCGACGAGGCGCGTCCCGGTCTCGGCCTCGAGCGTCGCGAGCTGGGCGGAGACGGCGGACGGGCTGAGGTGCAGCGAGGCGCCGACGGCCCGCACCGTGCCGAGGCTGTCGAGCCGCGCGAGGATCTGCAGGCGTGCCGCGTTGAGCACGGGACCTCCGGTCTGTGCGAGTTTTCCGCACAGACTGTACGCAGACTCGTGCTGTACGTGCACAGACGTCCGTCCCTACGCTCGACGCATGACGGCCGCCTCCTCCCCCGCCCTCGTCCCGTCGCCCGCCGCGTCGCCCGCGGCGCCGGACGACGCGTCCCGCTTCTGGGCCGACGCGGACCGGCACCTCGTCCGGTACGGCGGCCCGTTCACGCCCGAGATCGTCGAGAGCGCGTCCGGCAGCTTCGTCACGACGGCCGACGGGCGACGCGTCCTCGACTTCACGTCGGGCCAGATGAGCGCGATCCTCGGCCACGGGCACCCCGCGATCGTCGAGACGGTCCGTCGCCAGGTCGCGACCCTCGACCACCTGTTCTCCGGCATGCTGTCGCGCCCGGTCGTCGACCTCGCGCGCCGCCTCGCCGGGACCCTGCCCGACCCGCTCGAGAAGGTGCTCCTGCTCTCGACCGGCGCCGAGTCGAACGAGGCCGCGATCCGCATGGCGAAGCTCGTCACGGGCGGGCACGAGGTCGTCTCGCTCGCGGGCTCGTGGCACGGCATGACGCACGCGGCCGCCGCCGCGACGTACAGCGCGGGCCGGCGCGGGTACGGCCCGACGGCGCCCGGCAACCTCGTCGTCCCCGTGCCGAACGCGTACCGCCCGGACCACCTGACGCCCGACGGCGAGCACGACTGGCGCCGCCAGCTCGACCTCGCGTTCGACCTCGTCGACGTGCAGTCGACGGGCAGCCTCGCGGCATGCATCGTCGAGCCGATCCTGAGCTCGGGCGGCATCGTCGAGCTCCCGCCGGGCTACCTCGCCGCGCTGCGGGACAAGTGCCACGAGCGCGGGATGCTCCTCATCCTCGACGAGGCGCAGACGGCGCTGTGCCGCACGGGCTCGTGGTACGCGTTCGAGGGCCGCGACGGCGAGGAGCCGGTGGTGCCGGACATCCTCACGCTCTCCAAGACGCTCGGCGCGGGGCTGCCGCTGGCGGCCGTCGTGACGAGCGCCGAGATCGAGCAGCGCGCGCACGAGCGCGGGTTCCTCTTCTTCACGACGCACGTCTCCGACCCGCTCGTCGCGGCCGTCGGCAACACCGTGCTCGACGTGCTCCAGGGCGAGCGCATGGACGACCGGGTTCGTGTGCTGGGCGACCGCCTGCGCGCGGGCCTGCTCGACCTCCAGGACCGCCACGCCGCGATCGGCGACGTGCGCGGGCGGGGCCTGCTCCAGGGCATCGAGCTCGTGCGGGACCGCGAGACCAAGGAGGGCGCGGACGCCCTCGGCGCCCTGGTCACGCGGCGGGCGCTGGAGCTCGGGCTCCACATGAACGTCGTGCAGCTGCGCGGGATGGGCGGCGTGTTCCGCATCGCGCCGCCGCTCACGGTGAGCGAGGAGGAGCTCGACCTCGGGCTGGCGATCCTCGACCGCGCGCTCGGCGGCGCGACGCGCGAGCTCCTCGGCTGACGGCCCGGTCGGGCGGCCGGAGGGGCGCTCGCACGACCGTCCGCTGCGTGCGTTTACACAGTCTCAGCATGCGCGACGGGCCTTCCGTGATGCGGACAGCAGACCTAGCCTGACGCTCGGACGGACCACCCTTCACCCGCGCACGGAGGACACCATGCCCGCACCCCTCGACACCAGCGAGAAGATCAGCCAGTACGCCCACCCCGACCGCCTCGTGAGCACCGACTGGCTCGCCGAGCACCTCGGGCAGCCGGGCATCGTCGTCGTCGAGTCGGACGAGGACGTGCTGCTCTACGAGACCGGTCACATCCCGGGTGCGGTGAAGATCGACTGGCACACCGACCTCAACGACCCCGACACGCGCGACTACATCGACGGCAAGGGCTTCGCCCAGCTCCTCGGCAGCAAGGGCATCGCGCGCGACACGACGATCGTCGTCTACGGCGACAAGAACAACTGGTGGGCCGCGTACGCGGCGTGGGTCTTCACGCTGTTCGGCCACGAGGACGTGCGACTGCTCGACGGCGGCCGCGGCAAGTGGATCGCGGAGGGCCGCGAGATCACGACGGACGTCCCGGCGCCCGAGGCCGTGGAGTACCCGGTCGTCGAGCGCGACGACGTGACGATCCGCGCGTTCAAGGAGGACGTCCTCGCGCACATCGGCAACGGCCCGCTCGTCGACATCCGCTCCCCGCAGGAGTACACGGGCGAGCGCCTGCACATCCCGGACTACCCGGAGGAGGGCGTGCTGCGCGGCGGACACATCCCGACGGCGCGCAACGTCCCGTGGGCGACGGCCGTCGCCGAGGACGGCACGTACAAGTCGCGCGAGCAGCTCGAGGCGATCTACCAGGAGGGCGGCCTGGGCCTCGCGACGGACGACGAGGTCGTCACGTACTGCCGCATCGGCGAGCGGTCGAGCCACACGTGGTTCGCGCTGACGTACCTGCTCGGCTTCGACAAGGTCCGCAACTACGACGGCTCGTGGACCGAGTGGGGCAACGCGGTGCGCGTGCCGATCGTCAAGGGCGAGGAGCCCGGCGAGGCCCCGGCGTCGCTCAACTGACCCGCGTCCCGCGCGTGCCCGACGGCGCGCGGCCCGCTCCCTCGTGGGGCGCGCCGCGCGCCGTCGGCGTCCGCGGGCATACGGGGCGCACGCCGGGCGTTCCGCACGGTGGGACCGAGTCCCGGTCGCCCGCCCCCGATGCAAGGATCGACACCATGAGCTCCTCGTCCGACGCCCCGTCCCTGCCCGCGGCCCTCGCGGAGATCCGCGAGGACTTCCTCGCGCTGCCGGAGCGCGAGCGTCTCCAGCTCCTGCTCGAGTTCGCGAACGAGCTGCCCGACCTCCCGGAGCGCTACGCGAGCGCGCCCGGGCTGCTGGAGCGCATCGAGGAGTGCCAGTCCCCCGTGCGCGCGTTCGCGGAGGTCGACGACGCGGGCGTCGTGCACTTCTACGCGACCGCGCCGGCCGAGGCGCCGACGACCCGCGGGTTCGCGTCGATCCTCGCGCAGGGCCTCTCGGGCCTGACGGTGCAGGAGGTGCTCGACGTGCCGGACGACTTCCCGATGTCGATCGGCCTCACGCGCGCCGTGAGCCCGCTGCGCATCGGCGGCATGAACGGGATGCTCACGCGCGCCAAGCGCCAGGTGCGCGAGCAGGTCGCGGCGCGCGCCTGACCGAAGATCCCCCGCGGACCCGCCGAGCATGCGGTTGCCGCCCGTCCGGCCGCCACGACGGGACGCGTTCGCATGGTCGGCGCGTCAGTCGCGGAGCGCGAGGCGCCGCGCCAGGACCGCGCACACGACGAGCTGCAGCTGGTGGAACACGATGACCGGCACGGCGACCACGCCCGCGACGGCGACGGGGAACAGCACCGCGGCCATCGGCAGGCCCGTCGCGAGCGACTTCTTGGACCCGCACATGAGCAGCGCGACGCGGTCCTCGGTGGACAGGTGTAGCGCGGCACCGCCCCACCACGTGAGCGCGAGCATCACGGCGAGCACGAGCGCGCTCACGACGAGCAGCGCGACGACCGACCACCCGGACACGCTCGACCACACGCCCGCCGACGTCGCCGCCGCGACCGCGCCGAACACGACGACGAGGATCGTGCCGCGGTCCACGCCGAGCGTGAGCCACCGGCGAGCACGGATCCAGTCGCCGACCCACGGCTGCACGAGCTGCCCGACGACGAACGGCAGCAGGAGCTGCAGCAGCACCGTGCGCAGGCCCCCGAGGCCGCCGCTCGGGGCGTCGGCGCCCCCGTCCGCGCCGGTCATGAGCCACAGCACGAGCAGGGGCGTGACCACCATGCCCGCGACGTTGGACACCGTGGCCCCGCAGATCGCGCCCGCCACGTTCCCGCGCGCGACGGACGTGAACGCGACGGACGACTGCACCGTCGACGGGAGCAGGGAGAGGTAGAGCACGCCCGCGGCGAGCGGCGCCCCGACGAGCGGCTCGACCGCCCACGCCGTGACGAGCCCGAGCACGGGGAACACGACGTACGTCGCGGCGAGGATCCCGCCCTGCAGGCGCCAGTTGCGCAGACCCGCCCAGACCTCGCGCGTGGACAGGCGCATGCCGTAGACGAGGAAGAGGACGGTCACCGCGACGTCGGCCACCGCGTCGACCACGCGCTGCGCGCCCGTCCCGACGGGGAGCACCAGCCCGAGCACGAGCACGACGAGCAGCGCGACGACGAACGGGTCGACCCACCGGCTCAGGACTGCGCGCACGGGGACCGAGCCTAGCCCGGCGCGCCGCCCGCGCCGCGCGGGCGACCGGTCCGCGGCCGGGCGAGCCCGGGGCGCCGCTCAGAAGAGGGTGTACCCGCCGTCGACCGTGACGACGGCGCCCGTCATGAAGCTCGATGCGGCGCTGGCGAGGAACACGACGGGCGGGCCGATCTCCTCGGGCTCGGCCCACCGCCGCATCGCGGCCGGGGCGACGCAGTCGTCGTAGTACTCGGGCCGGTCCACGGGCGACGCCTCGGTGCGCACGTATCCCGGCGCGACGGCGTTGACGCGGATGCCGTGCGGGGCCCACTCCGCGGCGAGGCCCTTGGTGAGCTGGTGCACCGCGGCCTTGGACGCCAGGTAGGCGGGCTGCCACCGCGGCCGGTTGACGATCGACGCGGACATCGAGCCGACGTTGACGATCGTGCCGGGCCGGCCCTGCGCGACGAGCGCCCGCGCGACGGCGCGCGAGCAGTACCAGACGCCGTCGAGGTTCGTCGCGAGCGTGCGGTGCCACACGTCGTCGCCGATCTCGAGCGCCGCGCCGCCGATGGACACGCCCGCGTTGTTGACGAGCAGGTCGACCGTGCCGAGGTCCGCCGCCGCGCGCGCGACGACGTCGTCCACCTGGTCACGGTCCGTCACGTCGAGCGCGTAGCCGCGGGCCTCGATGCCGTCCGCCGCCAGCGCCGCCGCGGCCTCCTGGGCGGCGACGGCGGTCGTCGCGGTCAGCGCGACGCGCGCTCCCGCCTCGCCGAGCGCGCGGGCCACGGACTTCCCGATGCCGCGGCTCCCGCCCGTGAGCAGGGCCGTGCGGCCGGCGAGCGAGAACGTGTCGAGGACGGTCACGCGGCACAGTCGACCACGGCCCGCGTCAGAAGTCGAAGAGGTCCTCGAGCCACGACTCCTTCTTCCTGCGCTTCCGGTAGCGGGGGTCGTCCCCGTCGCGCCCGTCGAAGCGTCGGTCCCGGTCGTCGCGGTAGCGGTCGTCGCGGTAGCGGTCGCGGTCGTCGTAGCGCCGGTCGTCGTACCGCGCGTCGGGCCGGGGTGAGCCGTAGGCCGGGGCGGGCGCCGGCGGGTACGACGTGGGGGCGGGCGCCGGCGGCGCGGCGGCCGCGGGCCCGGCGACCTCCGCCGCGATCTCGCTCTCGAGCGAGCGGTCGATGATCTTGTCGAGCTCACCGCGGTCGAGCCAGACGCCGCGGCACGTCGGGCAGTAGTCGATCTCCACGCCCTTGCGCTCGGTCATGACGAGCACGCTCTGGTCGATGGGGCACAGCATGGAGGTCCTCCGCTCGGGTGGGCGTCGTCGTCCGCACGGCTCGTCGCGCGGTGCTGGCAGTCCAACGTGCCGCCGACCGCCGGGGTTCCCGCGCGGCGGCGTCGCCCGTCCTCGTCCGCTCAGTCCTCGTCCGCGCCGAGCTGCTCGCGCAGCTCCTCCGCGAGGTGCCGCTCGTCGTCGAGGGCCGCGAGCGCGTCGGCGAGCAGCGGGAGGGCCTCGGCGCCCGCGAGGAACCGGGCCGCCCCGGCGTCGTCGTGCAGGCGCAGCGCGAGGTCGGCGCGCAGCACGAGCGCGCGGAACCGCAGGGGCTCGGACACGGTGCGGGCGCGGACGCCCTCGGCGTCGAACGCGCGGTCGAGGACGCGCGCGGCCCCGGCGGCGTCGCCGGCGCCCCGCAGGATCCGCGCGTGCTCCACGGCACGCGCCAGGTCGAGGGCGGGATCGACGCGCCGTCGGGGCAGGCTCGGCGCGAGCGTCTCCCGTCCCGACACGTCCACCTCCCGAGCTGCCCCCGCGACCGCGCGTCCACCCTAACCCCGGGCCGCGCGCGCCGCCCGAGATGCCTGGAACGCGCAGAACGCGCACACGACGGGGCGTGCCGCGCAGGTCGCGGGGCGGGGGTGCGGCGGGAACCGGGCGCGGTGCGGGACGACGACGGCCCGCGACCCGCACCGCGCCCGCGCGTCAGCGCTGGACGCGCGCGCCGCCCCCGGAGGCGAGCGCGCGGACCTCGGCGAGCGACGCCGTCGACGTGTCGCCGGGCGTCGTCATCGCCAGCGCGCCGTGCGCGGCACCGTACTCGACCGCCTCCTGGATCGAGCCGAGCTCCATGAGCCCGTACGCGAGCCCGGACGCGAACGAGTCGCCGCCGCCCACGCGGTCGAGGATCTCCAGGCCGGGGCGGTGCGTCGCCTCCGCGAACCCCTGCACGCGCGACCACGCGATCGCGCCCCAGTCGTTGACGGTCGCGGTGCGCACCGCGCGCAGCGTCGTCGCGACGACCTGGAAGTTCGGGTACTCCTCGGCCGCGCGCGTGATCATCGCGCGGAACGCCGCGGTGTCGAGGTCGGTGAGGCTCTCGTCCACGCCCTCCACCTCGAACCCGAGCGACGCGGTGAAGTCCTCCTCGTTGCCGATCATCACGTCGACGTACCGTGCGAGGCGGCGGTTCACCTCCTGGGCGCGCTCGACGCCGCCGATGCCCGTCCACAGCGAGGGCCGGTAGTTGAGGTCGTAGGAGACGACCGTGCCGTGACGGCGCGCGGCGGCCATGGCCGCCTCGGCGACCTCCGCCGTCGACGCCGAGAGCGCGGCGAAGATCCCGCCGGTGTGGAACCAGCGCACGCCACGGCCGAACACGTCGTCCCAGTCGACGTCCTCCGGGCGCAGCTGCGCGATCGCGGTGTTCCCGCGGTCGGAGACGCCGACCGCGCCGCGCACCCCGAACCCGCGCTCGGTGAAGTTCAGGCCGTTGCGCACCGTGCGACCGATGCCGTCGTACGGGCGCCACTGCACCCAGCGCGTGTCGAGCCCGCCGGTGAGCACGAGGTCCTCGACGAGGCGCCCGACCTCGTTGTCGGCGAGCGCGGTGACGATCGCGCCGCGGAGGCCGAACGCGCGGCGCAGGCCCCGCGCCACGTTGTACTCGCCCCCGCCCTCCCACACGTCGAAGCGGCGGGCCGTCCTGATGCGGCGCTCCCCCGGGTCGAGGCGCAGCATGACCTCCCCGAGGGCGACGACGTCGTAGGCGCACTCGGCGGCGGGGCGGACGGCGAGCGGGGCCGGGGCGGACGCGGCGGCGGTGTCGGTCATGGTCAGGCTCCTTCGGCGGGGCGGGGGGCGGTGGCGGCGAGCGCGACGGCCTCGCGCGTGCGGCGGGTGATCTCGGCGGCATCGCCCGCGCGCGCGAGCGACGCCTCGACCATCCACGAGCCGCCTGCGGCCAGCACGGCGGGCAGCGCGAGGTAGTCGAGCAGGTCGGCGGCCCCCACGCCCCCGGTCGGGACGAACCGCAGGCCGGGGAAGGGCGCCGAGAGCGCCTTCACGGCGGCCGGCCCGCCGAGGACGTTCGCCGGGAAGAGCTTCACGGCGTCGAGGCCGAGGTCGAGCGCGGCGATGACGTCCGACGGCGTCGCGACCCCCGGCAGGACCGGCACGCCGAGCTCTTGCGCCCGGCCGACGACGGTGGCCGAGAGCCCGGGCGAGACGAGGAAGCGCGCCCCGGCCTCGACGGCCTCGTCGACCTGGGCCGCGGTCACCACGGTCCCGGCGCCCACGAGCACCTCGGGCACCTCGCGCGCGACCGCCTCGATCGCCGCGCGCGCCCCGGCGGTACGGAACGTGACCTCCGCGACGGGCAGGCCGCCGTCGCGCAGCGCGCTCGCGACGAGCACGCCCTGCGCCGCGTCGTCGACGACGACGACCGGCACGACGCGGGCCCGGGCGATCGCCTCCAGGGGTGCTGGAAATGACATCCTCACTCCGTTTCGCTATGGTGAACGCTCGTTGTTCACTACGGAACACCCTAGGCGAAGGAGCGACGATGGCGGAAGCCGGGACCACGCCGGGCGGTGGCGGGCGCGACGGCGACGCCGCGCCCGCCGGGCACGCGAGCCCGCTCGGGAGCGTGGACAAAGCGCTCGTGGCGCTCGAGGCNGGTGGCGGGCGCGACGGCGACGCCGCGCCCGCCGGGCACGCGAGCCCGCTCGGGAGCGTGGACAAAGCGCTCGTGGCGCTCGAGGCGCTCGCCGCGGCCGGACCCGCCGGCGTCGCGCTCGGCGACCTGGCGCGCTCCCTCGGCCTGCACAAGGCGTCGCTGCACCGCACGCTCGCGGCCCTGCGGTACCGCGGCTGGGCCGAGCAGGACGCCACGACCGGCGACTACCGGCTCGGGCCCGCCGCGACCGCGCTCGCGACCGTCTACCTCGGCGAGGAGAACCTCCCCGCCCTCCTGCACCCCGCGCTCGTCGCGGTGTGCCGGGCGACCGACGAGCTCGTGCACCTCGGCGCGCTCGCCGGGACCGAGATCGTCTACCTCGACAAGGTCGAGCCCGCGCGCGCCGTGCGCGTGTGGTCCGCCGTCGGGCGGCGCCGCCCCGCCGCGACCACCGCGCTCGGCCGCGCGCTGCTCGCCCACCGCCCGCTCGACGACGACGCGCTCGCCTGGTACGCCGCCGCCGCTCCGGACGACCACCCGGTCTCCCCCGCCGCGCTCCGGGAGACGTGCGAGGCGACCCGCGCGATCGGTTTCGCGACGGAGACGGAGGAGAACGAGCCGGGGATCAGCTGCGTCGCCGTCCCGGTCCTGCGGGGCGGTCAGTCCGTCGCGGCCGTGAGCGTCACCGCGCCCGCGGAGCGCCTCGGCGCGCGCCGGCGCCGGGAGGTCGAGGCGGTCCTGCGCGACGTCGTCCCACCCCTGCTGCCCCCCACGCTCACCGTCCCGGACGCGGTGCTCGCCGGTCGCGGCGCCCCGCGGTCCCGCCGGAGCGCAACCGACGCCGCCCTGTGAGAGAGTTCAACCGCAGCACGACGGAATGACGGAAGGGCCCCTCGCGATGACCGTCCTCGTGGCGTACAACGACTCCCCGCAGGGCGAGACCGCGTTCCGGGCGGCCGTCGCCGAGGCGGTCCACCGCGCGACCGACCTCGCGGTCCTCGTCCTCACGCCCCAGGACGCCGACGCGGGCGTGCCCGCGAGCCTCGCGCACCTCCTCGACACGCTCCCCGCCGAGGTCGCCCGACCCGAGATCTCCTACCGCCCGGAGCACGTCGACCCGGCCGAGGCCATCGTCGGCGCGGCCGAGCGCACGACGCCCGACGTCGTCGTCGTGGGCGCTCGCAAGCGCTCGCCCGTGGGCAAGTTCCTGCTCGGGAGCACGACGCAGCGCGTGCTGCTCGACTCCCCCGTCCCGGTGCTCGTGGTCAAGGCGTCCCACTGACGGACGCCCCCGGGCGGCCGCCCGGCGTCCCGGACGGCCGCGACCGCCGGCTCAGCCCTGCGCGACGGCGGCCCGCAGGCCGTCGACGAGCGGCGTCGTCGGGCGGCCGAGCAGACGGCGCAGGTCGCCCGTCGTCTCGGCGAGCAGCCCGTCGCGGATGTCGCCGTCCATCGTGACGACGAACCCGGCCGTGCCCGCGTCGAGCCCCGCCGCGAGCAGCAGCTCGCGCCGCTCGTCGGACGACACGCGCCGGTACGTCACGGGGCGACCCAGGACCTCGGC
Organism: Cellulosimicrobium composti; assembly: GCF_009711085.1. Lineage (GTDB taxonomy): Bacteria > Actinomycetota > Actinomycetes > Actinomycetales > Cellulomonadaceae > Cellulosimicrobium > Cellulosimicrobium composti. The sequence continues at coordinate 20,420 of NZ_WMKA01000037.1, forward strand.
CGCGGCGGCGGCGAGGTCGTCGAACGTCCACGCGACGTCGCCGCCGAGCTCGTACACCGCGCCGGCGTGCGCGGCGGCGTCCTCGTGCGCCGCGAGGGCGACGACGGCCGCGGCCTCGGCGTAGTCCGCGCGGCTCGCGCTCGCGACGCGGCCGTCGCCCGCGCTCGACACGATCTCGCCGGTCTCGCGGGCCGCGAGCACGTCGCCGACGTAGTTCTCCGTGTACCAGTTGTTGCGCAGCACCGTCGTGGCGAGCCCCGACGCGGCGAGCAGCTCCTCGGTCGCCCTGTGCTCGGGGGCGAGGACGAGGGCCGACGTCGTGGCGCGCGGCGCGCTCGTGTAGACCACGCGCGCGACCCCGGCCGCCCGGGCGGCCTCGACGACGTTGCGATGCTGCTCGACGCGCCGCCCGACCTCGGAGCCCGAGACCAGCACGAGGACGTCGACGCCCGCGAGCGCCGGCGCGAGCGTGTCCGGGCGGGCGTAGTCGGCCTCGCGGACCTCGACGCCGCGGTCGGCGAGGTCGGCGGCCCGCGCGGTGGTGCGCGCGAGGGCGACGACCCGGGAGGGGTCCGCGCCCCGGGCGAGGAGGGACTCGACGACGAGGCGGCCGAGGTGACCGCTGGCTCCGGTGACGGCGACGGACATGCGTGGCTCCTTGTGGTGCGTGACGGCGGCCGGACGGCCGCGACCTCCAGCATGCACTTACTTTTCGACAGTGCCAACCCATAGCCTGTGCTGTGAAGGTCACAGCGCTGGCTGCGCCGCAGCGCCGTATCCTGGGGCGATGACGACCGACGCGCCCCCCGTCGAGGACGGCGGACCCACCGACGCGATGGTGGCCGACGTCTTCCAGCGCGACTGCACCTCGCGGCACGTCCTCGCGGCCGTGACGGGGCGCTGGGGCGTGCTCACCGTCGCCGGGCTGCGCGACGGCGCGGTGCGCTTCAACGCGCTGCGGCGCCGGATCGACGGCGTGAGCGAGAAGATGCTCGCCCAGACGCTCCAGGCGCTCGAGCGCGACGGGATCGTCGTGCGCGAGGTGCGGGCGACGATCCCGCCCCACGTCGAGTACTCCCTCACCGACCTCGGTCGGCGCGTCGCGGACCGCCTCGCGGACCTCATCGACGTCCTGGAGGGCGCGGTGGGCGAGGTCGAGGCGTCCCAGCGCGCGTACGACGCGCGCCGGGACGCCTGAGCTCACGTCTGCGAGCGCACGTACCACCAGACGACCGCCGCCACGACGAGCAGTCCCGCGAGGACGGCGAGCACGATCTTGCCGACGCTGTAGGGACGGCGCCCGATCACCTGGCCCGTGTTCGCGTTGACCATGACCTGCCACTGCGCGCCCGCGTACACGTACGTCGCGATCCACAGCGGCAGGAGCACGAGCTTGAACATCACGTCCGCGTACGTGGTGCGGACCGAGCCGACGCGCTGCTCGTCGCCTCCGATGTCGTGCTCGACGTCGTCGCGGATGACCGTCGCCATCCTCTCCTTGGCCTGCGCGAGGCCCGCGGGCGGCTCGACGTCGTAGCGCGCCGCGGCGAACCCGGCGAGGTACTCGGGGCGGAACGGCACGGCCTGCGCGAGCGGCCACGGCCCGAGCCGGGCGAGGTCGCGCTCGGGCACCTGGGAGGACGCGGGCACGAGCACGTCGTCGAAGTCGCGCGCGACGCGGCCCGCGACCGGCGTCCAGCTCACGCGGCGCTCCTGGCGCTCCTCGTCGCCGTTCTTGACGGTGACCCAGTACGCGTCGCCGCGCTGTCCCGTGTAGGCGGACGAGGTCCGCGCGTCGAACGTCCAGTGCGGCACGTACGACCCGTGGAGCGACTCGGTGTCCCCGACCTTCTTCAGCTCGCGCGGCGCGAACCACCGCGAGCGGACCCAGCGCCGGAACGCCTCGCGCGCCTGGGCCTGCTCGACCGCGAACGGGACGACGGCCTCGGGCTGCACGAGCCCGTCGGTCTCGGCCGCGGCGACGAGGTGCCCGCCGCAGAACCGGCACGCGAGCGACAGGTCGGTGCCCTGCGTCGTGGCGCCGCACCCGTCGCACACGAGCGTCCGGGCGTCGAGGATCCCGGCGCGCACGCCGCCCTGCGCCGCGGCCCACGCGTCGAACGAGTGCTCGTCGACCGCGTCGCCGGGCGCGTGCTCGATCGCGACCGTCCCGCCGCACGCGACGCAGCGCAGGTGCTGCGTGCCCGGCGCGTACGCGAGCTGCGACCCGCACGCGTCGCAGCGCGTGCGGACGAGCGCGTCCTGGGTGTCGCTCACGGCAGGGGCGGCGGGGTCGCGGCGAACAGCGACGCGAGCGCCGGGACCTGCCCCGCCGGCGTCCACGCGGCCATGCCCTCCTGCCACACGAGCGACTCGCGCGTGACCTCGCCGGCGCGGACGCGCGCCCCGAGGTCGGCGACGCTGCCGGGGCCCGCCTGCGTGCCCCCGACGGCCCAGTACCAGGGCGACCCGGCGCCGGGCAGCGGCGGGGGCCCGGCGGGCGGCGCCGCCGGCGCCGCGGCGGGCTGGGCCGGGGCTCCGAGGGACTGCGCGAGCTGCTGGCCCATGGCCGCACCGATGCCCATCCCCGCGCCGAGCCCGAGCCCGTCGCCGGCGCCGCCCGGGTTCGTGGCCGCGGCCTCGATCGCGTTCGCCGCCTGGAACTTCGTGTACTGGTCGAGGTTCCCGACGACGGCCATCTGCGTGCGCTTGTCGAGCGCCGCCTCGACCTCGGGCGGGAACGAGACGTTCTCCAGGACGAAGCGCGGGACGGTCACGCCGTACTCGGACAGGTCCTCCGAGAGCTGGCCGGCCAGGCGCGTGGCGATCTCGCGCTGGTTCGCGGCGAGGTCGATCGCGGCGACCTCCGTCTCGGCGAGAGCCGGACCGAGCTGGCCGACGACGAGCCGGCGGAAGTAGTCGCCGATCTCGTCCGTGCGGAACTGCGGGTCGGTGCCCACGAGCTGGCGCAGGAGCGCCGACGGGTCGACGACCTGGAGCGCGTAGGTGCCGAACGCGCGGACGCGGACGGCGCCGAGCTCGGGGTCGCGCAGGATCACGGGGTTCTGGGTGCCCCACGTGAGGTCGGTGAACTGGCGCGTCGCGACGAAGTACACCTCCGCCTTGAACGGCGAGCTGAACCCGTACTTCCAGCCCTGGATCGTCGACAGGATCGGCAGGTTCTTCGTCTCGAGCGTGTACGTGCCCGGGCCGAACACGTCGGCGAGGCGGCCCTCGCTGACGAACACCGCCGTCTGGCCCTCGCGCACGACGAGCTTCGCCTGGTTCTTGATCTCGTTCCCCTGACGCGGGAAGCGCCAGACGATCGTGTCCCGGCTCTCGTCGAGGAACTCGATGATGTCGATCAGCTGGCCGCGCAGCTTCTCCATGAAGCTCATCCGGACTCCTTCGCTCGTCGTGCGGGCGGGACCCGGGCCGGCGTCAGGACCGGCGGGGCCCGTCCCGGCGCGCCGAGCATAGCGGCACCCCGGCCCGCCGATGAAGTCCCCAAGAGATGGTCAAGAGGCCAGGTCGCCGCGTGGTCGCGGACGACGACCCGCGCCGCCCCACGGACGCGCCCGGGCCGGGCGCCCACGGCTGCGACGGCGAGCGGCGCCCTATCCTGGCCGGATGCCCGTGCCGACCGACCCGCCACCGCGCACCGTCGCCGTGCTGCTCGCCGCCGGCGCCGGGACCCGGCTCGGGCGCGGCCCCAAGGCGCTGCTCCCCCACCGCGGCGGCACGCTCGTCGACCACGCGACCGCGACGCTGCTCGCGGGCGGGTGCGACGCGGTCGTCGTGGTCCTCGGCGCCGAGGCCGCGCGGGTGCGCGTCGGGGCGGCGCTCGACGACGCGCGCGTCCGCGTCGTCGACAACCCCGCCTGGGAGTCCGGCATGGCGTCGTCGCTGCGCGTCGGCGTCGCGGCGGCGCTCGACCTCTCCCCCTCGCGCGTCGTCGTGGCGCACGTGGACCAGCCCGGCGTCGGTCCCGACGACGTCGCGCGCCTCCTCGCGGCCCACCGCCCCGGCCGCGTGACCGCGTCGCGATGGACGGCCGCCGTCGTGCCGGACGCCACGGCGGGCCCGCGGCCGCGCTGGGCGCACCCGCTCGTCCTCGACGCCGCGCGCGCCGCGCCCGCGGCCGCGAGCGCCCACGGCGACCACGGCGCGCGCGACTTCCTGCGCACCCATGCCGACCTCGTCGACGTCGTCGACCACCCGGGCGACGGCCGCGACCTCGACGCCGAGACCGACCTCGACCTCCTCGACTGACGGACGCGACGACCGCACCGACGCCCACGACGGCCGGAGGAGACCCTCCCCGAGTTCCGACCCCAGGGCGGTCAGCGAGCCGCAGCCTCCTTGATCCCCAGGTACACCCGGTCGCGCGCGAGCGGGAGCTCGGTGAACCGCACGCCCGTCGCGGCGCGGATCGCGTTGGCGAGCGCGGGTGCGACGGGGTTGAACGGGCTCTCGCTCATGGACTTGGCCCCCATCGGCCCGACCGTGTCCGACGTCCGCGCGAAGTAGACCTCGCTGCGCGGGGTGTCCGCGAAGGTCGGCAGGTGGTACTGGCGGAAGATGTCGGTCGTCACGCGGCCGGTCCCGTCGACGACCACGTTCTCGTACAGCGCCGCGCCGAGCGCCTGCGCGATGCCGCCCTCGACCTGGCCGCGGCACTGGCGCGGGTTGACGACCTCGCCCGCGTCGGCGGCCTGGACGGACTGCAGGACGCGGATCTCGCCGGTGCCGCGGTGGACGGCGACGCGGAAGCCGTGCACGTTGAACGCGACGGAGCGCGGGGTGCCGCCCCAGCGGCCCTCGGCGACGAGGTCGACGCCACTGCCGTGGGCGGCGCGCGCGACGTCGGCGAGCGGCAGGACGGTGCCTGCGCAGTCGACGCCGCCGGGCACGAGGCGGCAGTGCTCGGGCGCGGTCCCGGTGACGCCCGCGGCGGCCTTGAGCACGGCCTCGGCGAGGTCCTGCGCGGCGGCGAGGGACGCCTTGCCCGCGACGACGGTGCCGGTGGAGCCGAACGCGCCGGTGTCGTGCTCGACGAGGTCGGTGTCGGACTGCCGCACGACGACGGCGGCCGGCTCCTGCCCGAGCGCGGTCGCGACGAGCTGGGCGTGCACGGTCGTGGTGCCGTTGCCGAACTCGGCGGTCCCGACCTCGGCCTCGACGACGCCGTCGGCCCGCAGGCGCACGCGTGCGTGGGAGTAGTGCCCGCGCGGCGGGACGGTGTCGATCATGGACAGCGCGGTGCCCTCGCCGACGCCCCACTCGGGGCCCAGGTCGGGCAGGCCGTCGGGGCGTGCGCCGTACGCGGCGACGTCGCGGGCGCGCCCGCGCTCGAGCGCGCCGGCGGCGAGGTCGAGGCACTGGTCGAGCCCGTAGCTGCCGTAGAGCACGTCCTCCTCGGGCGTGGGGTGCGTCGAGAGCATGGGGTCGCCGTCGAGCACGACGTTGCGGCGGCGCAGCTCGACGGGGTCCATGCCGAGCTGGCGCGCGAGCTCGTCGACGGCGGACTCGACGGCGAAGATCATCTGCGACAGCCCGTAGCCGCGGAACGCGCCCGCGGGCACGGTGTTCGTGTAGACGCAGTGGGCGTCGACCTTCTTGTTCTCGCACCGGTACACGGCGAGCGACTCGCCGCAGCCGTGGAACATGACGCCGGGGCCGTGGTTGCCGTACGCGCCGGTGTTCGTCAGGACGTCGAGGTGCAGGGCCGTGAGCGTGCCGTCGCGGCGTGCGCCCGCCCGCACCCGGATGCGGAACGGGTGGCGCGTCGTCGTGCCGGTGAACTGCTCGCTGCGCGTGAGCTCGAGCTGGACGGGCCGGCCGAGCCGCAGCGCGGCGAGCGCGGCGACGTCCTCGGTGAGGACCTCCTGCTTGCCGCCGAACCCGCCGCCGACGCGCTCGCACAGGACGCGCACGCGGTCCGGGTCGAGGTCGAGGACGCGCGCGAGGTGGCGTCGCGCGAGGAACGGCACCTGGGTGGAGGACCGCACGACGAGGCGACCCTCGTCGTCGATCGAGGCGATGGCGCCGTGCGTCTCGAGCGCGGCGTGCTGTACGCGGTGGGTGCGGTAGGTGGCCTCGTGCACGACGTCGGCCTCGGCGAGCCCGCGCTCGACGTCGCCGAGCTCGCTGTGCACCTCGGCGACGACGTTCGCCTCGGGCCGCGACACGCGCGCGTCGGTGGCGTCGAGCTCGGGGTGGACGAGCGGCGCGCCCGGCTTCATCGCGTCTTCGGGGTCGACGACGGCGGGCAGCACCTCGTACTCGACGCGCACGCGGCGCACGCCCTCCTCGGCGGCCGCGACGGTGTCGGCGACGACGGCGGCGACCCGCTGCCCGACGTGCCGCACGACGTCGTCGAGGATCCGCGTGTCGTCGGGGTCGTCCGTGAAGAGCTCGTGCTGCGCGGTCGAGAACCGGGTCGCGGGCGCGTCCTCGTGCGTGAGGACGGCGTGGACGCCGGGCACCGCGAGCGCGTCCGCGGTGTCGATCGCGACGACGCGCGCGTGGGCGTGCGGGGACCGCACGAGCTTGAGGTGCAGCAGGCCCGGGTGGTCGGCCGGGTCCACGTCGAGCGTGTACCGCACCGTCCCGGTGACGACCCCGCGCCCCGCGGGGGCCGGGGCGTCCTGCCCGAACGCGCGTTCCTCGCCCGACGACGGTCGCTCGCCCGTGCCGGGCGCGGTGCCGGTGGTGTCGCCGCGGCCGAGGACCGCGTCCTCGATCGCGCGGTACCCGGTGCAGCGGCACAGGTTGCCCTTGAGGTTGCGCGGCAGGTTCTCGCGCTGCGCGTCGTCGAACGTCGCGGCGGTCATGATCATCCCGGCGGTGCAGAACCCGCACTGGAAGCCCTGCGCGTCGAGGAACTGCTGCTGCACGGGGTGCAGCGCGTCGCCCGGGCCGTGCGGGTCGTGGTCGCACGCGCCCGCGCCCGGCCCGTCGCCGGGGCACGCGGTGGCGGCGAGGCCCTGGATCGTCGTGACCGCGTGGCCGGCGGCGCGCCGCGCCGGGTACACGCACGAGTGCACGGGGACGCCGTCGACGTGCACGGTGCAGGCGCCGCAGTCGCCCGCGTCGCAGCCCTTCTTCACGCCGAGCGCGCCCTGCTCGCGCAGGTAGGTCCGCAGGCACTGGCCCGGGCGGGGCTCGCCTTGGGCGGCGCGGCCGTCGATCGTCACGGGCGGGGTGGGGCGGGGGTCGGGCGCGGTCATCGGGTGCCTCCGTCCGGGGTGGTGGCGTCGACGGGCCCGGTGAGGAGCTCGGAGCGGATCTCCTCGCCGAGGCGGTAGGTCATGTCGCGGCGCCACGCGGGCAGCCCGTGGATGTCGTCGTGGTAGAGGTCGGCGGGGATCGCGGCGTCGAGCGCGGCCGCGAGGTCGTCGGCGGTGGGGAGCGCGTCCGCGGCGAACCGCAGCTGCACGGGCCGGCGGGTCGACGCGGTGACGGTGAGGACGAGCCCTCCTCCGGCGTCGCCCGGGTCGACCCTGCCGATCAGCAGCACGCCGGAGCGCCCGAGGTTCGACAGCGACAGGCGCCGGAACGCGGTGCGCGCGCGCAGCGCGTGGTCGGGCACGTGGATCGCGCGCAGGAGCTCGCCCGGGGCGAGCGTGTTGCGCATCTCGCCCGTGACGAGCTCGGCGACGGGCTGGGTGCGGCGCGACCCGCCCGGCCCCCAGACCTCGGCGACGCCGTCGAGCGCCGCGGTGAGCGAGGTCATCGGGCCCGCGGGCAGCGAGGTGCAGACGTTGCCGCCCACGGTCGACGTGTTCCAGATCTTGAACGACGCGACGAAGCTGTCGCAGCACGGGCGCACGAGGTCGAGCGCGGTCCACCGCTCGCGCACGGGCGCGGCCTGCGCGGTGTCCTCGAACGCGTACAGCTCGGCGACGGTGCACGTCGCGGCGATCTCGAGCCCGTCGGCGGTGACGGTGAGGGCGGGCCAGCCCGCGCTCGTCAGGTCGAGCAGGCGGCGCAGCGTCTGGCTGCCGTAGGAGAACAGGACGGTGCCGCCCGCGAGCCACGCGTCGCCCTCGCGCCAGTCGGCGGGGTCGGCGGTCGGGACGAGGTCGGTGACGGTGCTCAGGTCCATCAGGGGGCCTCCTCGGGGTTGGGGGCGGACGGCGCGGCGCCGTGGATCGGTCCGTCGGTGCGGCTCAGCGGCGCGACGTCCGCCCGCCCGTGCCGCACGGCGACCACCTCGGCGGCGACGGAGACGGCGACCTCCTCGGGCGTGACGGCGCCGAGGTCGAGGCCGATGGGCGAGCGCAGGCGCGCGAGCCCCGCGTCGGTGACGCCCTCGGCGCGCAGCGCCTCGACGCGCTGACGGTGCGACCGGCGCGAGCCCATCGCGCCGACGTACGCGAGCGGCAGGTCGAGCGCGAGGCGCAGGAGCGGCACGTCGAACTTGGCGTCGTGCGTGAGCACCGCGACGGCGGAGCGCTCGTCGAGGCGTCCCGCGGCCGCCTCGGCCGCGAGGTACCGGTCGGGCCACTCCACGACGACGTCCGCCTCGGGGAAGCGCCGGGCGTCGGCGAACACCTCGCGCGCGTCGACGAGGGTGACGCGGTAGCCGAGGAGCCGCACGTGCCGCACGAGCGCGCCCGCGAAGTCGTTGGCGCCGCAGACGAGGAAGCGTGGTGCGGGCAGCCGGGTCTCGACGAGGAGCGTCACGGGCTCGCTCTCGTCGCACGCGTCGTCGGTCGTCCCCGGGCGCGGCGCGCCGTGCGCGGCGTGGACGGTCGCGGTGCCGCCCGCGTGCAGGAGGGCGACGACCTGCGCGGCCGCGGCGCCGGTCGCGGCCTCGCCGACGACGTCGTGCAGCGCGGCGGCGACGGTCGCCTCGTCGGCACGGGCCGGGTTGTCGACGACCACGGCCGTGCGGGCCGGGCCGTCGATCCGGCGCACGAGCGCCACGGGGGCCGCGCCGAGCGAGCCCGGGTCCGCCGTCGACGCGGCGAGCGTCGCGAGGGCGCGGGCCGCGTCGTCGCCGGGGAGGACCGGCTGGACGTGCACGTCGAGCGTGCCGCCGCAGCTCAGGCCGACGGCGAACGCGTCGGCGTCGCTGTAGCCGAAGGTCTCGCGGCGGCTCTGCCCGGTCGCGATCGCGTCGAGCGCCGCGTCGTGCACCGCGCCCTCGACGCACCCGCCGGACAGGCTGCCCAGCACGGCGCCGTCGGCGCGCACGGCCATCGCGGTCCCGACCGGCCGCGGCACGGAGCCCGACGCCGCGACCACGGTCGCGACGGCGAACGGGGGCTGCCCCGGGCCGAGCCACGGGACGAGCCGGTCGACGATGTGGAGCATCGTGGGCCTCGCTTCCGCCAGGGTGCCGGCGTGCCGGCGTCCTCTCCAGTGAACCCTTGCGGTGAGTCCCCTGCGTGCCCGGTCGCGCGTCGTCGGCGACGCGCCCGGGGCGCAGGGCTTGAATCCGCCCTTGGATCGCTCTCCCTGCCAGGAGAGATGTTCCGCTGAATGGAAGAACACTTCCATCCGACGGACTCCACGCTAGCACGCGCGGTGGCCGCGGTCACGGCCGCAGCCCACGGTGCGTCTACGATCGGGCCATGACCGCGGTCTCGCTCGGGATGCCCAGGCTGCGTCGGGGCGCGCCCGCCGACGCGACGTCGGCCCTCGCCCCGGAGCGCCCCGCGACGGACGCGCTCGTCGACCGCTACGGCCGCGTGGCCCGCGACCTGCGCATCTCGATCACGGAGAAGTGCTCGCTGCGCTGCACGTACTGCATGCCCGCCGAGGGCCTGCCCGCGATCCCGCGCGAGGACCTCCTCACGCCCGCGGAGATCGGCCGGGTCGTGCGCGTCGCGGTCGGACGGCTCGGCATCACCGACGTCCGGTTCACGGGCGGCGAGCCCCTCATGCGCCGCGACCTCGCCGACATCCTGCGCGCCGCGCGCGCGGCCGCGCCCGACGTGTCGCTCTCCCTGACCACGAACGCGATCGGCCTCGACAAGCGCGTCCACGAGCTCGTCGACGCCGGGCTCGACCGCGTCAACATCTCGCTCGACTCCGTGGACCGGGCGCACTTCGCGCGGCTCACGCGCCGCGACCGGCTGCCCGACGTGCTCGCCGGGATCCGCGCCGCGCTCGCCGCGGGCCTCGCCCCCGTCAAGCTCAACGCGGTGCTCATGCCGGAGACGCTCGCGGGCGCGGCCGACCTGCTGGCGTGGGCCGTCGACCACGGCTGCCACCTGCGCTTCATCGAGCAGATGCCGCTCGACGCCGACGGCCGCTGGACGCGCGACGACCTCGTCTCCGCGACGGACCTGCTCGACGTGCTCGGCCGCCGCTTCGACCTGCTCGAGGTCGGCCGCGACGACCCGTCCGCCCCCGCCGAGGAGTGGCTCGTCGACGGCGGCCCGCAGACCGTCGGCATCATCGCGTCCGTGACGCGCTCGTTCTGCGGCGCGTGCGACCGCACCCGGCTCACCGCCGAGGGCACCGTCCGCTCGTGCCTGTTCGGCGACGACGAGACCGACCTGCGCGCGATCCTGCGCGCGACGGACCTCGACGAGGACGCGCGCGACGACGCCCTCGCCCGCGCGTGGCAGGGCGCCATGTGGCGCAAGCCCCTCGCGCACGGCAGCGACGCCCCGACGCTCGCCGCCGACGCGTTCGCCGCCACGTCTCGCAGCATGGGCGCGATCGGCGGCTGACGGGTGGCGCAGATCATAGGGTGAAGCCGCTCACCTCGGCGCATCGCCCCAGGTCAGATCGGGCACGGCTTCCTACCATGGATGTCGTGACGACGATCTCCCCCGCCCCCACGAACCGCCCCTCCTCCTCCACCGACCACGCCACCGCGACCACCCTGGACAACAGCGGCTCGGCGCTGCCGATCTACCGGACCGACGAGCGGTCCGACTCCTGGAAGGCCGGCACGCGGAGCGTCCTGGGCGCGGCGATCGGCGCGGTCGTCGGGACCGTCGTGCTGAGCTGGTTCGGCCTCGTGCTCGGCACGGCCGTCGGCCTGTGCGTCGGGATGCTGCTGGACAACCGTCCCGCCACGCGCTGACGGCGCGCGACGCCGGACGACCCGGAGGTCAGAGACCGACCCACTCCGAGACGCCGTCGTCGAAGTGCTGCCGCTTCCAGATGGGCACCTCGGCCTTGATGCGCTCGACGAGCAGCGAGCAGGCCTCGAACGCCTCGCGCCGGTGGCCCGCGGCCGCCGCCGCGACGAGCGCGACGTCGCCGATCTCCAGGTTCCCGTACCGGTGGACGGCGGCCACGCGCAGGCCCGTCTCCGCGGCGACGCCCGCGACGCACCGCCGGATCACCGCGGTCGCGTCCGGGTGCGCCTCGTAGTCGAGCCGGGTCACGCCGCGGCCGCCGTCGACGTCGCGCACGACCCCGCGGAACGTGACGACCGCGCCGCACTCCGGGCTCGCCACGGCGTCCTCGACCGCGCGCGACACCGCGTCGTCGAGCACGTCGGTCGTCACGCGGCTCACGTCCTGCGTCTCGGTCACAGCTCCCGCACCTCCACCTCGGTCCCGGCGGCCCACTCTGTCACGTCCGCGGGGACGTCCACGAGCACGTCCGCACGCGCCATCGACGCGACGAGGTGCGACCCCGCTCCCCCGACGACGCGGACCGTGCCGTCGGGCCTGCTCGCCCCCCGCAGGAGCTGACGCCTCCCCGCGGGCGACACGACGGCGTCGGCGAGGACGGCGGTGCGCACGCGGTCCACGGCGGGCAGCCCCGCGGCGCGCTCCAGCGGCTCGCGGAGGAACATCGCGAACGAGACCTGCGCGCTCACGGGGTTGCCGGGGAACGTGAGGACCGGGGTCCCGTGCACGGTGCCGAAGCCCTGGGGCCCGCCCGGCTGCATCGCGACGGAGCGGAACGTCACGCCGGCACCCGCCCCGCCGAGCACGTCCTTGACCACCTCGTACGCGCCCTGGGACACGCCGCCCGACGTGAGCACGAGGTCCGCGGCGCCGGCCGCCTCGGCGAGCACCGCGGCGAACCGGGCGGGGTCGTCGCCGCAGCGCGCGGTGAGCACGACGTCGCCGCCCGCGCGCCGCACGGCCGTGCCGAGCGCGTCCGCGTTGGCGTCGAACACCTGCCCCGGCCCCGGCACGTCCCCGGGCCCGACGAGCTCGGAGCCCGTCGACAGGACGGCGACGCGCGGGCGCGCGACGACGGGCACGCCGCCCACCCCGCACGCCGCGGCGGCGGCGAGGTGGTGGGGCGCGAGCACGGTCCCGTCGGGCAGGAGCACGTCGCCGGCCCGGACGTCGGAGCCCGCGTCGCGCACGAAGTCGCCCGGCGCCCGGGGCACGTGCACCGCGACCTCGTCCGCGGCGGGCGTCGCGGCGAACGACCCGGCGGCCGTGTCCTCGACGGGGACGACGGCGTCGGCGCCCTCGGGGACGGGGGCGCCGGTCATGATGCGCGCCGCGGTGCCCGGCGCGAGCCGGGGCGGGACGCCCGGGGCCGCGGGGATCTCGGCGGCCACGGCGAGCCGGGCCGGCGCCTCTGGGCTCGCACCCGCCACGTCGGCGGCCCGGACCGCGTACCCGTCCATCTGGGAGTTGCGGAACAGCGGGACGGGCACGGGGGCCACGAGGTCCCCGGCGAGGACCCGGCCGAGCGCCTCGGCGAGCACGACGACGTCGGTGCGCTCCCGCCGTCGGGCCGCCTCCACGAGCGGCGCGAGCAGCGCCGCGACGTCCGCGCGGTGCTCGTCGACGCTCACACGTGCTCTCGCGGCCATGCCTCGTCCTCCCGTCCGCGCGTCGTGCACCGCCCGCGCCGACGGGCCACCCGGAGGAGCGGGTGGCCCGTCGGCCGAGCGGTCGTGCCGAGGCTCAGCCTCCCACGACCGCGGTCAGGGGACCGCGCACGAAGTACACGACGAACCCGGCCGCGACCACCCACAGGAGCGGGTGGACGTCGCGCGCGCGCCCGCACGCGGTCCGCAGCAGGACCCACGTGACGAACCCGATCCCGATGCCGTTCGCGATCGAGTACGTGAGCGGCATCGTCACGACCGTGAGGAACACGGGCAGCGCGACGGTGAAGTCGCCGAGGTCGATCTCCTTGATCTCGCGCATCATCATCGCGCCCACGACGACGAGGACCGCGCTCGCGACCTCGATCGGGACGACGGCCGTGAGCGGCGTGAGGAACATCGCGACGAGGAACAGGCCGCCCGTGACGACGGACGCGAGACCGGTCCGCGCGCCCTCGCCCACGCCGGCCGCGGAGTCGACGAACACCGTGTTCGACGACGACGACGTCGCGCCGCCGACGACCGCGCCGACGCCCTCGACCACGAGCGCCGACTTGATGCGCGGGAAGTTCCCGTCCGCGTCGGCGAGCCCGCCCTGCTTCGCGAGGCCCGTCATCGTGCCCATCGCGTCGAAGAAGTTCGTGAAGAACAGCGTGAACACGAGCATCGTCGCCGCGAGCGCCCCGATCCGGTCGAACGCGCCGAACGAGAACTGCCCGAGCAGGCCGAGGTCGGGCACGGAGACGAGCGAGCTCGGCAGCGTCGGCACGGTGAGGTGCCAGCCGCCGGGGTTCTGCTCGGACGCCGGACCGAGGTGGAGCACGGACTCCGCGACGATCGCCACGACGGTCGTCGCGACGAGGCCGACGAGCAGCCCGCCCTTGACCTTGCGCGCCACGAGGATCCCCATGGTGAGCAGGCCGACGACGAACACAAGCGTCGGGACGGAGGTGATCGACCCGCCGTCGCCGAGCTGGACCGGGGGCCCGCCCGGGGTGCGCGTGACGAACCCGGCGTCGACGAAGCCGATGAACGCGATGAACAGGCCGATGCCGACCGTGATGGCCGCCTTGAGCTGGCGCGGGACGGCGTTGAAGATCGCCGACCGTGCGCCCGTCACCGCGAGCAGCACGATGAGCAGGCCGTTGACGAGCACGAGGCCCATCGCCTCGGGCCACGTCACGTCGCCGATGACGGCGACGGCGAGGAACGAGTTGATGCCCAGCCCGGCCGCGAGCGCGAACGGGAGGTTCGCGACGAGGCCGAAGAGGATCGTCAGGCCGCCGGCGGCGAGGCCGGTCATCGCGCCGACCTGCGCGGTCTGGAGCCACCCGCCCGCGACGTCCACGGGCGCGTTCTCGGCGCTCGTCCCGCCGAGGATGAGGGGGTTGAGGATGACGATGTACGCCATCGCGAAGAAGGTCACCAGGCCGCCGCGGAGCTCGCGCCCCGTGGTCGAGCCGCGCTCGGTGATCCGGAAGAAGCGGTCGAGCGGGCCCGTCGCCGGCCCGGTGCCGCGTGCGTCGTTCTCGGCGGTCTCCCGCCGCGTGCCGAGGAGAGTCACGTCCTTGTGCCCTTTCGTGCGGGATCGTGTGCCGACCGGCCGTGGCCGGTCAGTACTCGATCCGGGACTCGAGGACGCGCCAGGCGTCGAACGGCGCGGTGGCGGTGGCGGTGCGCTCGTGCACGACCTGCATGCTCCGGTCGGCCGGGTCCGCGGCGAAGAAGTCGTAGAACTCGGCGTCGTCGAAGCCGGCGCGCGCGGCGTCGTACCGGTCGGCGGCGTAGTAGACGGTCTGCACGCGCGCCCAGAGGGCCGACGCGAGGCACATGGGGCACGGCTCGCAGCTCGAGTACAGCGTCGCGCCGGTGAGGTCGAACGTGCCGAGGGCCGCGCACGCGCGGCGGATGGCCGTGACCTCGGCGTGGGCGGTCGGGTCGTTGTCCTGGGTGACCCGGTTGTTGCCCTCGAAGACCTGCCCGTCGGCGGTGACGATCACGGCGCCGAACGGGCCTCCGGCGTTCGCGACGCTGTCGACCGCGAGGGCGACGGCTCGGTCCAGGTGTGCTGCGTCCACGACAAGAGTGTCCATGGTGAGTCTCCACGGTTCGGGCAGCGACGCCGGGTGCTCCGTCTCCGGCTTCCGGCTCGTCGGTGAGCGAGGAGGAGACGGCCGGCGGGCCGCTGCAGGCGAGTTGTTCACTTCCGCCTGGTAGGTAGCTGCCGGTGTCGGATCGATCGCGTCGACCACCGAGCGTCCGCTCGGCCCGGGCCCGCCGTTGGCACTCTCGACGCTAGCAGCGCGTGATCCACGGCACAAGAGTTTCGAAAGAACTTTTCCACCATGTGGACTACACGCGCCGGGCGAGCGCTTGATGCCCGTTGCGGAAGCATCGCGCGCCCGGAACAGTTGACAGAAGTCGTCACCGCGCAGGCCCGACGTCCCCGGTGGCGTCGTGCCCGTCCCGTCCCCGTCCCCACGGAGGCCTTCGTTGAGCGAGCCCGCTCCGCCGTCGTCGTTCCCGATCGTCCGCGTGCCCACGCGGCCGGGACCGCCGCTGCGCTTCCAGCTCCGGCCCGTCGCGCCCTCGCTGCGCTCGTTCCTCGCGACCGAGGCCGGGGGCGCGGTGCTGCTGCTCGCCGCGACCGTCGTCGCGCTCGTCTGGGCGAACTCCGCGTGGTCCGGGGCCTACGAGGACCTGTGGGCGACGACCGCGGGCTGGCACGTCGGGCCGTGGACGTTCGAGATGAACCTGCACGAGTGGGTCAACGACGCCGCGATGGCCGTCTTCTTCCTCGTCATCGGGCTCGAGATCAACCGCGAGGTGACCACCGGCGAGCTGCGCAACCGCCGCACCGTGGCCGTCCCCGCGCTCGGCGCGCTCGGCGGGCTCGCCGTGCCCGCGCTCATCTACCTCGCCTTCAACGCGGGGTCGCCCGCGCAGCACGGGTGGGGCATCGTCATGTCGACCGACACGGCGTTCCTCGTGGGGATCCTCGCGCTCTTCGGCCCGCGCTGCCCCGACCAGCTCCGGCTGTTCCTCCTCACCCTCGCCGTCGTGGACGACATCGGCGCGATCACCGTCATGGCCCTCTTCTACACCGACGACCTCTGGCTGCCCGGCCTGCTCGTGGCGGGCGTGCTCGTCGCCGCGCTGCTCGTCCTGCGGTGGCTCGGCGTGTGGCGCCTGACGCCGTACGTGCTCGTCGGGATCGCCCTGTGGGGCGCCGTGTTCGCCTCCGGCGTCCACGCCACGCTCGCCGGCGTGCTCGTGGGCCTGCTCGTCCCGTCGCGCGCCGCCCGACCCGTCGACGTCGCCGTCGTGCCGAAGTACGCCAAGCGTCTCGCCCAGGAGACGACGGCGGAGCGCGAGCACCTCACCGAGCTCGCCGCGCGCGCCGCCGTCCCCACGAGCGAGCGCCTCCAGCGCGTCCTGCACCCGTGGAGCGCGTACGTCGTCGTCCCCGTGTTCGGGCTCGCCAACGCGGGCGTGCGCCTCGACGCCGAGACGCTACGGACCGCCGCGACGTCGCCCGTGACGATCGGGGTCGCCGTCGCGCTCGTCGCGGGCAACGCGATCGGCATCTTCGGCGCCGCGACGCTCGCCCTGCGCCTCGGTCTCGGCGACCTGCCCGGGCGCGTGCGCTACTCCCACCTCCTCGGCGGCGCGATCCTCGCCGGCATCGGCTTCACGATCTCGCTCTTCATCGCCGAGCTCGCGTTCGACGACGAGCACCTCATCGAGCAGGCGAAGATCGGCATCCTCGCCGGGT
The DNA here is from genome assembly GCF_009711085.1 of Cellulosimicrobium composti. Classification (GTDB taxonomy): domain Bacteria; phylum Actinomycetota; class Actinomycetes; order Actinomycetales; family Cellulomonadaceae; genus Cellulosimicrobium; species Cellulosimicrobium composti. The sequence goes on from NZ_WMKA01000037.1 coordinate 36,970, forward strand.
CGCTCGTCGCGGCGGTCCTGGGCTCGATCGCGCTGCGCGCCTTCGGCGAGCGCTGGCCGTTGTGCTCCCCCGGCTCCGGCGGTCCCCCGCCCGAGCTGCCGCCGCTCCCCTGGCGCCCGCCCGCGACCGCCTGACGTCGGCGCCGGGCTCCGGTCCGCCGGGCGGCGAGAGGCCGGGCCGCGGGCCGGTCCCCGCGGCTACCGCGGGTCGGCCGCCTCGATCGCGGCGCGCAGGCCCTCCGGGGTGACGCGACCGACGTAGCGTAGGCCGTTGACGAACAGCGTCGGCGTCCCCTCGACGCCCGCGGCGAGCGCGTCGGCGTAGTCCCGCTGGACGGGGGCGGCGTACTGCTGCGCGGCGTCGCCCACGACGGAGGCGCCGTCGAGGCCGAGCTCCTCGGCGCGCTCCGCGAGACCGGCCTCGCCGAGGTGGTCCTGGTGCTCGAACAGCGCGGCCTGCATCTCCCAGAACCGGCCCTGCGCGGCGGCGGCCTCGACCGCGAGCGCCGCCGACAGCGCGTGGGGGTGGATCTCGAACAGGGGGAAGTGCCGGAACACGAGGCGCACGCGCCCGCCGGACTCCTCGACCGTCCGCCGCAGCACGGGCGCGGCGGCGGCGCAGTACGGGCACTCGAGGTCGCCGAACTCGACGACGGTCACGGGCGCGTCCGGGTTGCCGAGGACGTGCGCGTCGGCGGGGACGAGCTGCTCGGCCGGGATCGGGGCTGCGGTCTGCTCGGTCACGCCGTCCAGCATGGCACGCGCGGGCGGCCCGTGAGCGGCGGAGGGTCCCCGCGCGGCCCGGGGCGGTCACGCGAGGACGAGCGGGCGCGACTCGTCGGTCCCGCCGGGGACCGGCTCGACGAGGCCCTCGATCGCGGGACCGGCGTCCCGGCGCCACCACGCGACGTTGCGTGCGTGGCGCGCGTACGCGGTCGACGGGTCGGCGGTGAGGGTCGCGGCCGTCTGCGCGAGGTAGACGGCGTCCACGGTGCCGGGCGGCGTCGGCACGCCCGCGAGCACGCGCCGGTCGCCGCGGAACCGCGGGCGCCGGTGCAGCCGCTTGACGAGGTTGAGACCGCCGAAGAGCGGCCCGGGCCGGAACCGGCACACGAACGCGTCCTCGTGGTGGAGCTGGGCGAGGAGGCGGTCCTCGTCGAACGCGAGGCCGCGCGCGATCGCCTCGCCCACCATCCACAGCAGCGCCGTGTCCGAGAGCGCGCGGGCGCGCGCGCCGCCCCCGACGTCGCTGTGCCCGCCGGGGAACCACACCTGCTTGACGCGTGCCGCCATGGCGACAGGCACGTCCCACAGGCACGGCTCGAACGTGATGCGGCGGTCGTCGATGGCGAGCGCCTGGCGCGCGCACTCCACGTCGGTCGAGAGCCGCACGTCGTGGAACGTGCTGCGGCGGCGCGAGAGCCCGGGGACGCCGAGCGCGCCGACCGTGTCGAACACCCCGAGGAACGCGACGGGCACGTGCTCGTGGCAGTGCGCGGCGCGGAAGGCCGCGGCCTGCGCGGCGCGCTCCTGCGCGTCGCGGAGCCGGTAGATCCGCTCGGCGTCGCACAGCCGGTCGCGCGCGAGCGCGTCCTGCGTGAGCAGCCCGACCGTCGCGACCATCCCCACGACGCTGCGCGCGGTGTACGCGCCGCGGCTGAACCCGAAGACGTAGATCTCGTCGCCCGGCTCGTAGTTGAGCGCGAGGTGGCGATACCCGGCCACGACGTTGCGCGTCAGCCCGTACCCGAACGCGCCGCCGAGGAGCCGGTCGACGAGGTAGCCCTGGGCCCCGACCCCCTCGACGGAGAACACCATCTGCTGCACGCCGTCCGGCCCGATCCCGGTGCGGGCCGAGCGCGCGATCTTCTCGATGTTGGACACGCTCGCGTTGACGGGCGAGTTCCACGTCCCGTCGCAGCACAGCACCAGCCGCTTCATGACCCCTCCCCCGGTCCTCCCGGCGCCGTCGCCGGGCCCACCATGTGGGGAGGGCCCGGGCGCCGCACGTGATGCACGACGGCGGCCCGGGACGCCGGGCTCGCGGGCCGCCGATCACCGACGGGGCCGCCCGCCGGCCGCGGACGAGCGGTCCTCGCGCAGGGTTCGTGGGCGAGCCGTGAGCGTGTGTCCGCGCACCCGACGGACGGTTCGGCCGGGGCGCGCGCGTGGCGTAGGTTCTGGCGGTGTGACCGCCACGAGCACCCCACCCGCCACCGACCCGTCGGGCCCGCTGCCCGTCGTCCGGGACCGACGGCACGCGCGCGAGCCGCGCCGCCGCCGCGGCGTCTGGGTCGCGGTCGTCGTGACGCTCGCGCTGCTCCTGGGCGGCGGGGGCGGCGGTCTCGCGTGGGCCCGCGACACCGCGTACGACGACCTCGCGGCGCAGGTCGCGACCGCGCAGGAGCTGTGGACGTCGTCGGAGGGGCGGGTCGCAGACCCCGCGGTCCGCGAGGTCCTGGCCGCCGACGTCGCGGGCGCCCGCTCCCTCCTCGACGCGCCGTTCCTCACCCGGATGACCACCGGGACGACGGGCACGCAGGACGCGCTGCGCGCGGCGTCTCAGGCCGTGCACGACTCGATGCTCGCGCACGCGCGCGACGAGGTCGCCGCCGCGCGGGCGGGCCTCGTCCCCGTCCAGGAGCTGGGCGAGAAGATCTACGCCGCGACCGACGGGCTCGGCGCCGACGAGGCCGTGCGCGCGCGGCTGCGCACCGCGCTCGACGAGGCCGCGACGGCGTCGGGCGCCGCCGAGGCGGGGCTCGCGGGCGACGACCTCGCCGCGCTGGAGCGGGCCGTGGGCGAGCTCGAGGCCAGCCTGTCGACCGTGTCCGTCTCGACGGAGGAGCTGACGGTCGCGCAGGACGCCGTCTCGTGCCCCGCGCCCGACCAGGAGTGGAACCCGGACGGCGGCCGCGTGCCCGACTCCGAGCTCGCCGCGATCCCGTGGTCCCCGGACGACCGCGTGCGGGCCGACGTGCTCGACGGGCTCGTCGCGCTCGACGCCGCGTACGTCGAGCGGTTCGGCGTGCACCTGACGATCAACTCGGCCTACCGCACGTACGAGGAGCAGGCCGGGCTCTACGACCCCTCGTCGCCGATCGCCGCGCCGCCCGGTT
>NZ_WMKA01000038.1 GCF_009711085.1 Cellulosimicrobium composti
TGCTCGCCGCCGTCGCGCAGATGGAGGCCGACCTCGCACGAGAGCGCACCCTCGACGGGCTCGCGGCCGCACGCGCACGGGGCCGCGTCGGCGGCCGGCCAACCGTCATGACCCCCGACCGCATCGAAGCCGCGCGCGTCGCCCTCGCCGGTGGCCAGTCCCGCGCCGCCGTCGCCCGCGCGCTCGGCGTCTCTCGAGACACCTTGTACCGCCACCTTGACGCCCTAGTCGTGAGCGAGGTTGGCGAGACCCGGTGAAGCGCGCTTGTCTGTTCTGCGGCGCCCGTATCGACGCGCTGAAGCGCCGTGACGCGCTCTACTGCTCGGGAGCGCACAAGCAGGCTGCCTACCGTCGCCGCGCCACGGCGCTCCCCCCTGAGCTCTGGCGACTGAGCGTCGAGGACTTCGCAGCCCAGTACGACGAGCCCGACTTGTTCGATGGCCTAGAGGAACTGCCGGTCTCCGACCAGTCTTTTCCCGTCGTCGTCGCCGCGTACAAGACGCCCCCGCCGCCGTGCCTGTACTGCACGAGACCGATCGGCGAGGACCTGGGCGACCTGGCCGACGCGGAGCCGCGTACCGGGCTCATCCTCTGCCGCCCTGGTGGTGACTACGGGCCGTTCTGCTGGATTTTCTGCCTCGTGGAGTCTGCGCACACCGTGAGGTGATCCGCCTCGCGTTTCAAGCCCTTCCAGGCTTCGTCTGGACCCTGCCTACACGCATGTTGTTACGGCTACATCGCTCTCACCTGCACATACGTCGGATCAGTTCCGCGAGCGTCCGAGGCGATGAGGAGAATTGCATCAGAGGTCCGGAGCACCGCCGGTCGCAAAAAATGAGCGACCCCCTGCTGGTAACAGGAGGTCGCTCCGGACCCCCCACTCGGCAAAGAGATGAAGGGACGCTAGACATGACGGTACACCGGGCCTCCGCGCCCTCCTGGATTTCCGCACTCATCGTCGCCGCGGTCGTCGTGGCCGCGCTGATCATCACCAAAGAGCCGGCGTACGCGGTCGCGGTCACCTACCCGGTGCTCACTGCCCTCGGTGCGCAGAACGGGCGCAAGAAGCGTCGCAGGCCGAGCTAGCCGCTCGCCGTGCCGCATCCCTCGCCGCGCCGACGCCGGACGCCGGTTGGGCATCGGGCGGCCCCCGCTAGGCTGCGTCGAGCAGCCCGACCACGGGCCGGGGGAACGACGAAGGCCCCCGGTCTGTGACCGGGGGCCTTCGCTCAAAGCTCTTAACGGGATGTCTTTCCCCGCCTTCGCATCGGAGTGTAGTTCTATGGTCGATCAAACTCAACCCTCCCGCTCCCTCACCGTGGAGTCGCTGCGCCGGGTGCTCTCGGAACCGCGCTTCCAGCCCTACCTTCGGGCGACCGGCGGGAAGACCGCGGACGCGTTCAACCTCTACCGGTGGAATATGGCGCTCTCAGCAGCCTCGTACGAGGCGCTCCATCTGGTCGAGGTCGGCTTGCGCAACGCGATGGACGCTGAGCTTCGCACGTGGAACGCCGCCCACGTCGACCGCAACGGGCAGTCTCACGGCGAGGATTGGCTCCTCGATCCGCATCACTCTCTCGGACAGCTCCTGGCGCGAGACCTTCCCACTGCGCTTGAGCGCGCGCAGAAGGCGGTCAAGCGCGCCGGCCGTCCCACTGCAAGCCTGTGCCACGACGACGTCGTCGCTCAACTCACCCTCGGTACGTGGCGGTACCTCCTCCCGGCCAGGAACCTCCGGAAGTCCCCATCTAAAGCGGCGCTGTGGAACGCCGGACTGAAGAACGCCTTCCCCCACCTCGGACGTCCGCACGGCGAGCTCGTCGACGACCTCGACAAGGTCCATCGGTTCCGCAATCGCGTGGCGCACCTCGAGCCCATCTTCGGCACGGGCCACGCGAACAGCGCGTACGCGGCGATGTGCAGGGTGACGAGTGACCTCGACCCCGGGATGCGGGGCTGGCTCGACAAGCAGTCTCGGGTGGACGACGTGCTCCGCCGCGCCCCGCTGGCTCTGCCGGCCACTCCCTGACCCGTCGCCTGGCACGTCTTCGCATGTGGGAAGGACGTGCCAGGGTCAGAACGTCTGCGACGTCGAGGGCGGGGGGATCATGCGGTTCGTCGAAATCGAGAATGAGCGAGGAGAGCGGTTCGTGCACGCGGCCGTCGCGCGCGCCGTGGTCGGGTACAGCGCTAAGGACCCGGTCCCAGCGAAGGCCCGTCGACAGGCCCATCTAGACGCGATCTTCCGGGGCCACGGCCGCGCACCCGCCGCGAGCACCGTTCTCGCGGCGACCGACCAGAAGGGGAACGAGCTCTACGGCGCCGTCGTCCTGGACGCGCCGTTCTACGCCACGCTCGCCGTGCAAGACCCCGAGCGCGCGCGAGCGCTCGCACAACTGCACCGCGTTGTCGCGGGCCTCTTTGTGGCGGACGCATACCGAGGTGACGGGCTCGGCACCTACCTCCTGTGCGAGATCGCGGCGGGCCACGCGCTCGAGCGCGGCGCGCGATACCTCGACGGGTTCGTCGACGACCGCAACGGCAGCGCCGACTTCTACCGCACGGCCGGGCTGACCGTCATGGCGCACAACACCGGCCTCCCGTCGAGGCGGCCAAGCCTGACCGCCCTCGAACACCACCAGGAGCTCGACGGTCACTGGTTCTACCTCGACCTCTGGGCTACCTACGTCGACCGGATGCGCTGCAAGGAGTGCGCGGGCGAGCTGACCTTCGTGCCCGACGACCTCGGGGGCGACCTCAGGTGCCCGCGGACGCGAGTCGACGAGGTCGGTCGGCTGGTGCACGACGTCCGTCCAGCCCCCGGAGGGCAGCCGTGATCGTCCACGGGGCCTATCAGGCCGCACCCGAGCCGGGGCAGCCCGCCGACGGTCCTGTGCGCGAGGTCGCAGTCGAAGCCGCGACGCACGAGGCGGCGCGCGATCAGCTCTACGCCGCGGCGGGCGACGGCGAGCGGCTGCTCGGCGTCAGGGTTGTCGGCCGGGCCGAGTCCTACCGCCCGCGGGCGACGCGATGACGACGCCCGCCCCGCCGACCGGAGATGGCGACGTGGGCTCGCTACGTCTCGTCCACGCGAGTCCGGAAGCGCCGCTCGCGCAGCTCGTGGCCCCGGATTGAGGCAGAGACATGCCGTTTCAGCCGGGAGGCGGCAGATTGCGTCTACTCGCGTCTCGCCTCGCGGTTGAGTCGGGCATCGCCTCGACGCCAGGGTGAGGACGGCCCCCCCACACCCCCCTCTATCTACGGGCTCGCATGGCCTCGCACGGTCTCGCATCATGGCATCGGCATGACCTCGCACACTGGCACCTGAAACGGTTCTCGCTCGATTCTGATACCGACGTTCGGTCCGGAGCTTCGGCTATGTTGGCCTCATGGACACCACGACATCGACCCCAGAGACCCAGCCCACCGAGCGAGACCCCTTCGAGGGTTTCGAGAACGAGACCCCTGCCGACGCGACCTTCACCCGGGCCGAGCTGCTCGGGCAGGCCAAGCGCGGCTTCGTGCGCATCCGCAAGGACTTCGTCCAGCGCGAGAGCAAGCCGCGCGCCTCCGTGCTCGCCGAACTCGTGAGCGGGGGCAACGAGCTCGCTCTCGACCTGCTCCTCACCGCCCACGCTCTCCAGCCCATCCTCGAGGACTCCCCGCTCGACATCAAGGTCTGGGCGCGCATGCTCGGTGACGACGTGAGCGTGCGCAGGACGACCAACGCGTTCAAGAAGCTCGAGAGTCTGAACCTTCTCAAGATCGAGGGCAAGCGCGGTACCCCCGAGGTCGTGCTCCTGCGCGAGAACGGGGACGGCAAGCCGTGGAGGGACCGCGAAGACGACCCTGCTGCGCGCGGGCGCGGGTTCTTCACGCTCCCGTTCGACTACTGGACCTCCGGCCTGATCGACGACCTCGACCTCCCCGGCAAGGCGATGCTCCTCGTCATGCTGAAGGAGACCCAGGACCCCAACGGCAAGCTCACGTTCGTCATGGCGCACGAGCGGGCCCAGGAGTTCTACGGCTTCTCCGAGCGCACCGCCGAGCGCGGGTACCTCGCACTGCGAAAGCGGAACCTCTTCACCGAGAAGCCCAAGCTCGTGAAGTCCGGCCGCCACCCTCTCGGGCATCGCGAGGAGTGGCACCGCGCGCTCGTCTACCCGTACTCGACCGATCACCGCGAGACCTTGCGGAAGATCGCGAACGCAGCCAGCACTACTGCCTGACCGGTCAGAGTGTGGCAGCGCGTATGTAGGATCGCGGCGCACCGAGAGGCGCGCCCGATTCCTCAAGAACTTCCTGGCGCTGGGCCAGGAGCTCCGCTGCGGCGGAGAGATGAAGGAAGCAGGTGGTGCCTGTGGGAAGCAGCATGTGTCCCACGTGCAAGCAAGTCGTCTCTACGACGAACGGCACGAGTCGCCGGGGATGGGTGAAGGTCCTGATCCCGGTACTCGCGCCGCTCATCAAGGAGATGATCTCGCTGATTCGTGACCTGTCATGAGTCACCACGTGGCCTGATCTGAGGCCACACCGGGGCGTCTCGCGTTGCCGCGCGGGGCGCCCCGTTCACGTCCGACGGTAGGCCGCCGGGTTGCGCGCGCGCAACCTGGTGGGCCCCGGTCGATGCACACACCGCGCCCACTCGAGGCGGGCATCGCCCCCCAGGAGCTCAACAAGTACAACCCGATCATCAAGTTCTACTACCGGGAGAACCTCAACCCCGACGAGGCCGACGTCGTCCTCGCTGGCCCCCGTGCCAGCGTTCCCGATGCTCCGTCGCCAGGGGTGACGCCTCCGTGGTGCAGAAGATCGTCAAGAGGAAGAAGGTTCATCACCTCAGCGCGAGCGGTACGCGTGTGGGTGGGGGGCGGTACGCTCACGCACACGACGCCCCGACCACATCCCCCTGCTGGTCGGGGCTCGTCGCGTCTGGGCTCAGCGACGTTCGACAGCGTCGGCCCAGAGCCACGCCCACCCCTCCCGCCCTTCGCGGGAGAGGTAGCGCACGTGGACCTGGCGGCCCGCCCACGCGACGGCCTCGCCGTCGACGCGCGCCTCGCCGCTCTGGCGCTGCGTGATCCACGCGCGCACCGGGATGCCCTCGGACGGGCGCACTACCGCCACGCCACGCCGTGCGAGCTCGGGCGCCTCCTCGGCGTGGTCACGCATCGGGACCGTCTCGATACCGGACGGCCAGCCGCCGGGAGGCGGACGTCGACGAGTTCCCACGACACAATCCTATTCGAACACCAGTTCGAACCACGGCGTAGCCTGGACGGGTGACAGCGACCGCGCTCGACCCGCTCGAGGTGGCTCGCGCGACCCTGCGTCGCGCCGAGCTGCGTACGGGCGTGCGCGCGTCGACGCCGGGCGTCGTTGACCTCGACGACGTCCCGCGGCCGCTCGGCGCGATCCTCGACGACGGGCGTCTGCCCCGCGGCGCGGCCAGCGTTGTGACGGGCTCGACGTCGCTCCTGCTCGCGCTACTCGCGACGTCGCAGGGCACCTCGGACTGGCTCGCTGTACTGGGGGCGCCTGCCCTCGGGATGCTCGCGGCCGCGGATGCCGGCGTCGCGCTCGAGCGCGTCGCGCTCGTGCCGCGCGCCGGGGACGATCCTGCCGGCGTCGTCGCCGCCCTGCTCGACGGCATGACGTACGTCGTCGTCGGGTCCGACGCTCGGCTCACGGCATCCGAGCGCCGACGGCTGCTCGCCCGGGCGCGCGAGCGCGGGTCCGGGCTGGTCGCCGTGAGCACGTGGGAGCACGCCGCAGTGCGCCTCGACGTCGTCGCGCACCGGTGGACCGGCACCGACGCCGGCGACGGCTACCTCCGGAGGTGCGAGCTCGACGTCGCCCGCACGGCCCGCGGCGTCACGGACCGGTGGACCCTCACGCTCCCGACACCGGGCGGCCTCCTGGTCGACCCCATCGAGGGGAGTGCCCGGCTGGCGACGTCGACGCGGCGCGGGCCGCTGCGCCTGGTCGGGTGAGGCGTGGGATCGTGTCGTGCGTGGAAGCGATCCGCGTATCCCATCCGGAACGGTGGTGGTTTGCCCGAGCGGAGGATCTCCCGTGGCTCGTCAACCCTGACGGCTGGAACGAGCGGCCTCGCTGGGCAGATCGCGACACCCGCCACTGGGCTGAAATTGCTCCGATCGTCGACGGCCTCGCCCGCGCGTTGAGCGCGGGGGCTTACGACGTCGAGGGAGGGAACGCGGTCCTGCGCGTCGAGCTCTCTACGCTCGAGGAGACCGATCGCAAGATCGTGCGCTCGTGGTTCCAGCCGTGGCAGGCGCCGTCGGCCGACCCCTGGTCGACGACCATGTCCGACGGCCGGCACCGCTGTTGGAACTCATGGCACGCCCAGCCCAGCGCCCTCCTTCCGCTTTCCTCTGCGCTGTTCGAACACACGGACCACGTCCACGAGATGCCGGCCGAAACGCTGCGGTACTACCGCGACGACGCCGCCACCGGGCTGGCGACGATGCCGCAAGAGGTCGCGGACCTGGCCCCTCTCTACGTTGCCGAGCTACGCCGTGCGGCGTCGCTCGAGGTGCCGGACGATACCCGCGAAGAGGAGACGCGCGCGGCGAGCAGTCCCGGTCGCGTCCTCCCGAACAGCCCCGCTGTGGAGTCCCTGGCGAAGCGCATTGCGGACCTTCTCGCGCGGCGCACCGTCGTCGACGCTGACGACTTGCGGTCGCCACGAGACCGAGACCGTGCGGCCACGAATCACCAACGGCACCAACGCGAAGACCCTTCGGGCCCCGCGGGCCGCGAACGGCCGTAGCGACCCCACCGCGACAAGTCAGCGATCGAGCACGACCCCGCGCTCGTCTCGCTGTTCTGTGTGCCGTTCGGGCCGAGGTGGCTGCACGCCTTGACCCGGCGACGAGGGCGATTGTGTCTGATAGCCCTTCTTCTCACGGAGCCCTTCAAGGCGAGCGACCGTCGCCTCCAGTTGTTCCGCCAGAGCTTCTCGGCCAGCCCGACCGGGAGGGTCGAGGTGTCGTCCTGATCGAGTCGTGGCGAGCTCGGTGATTGCGCCGCTCAGCGTGGGGTGAGTCTCTGCCGTGACGCGCTCCCAAACAGGCACCGCGAGGCGAACGCCCGATCGAGGATCGCGGCTCAGTCGCTTCTCCCGACTCGTGAAGTAGAGCCCTTCGTCGCGCCCGCGGCGCAGGACGGCGGCCATGCGCGCGTCCGTCCTGTCAGAGAGCACAGCGACCGACGCCCACTGCTTCTGAGTCTCTGGCGCCTCACCGGACGCGAGACGGGTGAGCACAGCTTCGTAGTCTGCGACCGCGGGGCCGCCGCCGCCTGCGCGCCCGTCGATGTTCTGCGTCGAGTCGATGAGCCGGCGGTATAGGGATGCACGTTCGCGGAAGTGCTGACCGAGCGCCGGGTCGTCGTGCTCGGTGTGTTCGGCGAGCTCGTGGGACAGCGCGTGGTTCACGAGCATGAGCTCGTGCATGTTCCGGGCGCTGGGCATCGTGTGCTCGAGGCGCGTGGTCGCGTTCCAGAGCGCCATGATCGTGCCCTGCGCCCCGGGCGGGTAGGGCGTGGGATAGAGCGCGGCCCCGGGCTGACGCCCGGTCCAGTCGACGGCATGGTCGAGGTTGTGGCCTGCCAGGAAGCGGGCGCAGTCGTCGATCCTTTGCCGGGCGGACCCTGGCCCGGAATCCCTGATGCTGGCGATCGTCCGGGGCCAGTTCGGTACGTTGCGGTACCGAAAATCGAGGTAGGCGATCGCGCGCATGGCGTCTGTCGCATCCTTGAGGACAGCCAGCTTCTCTGCCGCGCCCTGGTGCGGCAGGTCCCCGAGCTCAACCTCCTGACCTTTCCACGCGGCCACGGCGGCGCGGCGCCATGCGTCGACGATGGAGGACTCGTGAGGAGTGTCCAGCTCGAGCGAGGTCGCGCGGCGGTCGGGAAGGTCGGCCCCGCTGCTCTGCGCGACACGGCGCACGTACGCGTGGAACGCCGCGACCGGGGACCACTCCCGCTCGCGCGGGTACCGCTTCCCCTCGTCGTACCTCTCCCGGACCTCGAGCGGCAGCGCGGCGTACGTCGACGACGTCACCCAGCGAAGGACGACGGCTCGATATCGCTGCATCAGCGCACTCGACGCTTCCTGCTGCCTTCGCGCCGCGTCGTCGACCGCGACGTTCCACTGCCCGCCCTGCTCGCGGTGGTCGAGGCGAGGAAGGGTCTTCTGGAACGTCAGCAGCTCAGCGAGGGCTACGTGCAGGTCCCGGGTGACGTCGCCGTAGGTCACCGGGCGCCCTCGAGCTGCTCCCGCTCCTGAGCCCAGGCCTCTTGAAGATCGGCGACGCACAGCTCGAGCGCGAGCGGGTCGACGTCGAACGTTGCCAGCGCGCGCGTTGCCTGCACCGCCGCGTCTACGAGGGCGCGGCGATCAGTCATCGTCACAGGCTGAGCCGGCGGGAAGCCGGTCCCGCCGTGCAGATCGTCGAGGGCGAGACGTACCCGCCCGTAGTCCAGGAGTGCCCGGCCCGGTGGGGCGGTGCGCACGAGCTCGACGATCAACGATCGTGCGTCCTGGTAGGCGGTGAAGTGCTCCTCGGTCAGCCCCATCGTGGCCCCCTGTCGGTCGCGGCTGGAAGACGGCCCTCCAACCTTGCCACGGCATCATCCAGCGAGCCCAGAGCCGCCACCGGGCGCTTCGCGTACGCGTGTGGACAACGGCGCCAGCTCGGGGCCTGTAGACAGATCGAGGGGGCCACCGCCTGGGTGGCCCCCTCGTCGCTCATCCCGCCGCGCTCCGTTTCCGGTGGCGCTGACGATGCGTTGTCACGCGTTCCCGCACCCGTTCAAGGGCGTCGTGGTAGTAGACCCTCTCGAAGGCGCCCGCCTCGTCGCTGTACGCGAATGCGTGCGCCCGACGCAGCGCGTCGAGCTCGGCGACGACCGCCGGCACGTCCCGCCACGCCGGGCCGAGCGTCTCGGACCACAGGAAGTCGTCGCACAGGTGGCGCACATACTCATCGAGGTCGGCCTCGTCGTCCCCGCCCTCCCCCGAACTTGCGGCCGCAACGCGCTGCCCCGTCTCGAGCGCGTGAATCCGGTCCTCGTGCTCGGAGATCGTCTCCGCGAACGACAGGAGCGTGGCCTCGTCGATGATGAGCGGGGCCGGATCGGCGCTCACCGGCGAGCCCCCGAACGCACCGGCGCGAACTGCTCATCGAACGCGCGCGCGACGTCACGATCGACCATCGCCCGCAGCGCGGGCACCTCGTACCAGCCGGGGAGGTTTACCCGCATGGGCTTGTGCTGCCCCGTCACGACGATCGCGGTTCCCTTGCCCAGCCGTCGCAGGTACGACGGCGGTGCGAGCCTCTCGTCGACGTAGTGCGAGGACGTCGACACCTCGCCCCGGGCGCCGCGGGAGACGGTCTTTCGGCGGACCTTGTGGTCACCGATCGACTCGCTCAGCGCCTTGAGAGTCTCCTCGTCGGAGATGCCCGGGAGGTAGACGTGCGCGGTGTGGTTGGACTTGACCGTGCGGGCCGCGTCGCGACCGTAGATGCGGACGAGCTGCCCTTCGTCCTGCCACACGCTCACCGTGATGACCCCCTCGTTCGCACCCTTCGACGTCACCTTGTCCAGCCGGCGCAGCGGCGCGATGTTCGCGGCCTCGTCGAGCATCAGAAGCAGGGGCGGGTCGAGCGGCAGCCCGGTCTTCGCCGCGCGCTGTTCCACCTCGCGCAGAACCGCGTTCACCAGCGTCTCGAAGACCGGCGCGAACAGGGCTTGATCGGCCTCCGGGGCGACGAGGTACAGCGTGCCGCCGTCGAGCAAGGTCCGGTGGTCCAGCGTTCCCGGGTCGCCGGGGACCGCGGCGAGAGCGTCGCGCACGTCCGGGTGGCCGAACGCCTCGAGCACGACCTCGGCCGTGCCGTACACCGAGCTTTTCGTCTTCTCGTGGCGCAGCGTCGAGGCCTGCCACGCCGCGATGGCGTCCTCGTCGCCGAGCGTCTCGAGCAGGCCCGCGACCGTTTCCTCGTCGGCGTAGTCGACCCAGCGCACCACATCGGCCATGTGCTTCCCGTGGCGCGCGGCCGCGAACAGCATGGGGGCGAGGAGCTTTCGTCCCAGCGAGTCCCAGAACTTCTGGTCCTCGAGTCCTCGCGACTCGACCTTGCTCGACTCCGACAGCCACGCGGCCGCCTTGAGCGCGTCGCCGTACGTCTGGATGCTCGCGAGCGGCGACCACCGCGTGCTCTGCTCCCCCGTGGACCCCGCCGGGTCGAACAGGTGCACCGGGCCCTCCTTCGCGCGCTTGCTCACCGTCAGCTTGTAGGCATCGCTCTTCACCGAGGCGACGAGCGCCGGTCCCTCGTGGCGCAGGACCGCAGGAACGACGAAGCGCGGCGTCTTTCCCGCGCCCGTCGGGGCCATGACCATGACTGAACGGCGCGGCGGGTTGGCCAGGGTCGACTTTCCCATCTCGCCGAGGATCACCCGGGCACGAGCCGGTCCGTCGACGACCAGGTCGGCCACGTCCTTCGGCGTGGCCCAGGCATGCGAGAAGGCCCGCTCGCGGTCCTGCTGGGCGTGCTCGCTGCGGCCGCCGCTGCGCAGCCCAGAGACGACCGCGACCAGCACGACAAGCCCGATTACGACCGCGAATGCGACACCCGCTCCGGCGGGAAGATCGACTCCGAACATGCCTCCCCCTCTCAGACCGTGGCCGGGATCGGATCGACCGGTGCGACGTCGACGACGTCGAGCACATCCTCGAGCTCGTCGGACTGCGCCGACGCGGCGAACAGCTCGCCGCCTTGCTCCTGGCCGAGCATCGCGGCGTCGGTGTCGGTGATCCATTCCTCGAGCGGCGTACGCACCCCGTTCACCAACTTGGGCGGCTCGGTGCCGATCTTGGCGATGTGCACACCCTGGTCGAGCAGGGCCAGGTGCGGGCGGACCCAGGCGGGGAAGTTGAAGAGGTTGATGACCGCCTCAGCGTCGGTGCTCTTGTCTTGCCGGAAGACGTGGATGATTTCCGCCTCGCGAATCATGCTCATCATGTCCGAGTCGACCGGGACGTCGCTGATGTGGTGGAACACGGTCACCACCGACAGGCCGATCCCGCGGCCGCGCTTCGCGAGCGCGCGGAACACGGCGGCGACCGAGGGCAGACGCGCTGCGTGGTAGCCCTCCTCGATGATGATGAGGCGCTGCCCCACCGTCATGGACCACACCGAGGCGAGGTAGCTCGCCATGATCGCCATGACCAGCGAGAGCGCCGGCGACTCCTCAGGCAGTCGTGACGTGTCGACCACGATGAGCGGTGCGGACAGGTCGAGGGGCTTGCCGTCCGGGCCCTGCGTCTCGCCGTCGATGAGGCCGGAGAGGTCGCCCTCGAGGTAGCGCTCGAGGTCTTGTGCGAGCCGGCGGCCCCACTCGAACACGTCGCGGACGGTGACCCACCCGCTCGCGCTCAGGTGCTCGCGCGGGATCGCGGACTCGTCAGGCTCATAGAGCGCGTTGACGACGTCGCGCAGGACGGCAACGCGACCAGCCGCCGCCGCCTCGCGCAGCGCCTTGCGATGCGCCGCGCGGAGAGCGGCCCGCTCGTCGGAGCTGAGGGCGCCGTGGGCCTGCGTGGCGACCATCTCGAGCAGCTCGTCCTGTCCGACGACGTCCTCGCCTTCGGAGTCCTGGTAGGAGGTCGTCGAGATACGCGGGTCGAGGATGTTGACCGTGCACCCGCCGCGCCGGGAGAACGGGAGGACCGTCCCGCCGCACACCTGCGCGGCGCGGTGGTACTCCCCCTTGCCCTGCTGCACCTTGCGGTCGAAGACGACGACCTGCCGACCGAGCGCGATCGCGCGCACCACGTACTGCAGCTTGGTCAGCGTGCTCTTCCCCATGGCGACGCCGCCAAGAATCACTACGTTCGGCGAGCCGATGCGCCGCTGCGCGTACAGCTCGTGGGGGTCGCACGTCTCGGGCTGGCCGGTCTGGACGTTCACCCCGAGGAGCGGGCCCGACAGCGGCGGGTGCGTCGCGACGAGCGCCGTGTTCAGCGCTTCGGCCTGACGGGTCGAGGTGAACGGCGCCGGCACGGCGACGTCGTACCAGCCGAAGCGGTCCCACAGCCGGCGGCGTCGGGCTGGTGCGCGGAACACCGCGGCGGCGCGCTTGTCGGTGGCGACGGTGCTCTTGGACTTCCGAATCGACTTCACTTTCCGATCCCCCTTGCGAACGGCAGCGTCAGGACGTGTGCGTGGTGGTGGCGCGTGTCGTGCCACTTCACGTGGGTGATGCCGCCATCCTGGGCGGCGGACTCGAGGACCTCGCGAGTGGTGAGGAGGTCGTCGTGTGTGGGCGCCGAAACCGTCACGCGCACGGCGGTCTCGACGCCGGCGGCGTCCTCGTGCAGAAGGTCGCTGAGAATCGTCTGCGGGACCGAGGCCTGCGCCTCCTTCTCTCCCGTCGAGACGACGCCGGCCTTCGCGTCCTTGATGATCGCGGCCTTGTCGAGCGTGAGCGCCGCGGCGGCGCGCGCGCGGGCCTCGGGCTTCGCCACGAGCCGGAACTGCGTGGTCACGGTCCGGATGATCGGCGGCGTCACGTCCGTGACGAGGCACTCCATCCACCGCACGCCGACGTCGGACAGGGGCAGGCCGTCGCGCGGAATCGTCGCCGTCGCGTGCCACCAGGTGGAACCGTCGGGACCGTAGACCTCGAAGCCTGCGCGGTGCGCGGGTCCCTCGGCGTTGTAGGCCACGAACCCGTCGCGTGCTCCACCGAGCTCGGCGAGGTTGTCCATCGAGAGCGAGGGCACGTACAGGTGCCGCAGGAGCGCGCCGAGGCGCCGCGGCCCCAGACCCGCGCGGACCGTGAGTCCGGCGCGGGCCGCCGCACGCGAGACCTCACCGGTGACCTCAAACGCGGTCTCAGCGACGTTCTCCGGCGTCACAGGGACCCCGCGTCGCGCGGTCTTGGCCGACAGCCCTGCGTACGACATGCGGACCGTGATCCACGACCGGTACGACTCGCCCGACCAGGCCGCCTGCGCGGCGAGCGTAGTCATCGAGTCGCGCAGCTCGGGGCTCAGGCCGGGGCGCAGGCGATCGGTGATCCACTGCTCATAGTCGGCGGACTCGACCGGCATGACGCGCGTGGAGAAGTCGACCTGCTCCACGGGAAGGTCGGGTCGCGCCAGACGCGAGAGGAGCCGTCCGAACCGTGCGCTGGCCGCGTTCGTCTGCGCAATCTCGCGCATGCCCTCTCCCCCGCCGACGACCTCGAGCACGGTCGTCAGGCAGTCCAGGCCGTGACCGACGACGCTGAGCTCGGGACCGTCCTCGGTCGCGGCGACGCCCATGAAGCGGACCGAGCCGAGCTCGAGCGGCACGGGTCGTGTCGCGTAGCCGGCATCGGGCTCGAAGACGTCGGTGCCCTGGCGGCGCGCGACGCGCCACCGCAGCTCCTCCCCGAGAGTCCCGGTCCAGGACTCACCGACAGCGGTCTGCCGGCGCAGCGCCCACCAGACGACGCCGGCGACGATCACCAGCCCCAGCAGCACCCACGGCGACTGCGTCACCACGAGCGCCACCAGACCGAAAATGACGATGGCGCCGAGGAGGAGCGTTCGGATCACCCCGAACGCTCCGAAGAGGCCCCGGTTGCGGCTCTCGCCGCCGATGTTGCAGACGCGCTCGTCGACGTCGTGGACCGTGGTCACTTCTGCTCACCCCCGTCTCGCACGTGTCGCCCGCGCTCGAGCGACTCCTTGAGTTGGCTCTGCGTGCCCTTGATGGCTCCCTCGGCGGGACCAGCGACGGCCCCCGTCGCACCGCCGATCGCGGCACCCGCAGCCATGCCCTTCGGCCCAGCCGCCTTGCCCATCTGCGCGCCTGTCTGGGCGCCCTTCATCGGGCCGTCCTTCGCTCCCACCGCGGCGCCAGCGCCGGCCGTGCTGTCGACCGCGCCACCGCCCGGGCTGTACGAGAACGGAGCACCCTGCTCGCCCCGCCTGCTCTTCTGGTTCTTCTGCGACGTCGCCGCGGCACCGAGCCCGCCACCCTGTCCGCCAGGACCAGCCGCGGCGGTCATGGCACCCGCGGGAACCGCTCCGCGGCCCGCGCCGGCGCCCGACGAGGCGGTGCTCCCGCCCCGTGCGCCACCGAGCTTCTGCATCCCGTGAGCAAGCTTCTGCCCGACCCCGACGGCACCGTGGTTCACGCTCCGCGTCGCCGATCCCAAGTCGTCTCCGGCCGAGGACCCGACCACCATCGAGGTCACGATCCCGACCAGCACGGGCAGCGCGACGACCGCGAGCGTCCCGATCCCGATGAGGAGTACCCCACGGAAGGCGTCCGTCGGGCTCGAGGCGTCGAGCGCTCCACCGACCATGCCCCACAGCACCCAGAAGCCGAAGAAGATGATGGGCGGGACGAGGAGCAGGGACGCGAGTACAGCGCCCGCGATGCTCGCGAGCCTCCGGAACCGCGGGTGGATCGCCAGCGCGAGAAGCACCGGGCCGAGCAGCAGGACCAGGTACAGCCCGTACGAGGCGATCACCATTTCGACCGTCGCCGTGAAGGCCGCGAAGTAGGCGATGGCGCCGAGCACGAGCAGCGACATTGAGCCGCCGATCATGACCGCCTCAGGGTCGTTCGTCTTGGCGAGGACGTCCACGAACCACTGGACCGCCTCAGCTGCGTCCGCCGTCGACTGGCCTCCGAAGATGGCGGCTAGCCGGTACGTGAGCTGCGTCAAGAACCAGACGAGCATCGGCAGGAGCGCAACGGCCGGCATGAAGAACACGGCCCGCACGCCCGACTCGCGGAGCGACGCGACGACCTCAGGTCGACGACGAGCGTCTCCGGCCGCTCCAAGCCGCGTGGCCACTCCGACCAGGACGAATGCCCCAACGATGAGCCCGAGCGCCCACATGATCGCGTACCGGCCGAGGAACCACTCCGCGGTCAGGTCTGGCCGGCTCAGGTTCAAGAGGAGAGATTGCATCCCGTCGAGCATCTTCGCGGCTGCGACAGCGGTTCCGACCGCCCACTCCTGCATCAGGTTCTTCGCCGTGAACCCCTCGAAGAGAGCGCCGACGAGACCTCCGGCGTCGACCATGCCGCCGGGGTTGGTCGGGTCGACGACGCTCCCGACGCCCTTGCAGGCCGTCTGCGCGACCCCCTCAGGAAGAAGCTGGCACAGCGTGTCGCTCGCCGGCCCCGCCGGAAGCGCCGCCGGAGCCGGCGACGCGGTCGACGCGCCGCCGATGCCCAGCACCGCGGCGACGACGAGGACCGCGACCATGAGGTTCCGCTTGAGCGCGTTCACAGTTCACCAATCCCGATCGTCGGGTCGAACGTGTCGGTCGCGTCGGCCGGGACGACCCATCCGTCACCGAGCAGGCGCGCGCGCTCCGTGAGGGACACGTTGACCGCCCGCGGCTGGTCGGGGGCGGGCGGCGTGTGCGTCGGGTAGGTGGTCTCGGCGATCTGCCAGTCGGTCCCGCTCCACCGCATCGTCGTCGTGGCCTCGGACCACCGGACCTGAACCGCCGATCCGTCGTCCGCCGAGCCGACCCCGTTGAGGCACGGTGCCCAGGTCGTGACCACGACCTCGCTCGGGTCCGTGCTCGCGTCGACGTCGTCGACCCGGTACGCGCCGTACTGGTAGAGGCACTCGGCGAACGCACGGCGCGACGCGTCGATCGTCCCGTCGGCACGCAAGCCGAGGCCGTCGGGCGTCACGTTCAGTTCGTCTTGGACGGCGGCCGCGACCTCGTCCGTGAGCACCCCGTTCTCGCGTGCGGCGGGCGTGTAGATCGTCTCTGCGATCTGGGTCCGCTTCTCGGGGGTCACGAACAGCGCCGTCCCGGCAGCGTTCGCGTAGGTCAGCGCGGCCGACACCGCGCCGTCCGTGGTGCGCGGATATCCGCTCGGGATGCCCGCGACCACGGTCGTCGCCCCCGCCCCGACGGCCGCCTCGCCGTAGGGCAGCTCGACGACGGGAGGGGCGGAGGTAGCGACGTCCTCGGCGGGGGTCTGCTCGCGGTCACGCTCGCCGCGCACGCTGAGTGCGCCGACGACCGTTGCGACGAGGAGAACGCCGATCAGGACGCCGAAGACCCACCGCGCTGCCTTGCCCCGGTCGCGGGGGCCGCGCGGCCCCCGAGGCTCAGCTGCTGCGCGTGCGGGGCCGGTGCTCGCCGCCGTCGGTCGCGGCGCCGTCTCATCTTCGTAGCGGACAGGCATGGTGCCCCCTGCCTTTCGTCTCGGTGTGAAGTCGGTCAGATGCCCGTCAGGACAGCCCAGATCACGGGCAGCGCGGCGAGGGCGATGATCCCGACAGCCGGCCAGAAGAGGCCGCTCTTGGCGTCCTCGTACACGTCGGGCACGTTCGCGCGGCGCGCCTTGCCCATGCGCACGAGCGACTCGATCAGGAAGAAGCCGAGCACCACGAACCCGAGCGCCCACGCGGCGGCGAGAAGGACGCCGACCGGCTCCGACAGGATCGGGGCGAACGGGCCGAAGTTCGGGGTGATGTTGTTCCAGATGTCCACGATTTGCTCCCTGCTTGGATGGTTGAAGATTCCTGATGTGCGGCCGACCTGGTGCGCGGCCGACTCGCGAAGGCCTGCGTCAGAAGGCGGTGAGCACCGCCCAGAGGACCGCTCCACCTGCGAGGAGAACGACGGCGCCGACGCCGGCCGCGATCGCTCGCTTCCGGCCTTCCTCGTACGTGGCGGCGTAGTTCCCCTTGGCGCCCGCGCGCATTCGGAAGAGCGCGAGCATCAGGTAGACGAGGGCAACGAACAGCGCGACCGCCCACACCGCGACCAGCGCGTAGGAAGCCCCGTTCAGCGTGGGGCCGACTGCGCCCGTGGGGTTGGGGAGCACGGAAGCAAGGCCCGTGCCGATCATCGCGAGCGCTCCTCGACGGTCTCGGCGGCACGGATGGTCTGCACTCGGCGACCCTGCGGAACCGCCGCGACCGTCAGCGCGCGGATGACGTCCGCGGCGAGCAGCGTGAGCGCCTCTCGAGCGTGCGGATTGACCTGGTCGAGCGTGATTTCCCCGCGCCCGGCAATGTGCGCGTCGTAGGGCAGACGGTGGAACGTGCGCACGCCCGCGGCCTCGAGCTCGGCGCGCACTGCCTCCTCCATCGCCGCCGTCTGCGGGCGCCCGTCGTCCATGACGACAGCGATCGCGGTCTGCGCCAGGCGGCGCCCCGACTCGGTCGTGCGCAGCTCCTCGAGCATCCCGAGCGCGTCCAGCGTGCTGTCCCCCGCGAGCATGACCGGGATCACCAGGACGTCCGCCGTGTCAGCCGCGCCCTTGAAAGCACCCGAGCTTGGGACGTTGCCCGAGTCCATGACGCGGACCTCGAAGTACTCGTCGAGCTTGGCCGCGACCGACACGACAGCGTCGTACGTCAGCTGAGGGCGCGGGCGGTCCACGGCAGTCCCGATCACAGAGGCAAAGCTCGTCTGCGGCGCGGTGTACCCCACCACCTGGCCGCGCGTCGTGAGCTGGTCGACGTCGCGCACGAACTCACCGAGCCCCAGCGCGGGAGTGCCCTCGGCGCGCAGGCCGAGCGTGCCCGGGTCGTCGGACACCTCGACGATCCCGACCCCTCCTCCACGAATCGCGGAGATGATCCCGCCCAGCGTGATCGAGAGCGGAGTCTTGCCCGTGCCGCCCTTCTTGTTGCCCACGAGAACCGCCACAGCCCGCGTCCACGTCGCCTGACGCACCACGCGCTCCGCGTCCAGGAGCAGCGCTCTACGTGCCGCCTCCTCCTCGCGTGCCACGCGCTCAGCGGCGCCCGGCGCGATGGGAAGCCCCGTGCGCGCCAGCGCACCGCGCCAACCCCGCTGAGCGCGAAGCGCAGTCGGAGCGGGCACCGTCGACGACGCCGAGGTCGCCGCCTCCATCAGACGCCGCGCCGGCGCCGGCGCGGGAGCCGGCGGCACCGGCCCCGCATCCGGCTGGGCTTCGGCGGAGGCCGGAACCGTCGCCGGCGGCGGAGGCAGGACCACCGGGCCAGCGTTCGCAGGCACGACCTGACGCCTGACCACGTCGTCCTCGAGCTCGTCGACGACGGGTGGCTCAGCAGGTGCCGCTTCCACGGTTGGGGCGTTTCGTCGCACTCCCCCCGCCAGCACCTCAAAGCCGACAGGCTGCTCGTCCGTCATGTTTCCCCCTCGTATGGGTCCGAGACCGGGCATTCTGGTGACCTGTCACGCATCAACGAGCTTCGAGCGATTGGATCACGGTATGACCCGGATCGTGTTCAAACTTCATCATTCGTCATCTATCATACTCGTATGTATCGGCGGTGGGAAGTGGTGAAGCGGCGCGTTGACGAGCTCTTCGAAGGCCTGCCCAAGCACCTGTCCGTCGAGCAGCTCGCCGACGTCCTCGGGGTGACCCGCAACACGGCCTACCGCTACCTCAAGGGCGGCCAGATACCCGCCTACCGGGTCGGTACGTCGTGGGTGATCCTCCGGGACGAGGTGAAGGACCTCCTGGTCCGGAGCCGGGTGGGCCCTGACGAGTGATCTAGCGAGGGGGGCAAGATGGCGGCCGTAGGAACGTCAACGAGGGGGCAGTCGTGCACAGGGCGGTAGGGGGCAGCCTGATCGTGGGTGCGCTACTCGTCGGCGCCATCGTCGCCCCCGTCGCGCTGAGCGGAGACGATGCCGTCGCGGCGCCGCCGAGCGGAGGCTCCGGACTCCTCAACGTCGAGGCCGTGCCGGAGCCGTTCCGCGACGCCCTCCAAGCGGCGTCCACGCGGTGCGAGGGAATCAGCGGACCCGTGCTCGCCGCGCAGATCGAGGCCGAGTCGAACTGGAACCCGGCCGCGACCTCGCCTGCCGGCGCGCGCGGCATCGCGCAATTCATGCCCGGCACGTGGGAGACCTGGGGGAAGGACTACTCCGGCGACGGGCGCGCGGACGTGCTCGATCCGGTCGACGCGATCGGATCGCAGGCCGACTACATGTGCCACCTCCACGAGTGGGTGGGCATCCGGCTCGAGTCTCGTGCGATCAACGGCGACCACCTGCAGCTCACACTCGCCGCCTACAACGCCGGGCCGGGAAACGTCGAGCGCGCGGGCGGCATCCCGTCGTTCATCGAGACGCAGCGATACGTCAAGCGCATCCTGGCGACCATCCCGAAGTACAGCGGCGCCCCGGTGGGTGGCGTCGACGCTGGCGGCGGGCCGCCGGTCTCCTCCGACGGCACATACCGCGAGGCCATCAAGGGATCGGGCCGGCTCGATCCGTCGAACCTCTGCCAGATTCCATGGGCGCGTGCCGGCGAGGTGCTGCGCTGTGATGCTGCGCAGGCGCTCGAGCGGCTCAACGACGCGTACCGCGCACAGTTCGGCGCCGACCTCGGCATCACCGACGCATATCGCGATTTCGCCTCTCAGGTCGCCCTCTACGCCACCAAGCCTGCCCTCGCGGCCAAGCCGGGGTACTCAAACCACGGCTGGGGCCTCGCGGTCGACCTCGCCGGCATCGGCTCCGAGGGATCGACCCGGCACGCCTGGCTCCGCGCCAACGCTCCGGCGTACGGATGGCAGCACCCGTCATGGGCACGGACCGGCGGATCGCGTCCCGAGTCGTGGCATTGGGAGTTCGTCGGGACCGGCTCATGAGGAGGATAGGCACGATGAAGACAGCCCCCGCCGCCCTCGCGGCGACGCTCGCCCTCGCCCTCGTCGTCGCGGGCTGCGCGCCCGCGGTCGAACCGAGCCCCGGCGAGGCGCCTTCCCCGGTCAGCACGCCGAGCAAGGCGCCGTCGACAGACGCTCCGACCGAGGCGGAGGTCGCTCCGACGGCCCCCGAGGAAGCCGTGCTTGTCCACCCCGGCGCGGACGAGGTGGCCGACCAGGTCGCCGCCGTCATGTGGGCGAGCGACACCCGGACCGACAACGACGCCTCCGCGGCCGCGGGTCGCGCGGCCGAATGGCTCACGCCGCAGCTTGCGCAGACGGCTACGCAGGCCGTCCCCACCGGGGCCGACTGGCTCGAGCTTGTCGAGCATGAGGGGACGCTCGTCCCCGAGGTCGTCGACGTCGACGAGGGCATGGACGCGCCCCAGGACACCGAGAGCTCCGCCGTGCGCACCCGACTCGTCACCCTGACCCCGACCGGCCGCGACGGGTGGGTCGGAGAGCCCCGAATCCTCGTCGCCACCCTCACCCTCGTCCGCGAGACGCAGGACGCGCCGTGGCTCGTCGAGGCTCTCACCGTCGACGAGTCCCTCAACGGCACGCCCGACGATCCCCAGGACTTCGGCTGAGCCAAGCCCGCCAGGGCCGCCGTTTCGCTATGCACGAGTCAACCTACCGAACATGTAACGATAGGTTATGAGTAGCCAAGGGGGCAGGCGGCTCGGACTCATCCGGCAGGATGAAGCCCATGCCGCGACTGACGAGACCCCCAGGGATGCCTAGGGAGGTCGAGGTCGCGATTGAACTCATCGGCAACCGGGCGCGCGCAGAGGTGCTGCGCGCCCTCGCACTCCACGACACGCTCACGATCGCGGAGCTCGCAGAGCTCCTTGACGCGACGCGCCCCGCGGTCCACGGACACCTCAAGGCGCTCGAGGCTCAAGGGCTCGTCGACGCAGACATACCAGCAGAGCGACGCCAAGGGCGCCGGGTGCACTGGCGAGCCAACCGCTCCGAGGTCGAGAAGGTGGGTACCGCGTTCGGCGACTACATCGCCGGCCGCTGACCTGTGGGTATCGGGCCTGCGAAACTCATTCGGGAAAGTTCGCGACACACCGGGTCCACAGGCGAGCAGTGAGTACACGGCATGGTTGGGTGCTCGCATGGGTAAGCGAGGACCGAAGCCCCAGGGGCCACGAGAGCGGATCGAAGCCGCCGTGCCGCCGCGTCTCGCTGAGGTGATCGACGCGGCCGCCGCTGAGTCTCCCTACAAGACCCGAAACGACTTCCTCGTCGCGCTCTTCGCCGACGCCTTCAACCAGCCTGACCTCAAGCCCAAGCCGACCCGGCCGGAGGTGCTCGACATTCCTGCATAACCGCAGATAGCAGAGCGGCCCGCCCCCCGAAGGGGGCGGGCCGAGTATCAGAAGCTCATCACCCGAGTTTGGCGACTGGGAGGTGATGGGCCCCGATCGACGCACCCTCGGTGCGTCCCTGTCTGGAGGCCATCATAGGCACCGCCGCCCACGTCGCACACCAATTCGGCAGCGACACACCGAACGCTCACGCTCCGAGCGCGCCCGAATCTGGACGTTCGTCCGGGAAGTCCGCGCGCCGTCAGACGCTCGCACAGGAGTGCTCCTGGGCCGACGTCGCGCGCGCGATCACCCGCCGCAAGTACGCCGGCGACGTCGTCCCGGCGGTGCGCGTCGACCAGGTCACCGCGGCCCTGGACGCCTCCCCGCACCCTCGCCTGCGCCGGATGCGCGCCGACGGGTACGCGACGCTGCGCCAGCTTGCCCTTGTGCTCGCGTGGTCCGCCGACTGGCAGGTGCAGCGCGAGCGGAAGGGGCAGATGCTCGTGAGCGTCCCCCAGCGCGTCCTGGCCGAGCGGTGCGGGCGCTCCGAGCGCACGATCCGCCGACACCTGCGTGTGCTCGAGGAGGTCGGCCTGCTCGCGACGGTGCGTGAGGGGACGACGGACGAGTTCCGGCCGAGCGTGCTCGAGGACGAGGGCAACGTCGTCCCCGTCTACCTCCTCCTGCTGCCCGTCAGCGTCCTCGCGGACGTCCCCGGGTGTGAACGCATCGCCGTCGAGCTCGCAGGCGCTCAGAACGCCACAGACGAGCTCGACGAGGACGCCGCTCGGGCCCCCTCCCCCTGCCCGGGGCGCCTGAACGGCGAGCCCCGCCGTCTTTCCCCTGTGGACATAGATGTCCGCCCGCCGTTCACTCCCCTTGGGAGTGAACGGCACCCCCCGCACGCGCGCGAGACCGCGACCCAGACTGAGCCGCTGCGCGGCCCTGAACCCCATGGCGGCGCTCCGCGCCGCGGCCTCCGGGCTGCCGATCGGCACCTTCAGGCCGTGGCCGGGACCGCGACGTGCAGCCCGGAGGAACCGAGGCGCGACTTTTCGCAGGTCAACGCACCCGTCGAGCGTCGATGGCACGCCCACGAGACCCCGCAGACCAAGCCTGAGCGCCTGGCGGCCGCCGACGAGCTGCGCTGGCGCCTGCCCGTTCTGCGGCGCATCAGCGCCGCCCACGTCCGCCACGTCGCCCGAGAGTTCTTCCTCGCTGGCTGGACCGTGCTCGACGTCCACCACGCCATCGACTACCGACCCGACGGCACTCCGGTCCCCCACAGCGGCGACCTCGGCGTGATCCGTCCCGCCGACTGGCTCGCCCACCGCCTCGCCGCCTGGCGCGACGAGACCGGCACTGTCACCCGCTCCCGCTCCCAGCGACTCGCGCTCGAGCGCGCCGAGCAGCGCGCCCGCACGAAGGCCCGCCAGGAGGCAGCGGCCGCGGACGCCGCGCGTCGCGCCGACGTCGACGAGACCCTCGCCGAGGTCGCCGCCAAGCGGACGATCCGCGAGACGATCGCGGCCGCGCGGCCTCCGCGTCGGGTAGTCGGCCCTCCCCCGGACACTCGCCCTGCACTCTTGCGCTGAGGCGCCGGAAGACTGACCGGTGACACACGCGAGTCACAGTTGCATCGGTTGAATAGGTCACATAGTCTGACTACATGAACGAGCCGCAATCGCCGAAGGTGATGACCCCGGAGCAGGCCGCCTGGGTTCGCGAGGTCGTGTGGCATCCCCACCACCGCAAGACGTGGTCGGAGGTGCCGGCGCTCTACTCCATGTGCGCGTGCCAGCTGGGGCCCTGCGGCCACTGCGTACGCGGCGCCCATGGGTCGTGCTCCGGACGCTCCGTCGTGCGCCCGGCCGCCTACCTCACCACTCGCCGAGGGTCCGCGCTCACGCCGGTCTGGGAGCTTGGGCACCACCACGTCTGGCGGTGCTCCTGCTCCGTGAGCCACCTCGACGGCGCATCGGGAGCCGGGTGGCACATGCCGACGCTCTGGTGACCAGAGCCATAGGTCTAATAGACCACCTATCCAAGCGAGGTAGGGGAGGAGGGATAGAACGCCGAGGTTCCATAGGTCCACTAGCCCGGCCAGCGCGGAGACACAGCCGCCCTCGCTGGTCGCATGGCATAGGACCACCAGGAGCCATAGGTCTGCTAGTTCCGCTAGGACGACTAGCAGCCATAGCAAGACCCGTCAGCAATCCCGGTTACCACACAACGGAGGATCACATGCGCTACCTGCCTACCGCCGAGGACGTCGCCAACATCTGCGACGCGGACCGCTACGCCACCGGTGACGTCGTCGCTCGTGAGGACGTGACGGTGGCCGAGCTCATGGAGGCCGGGCGCGTGCTCGACGCCGCCTGAGCCCACCCGCCCAACGACAGAGCGGCCCCCTGGCGTCTAGCGCCGGGGGGCCGCTCCTGTCAGCGGCCCGGTTACCACGCCAGGCCACAGGGGCACCCTAGCGCGGGAGAGTGAGCGAGGCTGACCACCAAAACCAGGTGCCATAGAACGAATATGCGTGGACCTGGGCGAACCCCGGCCTACGCTGAGGTTGACCACGTTGACCACATCGAGAGCAGGACGGACGCATGACGACGTACACCGTGGCGCTACCAAAGGGCGGGGTGGGGAAGAGCACCACCGCCGCCGAGCTCGCGCGCGAGCTGGGCAGGCGCGGCCGCCGCGTGCTCGCCATCGACCTTGACCAGCAGGGCAATTTCACGACGCGACTCGGCGTCGGCCGCGAGACCGAGGTCGAGTACGTCGCCGCCGACGTCCTGCGAGGTGACGCAGCACCGGAGGACGCGGCCGTACCGTCCGCCTACGCCGGCGTCGACGTCCTCGCGGGCACGCATGACCTCATCGACGTCGAGCAGGCCCCGCCGGCCGACCTCGTAACGAGCTTGCGCGACTACCTGCCGGGGATGGGGAAGTGGGACGACGTGGTCGTGGACACCCCGCCGTCCGTCGGCGGACTCACAGAAGCCGGTCTCGCGGCCGCGGACGTCGTCGTTGTGCCCGTCGAGTCCGCAGTTGAGGCGTACGACCAGATCCACCGCCTCGAGCGAGTGATCGAGGGGCGCATCGGGCGCCGAGTGCGCCCCGGCCTGCAGATCGACTGGCTCGTGCCGACGATGCACGACAGCCGGCGCCTCCTCGATAGGGAAGTCGTCGAGCAGCTCGAGAAGCGCTACCCGGGAAAGGTCACGTCGCCGGTGAGCGAGGCGGTTGCGGTGAAGGACGCGTACACGGCGAAGATGCCCGTGACTGAGTACGCGCCCACGTCGAAGGTCGCGGCGGACTATGCGGCGGTCACAAGGACGATCCTCGGAGGCGCGTCGTGACCCCGCCGAAGCGTCGACGTCTCGGCGACCGTGACGAGGACGCGATCCTCGGCGTGATCGACGAGCCGAGGAGCGACCCGCAGCCCGAGACGCGCACGACGACGCGCAACGCTCCGGCCCCAGCGGCGCCCGCTGAGGCCAAGCCGGCGCCCGTGCGAGCTGCGCCGCCGGTGTCGAGCTCGAGAACCGACAGGAGCGCGACGAAGGCACCACCAGCAGGGCAGCGTCGCCTCGGCACGTACTGGCAGAAGGCAACGTTCGACCAGGCGCGGAGCGCTTACGTCGTGGACCTAGACCAGCTCGATGACCCGCCGGTCGGGTTCGCCCGGTGGCTCGAGCGAGCGATCCGGGCGCACTCGGCCCGGACGCCAGCCGAGCGCGCGGCGATCGCCGAGACGCTGGGGGAGGAGGACCGCTCCGGAGTCGGAGTGCAGCGGAACGTCCCGCTCTTCGAGTCGACCATCACCGACGCAGAGTCGGCGGTGTCCGCCGACCGTCGCGCCGGACGCGTGCACTCGCTCTCGCAGTTCGTCACGGAGGCGGCACGCCGCGCCATCCGTGACGCAGAGCGCCGCATCGGTGGTCCACTGCCGCCTCCACCGGCCCGGCTCCCGACCCGCCCCACTCGCTAGACGCGGCTCACGACTCACGGCCCGGACCGAGCGCTTCGCTCGGTCCGGGCCGTCCTTGCGTCACGTCGACCAACGAGTCCGAGGACGCACCGCCCGACTCAAGACATAGGTTCACTAGGTCGGCTAGAATGAATAGGTCAGCACGTATACCGGTTACCACCGCCTCAGAAGGGGACCACTCATGGACCACGACCCCACTTCGGGTCGGGCGCGGATCGCCCGGACGCTCGCTCGATTCAGGAAGCGCACCACGGCCGGAGCAGCGGCGCAGGACGGCCCTACGGTCCGGTACCCGCGCTGGCCGGTCGCGCTGCTGGCCGGATCAGCCTTCGTCGCGATCTGGGGAGGCTGGGTCGAGCTCGGGCGCATGTCCGGGTTCGGGCCAGTGAACCTGCTCCCCGGGATCGCAGACCTCGAGGTCGACCTCTCCATCACACTGCCGCTCGGAATGGAGGTCTACGCGGCATTCGCGCTCGGCGCCTGGCTGACGTCTCGCCCGATTCCCGAGGGGGCACGCAACTTCGCCCGGTGGTCTGCGATCCTCTCGCTCATCGTGGGCGCCGGCGGCCAGATCGCCTACCACCTGCTCGCCGCTGCCGGCGTCGACGAGGCGCCCTGGCAGGTCGTCGTCGTGGTCGCATGCATCCCCGTCGCGGTCCTCGGTCTGGCCTCCGCCCTGCTGCACCAGCTCGGCAAGGGGGAGGAGGGCGCGGGCCGCGCCGTCGGCCCCACGAACCAAGGTGCCGCGACGACCGAACCCCACACGCTCGCGCACTGGCAGGAAGCCGACCCGGGCGAGGTCGCCCCGCACAGCGGGTCTACGTCGCACTTCGTCACCCGCGATTCCGGACCGGACCACAGCAGCGAAGCCGACCCAGACGGCCCAGCCGAACCGGACCACGCGAACCACGCCCGCTCGGCCTGGACCACGCCGGACGAGCGCACCGCCGAAGTGATCCGGCTTTGGGCCACTGAGGGTGAGCCTGCCGGGCGTCGAATCTCGCACCAGGAGATCGCGGATCGCGTGGGCACCTCCAAGTCGACGGTGACCCGGACCCTGAACCGTCACCTCGCGTCGGTCTCGGCGCGTGCGGCGCGCGTGCGCGAGGATGAGCCGACCACGACCCAGACCCCGCTTGTCGCGGCGGCACGAGAGGACTGACTCGGACCATGAGTGATCCCGGCGGGGCGTGGTACTACCCAGAGGTGCCGAGCGTGCCGCGGCGCGAACGCGTGGACCTCGGCCCCGCCGGGTCGCTCAAGGCTGCTCGACCGATGCTGCGTGCGGCCCGCCGCTCGCACCGCCTCCGCTTCCATCGCGACCCGCGAGCGATCGGTGCAACTCTGCTGGTCCTAGTTGCTCTTGCACTGGCAGTGCTCACCTCTGTCGCTGTCGGGCGCCAGAGCCCGGGAGGCGTCATGGTCTGGGGAGCGGGCGCGGCGGCGGCCGCGTCCGCAGCCGTGCTGCTCCTGATGCGCCGGTACGGCGGGACGCCCGCCGAGGAGTTCCTCGACCGCACGATCCACCACGAGACGCGTCTCGCCACGCAGCTCGAGCAGCTCACGGCCTACGGCTGGACCGTGCTCGCGGACCGGCTCGTGCCCGGGGGAGAGGCTCGCGTTCCGTTCGTCCTCGTCGGCCCCGCGGGCGTCGTGATCGTCACGCCGGCGCCCGCCGCCGGGCCATGGAAGACGGCGCACGACGAGGTCTTTCTCGAGGGACGGCCGCTGGGCACCTGGGTGCAGACGCGATGGTGGGAGGCGACGACGGTCAACGACGCGATCGGAGCAGCTGCGCAGGACATGGTCTTCACCGGACCTACGTACCCCGTGATTGCGGTTCCCTCCGCGCAGTCCGGCGCAGACATTCCCAGCCACCCACGACTCATCAATGCGATTCCGGTAATCCCATACCGCCACATCATCCAAGGGATTCTCGACTTGCCGGCACCGCTGCCGCGCGAGGCTGCTGCAAACCTGGCCGTCGTTGCCGGCCGTGTATGCGTCCCTGCCGGAGTCAAGCAGTCGCAGGAATAGGCGCAAATTACAAGTTCATAAACGCGCATTGCGCATTGCGTTTAGGTACGGTCGGTTCTACAATAAAACTATTCCTGATGACGACTTGAAGGGGGCGGCCAAAATGGCTGGGAAGGCGACGGTTCAGGTTTACAGCAAGCCCTCGTGCGTGCAGTGTGACGCAACATACCGTGCGCTCGATAAGAAGGGCATTGAGTACGTTACCGTCGACGTCACTCGCGACGCCGCTGCACTTGCTTTCATCCGCGACGAGCTCGGGTACTTGCAGGTCCCGGTCGTCGTGGCGGGGGAGGAGCATTGGTCGGGCTTTCGACCTGATCGCCTGGCCGCGGTCGTGCGCGACGTCGCGGCGTAGCTCACCACAAGGTCCCCTGGTCGCGGTCAACGTCCCGAAGGCCGGCCGACGTCGCATCCACGACGCTCGCGCCGGCCTTCGCCGCGTCACGCACCGCTCGCGCCCGACCCGCCGCGCCTCGACGATCCCGGAGCGGACCACCGATCGTCTCGCGGCGCGCGACCCATTCGGCGCGGTTGAGCGCCGCGGACGACGCGCGGAGGTGCGACGGGTTGTGGCATAGCGGGTTGTCGCATCGGTGCGCGACCACAGGGGGAAGCTCGAGCGACCCAGCCCTCACGTGTGCGAGTGCGAACGCGAACCGGTGGGCGATGACAACGCGTCCCTCGCCCAGCCAGAAGCGACCGTGCCCCCGGCCGGAGATTGCCCCTAGCCACAGCCAGCACTCCGCCGAGCCAGCAGTGCGGACGAAGCTCCGATACCGACCTACGACGCTCGGCGTCGTCGCGGCGGCGGCGAGGTGGACGTCGACGAGGGAGGGCATGTCACCCCTCGACGCCCGCGAGGTCGTGCCTAACACCGTCACCCTGTGACCCCTCGCCGAAGCTCTCGCCGCTCGGTGCGGACGTGGGGAGAGGGGGAGCGTCGTCGCTGTCGGAAAGGGCGCGCAGTCGGCGGACCTCGCGCGGCTCGACCTCGAGAAGTTCGGACACCCGAGATGCGCTCTCGCCGAGGCTCACGAGCCGGGTGACGGCACGCGAGCGCTCGGCGTCGATCGCGTCGAGCTGCGAGAGAAGCGCGGTGCGCTTGTCGTCTGCCACGAAGAACTCTTCCGCGGCTTCCTCCACGGCGCGATCTCGGGCCGCCCGCTCCCGGTCTAGCCGCAGTCTTGCCGCGCGTGCTCGCTCGCGTGCTTGAACCCTGCTCGACGTCCTCGCCATTCCAGAACCCCCACTGTTCGACCGTTCGTCTTCGGCACATGCTACCCGCCCACCCACCTCGCATGCAGCCCAGTCGAATCGGACACACCTCTTGCACTTCAGTGTGAGGCCGAGCGACACTGGTCCCGTGACGATCCGTCTGGGGGCCCGGGACGAGGTGACGCGGCGATGATGACCGTGCACGTCCTGCACGCCGGAGACGGATACAGCTACCTCACTCGCCAGGTCGCCACGCACGACGTGAGCCGCGAGCAGGGGAAGTCACTGAGCGACTACTACATGCAGCATGGCAACCCTCCCGGGCAGTGGGTGGGGCGTGGTCTGGACGCGCTGGGCGTCGTCGGAACCGTGCGCGAGGACCAGATGCGCGCACTGTTCGGGGAAGGTCTGCACCCGGAGGCGGACCGCCTGACGGCCGCCGCGATCGCCGCGGGAAAGACCGAAGAGCAGGCCGTTGCGGAGGTCCGGCTCGGACGTCGGTTCCCCCGCTTCGAGCGTGAGGACGACACCTTCAACGCCCGCGTCGCGGAGGCCTTCGCGACCTTCCGGGCTACCCATGACCGCAACCCCGAGGTCGGGATCGAGCGTGACCTCATCCGTTGGACGGTCGCCGGAGAGGTGCTGACCGAGCAGCGTGGGGGAGAGGCACCGAGTGACGCCGACCGGGCGCGCTTCCTCGCCACACGCGGCCAGGCTGCCCGTCAGCCGGTCGCCGGCTACGACTTGGTCTTCACCCCCGTGAAGTCCGTTTCGACCCTCTGGGCCCTCGGCGACGCACAGGTGCGAGAGCAGGTCGCGGAGGCGCACCGAGCGGCATGGACGGAGGCTCTCGAGTGGGTCCAGAGCGAAGGAGCGTTCACCCGCGCTGGGCGCGCCGGAGTCGCCCAGATCGACACGCACGGCCTGATCGCCACGGCGTTCGATCACCTCGACTCACGCACCGGTGACCCCAACCTCCACACGCACGTTGCTGTCTCCAACAAGGTGCTCGGGGTCGACGGGAAGTGGCGGGCGCTCGACGGGCGCGTACTGCACGCCTTGGGCGTCGCGGCGTCCGAGCGCTACAACACGAACGTTGAGGCGGAGCTGCGCGAGCGGCTCGGAGTCGAGTTCGTCGAGGAGGCCCGGCGCGCGGGACGGCAGGGCGTCCGCGAGGTCGCCGGCATCGACCGCGGCGTGCGAGAGGCCTTCTCGCGTCGCCGCGCGAGCATCGAGGACGAGTACGAGCGACTGCTCGGCGAGTACCGCGCCAAGCACGGTCACGAGGCGCCTCGCGGAATGCAATTCCGCCTCGCGCAGCAGGCCACGCTTGAGACCCGCGGAGAGAAGGGCGCGGTCCTCTCGCTCGGCGCTCGGATTGCTGAGTGGCAGACCGTGGCTGCTCGCATTCTTGGGAGCCCGTCTGAGGTGTCCCGAATGGTGCGATCCGCGCTCAACCGGGACGTCGGCGAGGCGCGCGTCGTAGAGGTCGACGAACTCGCGCAGGAAGTCGTTCAGAACCTCACGACGAAGCGGGCCACGTGGGGCCGGTTCCACCTTGAAGCGGAGGCGCTGCGCGTCGCGCGCGAGAATGTGGCGCGCGGCCAGGATGTTAGGTCGCTCGTGCGGGACGTCGTCGCGCGGGCGACTTCGCTTTCGATTGCGCTCACGCCACCCGAGCTCAACGAGACGCCGGAGGTGCTCCGGCGCGCCGACGGTGAGTCGGTCTACACCGTGCACGGCTCCGAGCGCTTCACCAGCCTGGCTGTTCTCGAGGCCGAGGACGCGCTCGTGGCCGCGGCGCAGAGCGACGGCGGCCTGCGCGTGGACGAGGGGACGTTCGAGCGCGCGACGTCGGAGATTGAGGAATCGACCGGGCGCCGGCTGAACGCCGGACAGCGAGAACTCGCGCGCCGCTTCGCCGTCGGCGGCCACCGGATCGAGGCCGGGATCGGTCCCGCGGGTGCAGGTAAGACGACCGCGATGAAGGCGTTTACGCACGCCGTGGAGACTGCCGGTGGCCGCGTGCTCGCGCTCGCCCCGTCGGCGGCCGCGGCCGCGGTGCTCGGCGGTGAAATCGGCACGGCCGCGGACACCCTGCACAAGCTCCTCGACGCCCACCGCGACGACCGGCCCACGCCCGCGGACCTTGTCGTGGACGAGCGGACCGTGCTCCTCGTCGACGAGGCCGGCATGGCAGGCACGACGGAGCTCGCCGCGGTGCTCGAGCTCGCGGTCCGCCGCGGCGCCTCGGTGCGGCTCCTCGGCGACCCCGCCCAGCTCTCCGCGGTCGGTGCTGGCGGCGCGCTGCGCCTGCTCGACGAGCGTGCCGGCGCCGCGCACCTCGAAGAGGTCCACCGGTTCACCGACGCCGCCGAGGCCGCAGCGAGCCTGCGCCTGCGCGACGGCGACGTTGGCGCCGTCGGTTTCTACGTCGACAACCGGCGGGTGGCTGGCGGCAGCCAGCAGGACATGACCGATGACCTCTACACCGCATGGTGGGCCGACAACGAGGCAGGCCTCACCTCCGTCATGGTCGCCGCGACGAACACCGACGTCGTCACCCTCGCCAGCCGCGCACGCCTCGATCGCGTGGCCGCCGGCGAGGTCGAACGCGACGGCGTCGAGCTCCACGACGGCACCCGCGCGGGCGCCGGCGACGTCGTCGTGACCCGAAGCAACGACCGCCGCCTCAAGGCCGGACCGACCGACTACGTCAAGAACGGCGACCTGTGGCACGTTACGGGTCGCTCGCGCCGTGGCCACCTGCGCGTGCAGCACACCACGACCGGCGCTCGAACCACGCTGCCAGCGGACTACGTCCGCGAGCACGTCGAGCTCGGCTACGCCGCGACGATCCACCGCGTGCAGGGCATGACCGTCGACACATCGCACACCCTCGTCGGCGCAGGAATGACCCGCGAGCAGATGTACACCGCCGTCACCCGAGGCCGCCGCTCCAACCGGCTGTACGTCGTGGCCGAGGAACTGCTCGAGGTCGACGCCCACGAGCAGCCGGCGCCCGAGCGCGCCGCGGCCGCCGCGCTCGAGAGCGTCGTCGCCCGCAGCGGCGCCGAGCTCTCGGCGACCGAGACCGTCGAGCACGAGTACGACGCCGCCGAGTCACTCGCGCGCCTCGTGCCCGCGTACGAGGACGCCTACGAGCGACTGCTCGACCCTGACCGCGACGAGCGACTCTCCGCGGCCGCCCGTGCCGCGCTGCCGGAGCGTGCCGACGAGCTGCTCGCGGACCCCGCCTGGCCCGCTCTTGCGGCGCGCGTCGCGCTCCACGAGGCGGCCGGCGCCGACCCCGTCGAGGTGCTCCGGGGGGCGGCGGAAGAGCGCACGCTCGCCGGAGCGAAGTCGCTTGCACAGGTGCTCCACCACCGCGTGGGCGTGCCCACGCTGCACGACCTCGACCGTCGCGGACTGCCCGCCTGGATCACCCCCGCACCGGACGTGGTCCTTCCCGACGTCGGTGCGCAGGAGGCGCCCGTCGACGCCGAGCGCGCGCGTGCCCTCGAGGTCCAGGCCGCGGCCTGGACCTGGTGGCAGGACCAGCGGAGCCGAACCCCGTGGGCGGACGAGTACATGGCGACGCGCGGCCTCGCCGCGACCGAGTACGGCGTTGCTCCCGCAGGCTGGACCGCGCTCGTCGAGCACCTGGCGGCCGCCGGCTACTCCGACGACGACATGCTCGCCGCAGGCGTCGCCACGACGACCCGTCGCGGAACGCTGGTCGACCGGTTCCGCGACCGCGTCGTCTTCCCCGTGCGTGACGAGCACGGCGACGTCGTCGGCGTGAGCGCCCGGATCAACCCGGCGAGCACCGACGAGCGCGCGCCTAAGTACCTGAACACGCCCGAGACCGTCACCTACCGCAAGCGCGAGCTCCTCCTCGGTCTCGACCCCGAGGCGCGAGCCCGCCTCGTCGCCGGCGCCCGCCCCGTCCTCGTCGAGGGTGCCGCCGACCGTGCGGCGATCCTCGCCGCAGCGCCCGACGCCGTCCCCGTCGCGGCGTGCGGCACCGGAGTTACCGAGGAGCACCTCGCCGCGCTGCGCGCTGCCGCAGGCCGCGAGCTGCACGACCTCGTCGTCGCTCTCGACCCGGACGCCGCAGGCCGGAAGGCCGCCGCGAAGGTCTGGACGATGCTCACACCCGCAGAGGCAGCGTCCGCAGCCGCGCTCGACCTGCCCGCAGGACTCGACCCCGCCCAGATGGTCCAGGACCACCGCGGCGACGAGCTCCGTGCCGCGCTCGAGCACCCGAACCGGTCCCTCACGTCCGCCGTCATCGACGCCACGATCGACCGCCACGACCTCACCTATCCCGAAGGGCGGGCGGTCGCGATGCGCGACGCCGCCCACACGACTGCCGCTCACCTCGAGCCCGCCGCCCTGGCCGGCGTCGCCGCGCACCTCGCGGCCCGCTTCGCGGACCACTACCCCCGCGAGCTCGTCGAGGAGGAAGTCACCGAGGCCTGGCTCGAGCGTCGGCCCCAGCCGGGACCGGCAGCCCCCGCTGCCGCGGTGCCTGCTCGAAGCATCGACCCCCAGGTCGCCGCGTGGCTCAACCGACAGGCCGACATGGTCGCCCGCAGACTCGACCGGCTCGTCGACGACGTCGCCGCTCGACGCACGCCCTGGGCCGGCGCGATCGCCGACGCGCCCGCGACGACCGCCGCCCGCGATCAGTGGGAGACCGCCGTGCGCCACATCGCCGCCTACCGCGACCGCTACGCCATCACCAGCAGCGAGCCGCTCGGCCGCGCCGACGTCGTCGGCGAGCAGGCGCTCGCTCGCCAGCACGCCGCCGCGGCGCTCGACACCGTCGCCCGCGCTGAGGACGAGCCCGCCCTCGCCGTCGCGCCGTCGCGCACACTCGACCGCGCACAGCAGATCCTCGCCGACGCCCGCGCCCGACGTGAGGCCGCCCAACGCGAGGCGGCCGCGCGCGAGGAGACCCAGCGCCGTCAGCGTGAGGAGCAAGCTCGCGACCAGCACGGCCGCGGCCGCGGGTTCGAGCGCTGATCGTCATGCGGCCGTTGCCTCTCTACCGACTTCCGCGCGCCGCGTGGACGCTCGCGGTCTCGTTCGCGGGTGAGTGGGACAAGGACGGTCGAGACCTTGTCCCGCCAGGCTGGCGGCCGAGGATCGCGGCAGCAACCGTCGGCCTCTACGCGATTTCGTTGCTCGTGATTCCCGGTGCACACCAGAGCCAGGACGGGCGCGTGGTAGCCGTGCTCCGCCGTCAGGAGCGACGCGCGAATCTGCTCATCGGGCTTCGCGCGGCCGCGGTCGGCTCTCCGCTCCTAGTCGCCATCGCTCTTGACCCATCGCGGCTAGCTCCCGCCGGCCTGGCTCTCCTGGCCCTCGTGGTCGGGCCCGGGTGGTGGGGATGGAAGACCTCGAGAAAGTACCGGCCCGGCGCCCCGAAGGGGTCACCAACCGAGCCGCGCGCGACCTGGTCGCTCTCGTCGGTCGGATGCCGACCCGAGGCCCGCGGACCCTACACGCTGTTCCAGGTCCGCGAGCTCGTGCGCCAGCACGCCAAGCCTGGTGACACGGTAGGTGTCGTGGCTGGCAGTACCGAGACTGCGAAGGCCTACGTCGCTATCGGCTTCGTCCGCGTCGCTGACGACGACCCGCGCATGATCCTGACTTGCCACGTGTGACCAGCGTCACCCCAAGATCGGTCGTTCTCGCCGGGACACTATCGGCGCCCATCGCGTTCCATGCGCGGCATGGAAACCTACACCGTGCCCTGCACTTGGCAGCACTGCACTTCTACGACAGCAACCCTCGTTCGCGTCCACCCGGCGCCGAGGCCCCGGTGGCTCCCAACCAACGAGGGCGGCGCACCGATCCCACCTGAACGCGAGCAAGGAGCCGACTACCGGTGTACCGACAAGCTCCATCCGTTCGCGGCACCGTTCCCACCGCCCGCCTGACAATCGACCGTTTCTCGGGCGTCAACGTGCCTTGCGGATGCTGCCGTTCTCGGCGGGTTCGTACAGGTCGAAGTTCCGCTCGGCGGTGAGCGCGACGACGTCGTCGAATGCTGCCTCGAGGTCTACCGGGGTTGTGGGGTCGTTGACCTCGTAGCAGGTGACGGTGGGCTGGAACGCGTTGCTGTCGACGAGGAGCAGGTAGAGGCGCTCGAACTGCTCCTCGCGGCCGGTCGGGTCGGGTCGGCGCGTGAACAGGCGCAGGCGCGGGAACGCGTTCTCGAACGTGCTCCGCCGTCGGGGGGTGTGATCGTCCGCGGCGCGGTGGTCGAGGAAGAGGAAGCCGGCGAGCACGGCGTAGGGGAAGCGTCGGTGCAGGGTGACGGCTTCCATGAGCAGGTCGCCGCGGCGGTTGGTGAGGTTCTTCTGGAAGGCGCCGCTGCCCTTGTCGCGGAACATGATCGTCTTGACCGAGCACGCGAGGATGAGGCCGGATTCTTCGGTCGCCCACGTGACGTCGACCTTCTTGGCGCCGGTGCCGCCAGCGAGGCGGCGTTCGGCGCCGGAGAGGCCGAGTTCGCCGGGGGCGCCCGGGCGGGCTTCGGCCATGCCGCGGGCGCGCAGCTCTTCGGCGATCGCGACGGCCAGGGCGTTGCTCAGGCGTCCGACCCAGGGGTTCTTCTGCCCCTGGGGCGCGTCGTCGTCCGGCTTGGGGCCGGCGCTCTTGACGGCGTTGACGAGGAGGTCATCGATCCGTGCCACGAGACCCCCTTGCGACGCGGCGGGCAGTGAGGTCGGCGTGGGCCTCTCGCAGGGTGCGCACGTCGCCTCGGCTCATGCCCAGCTCGCCGACGAGCAGGACGTCGTCGACGAGGCGTGCCGCG
Source organism: Cellulosimicrobium composti (assembly GCF_009711085.1). Lineage (GTDB taxonomy): Bacteria > Actinomycetota > Actinomycetes > Actinomycetales > Cellulomonadaceae > Cellulosimicrobium > Cellulosimicrobium composti. The sequence continues at coordinate 35,123 of NZ_WMKA01000038.1, forward strand.
TCGAGAAGCTTTCCTGAACGCAGGAGACGCCCAACCTGCGGCCGTACGGCCGCGAGCTTCGTCTCAGCGCCAGCGAGCAGCGCGGGGCTCGGGACGGGGAGCCGGTCGGCCTCGCGAGGCTCGATCTTGAGCATGCCGCCGCCGTACGCGCGCCCGACGGTCTCGGCGCCGACGAGTGTCATGGAGTTCACCGACCCGAGCGGCAGGAGTGCACGTCCGGTCGTGCGGTGCTCGGGGCGCAGGTACACGCCGTGCACCGAGTTCAGGTGGTGCGCCTTCGTCTCGTTCGTCGTCAGGCGCGGGGTGTCGGCGTTCATGTACGTGAGGAACAGGTCCGCGGGCGCGAGCAGCGGCACGCGCCACCAGGGGGTGCGGACCTTGCACTTGTACGCGGTGTGCACGCCCGCCTTCTCCCCGGCCGCGATGTACTCCCGCGCCGCTCGCGAGGGGTCCCCCGCAGGTCGGAAGAGGTACGTCGAGGAGCCGGCCTTGCCGAGCTCGGTGTGTGCGCGGGTGGCGAATGCGAGCCCGCGCAGGTGCTTGGACCCGGGCGGGGACAGGCGGATCACGTCGGATGCTGCGAGGCCGAGCTCGGTGACGCGTGCCGGTGACATCGCGAAGTAGCGGTTGTTCCCGGTGACCATGCCGAGGGTGGTGTCGCCCCAGTCCTCCAGCACGGTGAAGCCCTCGCTCGTCGCGAGGTCGGAGTACGCGCCGAGGGCCTCCGCGGATAGCAGCGAGGGCGTCCACTTGTCCTCGGGGCGGTGCGGGCGCCACGTGCGTCCAACAGACAGCGTCGCGAGCTCGGCTGCGTTGCGGGCCTGGTAGACCGAGGCGTGCTCAGTCGGGCCTTCGTCGAAGCCGTCGGCCATGAGTAGGACGACTTCTTCCAGGACGCCGGGGAAGACGCGCTCGGTGAACAGGACCAGGTCGACGCGCGCGAAGCGCTCCATGAGGAAGCGGCGGACCTCGCCGGCGTAGTTCACGCTCAGCAGCTCGGCCGGCAGGACGAGCCCGAGCCGTCCGCCCTTCTTGAGGAAGAGCGCGGCGTGGACGGTGAACGCGGCCCACGACGACGCGAGGCCGGTGAGGGAGACCCCGGCGCGCAGCGCGGCCGCGCGCGACAGCGCGCGTGAGGCGCCCGCGAACTCCTGGTAGCGCACGTACGGCGGGTTCCCGATCACGGCGTCGTACGAGCCAGTGGGCTCGACGGTAAAGAAGTCGCCGGCGACGACCGTGGACGAGGCCGGGGCGGAAGCGAGGAGGCGTCGGGCGGCTGCGGCCGAGGCCTCGTGCAGCTCGACGCCGTCGAGCGCGGCGTCGTCGGTCGAGGTGCCCGCCGCGGTGCTCAGCGCGCCGATACGGTCGGCGGCGGCTAAGAGGAAGGCAGCCTCACCGCACGACGGTTCGAGGACGTGGTCGGCGCCGGTGCGTACGGCCCACTCGGTGACGTACGCCGCGATCGCGGGAGGAGTGAAGAACGCCCCGCGGGCCTTGCGCAGCTCGGCGGTGTCGGGCTCGTACGCGGCTGCCAGGGTCACGCCGTCATTCTGCCGTACGCCCCCGTCACGGTGGTGTGACGACACCGAGACCTAACGCCGTCAGAGTGTTCCTCCCGCGGGGGTGGCCTGTGTGGCCTTGGCGTACACGTACAGTTTTGCGGCTTCCTTGCCGAGCTTGGTGAGGACTTCACGGTTCTTGAAGTCCACTTTGAAGTCGTCGTACGTCTCGGCGATCCGGTGCTCCTGCGCCCGGATCTGTAGGGTGCCTGCGGCGTGGCCGACAAGCTCGTCCAGCTTGGCTTCGAGCGCTGGACGATCCTCCAGGGCAGTCGCAGGGGCCTTCAGCATCTGCGCAAGCGCGTCATCCGTGCGAAGCAACTGACCGACCAGGTAGACCATCACGAGTTCGGTGAGCTTCTTCGATGCGAGGTAGTTGGATGGGACTCGGCTTGAGCCGGCCCTGACGCGCTGTTCGATGAGGTCGGCGAGCACGATGTGCGCGGCCGTGATCGCGGTCGAGAACACCGCGGTGTAGTGATCCTGGAACAGGGCGAGAACCTTGACCGCCAACCAGGGTTGCTGGTTGTAGATCGCACACAGTAGCTGCGCTGCGTGGTCGTTCTCGATGACGGTGCCCTCGAGCGGCTCGCCGTATCGTGGTCGGGTCACGTAGGTGTAGGTGGGGAACTCTGTCTTGAACTCCGCGAGAAGGCGCAGCTGAACCCCGGAGAGGGCACGTAGGTTCCGCTGGTTGACCGGGTTCTGCGTGTTGGATCGTCGAGCGATCTCGCGGGCGACCTGGTGGTGTTCGCCGATCTCGATGAACTTGACCACGAGCTTCAGTTCGTCGGTGAGGTAGGCCGCCTGGTCAAGGAGTGCGACCACGCTCTGCGCACCGTTGACGACCGACATGTCCTGCACCGTGATCGACTCGTCCTGAGTCGTGATGCCGTTGCACACGACGGTGAGCCCGTTGTGAAAAGCGAGAAAGTTCGGGTGGTCCTGCGACCGTGCCAGGGCCTGACGGAGAGCCTTGCTCACGTTGTTGGGTCGGAGCTGGTTGCGGACGTTGAGGTCGAACAGGCTGCGGTCGTCGATTCCGGGCCACGCCACGATCTCGCTTGCCTTCACCGCCGCCACGATGTGGTCTCGACCGTCGATCTGCATCACGAACCGCTCGGAGGACGGGGTCGTGATCACGACTTCACCCGAAACCGGCTGCGGGCCGAGCACGGACTTCGCAAGGGGACCAAGCGTCCGCAGGTCGTAGACCGTGAGGAACCCAGCACCCTCGCGCACGTTGGTGGATGCCACGAGTTCCTGCGCGTCCTGCTGCAAGATGCCGGCCGTGACGAAGATCAGTCGGACCTTGAGAGTCCCCGCCGCGAGCCGCTCCTCGACTCTGTTGCGGATGAGGAGGGCGCGAAGCTCCGGCTCGAGTCCCGGATCTGCGAGCAGCGCCTGGACCCCTTCGACGGTGCGGCACTGGTTGGCGATCCCGAGGAACTCAGCGACGTCGGTGCGCCCCACGTTCTTCGGTGTCTGCGGGTACTTGCTCTGCAGGATCACCAGTGTCCCGATGCCCGTGAAGTCGTCCTCTTCGACGTACATACCGTCAATCCCGCGGTCTCCCGGGCCATCGCACACGTGTTCGTAGGCGTCGAGGTCGTCGATCCCGATTACGTTGCGGAGAAACCACAGGAGGAGCACGGCTCGCGAACGGGTCAGGCCCTCGCTTGCTTCGGGGCTGGCGACCTGGGACAGATAGCCATAGTTCGTCTGCTCGTCGAAGCTCATGGGGGTCATCGAACCATGAGAGGCACCCACCGCCCGTAGGACTACGTAGGTCGCTGACACCAGATCATCCGTTGTGGTGGAGCCTGCACGCACACCAGAGGGCTCCGGTCGCCCGTGGCGGCCGGAGCCCTCTGGCGTGCGTTACTCGGCGACGAGGTCGCGGACCTGTCGGAGGATGTCAACGGCTTCGTCGTTGATCGCCTCACGCAGGCGCTCGTCGTGGTCGTCACCGGGCAGGTGGGCCGACTCGATGACCTTCCCAAGAGCCGTGGTGCGGTCGTAGATCCGCACCTGCTCGTTCTGGTACGTCGGCATGTCCTCGACGTTGAAGGGCACGTGCCCCAGCCCACGCGCAGCCAGCGATTCGCTGATCTGCCCGTTGATCCGTTCCGTCAGACGGCCCGCTCCCTGCGCATCGCGCAGGCGCCACGCGGAGACCGTCACCACGCCGCCGTGCTCGTCGACATCGGCCTTGATTTCATCCCATGTGCTGTTCTTGCTCAATTCGTAACTCCTTAGGTCGGGCACCACCACGGGTGCAAGAACAACTCTACCACGAGCATGAAGAAAAATGCAACCACGCAATTTTCCTAGAGTTGATCTTGAAAGTTCAGAGGGGCGCCCGTGCAGACTGTCCGGGAAACGATCGTTTCTCGGACACCGTGGCCGCCGCCGCGACACGCCGAGAGAACATGTGGCAGAACTAGTGTCCGAAAACCCCCGGTGTCGCAGAACGTGACCCGGGGGTTTTCGCTACCGTCACGCCATGGCACACACCTACGGGTACGCCCGGGTCTCC